>NZ_JACVPB010000002.1:62424-310963 GCF_018882085.1 Polynucleobacter sp. AP-Reno-20A-A9 | reverse complement strand
AGAACTACACATGGAACCACAAACGCATCTACCGGATTTACCGCGAGCTTGAGCTCAACCTACGCATCAAACCCCGAAAACGTTTAGTGCGAGATAAACCCGATGCGTTGGTGGTACCGCTGAGCATTAACCAAGTCTGGTCGATGGACTTTATGCATGACCAGTTACAAGATGGCAGATCCATCCGCCTCTTTAACGTGATTGATGACTTTAATCGTGAAGCCTTAGGTATTGAAGTGGACTTCTCCTTGCCATCTGAGAGTGGTTCGCAGCTTAGATCAAATCATTGCTTGGCGAGGCAAACCGGCAGTGATACGAGCGGATAATGGCCCGGAACTTGTCAGTGGCAGACTGATGGAGTGGGCCGCAAAGCATCAAATCCACATACAACACATCCAACCAGGTAAACCACAACAAAATGCCTATGTAGAGCGCTTTAATCGCACCGTCAGATATGAGTGGTTATCTCAACATTATTGGGAAAGCATTAACGAAGTTCAAGAGTTTGCAACGCAATGGATGTATAAATACAATCATCAACGTCCAAACATGGCATTGGGCGGCATTACCCCGAAACAGCGACTGGCCATGGTTGCTTAATTAACTCTACTTCTAGGTTCGGTTAAATAAGGGGGGATTACCATTTCCACCCCCTTATTTTGGCCAGTCTAGTTCTTAAAGAGATTTACTAAGAACGCATCAATTTCACGAGTTGACTTTTGCGTGGCGTCATCATCTTTGCCCACATGTGGATTTAACTCAACACAAGCATCAGAGTATTTGAACTCTTGGTTGGTTTGGGTGTTAATCAGATTACCTGGTGTCTTTTCAACAATCCTACAAGACCTAACGGTCTGAGCATCCTTTGAAGCTACAGGCGGAATAGCCCCCAGCGGAGAATCAAAAGCATGCGGGCCAAAATCATACTCAAACATCTCTACATTTTGGTTGGCTGCTTTTAATTTACCTAGATACTCCCTACAGGCAGTTACGGGGTTGTAGTCGTCAGTAATGCCATGATGTAGTTGAATAGGTTTGCCAGTGGTTTTGGTATCGCTGATATAGCTTGTCACACAGTCAGCATAAAACGGGATGTGTGCGGCAAAAACGGTACCGCTCTTATTCCATATCTTATTAAAGCGTTCCACACTAGCAAATAGAGCCGCTTGTCCGCCTCTAGAAAAGCCCATCAGGACAAACTTATTGGAATCTAGGCGTGGATGCTTAGCCAAGATTTCCATTGCCTTGTAACTATCAAGAGCTAGGTTCAATCTACCTAGCAGAGCTTGATTGGGACCCACAACAGTGAGGCCTCTTCCTGTAAAGCCATCCATGCTGAAGGTAGCGTAGCCTTGCCCTAAGAAATGATTGGACCAATAGTCAATATTGGCCCCCATTCCACTTGAGCCATGTACTAAGAAGATGACGGGGATTTTTTGGCCAACAGGCTTAGGTGGAAAGCGGAGTATGCCGTTGACAGTTACTTCTTTGCCATTCGTGTCCCCTAGTAAAAACTGCTTATCGGAGATTGTTAGGCTTGGAATGGAATAGATTTCTGAGCGCGGTGAATAAACAATGTCAGTCCCAGCCTGTGAGCAGAAAGATGCAGTCGCCATAAGCGCTATAAGTAAGTACTTCATTTGATTGTGTCCCCAGTATTTTTTATTAATGTGTATTGCAAAAATAGTAGCAGAATTATGGCGAAGATCCGCAATAGAAAGTCGTTGAATGCTGGATCTAGTTTGATTTAGGCATTCTTTGCCTCAGTCGATTCCGCCCCGGGCTGCCAAGAAACACCAAAACCATCATCGGGGGGGGGGGGTTATTTTTGGGCGATAGGGTTATTGCCCATTTAAGCTTGGCGACTAAAAGAACAAACTGACTTTAGTTTTTATACTTATTTTTAGAGGCTGGGAGAAGAAGTGAGTGCTGACGATCCAAATCAATTGGTTGAGCTAAGCTACATCAGTAAAGCAACTCATGACATGGGCCTTTCAAGCCTAGTACATCTATTTGATGTTGCGCGTAAGTGGAATTTAGATCATGAGCTTACGGGCGCTCTGTTCTACGAGAATGGCCATTTTGCCCAGATTCTTGAGGGCAAGCGAAAAGATGTTTTATTCATTTGGGGAAAAATTCAAAAAGACTATCGCCATAAGATTCTGCACCGAATTGAGCTCGATGAGATTGACCAAAGATTGTTTCCCAATTGGGCTTTAAGGTTTTATGGGGGTGATCAAATTGCTAAGGATGTTCCGCATCTAGTTGGTCTGCTTGATGGTCTTCCAAGCCATGATGTTGAATTGTTGAGAATCATGCGCTCAGTAGCTAGCGGTAATCAAAATTAGGGTTAAACATCCTCCGCCCTGCACGGTAGGCATTGTTTAAAACGACAAATGTACAAATCGGGTATAGAATTTGCCCATGCTGCTTCGTAGTAAAACACTCGTACTATTGATATGCCTCTTCTTGATTGCATTTAAGGCGGCAGCTGGAAGTATTTTTATTCAGACTGCAATTGAGCGGGCAGAGCTTGCTGGCAGCTATAGCAATGCTTCAGTATCACAGCAAGCACACAACAGCTCTGAATCAGCCGACGATAAAGAGCAGGTTCACACCATGTATCTCATGAGCCATGTAACGGCAAATATTAGCGAGAATAGAGTTGCCGTTTTTCTTCCATCAATGACCGCGCATAAATTTGCTGTGGCAAATGAAGTTTTGTTTACACAAAACTTTCCAGACTCAGCATTTAAACCACCCAAAGCTATAGCCTAATTTTCTTAGGTGGGACATGCTTTAGCGGCATGTCTCTTTGCTATTTGGCTACTTAGGTGTGGCCATATTTGGGAAATCTCATCATGTATAAATTTGTAAAAATATTGCCATTGGCATTATTGGTTTTATTTGTTTCCGCCTGTAGTAGCGTTAAGTTGGATGACGCTAATGGCGTCGCTACTGTTAATGCTGGAGGCTCTTCTACTTACGACCCAATTGGTGATCCGAAGTCTAGTGTCTATGGCAAGCGTTCAATCTATTTTGAGTTTGATAGCTATACCGTAGACCCAAAATATGTTTCAACAATCTCTGCACATGCCTCTTACTTAAAAGCATTTCAAAAACAAAAAGCCTTTGTGATCATTCAAGGCAATACCGATGATCGCGGAACCGCTGAGTACAACTTAGCCTTAGGCCAAAAACGATCGGAAGCCGTTAAGAAAGCGTTGATTGCCCAAGGCGTCAGTGAATCTCAGTTAGAGGCGGTGAGCTTTGGAAAAGAAAAGCCAGTTAACCCAGCTCAGACAGAGGCGGCATTTAAAGAAAATCGCCGCGCCGATTTTGTCTATCAATAACTAATAGGCCATCAAATGAAAAACATATTTAAATTAAGTTTGATAGGAATTGCACTCCTCAGTGGGTGTGCGACAAACGTTGCTCCCAATAATCCAGTACAAGTTGCTAAGGCTCCATCATCAATGACGGCAAAGACTCCGGATCAGTCGGGGTCTGTAGCCAAGCGACTTAATGATTGCATTATGCGTAGCAATCAAAGTGCTGACGCGTTGTTAGTAGACGCCCAAATTATCGCTGTGACCAGAAATAATCCTCATGCAAATGCTCTATTTAGTTCTGCAGAAAAGTTGACTGATCAGCAGGCTAAGGCATTGACAAGCTATTTAGCTGAAGCAAATTCCTGTCGTCCCATTGCTTTGGAGGGCTTAGGTCCCGAAAAGACTTCGGTCTACGAGGATTTCTTTAAAAAAATTGATGGTGTATATGCCGATCTTATTGCCAGAAAGATCACCATTGGAGTGGCCAATCAAGAAAGGCAGTTGCTTATTCAAGATGCCCGCATGAAGAAATTGGCGCTTCAATCTAAAAAGAATTAGCGAGATAGATTTATGGCTAGATATAAATTTGTGTGCCGCTCTTGTAGGTTTGAATGCATTAGCGGTATTGGCAGAGAGGTTGGGCTTTACTCTTCTAGGGTGGCAATGGTTTGCAAATCTTGTGCAGCGATTGATGCTTATACGGTGGCTCATCCAGGGAGCATTAATACTGAAATTAGTATGCCGCCAGTTTGCACTAGTTGCCACTCAAGTAATCATCTGTCGGAGTGGGACGGTCTTACCTGCCCGCATTGCAATATGAGTATGAGAGCTTTGGGCAGTGACGTAGATGCTGAAAAGCCCTTTAAGTACTGGTAATCAAGGGTAAGTGCCAATACAGGGCCTGCTAATAGATGTTAGATTGAGGCCTTAAATTCTATGCCCAGATTGTTATTGGCTGGAGGAGACACTAAAACCACCTTCGGGTGGTTTTTTCATTTTGGGCATATCGTTAAAACGACATGCGGTGCCGTGGTAAGTCTATTAAATCAGCCTCAGCAAGCCAGAAGGGTAAAGAGCATAATAAAAGTACATTAAAAATAAGAGGCAACAAAATGCTAGATACGCTTATTTTGAGCAGAATTCAATTTGCTTCGAATATGACTTTTCATATTCTTTTCCCAACGATATCTATTGCTTTGGGGTGGGTGCTTTTTTATTTCAAAGTTAAATTTAATAAAACTGGTGACTCGGTGTGGAGTGATGCTTATCAATTCTGGGTCAAAATATTTGCCTTAACCTTTGCCCTGGGTGTTGTTAGCGGCATCACGATGAGCTTTCAGTTTGGAACCAACTGGCCTGGATATATGCAAACGGTAGGCAACATTGCAGGGCCTTTGCTTGGTTACGAAGTTTTATCGGCATTCTTCCTTGAGGCAACTTTCTTAGGAATTATGTTGTTTGGCTCTAAACGAGTTTCTCAAAGAGCCCATACTATCGCCACATTTTTGGTTGCTTTCGGCACATCACTTTCCGCATTTTGGATCATTGCCCTAGATTCTTGGATGCAAACCCCACAAGGGTTTGAGATGATCAATGGTCAAGCTCATGCGACCAATTGGATTGAGATTGTCTTTAATCCTTCGATGCCTTATCGCCTCTTGCACATGATGACAGCATCATTTTTGACAGTAACATTTTTAATTGCAGGCATTTCTTCCTATCGATATTTGAAGGGCATCAATCTTTCTGGTAATCGAGTGCTGATCAAGTTAGCAATGAGTGTGGCGATAGTATTGACTCCACTACAAATTGTGCTTGGCGATTCGCATGGCCTAAATACGCTCGAGTATCAGCCTGCAAAGGTGGCGGCAATGGAAGGAATTTGGGAGACAACAAAAGGCGCCCCTGCCGTTTTATTTGCCATACCCGATGAAAGCATCAAAGCCAATAAATACGAAATAGCTATTCCAAAGCTCGCGTCTTTATATTTGACACACTCATTTGCGGGTGAGGTGAAGGGCTTGGATGCCTTCCCTGGTGCAACTCCACCAGTCGCGCCCATTTTCTTTGCTTTTCGCATTATGGTCGGCATTGGTATGTTGATGCTCTTAACCGCATGCGTTGGGTTTTATCTGACAAGAAAACGAAAAGAACTGCCAGCCTGGCTCTTAAAGGCTCTCAGTGTGATGACTTTTTCTGGTTGGGTAGGTGTGGTTGCTGGCTGGTATGTCACCGAGATAGGCAGGCAGCCTTACCTGGTGAGTGGGGTACTAAAGACTGCTGATGCGGTTACTAAAGTGCCTACCAATATGGTTTTGGGCACGCTCGTGATGTACCTTGCGCTATATTTAGGACTGATTGTTTCTTATATCTGGGTTGTTTTTTATTTGGCAAGACAAACTCACCCCGTGCATGTTATTGATGGGCAAAAACCAGGCTTGAATAACGGCATTGCAGGAGCTTAAGAATGATTCCTAATTTATACGAACCCTCTGGCTGGTTACCCCTTTTCTTTTTAGTTGCCATGGGCATTGCAATGGTTGCTTACGTTGTTTTGGATGGATACGACTTGGGCGTTGGCATCTTATTGAATCAGGCAAGTGAATCAGAAAAGGACATCATGATTTCATCAATCGGTCCTTTTTGGGATGCTAATGAAACTTGGTTAGTGCTCGGAGTAGGAGTTCTCTTGATTGCCTTTCCAATGGCCCACGGAATTATTTTGACAGAACTTTATTTGCCTGTGGGCATCATGTTGGCTGGATTAATTTTACGAGGTGTATCTTTTGACTTTCGCGCAAAAGCACATATGAGTCAGAAGTCAGTCTGGAATTTTCTATTCTTTTTTGGCAGCTTCTTGGCCGCGGCATCTCAAGGGGTGATGGTTGGTAGAGAAGTGATTGGTTTTGACTCTGGATACTTGGGTTGGATATTTTCTTTCATCGTGGCGCTTTGCCTGCCTGCTGGATATGCCTTATTGGGAGCTAGCTGGCTGATTATGAAGACTTCTGGCGAGTTACAGCTAAAGGCAGTAGGCTGGGCAAGAAAGTGCCTCTTATTTACAGCCCTAGGTGTTGGGATCATTTCTGTAGCGACACCATTCTTTAGTTCAGAGATTGCGGCAAAGTGGTTTAACTTTCCCAATGTCTTTTTCTTGCTGCCGTTTCCGGTTCTGACCTTGGCTTGTTTTATATTTATCGATTTGAACTTGTTAAAAATGCAGAAGAATAAGCCCGCTCCTGTTTGGGTTCCTTTTGCGCTAAGTGTAGCCATCTTTGTCCTGGCGTTTTTAGGAATCGCTTACAGCATGTTCCCCTACATCGTTGTAGACAGAATGACTATTTGGGAGGCAGCTTCAGCTACGGAGTCATTGTGGGTGATTTTTTGGGGGGCTGTTGTTGTACTGCCAACCATCATTGGATACACCATTTATTCCTACAAAATCTTTTGGGGCAAAACCGAGCCACTGAGTTATTACTAAAGTAATAGTTTGGGCGCCCCCTAAAGGGGCGCTTCACCAACTGATAAATCAGTGTGGGCCGTAGAATGAAGCTTCAATGCCAATAAAGTTCATTCAGCTTTTAACTAGTGCTCAACGCTCACATAAGACTAATGTTCAGCTAGGTGCCTATATGGCATTTGTGGCGGGCGCGGTGAATGCGGGCGGGTTTCTGGCGATTGCTCGTTATACCTCTCATATGAGCGGCATTATTTCCGCGATTGGCGATGACCTAGCTCTCAATAATTTTATTTCTGTATTGGGCGGCATCTCACTTTTGCTCTCGTTTCTGTTTGGAGCAGCAACTACTGCCATTCTTGTTAACTGGGGGCATAGAAGAAAAATTCATAGTGAGTTTGCTTTGCCCTTATTGGTCGAGGCTATCCTGCTCTTAGTGTTTGGATTGGTGGGGGCCAACTTGAATATCTACCTGCCTTTAACTGTCCCAGCAATTGCCCTCCTTTTATGTTTTGTGATGGGTCTACAAAACGCCATAGTTACAAAAGCCTCTAGAGCAGAGATAAGAACCACGCATATGACGGGCGTAATTACTGATATAGGTATTGAGCTAGGCAAGCTGATCTATTGGAATAAGTCACAAGCAGCCAATGTGAGCGGTTATGTTATGGCTAACAGACAGAAACTCAAAACCCATCTATTTATTTTTGGAATGTTTTTGGTGGGCGGAATTATTGGAGCAGTAAGTTTTAAGAGGGTTGGCTATATTTCAGTAGTGCCCTTATCCCTCTCCCTCGTCATTATTGCCGGTTTACAGATTTATCAAGATATTAGGGTTGCAATGAAGAATCGATCATCTTGAACTTTTGGTTTGTTTCTATTCTGCGCTACCAAGAAATATCAGCAACACCTGAGGGTAGTTCAAAACTGTAAGGAATGTAGATTTGGCGATTGCTAGCTGTAAGTTGGAAAGCAGAAAAACTTCTCGTAAGGTTGGGCAGGACATTGCCTTAAACGCGGGCAATGAAATAAAGAAGTAATTGCCGGTGCTTAATGACATGACTCATATCGACCCTGTTTAGCCCTCAGACGATATAGGGCTAATACAAGAATTTCTAAAATTACCTAAGATGTTGGTATGAATAATTTCTTAGATCCAGCAATTCTCTTTTTTGTCTTTGGTGCTTTTGCTGGTGCCGTTAAATCCAATCTAGAAATACCTCAGCCTATTGCTAGATTTTTATCGCTCTATCTATTGATGGCTTTGGGTTTAAAGGGTGGCTTTGCTCTTCATAAATCAGGATTTACTCTTGAGATTGGTTTGGCACTTGGGTTGGCGATATTTTTGGCGATCATCATCCCTCTAATGGGGTATTTTGTTTTAAGAACCAAACTCAATAACTATGATGCAGCTGCTATTGCCGCTACTTATGGTTCAGTTAGCGCTGTTACGTTTATTACTGCGACACAAGCACTTGATCAATACGGCATTGCGTTTGGTGGACATATGGCAGCCGCAATGGCTTTGATGGAGTCGCCGGCAATCATTCTAGCAATCTTGTTGGCAAATAAGGCTAGGACATCGGCTACGAATTCAGCGCAGCCTACAAGCATGTCAAAGATCTTTCATGAATCATTTACTGATGGTGCGCAGCTACTCCTTTTGGGCTCGATGATAGTTGGCTTAGTCAGTGGCGATAGTGGGCAAAAAATAATGGCCCCATTTTCAATCGATTTGTTCAAGGGAATGCTCGCCTTCTTTTTGCTCGATATGGGTTTGATGGCGGCCAAGAACTTTGAGGGATTAAAGGGTAAGCCGCCCATTACTTTGCTTTATGCAATTGGCGCCCCTTTGGTTCATGCCTCTATCGCATTAGGACTTTGCAAGTTATTGGGTCTGCCTTTGGGTGATACCGTTTTATTGATGGTACTTGCCGCTAGCGCTTCTTATATTGCCGTGCCAGCAGTATTAAGGCACGCACTTCCAGAAGTAAACCCAGCTTTATATATGGGAATGTCATTAGGAATTACTTTTCCCTTCAATATCATTTTGGGAATCCCACTTTATGCCTATGTTGCGGGATTAACTTACTAGACGGAATCAACCCTCTGTTTCGGTTGACTCCGACTGGGTCGGTATTAGAATGAATCATAACCAGCAGGAGGTGAAGTGATGAGTTCTAAAAAATGGGTAGTTGGACTGCTATTGAGTATTTCTGTGATTTCCTTGGCATGCGCTGCTATCCCTGAGCCACCAAACCCTTTGGCCAATATCAATCTGAGTTTTGATCAGCGCTTTGAGCAGATGAAGGAAATAGACGCTGCATTGCTGAAGGCAACACCAGAAGAGCGAAAAGCATACTGGCATCAGAGGCGCGATCAAATGAAGGCCTTAAGCCCAGAGGATCGCAAGTTGCTTCAGGAGAGAATGAAGACTCAATGGCAATCCATTACTCCTGAACAAAAAGAAAAAATGAAAGCCGAGAAAAAAGCGTTCTTTGATGGATTAACACCAGAAGAGCAGGCAGAACTGAAGGCCCGAAGAGCCAAATGGGAAAATATGAGCCCTGAAGAAAAGCAAAAGTGGTTTAAGCAACCAAGCTAGGCTTGGTATTCTCGCCCCTACTTCAATGAGTGACTTTATTGGGTTTAGTCCGAAGGCTTTCAAATTTCTTGAGGAGCTTACCGATAACCAAACAAGGGTTTGGTTTTCTGAACATCGCTCAAAATATGAAGAGTTTGTGCGTGAACCCATGAAGCACTTTACAGACGCCTTGTCTGAGAGTCTCGCCAATAAAGATGTGCCGTTGTGGGGTGATCCCAAAAAATCTCTCTTTCGAATTAATCGAGATGCTCGGTTTTCAAAAGCAAAGCATCCTTACAACATGCATGCCAGCGGGCTCTTTACGAGAACTGGCGACAAGCACTCTCCGGGAGTTCTGTATTTTCGTTTAGACCCCCTGGGCAGTAGATGCGCCGCAGGTTATTTGCAGCCAGAAGCCCATAATCTAAAAAAACTCAGGCAGGGGATTTTGGATAATCCTAAGGCTTGGCTATCTCTTGAGAAGTCTTTAAAAAGAAAGGGCTATGAGCTGGATTATTCCAGCACATTAGCCCGCATTCCTAGAGGTTTTAATGATGTTCCGGTAGAGGTTGAGCGAGCTATCAAACTAAAAGGTTGGATTATTAGAAAGCAGTTGCCCAGATCAACGATTTGCTCAAAAGAATTAATAAAAGAAGTGACCAGTTTCGCTAAAGATATGCTCCCTCTACTCAGTTTTGGGTGGCATGCATTGGCTAAATTCTCTGAGTAAGTGTGAAGATGCGTTTCGACTCATAATGCATTTAAACGACAATAGAAATTCACACTAGAAGACAAAGACATATGTATAAGCTAATCGCTTTTGATGCCTATGGCACATTATTTGATGTGTATTCCATGGGGCAGTTGGCAGAAGAATTATTTCCAGGGCATGGACAGGCCTTTGCTTTAATGTGGCGTGATCGCCAAATTGAATACACCCGTTTGGTGACGATGAGCGATCCCAATCCTAGTGGTAGTAAGTACTATCTTCCATTTTGGGAATTGACGATTCGTTCTTTGAGGTATGTTTGTAAGCGCATGAATTTAAATCTCACGACAGACTATGAGAAACGACTGATGGACCAGTATGCCAAGCTCACTGGTTTTGAAGATAGCCTAAGTGTGCTGAAAACAATTAAACAAAAAGGAATCTCTACTGCGATTTTATCTAATGGCAGTAGAGAGATGTTGGCAACCGTAGTCGAGAGCAATGGCTTGAAGCCTTATCTAGATAAAGTTGTCACCATCGAGGATGTGCGCTTATTTAAAACAGCCCCACAGGCCTACGAGCTTCTATTAAATGCATTTCCTGTAAAGAATGAAGAAATTCTCTTTGTATCGAGTAATGCTTGGGATGCTCTAGCCGCAAAGTGGTATGGCTTTGATGTATTTTGGGTTAATCGTCTTGGCCACCCTTTTGAAGAGATTGGTGAAAAACCAAACTATGAAGGCGATGCTTTAAGCAAGGTATTAGAAGTTATCTAAGGAGATATGAATGTTATTAATCACATCAATCATTGCGGCCATCCTAGCGCTCATTTTTATCAAACTGTCTCTTGCCGTCATTGGCTTAAGAAGAAAAAATAAGGTTGGTCTAGGAAGTGGTGGTCACGAAGATCTTGAGAGAGCCATTCGCACCCAAGGCAACTTTGCCGAATACGTTCCCATTGGAATTATCCTAATTGCTTGTCTTGAGTTAAATGGCGCCCCTTGGTGGTTGGTTGCTGTTCCAGGTATTGCGCTCATTATTGGCCGCTTGATTCATGCAAAGGGCATGAATACCCCTCCACCAGATTTCAGCAAGCGTGTGCTTGGGATGAAGTTTACTTTTTTCACGCTCATTGCATTGGCTGTTCTGAACTTGGGGTGGTCTTTGTTCTATCTGGCTAATTAGGTCTGGAGATTCTTGGATTTAAGATAGTCTTTGTTTATAAAATCGTCTTTTGATTGAGGTATCGCAACATGAAAAAAACACTCCTAGCTTTAACTGTGACTTTATTTGCTCTGGTTTTGAGCGGTTGTCTTGCCAGCACTACATCTCCAGATGGAGTGAATTGTGATTTCAGCCAAGGCAAGCCTATGTGGGAAATGCCTTTAGATTGCCAGGGCGGGCGTTAATTCATTTTGAAAATTAATCAAGATTAATAGACTTGTCTGAGCTACTTCTTCAAGCCTTAGTGTTGGGCTCATTGGGCCTAGCTGCTGGGGTTTTAGGTGGTGTCATTGGTTTTGGCACCACGATCATATTGATGCCCGCTTTGGTCTATTTTTATGGGCCGATTCAGGCAATTCCTGTGATCGCTTTGGTTGCCACCGTAGCTAATCTCTCTCGCATTTTTCTATGGTGGAGCGTGATCCAATGGCGTGTATGTTTTGTCTATAGCCTAGCTGCAATACCATTCACAATATTGGGTGTGAATACTCTGGTGCAGCTTGATGAGCGATTAATAGAAATTACTCTAGGATTATTTTTAATCGCGTTAATTCCGATTCGTCGCTGGATGCGCAATCAAAATTTTTATCTAAAACTTTGGCAGATGGCTTTGGTTGGGGCTGCTATCGGCTATTTGACTGGCATTGTTGCAACAACGGGCGCCATTAATACCCCTTTCTTTTTGGCCTATGGCCTCACTAAGGGCGCGTTCCTCGGAACAGAGGCCGCGAGTACCTTATCTATTCTATTTACCAAGGGCATTACGTTTCATCAGCTAGGCTTTTTGAATGTAACCGCAATCATTCAGGGGCTTCTCATTGGAAGTTGTGTTTTGGTCGGCTCTATTTTTTCTAAGAAAATTGTTCTAGCATTACCGGAAAAGAAATTTTTACTGCTGATGGAGTTGGTGATGTTCATTTCAGGCCTGTCCATATTAGCCATGTCGTTCTAATAACATCGGTATAAATTACTAGCTTGATAAAGCTGCCTTCCGCAGGCAGTTTATTTTTTCTGCTTACTTAAAGCGATACGCAAGCGCCATAAAAATATTATCTTGGAATGAGCGATTCATGACTGGGCTATTATTAATTCCGCCACCCATCCATTTGCGTTTGCCATATACATTGATATACCAGTTATCCACCACTGGAATTTCTACCATGAGTCCCGCTAAAAGATTGTTTGTCGCGGGGGCGTTGTAAGCGGCATAACCAGTAGCGGTCGACTCTCCAGAGCTGATGCCATAGTAATAATTAGCATACTGGCTTGACTGTCGTTCCACGCCAATTTGAGGATAGACCACTATTTTTTTATAGGTTTCGATTTCTGCAAAGTATAAAAATTCATAGAGCGCCCCTTTTGATTTGCCGAAGTCATGATAGGCATTAACAAAAAATCCCCCAATAGGCGTCTCTTGAAAAGTTCCCAAGCCAAGAGGGATGGGATCACTTCGATTGATAGAGTTGCCATTGATTAGCGACTTTACTTTGTAGGTGTCTAAGTTAATTTTGCCGATGACTTCAAAATAGCCATAGCCCATCTTGAAAGTCTTAATACCTACCTCATCAATGCGAGCGAAAAAACGCTGATAGTCAAAAAAAGCATAGGGCAGCACTAAGGATTGAGTACCTTCGGTGCCGATATGTAAGTTGGAGGTATAAACGGCCGCACCGATATCACCAACGATACGGTCCGGTAGCGCATCCGGAATATCATCCAGCGCGTAGGCGGGAATGCAGATTGCGGCGGCCATTAAAAGAGCCGCTATGCGAAAAATCGATTTCATGTATGCATCATAAGCCCTAGTGGGCTACTAGAGATCTAGATTGTCTAGAGCCAAATCCTCTAGGTGGCTTGTATCCGCCCAGCTATTTACCGTCCAGGCAAGTCCATCATGACTGATCCAGTTGAGAGATGCGTTCGGTACGGTAACGACCTTTTCTGCATCCAAAGCTTGATTGCTCACAATTCTATACATCATATCTAATGCACCACCATGGCTTACCAACAAAATGGTTTTTCCTGGATGTTGTTTGCAGATTTCGACAAGCGCAGTTTGAATGCGCTCTGCAAATTGTTGAATGCTTTCGCCATCACGCAAGTTCTCTTCAATATTTCTGCTGAGATGAGATTTCCAAAGTTCTGGTTCGCGCATTGGGGCTTCATCAGTAGTGAGTCCCTGTAGTGCGCCTAGATGACGTTCTCTGAGTGCAGCATTCGGAATTGCAGGGGTTTCGAATAACTCTTCAATGGCCTGCGCAGTCTTGGCTGCGCGCTGAAGATCGCTGGTATATAAAACATCAAATTGAAGCTTAATGTTTTTGAGGGCGCGCGCCATTTGCTTTGCTTGAGCTAAGCCTCTGGCATTCAGTCCAATATCGGTGTGGCCTTGAAGGCGACGTGCGGCATTCCAGTCGGTTTCACCGTGGCGAACCAAACAAAATCGAGTAATAGTCATATGGCAATGATAAAGACGGAATTACTTTTTGAGAGTCCAGGCGCGTGGATTGTGTTCAAAGCCAATATGTTCGTAATATTCATTTGCCTTGGGCGCCGCTAACAGCACGATCATGCATTCAGGACCAAGACGTGTTTTAGTTTCCTCAATCAGCTGTTTGCCAATGCCGGAGCGTTGATATTTTTCATCAACGGCCAAATCCGCAAGATAGGCCACATAAGAAAAGTCAGTTAGTGAACGAGAAATGCCTACTAAAGCTTTGCCGTCCCATGCAGTAATGGTGAGGTTGGCATTCTTGAGCATGTCCTCAAATTTTGGAACGTTGTGAACGGGGCGTCGCTCACCAAGAGTGGAGCGCTTGTATAAATCGATGGCTTGCTCAGCGCTAATGCTGGCGTTGTCGCGGTATTCAATCATGCTATTCCTCATTCCCTATGAAGAGCTTATCACCCACAGCAAGGACCCCAGAATTTAAAATCTCGGCCCGAATTCCGCTGCGCCCCTCGAATGCCTCCATGAAGCTTGGCCTGCCGAGTAATTGGGCCGGTCTTTCGCAGGGGGTGCATAGTTCTGTGCCGAGTAGTTCAATGCTGCCGAGCTGAAATCGTTGGCCCACGAGGGCATTGAGTTCGGATGCTGTTATTCCTGCAAGCGCAATATTGCGGCGTGTTTCAGGCCCATCAAAAGTCGGTTCATCGCCAGCCGTTAACCAGTCATTTGCCGTTTCAATGCCAGATAAGGCAATGATGCTGATATGACGCACTTTAGCTGGCTTGACGGCCGAATAGGCGCCCGTGCCTAGTGCATAACGGTCTCCTTCAAGGCCAATACCAGCATTAGCTTTGGCAGTGCTGACAGATAGCATCTGCGCCCCAGCGGACGCTGCTAGATAGATGGCTTGTATATAGGCATTGAATTTCATTGGGAGCACTCACATATTACAGCCCACCCTCGTGGATTGTTAATACAATTAATACAACTTAAGGCAAAGGGTGATGGTGAATAAAGAAAGCAAAGGAATGCTGATAGGCTTTATTGGCATTCTGATTTTTAGCTTAACGCTACCGGTAAGCAAGATTGCTGTTTTAAGCTTTAACCCTTATTTCATTGCTTTTGGCAGGGCAACCTTGGCAGGGCTAGTTGCGCTAGCCTATCTTGCTTACAAAAAAGAGGGCACCCCCACCAAGGTGGATTTCGTGAAATTTGTTGTCATAGCACTAGGCGTCGTATTTGGGTTTCCCATCTTTACTACCGTTGCCATGACCCAGGGATCATCTTCACATGGGGCGGTGATTTTGGGGATGATGCCGCTTGCTACAACTGTTATTGGAGTACTGCGCTTTAAGGAGCGCCCTTCCTTGGGATTCTGGCTGGTATCTTTATTGGGTGCTGGTTTAGTTATTCTCTACGCTCTATTGAAAAGCTCCGGCAGCTTTACGTATATTGATGGCCTTTTAGTGCTTGGCGGAATTAGTGCCTGCATTGGTTATGTAGAGGGCGGTGAGCTCTCCAGAAATATGAATCCGCGCGCTGTCATTTCTTGGGCCCTGGTCATTTCCTTGCCGCTGAATATTGTGATGAGTTGGCTTACCTACAGCCCAGAATATATTCATGCGGGTAGCGTTGCATGGACTAGCTTTGTTTATCTGAGCTTATTCCCCATGTTCCTTGGCTTCTTCTTTTGGTATGAGGGTCTTGCAATTGGCGGTATTGCACGCGTCAGTCAAGTGCAGTTGATTCAGCCATTTTGTACTCTGGTAGCAGCAAGCGTTTTGTTGGGCGATTCGCTCACGTTGATGAATTTAATCTTTGCCATACTCGTTGTCTCTACTGTCATACTTGGAAAGAGAATGCTGGTAAAAAGAGCGTAGTTTTATTTGTAGTCATGAAATTAAAAAGCCCCGTTATATCGGGGCTTTTTAATTAAGCAACAACAACTTTTTGTTTGCTGAGTGCGCGCAAAATTTTGCTCTTCTCTTTGGGTTTGGTGCTTGATTCTAATAACTTAGTAAGTTGAGCAGTATTCAGGGGGCCTAAGCGCGCCTTTCCTGTTTTAGTGAGCATGGAATCGTTTTTTCTGGTTCTTTGATTTTGGCCTACAGCCATGGAGTTTTCCTAGAGTAATGGAATGATGAATCTCAAAGATTTTCTGAAGAGATTCCCCTGTCTAGGGCGCACAATAGTGATCACAGTCCAGAATAACAGTTAACAAGCCTAGAAGCTATGATGTAGCCATGATCAATCTACCCAACCTAGTTTTTGCCCTTGTTATGGGCCTCTTAATGTCTTTAAGTATTACGCTTGCCACGACATTTGTTCGTGTCGGCCTTGCAGAAAATTTCTTCTGGGTGTGGTTTGAAGTTTGGTCAGTAGCCTACCCAGTGGCTATTGTTTGTATTCTGATTTATAGGCCGTTTGCTAGCAAAATCACGACAAAGATTATGAATGTACTGGGCCTTAATAAGCCCTAGGTTAAAGATGAGGAATGATTAAATGAATGCATTGATGAAGTCTTCGGTTTTGACTATATGTTGCGCATTTATTTTGAGCGCATGCGCTGCGGTATATACCGATGCATCAGATTCTAACCATGTTACTTTTCTAAATAGTAGCGGTGAATCAATTGCGCAATTAACTCAGAAGGCCAGTGCCTACTGTGCGCAGTACGGCAAAGTTGCCTCATTTAGAAGTAGTGATACGCAGTTGGTTGCTGTCTTTGATTGCAAAGCGTCACGCTAATTTAGTGCAACAGCTTGGCGAATTAGCCCGCCAAATCGGATTGATAAATTAAGCCAGCATGCTCTCTGAGGGCATGGAATTGAATAGACTCCCAACGTTGTTGGGCAACATCCAGTTCTGATTTATGTGATGCCAAGAAAACAGAAGCGCCCACCACGTCTTCAGCCATGCGGTGGATATTTTCTTGAGTAAATTTTTTCAAGGCAACGGGATCGTCTGAGCTCACCCAACGAGCCAAGCTATAGCGGGCCGGCAAAAGACGTACTTCTGCACCATATTCAGTTTGGAGGCGGTGACTCACCACCTCAAATTGAAGTTGACCAAAGGCGCCAAGTAGCATGGTGCCGCCCGCCATTGGCCTAAAGACCTGAATGGCGCCCTCTTCACCCAATTGCATCAGTCCAGTACGCAATTGTTTGGAGCGCAAGGGATCAGCAGACTCAACCATGCGGAAAATTTCTGGCGCAAAGAAGGGTAGCCCAGTAAATTGCAATTGCTCACCTTCGGTTAAGGTGTCACCTAAGCGCAGCAAGCCATGATTTGGCAAACCAATGATGTCACCTGGAAAGGCCTCATCCAAAATATCGCGTCTTTGCGATAAGAAAGACAGCGCATTATTGGTTCGCACTTCTTTGCCGTTGCGACAAATTTTGAGTTTCATGCCGCGCTGAAAATGGCCAGAACAGATGCGTAAAAAAGCTACACGGTCACGATGTGCTGGATCCATGTTGGCCTGAATCTTAAACACGACTGCTGAGAATTTATTCTCAGCAGGGCTAACCTCGCGTTGTAAAGCTTTACGTGAGCCCGGCGACGGTGCGAGCTCTACTAATGTATTGAGAATCTCGCGCACGCCGAAGTTATTAATGGCCGAGCCAAAAAAGACGGGTGACTGGCGTCCAGCTAGAAAGGCCTCAAGATCAAATGCTGGCATTGCTTCTTTGATGAGCTCTACTTCAGTCAAGGCGTTTTCTAGGTCTGTGCCCAGGCGCTCTTTAAGGGCTGGGTCATTGATGTCAACCACTGCATGTGAGTCTTCAGTAACACGGTCTTCGCCTGCTTTAAACATGCGCATACGAGAATTGGCGATATCAATCACACCGGCAAATGATTTGCCCATACCAACCGGCCAAGTAAATGGCACCACTTCAATACCAAGCGCCGTTTCAATCTCATCCATCAATTCCATTGGAGGCTTAACCTCACGGTCCATCTTATTGATGAATGTCACGATAGGTGTATTACGTGCGCGGCAAACTTCAAGCAAGCGCAATGTTTGAGATTCAACACCATTAGCAGCATCAATCACCATGAGAGCGGAGTCAACCGCAGTCAACACGCGATAGGTGTCCTCTGAGAAGTCTTGGTGGCCTGGTGTATCTAATAAGTTAATGATGCAATCGCGATATTCCATTTGCATCACCGAGCTTGCTACAGAGATGCCGCGCTGCTTTTCAATTTCCATCCAGTCGGATGTTGCATGACGACTGGCTTTACGCGCTTTAACACTTCCCGCAATTTGAATGGCTCCTGCATAAAGCAATAACTTTTCTGTAAGCGTAGTTTTGCCCGCATCTGGGTGAGAGATGATCGCAAAGCTTCGACGTCTAAGTACTTCTGCGCCTGGAGTGCTGGAGGTAGGAGTTTCGATGGTAATTCTGCGTTGATTAATCTAAGTTCGGAGGCAATTATAAGCGTGCCAATGTGCTTCAGAACTGCTCATGAGCCCCTACGTAGCGCCATTGCCCTGGAGGCAGTGGTCCTAATGAGATGCGACCCATTCTGACGCGCTTGAGACCAATCACTTTGAGTCCCACCATCTCACACATCCGACGAATTTGGCGCTTACGCCCTTCGCGTAATACAAAGCGAAGCTGATCTTCATTCTGCCAGCTAACCTGTGCAGGTTTCAGTTCTACCCCATCAAGAGAGAGGCCATGTTTTAAGCGATCTAAATCTTCAAAAGAGAGGGCTCCCTCTACACGCACTAAGTATTCTTTTTCGATGGGGCTATTTTCACCAATCAATAATTTGGCAATGCGGCCATCTTGAGTCAGAACTAGCATGCCAGTAGAGTCAATATCCAGCCTACCTGCAGGTGCCAGCCCCTTTGTATTGAAACGAGGGCTTCTACCCTTGTCTAGTGGACTAGCAAAATAATTTTCAGGAGTAATTAAAGAAGCCGCTGGTTGGTATTCCTGTTCGTCGTCATAGTGAGAAATGTAGCCAACGGGTTTATTCAGAATGACGGTAATGCGAGAGGCTTGCTGTGCTTTGGCGCCAGATTGCAATTCAATTTTTTGATGACGATAGGCGCGTACGCCTAATTCATTCACCACTTCGCCATCGACTGTTACTAGACCTTGCTCAATATACGAATCTGCTTCACGGCGTGAGCAAAGACCCAGCTCAGAGAGCAATTTCGAGACGCGTACTTTTTCTTCCATACTTGCATTATCCGGTATTAGGGCTAACTCTTTGCCTAGAGTTAATATGGGAGTAGCTGAAATAAATAAGCCCGCTCGTAATTCAATAAAGGATGACCATATGACTGTTACATTAAAAAAACCACCAATCTATAAAATCCTTTATTTTCAAGTACTTACAGCAGTTGTAATCGGTGTTTTGCTGGGTCATTTTTACCCAAGTCTGGGTACGGAAATGAAGCCATTTGGGGATGCCTTCATTAAAGGCATCAAGATGTTAATTGCCCCCATTATTTTTTGTACGGTAGTTCTGGGTATTGCTGGCATGGAAGACATGAAGAAGGTTGGCAAAACTGGCGGACTAGCGCTCTTGTACTTTGAAATTGTGAGCACGATTGCTTTGATGGTCGGCTTGGTCGTTGTGAATGTACTTCAGCCTGGCGCGGGCATGAACATCGATCCTGCAAGTTTAGACACCAAAGGGATTGCTGCATATACCGGCCCCGGAAAAATGGGGACCACAACTGATTTCTTGATGAATATTATCCCGAGCAGTGCAGTCGATGCATTTGCTAAGGGCGAAATTTTGCAGGTCCTTTTCATTGCAATATTGTTTGGATTTGCATTGCATAAGTTTGGCGGTCGTGGAACGATGGTGTTCGACTTAATTGAAAAAACATCACACGTTCTTTTTGACATGATTGGCGTCATCATGAAGTTTGCGCCTATTGGCGCATTTGGTGCAATGTCATTCACCATTGGTAAATACGGCATAGGCTCGTTGTTCTCTTTGGGCAAACTCATGGGTTCGTTTTATTTAACCTGCTTGCTCTTTGTATTTATTGTTTTAGGAATCATCGCGCGTATTAATGGATTTAATATTTTTAAATTCGTTCGTTACATCAAAGAAGAGTTATTAATTGTTTTGGGGACTTCATCATCAGAATCCGTCTTGCCGCGCATGATGGAAAAAATGGAGTTGTTGGGCGCCAAGAAAACTTGTGTTGGCCTCGTTATTCCAACGGGCTATTCATTCAATCTAGACGGCACTTCTATTTATCTAACGATGGCCGCAGTATTTATTGCGCAAGCAACCAATACGCCGATGACACTCATGCAGGAGGTCACGCTCTTGCTAGTGCTGTTGCTCACATCTAAAGGTGCAGCAGGCGTAACCGGTAGCGGCTTTATTGTTTTGGCAGCCACCCTTTCTGCTGTCGGAGATGTTCCAGTTGCTGGCTTGGCGATCATCTTAGGTATCGACCGCTTTATGTCTGAGGCACGAGCATTAACGAATTTAGTTGGCAATGGCGTGGCTACGATTGTGGTTGCTAAGTGGACTGGTGAGCTAGACCAAAAGCAATTAACTAGCGTGCTAAATCGCGATAACTGGATTGAGGCACAAGAGCCCGAACTGATCTTGGATCAAAAGCAAGACAAAATGCGCTAAGACTTAAGTGCGCACAATATGAACACTGCAGGGGGCCTCTTCGACGATTTTGGTCATCGAGGTTCTCCATGGCGTCACCTTATTAGGCAGCTTATGTGACGCTCCAATCAGAATGAGGGATGCATCATTGTCTTTGGCAAATTCAACGATTCGAGAGGCGGGATCAAGCGCCTCAAGTACGTGATAAGAAATTCTTTCGGGCGGTAATCCGAGTGGCTTGGCCCAATCCATCAGTTGAACTAGGTGCCCACGCACTATGCCACTAGCGGTTTGACTTTCATGATTGCCTTCATAGGTTGGTGTGCTGGCAATCGTGCTCAAGCAAATTAAGCGACTTTCGGGATAGGCCTGCAATAAATTCTTGGCTGTGGTTTGCATGCGTTCACGCAGATCTTCATCGGATTGACGGGTATCTATCGCAGCAATCATGAGGGGGGCATCAAGACTGCCCATGCTGGGCCGTGGGCTGGGAGAAGGCTCGTAACCAGCGGCTTTGAACATTCCTTTGAGGTTTTCCCAAAAGCTGGGTGGTTCAACCCGGTCGGCACGTTCTGTGAGCGTAACGCCCTCGGGGTCTCGCAATACTTGACGTAAGCGCGCAGCACTTTGATAGCGATCTGCTGCGCGTGGCTCTAGGCATCTCAACACCACTTCTTGTAACCAGCGCGGAATTTCTCTGCGAATAGCACGTGGTGGAAAGGGTTCTGCCCACATCCTTTTGCGTAGACCGCTCATCGTTTGAGGATTGCCAAATGGCAGTTCGCCGGTCAGTAGCTCGTACATGATCACGCCGATAGAAAAAATATCGCTGCGTGAATCAGAGCGAATACCTGCCACTTGTTCAGGAGAAATATAAGGTGCAGAGCCAATACCTTTTCGCATCTCTTCTGCTAGTAAGTCTGGATATCGAGCGTGGTGCGACAAGCCAAAATCAATGAGTGTTAACTTACCCCTCTCATCAATCAAAATATTTTCAGGCTTGACATCTAGGTGAATGGCATCTTGTGAGTGTAGTGATTGAACGGCTTGGGCTAAATCTGCACCAATGCGTACGACCTCATCAATCGTAAATACCTTGCCTTCTTTGATGCGGTCCTCTAATGGGTGACCATCAACTCTTTCCATTGCAATGTAAGGGCGCGTGGCCATATTGCCCGATCCTAAATATTGAGGAACATAGGGGCTTTTAAGGGCGCGCAAGATGGTGAGTTCGGTTTCAAAGCCGATCAAACTTTCCACCGGTTGGTCTCTGCCAACGCGCGGGATCTTAAGCAAAATAGGGACGTCTATACCTTCTTTAGTCGCTGAAAAAAGGCTGGCCATTCCGCCGCGATGAACTTCCTTGCCCAAAGTAAATCCATCTACCACTTTGCCTTCTTGAAATATATCGTCTACTGCTTCAATATCGGTATTGATGGGCATTGATTTTATTTGCCGGTGATGAGGCGATTTGCCAGGTCTTCTGGCAGGCCGGCACGACGCACTTTCTCTGCGGCCGTATAGTGATCGTAGGGCGTACGATGGAATGTCAGAGCTTCTGATGCGGGCTCAAAAACGGCAAAGCAGGCTTCTGGATTGCCGTCTCTGGGTTGACCAAGCGAGCCCACGACGCCCACCCATTGGCGATGAGGCAGTACAGGAATTGCATCGCCAGGGTGTGGCGCAAAGCGAATGAGCTTCCCAACGGCGCTTTGATAAAAAAGCGCTTGCTCATGTGCATGACCAACAAAAGTGTAATTTTTCCCAGAGCTTTGTGCGCAATGCCATGCACTCATGCTGTCGGTGATGTAATTCCAGTCAGCCGGATTGTAGGCAGAAGCATGAACAAAACAAATCTGATCTTCTTGAATCATCAGAGGAAGATTTTTAAGAAATTCTACATGACTATTGTTTAATTGAGATTTGGTCCACTCAATAGCGGCATTGGCACTGGCGTTCATTTGATTGCGGCTATCTTTAAAAACGGCCTCATCATGATTGCCAAGAACAGCAATCGCTTTTTTATTTTCTACGAGCGTGGCAACGCGATCAATCAATGCAACGGGATCGGCGTTATAGCCTACGAGGTCACCCAGAAACACCATGCGAGTAACGCCAAGTTCCTCGGCACGGGCCATGCAAGCATCAAAAGCTTCTAAATTACTGTGGAGATCGGCAAATAGCCCAATACGTTCAGTCATCCCTTAATGATAGGACAAAAGGCCACTAGATAGAAGGGTTATAGGGGCTCGGGCCATTATCTGGGCGATTTTTAAAGCGCTTATGAACCCAGTAGTATTCGGCCGGCCGCAGACGAATTTCTTTCTCAAAGTATTGATTAAGGCGTGCAGTGTCAGACTTGGGGTCTGCCCCAGGAAAATTCTCTAAAGGCTTGCTGATTTCGCAAAGATAACCTGATTCATCCGCTTTTAATGTGGTGGTCATCAGGCATACGTCAGCGCCAGTAATTTTTGCTAAGCGAGAAATGGTGGTGATGGTGTTTGTTTGAATTCCAAAAAACGGTACAAATTCAGAATCCTTGAGGCCTAAATCAAGATCCGGTGCAATGATGATGAAGTCTCCATTGCGAATTTCTCGGATGATCGCCTTTGCATTGCCTTGGCGATCAATTGAGTTTCCGCCAAAACGATTGCGCCATTCCACAATCCTTTTATTAAAAAAAGGATTCTTCATTCTCTGAAAAAATCCCGAGGTGCGCGGCCAATGCTTTTCTTTGGAGAGCGCACTCAAAATAATGCTGCCCTCAATTCCCGTGAAATGCATGTTTACTAGGATGCGTGGTTTTTTGCTGGAGAGATCAACCGCTGACTTCACCTCAATCATATTGCTCAGTTGCTTAGAGCTGCCGCACCAGATAATGCTTTTCTCTACCAGGCTACGCCCAAGTAATCGCCAGTGCTCTTTAGCAAGACTATCAACTTCAGCTGGACTTAATTTTGGAAAGCATAAGTGGAGATTTGTTTTTACTACTCGATTTCTATCGCTTGGAACACGAGCTGCAATATATCCAAGGCCGTAACCCACCGCAACCAGGAGCCTATAAGGCAGGAGGGCAAGAAGCTTGAGTAGAACGACGACTACTTGGTTGGAAAAAGACTTCAGCAAATTAGTTTTGCTCTGATTCGTAACGCTTTATGGATTTGGCATAGCGCTCAGTCATTTCTTCAATGGAGCTGCTCGACATTCCTAAATCATTTACTAGGCCAGTTTCAAGGCGATATGCCCAGCCATGAACGGTGAGGTCTTGCCCGCGTGCCCAAGCATCTTGCACGATGGTTGTTTCGCATACGTTAACCACCTGCTCAATGACGTTGAGTTCGCAAAGTCGATCTTGTCGTTTAGGGGTTGGAATAGTATCGCCCAAATAACGCTCATGTTTTTGATGTACATCCTTAACGTGGCGCAACCAATTGTCTGCTAAACCAACTCGTCTATCGGTTAGTGCTGCATGGACACCAGAGCAGCCATAGTGACCTACAACTAATATGTGCTTTACCTTAAGCAAATCAATCGCAAATTGAATAACAGACAAGCAATTCAAATCAGTATGAACCACTACGTTTGCAACATTTCGGTGAACGAATAATTCACCAGGAAGTAAGTTCACAATGTCATTCGCCGGCACTCGACTATCAGAGCAACCAATCCACAGATATTCAGGGGCTTGCTGAGAAACGAGGCGTTTAAAGAAATTGGCATCCTCTGCCACCATGCTTTCGGCCCAGGTGCGATTATTGGCAAATAGCTGTTCTAGAGCTTGAGAATTCTTCATCGTCATGCTTTCAGTTTAAAGTACTTTAATGACGCCTATTTGGTTAAAACAAACCCCCGCCGGAATTACCTTAAATTTGCATTGTCAGCCAGGAGCCAAGGTGACTAAGGTCGTTGGCCTGCATGACGGCTGTTTAAAAATTTCTTTACAGGCACCTGCCCTTGAAAATAAAGCGAACGAGCTCTTATTGGCTTGGCTTTCTAAGCAATTAAGGGTGCCTCAAAAACAAATTCAGTTTGTTTCTGGTCAAAATAGCCGCAAGAAACGAGTGGAAATTTGGGGCCCCATCAGTCCCGAGCAAATTGTTCAGTTACTAAGCCCGCAAAAATAAAGTTTGGTTTACCAGAAAATGGCCCACAAAATTCCTAAAATAAGCACCCACTTGCCGATGTAATAAACCGAGCGATGTTTTGCTTTGAGCTTTTTGGCTTGCGCACGAAGATGGTAGAAATAGGTGAACAAAATATTTACGAAGCCCAATTTTTCACCTTCAACATTTTGAGAAGATGCGGCACTCATGACATAGCGCCCAAACCAGCGATTAAATAGAGCAACTGCCCGAGTGTGAACTGGGCGCTCGACATCACAAAATAAGATGATTCTTTGCTGATCGGTTTCGTTGGCTGCGAAATGAATGTAAGTTTCATCAAACATGACCGCTTCGCCATCTTTCCAGAAATAACGCTCTCCATCCACATCAATAAAGCATTTGGGGTCGTTGGGAGTGCTTAGACCAATGTGATAGCGCAAGGAGCCTGCATAGGGGTCACGGTGGCGCACCAGCGTTGCTCCGGGCGGGAGAGACGCGAACATGGCCGCCTTGACTGAGGGGATTGATTTGAGCAGCGCAACCGTTTTGGGGCATCCCGCTTGGGCCGAGGGCACTTCTTTTCCATACCAGCAGAGGTGAAAACGTTTCCACCCAGTGCGAAAGAAAGAGTTAAAGCCAATATCGTTATATCCGGTTGCCGCCGCAATAGAGCCACCTTCTTGCAGTGAAAGCGCTTCTTGCCGAATCATTTCCCAGTTATCTTGAATGGGCTGCATTTCAGGAAATTGATTTACTGGAATAAAAGCACCAGGCTTCACTTTTGAAAATAAATACAAAAGTGCATTTACGGGCGCCAAAAGCACTTGGTAGTCTGTAAGAGATCTAACAATCCCAAAACGAACCTTTCCTCTGAAATAGACATAAACAGCGGATGCTATAAAAATAAAAAAGATGATGTGGCGAATTTCCATAAGCTTTGTCTAGGTGAGGTAATTGTTCATATTTTAATTTGTATGTCAGCCCCAAATTGACTATTTCTTATGCTCGGATGCTCATATACTTAAAACAGAAGGTGTAAAAACCTGCTTAGGGTTTATGTGGAGTTTTGCTAAGGAAGATCTTATGAATAGCTTTATAAAGTGGCTCTTAAGCCTTGTTTTAATTGGGTTAGTAGGGATTTCAGTCTATACGTGGGGGATGCTAACTTGGAGCTATGGAAGTGGGGAGCGCGCAGGATATGTGCAGAAATTCTCAAATCGCGGCTATATATGCAAAACCTGGGAAGGCGAATTAGCCATGGTTTCTATGCCAGGCACGATGTCAGAAAAATTCCTCTTTACGGTGCGTGAAGATGCTGTGGCGCAAAAAATAAATGCTAATTTGGGGAAAAAGGTTGCCCTAAAGTATGAGCAACACATTGGTTTGCCAACTACCTGTTTTGGCGATACCGAGTATTTTGTTTCTGATATCACCGTTTTGGATGAGTAATTTGTAGTCGCAGTAAAAAATTGCTGTAACGCAACTTTATTTTTGTAATTTTTTGTGGTTAAAATCATGTAAGCGTAATGTGCGCTGACATCAATATCTATAAGGAGCTTCACTTGAATAAAGCCGAACTAATCGCAGCGATTGCTGACGACGCGGAGATTTCTAAAGCCAAAGCTGAATTCGCATTGAATTCTGCAATCGACACAATCATCAAGGCTGTTACTAAAGGTGATTCAGTACAACTGATCGGCTTTGGTACTTTTGCTTCAGGCAAACGTGCTGCACGTATGGGTCGTAACCCAAAAACTGGCGAGCCACTCAAAATTGCTGCTGCAAAAACTGTTAAGTTTTCTGCTGGTAAGGCATTTAAAGATTCAGTTAACAAGCGTAAGAAGTAATTCTTCCTTTGTTGATAAAAAAGCCCGGCATGCCGGGCTTTTTTATTTCTGCAAGAATCTCAATCAATCAAACGCATCACCGCGCCGAGTTAACTTTGCACTAATCGACGGTGACGATGGATGCTCATTAATATTCCCGCGCCAAATCCAAGCGTTACCAATGCAGTGCCACCATAACTGATAAATGGAAGCGGCACACCAACTACCGGCAAGAGACCACTCACCATGCCAATGTTGACAAATGCATAGGTAAAGAAAATTAAAGTCACTGAGGCACCTAACAAGCGTGTAAATAAGTTGGGCCCGCTCGCTGAGATTGCTAAACCTCTTTTAATGAGTGCGAAGAACAAAGCAATCAATATCAGGTTGCCTAATAAACCAAATTCCTCAGAGAACACTGCAAAGACAAAGTCAGTATGCTTTTCTGGAATAAATTCTAGGTGGGCTTGCGTTCCTTGAAACCAGCCTTTACCAAAGAATCCGCCGGAGCCAATTGCAATCATAGATTGAATGGTATGAAAGCCTTTGCCAAGTGGGTCACTGGTTGGGTCTAGTAGGGTACATATACGATGCTTTTGATAGTCGTGTACAAATGGCCACACTACATCGTGCGCACAAATAGTGCCGCCAAAAATAATAATTAACAAAATGCCAATAACACCCAAACCTACAAATGGCAGTATCCATTTCCACGGCAGGCCTGCCAAGATGATGACGTATAGTCCTGCTGCAAAAACAAGGAGCGCAGTTCCCAGGTCTGGTTGGCGTGCTATTAAAAAAACCGGTATGGCCAAAATCACCGCAGCAACACCATAGTCCCAAGATTTTTGAATGCCTTCCCGCTTTTGAAAGTACCAAGCAAGCATGAGTGGCATTGCAATCTTCATGATCTCAGATGGCTGAATAACAACTCCAATATTGAGCCAGCGACGAGCCCCTTTTTTAATTAGTCCAAATGCAGCGACTGCAATTAAAAGGGCAATACCAAATCCATAAATCCACACTGCGCCCATCTCCAACCACTTTGGTGGAATGCGTGAGACGATCCACATTACTAAAAATGAGAGCGCAAGATTGCGCAACTCATCTGCAATTTGTACAGGAGTATTTTGACTTGCAGATAAAAAAGTAAAAAAGCCAACGGCCGCTAAGCCAAGCAGAATAAGGCCTAGCTGGCGGTCTAGCCCAGAAAAGATACCGGAGAAAAATCCTTTAACTTTAATTAAGGGGCTCTTTTCCATTCAGGAACCTCCTTGGGCCACTTGCCCTCTATGTAGTAGTCCAGTGCTTTCCGTGCGATCGGAGCGGCATACTGTGCGCCGAAGCCTGCGTTCTCTACAACCATCGCAATCACAATAGTTGGTTTCTCCGCTGGAGCAAAAGCAATATATAAAGCATGGTCACGCAAAAATTCTGCTGTTGCGCCATGTTTATATTCTTTGGAGTTCAAACTAAAGACCTGTGCGGTCCCGGTCTTTCCACCCACTTGATATCCAGTTCCTTTAAACGCTGCAGCAGATGTTCCGGAATTGTTTACCTCGACCATTGCCTTCTTAATCACCTCAATATTCTCAGCATTGAGATCGATGCGATAACTTTCTTTTGGAGTTGTCAGCACTCGGTTGCGAGTAAATGGATCTTCAATGGCTTTGACTAGGTGGGGCTTCATCACAATGCCGTTATTGGCAACGTTTGCCATTGCGTGAGCTAATTGCAAAATAGTGAAAGCGTTATAGCCCTGGCCAATGCCTAAAGAAATAGTTTCACCTTCGTACCATTTTTGCTGCTCAGGTTTTTTGAAGGTATTTTTCTTCCACTCTGTGGATGGCAGAACGCCTCTTGCTTCGCCTTGTAAATCGATACCCGTAATTTGACCAAAGCCCAAAGGCTTCATGAAATCCGCGATCATGTTTACACCCATATCACGCGCCAGCATGTAGTAATACGTGTCACAAGATTCAACAATCGACTTTTGCATGTCGACAATTCCATGCCCACCCTTTTTGTCATCGCGGAAAGTGTGATTGCCAAAGTCAAAGTAGCCAGGATCCGAAATCGTTTGTGATGGCGTGCGCTTTTTATTTTCTAAAGCTGCCAATGCCATGAAAGGCTTGTAAGTTGATCCGGGTGGATAGATGCCTTTCAGTGGGCGGTTATAGAGCGGCTTCTGTGGGGAGTCATTCAGCTCTTTCCAGGTCACCGAATCAATACCCTCAACAAAATCATTTGGATTGAAGTTGGGCTTAGAGACAAAAGCCAATACGTCACCTGTCTCTGGTTCAATCGCAACAAATGCTCCTCGGAAATTTCCATACAGTTGTTCAACTAAATACTGCAGCTTGATATCAACTGATAGAACAACGTTTTTTCCGGGAACTGATGGAGCGCTAGAAAGTGTGCGTACTGGTTTGCCACCCGCAGTAATTTCTACTTGATCGTAGCCAGGTACACCGCGTAAGACAGTTTCATAGCTTTGCTCTAAACCAATCTTGCCAACGTACTGAATGCCGGGTAAAAAAGAGGCTTGCAACGCATCAGGATCATCCGCTTTAGCGCCCTCAATTTCAGTCTGCATCCGCTCTTTGTCGCGCTGCGAAACCCGGCCAATATAGCCAATCAAATGTGAGGCTAATTCGTTATATGGGTACTCCCGAAAGCTCCTAGCCCGGATTTCTACCCCAGGAAAGCGGTAGCGATTGGCCATAAAACGGGCAGTTTCGGTCTCATTGAGCATGGAGCGCAGGGGAAAAGTGCCCATATTGCGGGAATCCTCTAGGGAGCGCTTGAAATTTCGACGATCCCGAGGCGAAATAGCAACGATTTCAGAAAGATCGTTGATGAGCTGATCTACATTCCCTTTGACTTCTTCAGCATTCACATCTAGCGTGAGGGCAGAATAATTTCGGCCAATGACGATGCCATTACGATCAATGATGAGTCCGCGATTTGCCGGGGCTGGAACCAAGGCAATGCGATTACTTTCAGCTAGCAGAGCGTATTTTCCGTGGCTCACTAGTTGAAGCCATACAAGACGAGTGATGAGCAGTAAAAAGCAAAACGTGACAAATAGAGTCGCAATATGAATGCGCTCTTGAAAAGAGTCGAGATCCGGTTTTTTAAAAGAAACCATGCCGCTTCTTAGAGAGGTCGATTGTGATCAACATCTATAGGGCGACGTTGCGGCGCAAGCAAGATGCGGGTGGCTAGTGGCCAAAGTATTGCCTCAATTAAAGCCTGGATCGCACCTGTTAGCGCCCACCAATAGAGCTCACCGCTGAGTAGCCAATGGGCCAACACGGGAAATAGCGATACTAATAAGAAAATAGGAAGCAGGTGCAGGGCCTGCGACAAAACGGTGAGAGCCACAATGCGCCTATGCCATGAGATGGCGAGGTAGGCCACTAGAGAGTAACTAAAGGCATGCAATCCCAATAAATCGGAATTATGTACATCCATCATCAAGCCCAAAATGAAGGCGGTGATGACGCTGACATAACGATGCTGGTGAATGTTCCAAAACACAATGCATAGGATTAACCAGTCTGGCACCCAACCGTAATTACCAATGGGCAATAGGTTTAACAGCAGCGCACAAAATAGGCTGAAATAAATGAAGACCGGGTTTACCGGGCGCAGAATATAGCCGCTCTGGAAATCGATCATTGCATTCCTCGCGTGCGAGTTTGGCGTCTGCCAGGCGTATTGGTTGGTGGTGCACCAGAAGCGGATTTGTTATTCACAGTCGCTGCCTTGGCGTCGAGCTGCGGATCATATAAAAGTGCAAGCGCTTGACGGTAGCGATTTACTGCTGCAACGGGAACGCAAAATACGTTGGAAGAGTTTTTATCGACATTGCGCTCGATTTTGCTAATCACTGCCACTGCGAATCCTGGGGGATAAACACCATCAATGCCCGATGTCAGCAAAATATCTCCGACTTCCAAATCGCTGGCTACCGGTAAATAGCGAAGTTCTAGTGGATTGCCACGCCCTGCGCCAAATACAGCTGCACGAAGGCCGTTGCGAGCCACTTGGACTGGAACCGCAAAATCACGGTCCTCCAGTAGGGAAACCTCAGCAGAGCGCTCATAGAGACGGACCACTTGGCCCAAAATCCCGGAATCATTGGCAATCGGGTTGCCAAGCTTTAGGCCGTCATTACTGCCGCGATTGATCACGATGCGCTGTGAAATTGGATTGGGCGGGTTAAATAAAATTTCTACTGGCAATGTTTTGAACGGAACCTGTTTTTGCAAAGTCATGAGTTCGCGCAGGTTTTGGTTTTCCACCATCAGAAATTCCGACTGATTAGCCAGCAATGAAAGCTCTGCTTGACGCACTTTCATCACTTGGTTTTCTTGATCAAGAGTTGATCGAGTAGTGAAATATTCTGATGTTGCTTCGAAGGCATTACGCGGCGCCATCATGACGTATTCAAGTGGACGCAAAATCCAATTGACGTTATTACGAATGGGGTCGAGTGCTTTGAAACGAAAATCGATCAGCATCAGTGCGATGCTGATCGACAGACAGACAATCAGTTTAAGTAAGGCCGGAATGCCCTGTCTGAAAAGTGGTGGAGCGCTATGTTGCAATTCCCTGGTCGACGTGTATGTCGCTTACTCGTGCGAGAACACTCCGCCTAACTTATCCATGCGCTCTAGTGCGATACCGCAACCACGAGCCACGCAAGTTAATGGATCTTCTGCCACATGAATTGGCAAACCAGTTTCTTCTAGCAAGAGACGATCGAGGTCGCGCAATAAAGCTCCGCCGCCAGTAAGCATCATGCCGCGTTCAGCAATATCGGATGCTAACTCAGGTGGAATCTGCTCAAGAGCTGCTTTTACAGCAGTCACGATTTGATTCAATGGATCAGTCAATGCTTCCAAAATTTCGTTACTTGTAACGGTGAAGCTACGAGGAATACCTTCAGAAAGATTGCGACCCTTAACTTCCATCTCGCGCACTTCAGCGCCAGGGAAAGCGGAACCAATTGTTTTCTTAATCAGCTCAGCAGTTTGCTCGCCAATCAACATGCCGTAGTTACGACGAATGTAATTAGTAATGGCTTCATCAAACTTATCACCACCAACACGAACAGAACCTTTGTAAACCATGCCGCCTAATGACATCACACCAACCTCAGTTGTACCGCCACCGATATCAACAACCATCGAACCAGCAGCTTCTGAAACCGGGAGGCCAGAACCAATTGCAGCTGCCATTGGTTCTTCAATGAGGAATACTTGCGATGCGCCAGCACCCAACGCAGATTCGCGAATCGCGCGACGTTCAACTTGGGTAGAACCACAAGGAACGCAAATGATGATGCGTGGGCTAGGCTTTAGTAATTTGCTTTCATGCACAAGCTTGATAAATTGCTTGAGCATTTGTTCGGTAATGGTGAAGTCGGCAATCACGCCATCTTTCATTGGGCGAATGGCCTCAATATTCCCTGGAACGCGACCCAACATCGCCTTTGCCTCTTTCCCGACGGCCAAAATGGTCTTTTTGCCGTTTGGACCACCTTCTTGGCGAATTGCCACAACAGAAGGTTCATCGAGGACAATACCCCGCTCACGCATATAAATTAAGGTGTTGGCGGTTCCTAGGTCGATGGCTAGGTCATTGGAAAAGTAGCTGCGGAAAAAACCGAACATGATGTAGTGGGAAAATAGAAAGTGTTAATGAAAATATATAGGAATGATACTCTCGTCCCATGAAACTTGATGATGTCCAGCGCATTGCGCACCTATCTAGGCTTGAGTTAAATCAGGCAGAAGCCGAGGCAGTTTTGCCTCAATTGCAGGCCATTTTTTCCTTGGTTGAGGAAATGCAGGCCGTTGATACAAGTGGTCTTGAGCCTTTGGCACACCCAATCCTCTTTTTGCGGGATTTGGCCCAACCCATGCGCGTTGATCAAGTTACCGAGTCAGACCATCGGGCCGAAAACATGCAAACAGCCCCTGCTCAGCATGAGGGCTATTTCTTAGTGCCAAGGGTGATCGAATGAGTTGGCACAACACCCCTATCGCCTTAATGGCAAAAGCACTTGCTGCAAAAGAGGTATCCAGTACAGAGCTAACCCAGTACTTCTTAGACCGTATTGAGGCCGGAAAACAGTGGAATGCCTATCTTGATGTGAATGCTCACTTAAGTTTAGAGCAAGCAAATAAGGCAGATCAACTGATTTCCTCTGGCAATGCTGGAAAGTTAACGGGCATCCCCGTTGCGCACAAAGATGTCTTTGTAACGCGTGGTTGGAAGTCGACAGCTGCCTCCAAAATCTTGGCTGGGTATCAGAGTCCTTTTGATGCCACGGTGGTGGCTAATTTGGGAATTCCCAATGAAAGCAACCCCCATGGTGCTGGCATGGTTTGCCTGGGCAAAACCAATATGGACGAGTTTGCGATGGGCTCCTCCAATGAAAACTCTGCCTTTGGGCCGGTATTAAACCCTTGGAATGCTGCTCACGTAGCGGGAGGCTCGTCCGGTGGCTCTGCTGCAGCTGTAGCAGCGGGCTTGGCTCCGATTGCAACTGGCACAGATACGGGTGGCTCAATTCGCCAGCCAGCAGCATTTTGTGGATTAACCGGCATTAAGCCTAGTTATGGGCGCGTTTCACGCTACGGCATGATTGCCTATGCCTCTTCGCTTGATCAGGCTGGCCCAATGGGTAAGACTGCAGAAGACTGCGCTTTGTTGCTTTCTGCAATGTCTTCACACGATCCGCGTGACTCGACTTCTTTAGCCGATTCTGGAGAGGATTACGGTCGTTACCTCAATCAACATTGGAAAGAGGGCAGTGCCAACTCCTCAAAACCATTGGAAGGTTTACGTGTTGGTTTGCCAAAAGAATTCTTTGCTGAAGGTTTAGCGAGCGATGTTGCTAAATCCGTTAATGAGGCAGCCAAGCTTTTAGAAAATTTAGGCGCTACATTGATTGAAGTGAGTTTGCCAAAAACCAAACTTTCTATTCCGGTGTATTACGTTTTGGCACCAGCGGAAGCGTCAAGTAATTTGAGTCGCTTTGATGGCGTGCGTTATGGATATCGCGCCAATGAGTATCGTGATCTCAATGATATGTATGCCAAGTCACGTACCGAAGGTTTTGGTGCAGAAGTAAAGCGCCGCATCATGATTGGAACTTACGTTCTTTGTCATGGTTACTACGATGCTTACTATCTTCAGGCACAAAAAATTCGTCGCATTATTGCGGCAGATTTTCAAGCGGCATTTAATCAATGCGATGTCATTCTGGGGCCTGTTGCCCCTGATGTTGCTTGGCGTTTGGGCGAAAAATCAAAAGATCCAGTGCAAATGTATCTAGAGGATATCTATACGCTTTCTACAAACTTAGCGGGTTTGCCGGCGATGAGTGTCCCATGTGGGTTTAATGGAATTAATCTACCCATTGGTATGCAACTCATCGGTAATTATTTTTCTGAAGCACGCTTGTTGCAAGTGGCTCATCAATATCAGCAAGCCACTGATTGGCATTTGCGTCCAGCAAGTGAGGTGGCATGATGCAATGGGAAGTCGTTATTGGTCTAGAGACCCACGCGCAGTTACAAACACAATCCAAAATTTTTAGCGGTGCAAGCACCCGCTTTGGCGCAGCCCCAAACACTCAAGCATGCGCAGTTGATTTAGCGCTGCCTGGTGTTTTGCCAGTGCTTAATCGCCAGGCTGTTGAACATGCTATTCGTTTTGGTTTGGCCGTAAATGCGAAGATTTCGCCGGCGAGTATCTTTTCGCGCAAAAACTATTTCTACCCCGATCTGCCTAAGGGTTATCAAATCAGCCAGATGGAGATTCCGGTGGTTGTCGGCGGGCATCTAGAGATCTTGGTGGGTGATGAAATAAAGGTAGTTGAACTCACTCGCGCTCACATGGAAGAGGATGCTGGTAAATCAGTCCATGAAGAAGGCTTTACAGGCCCTCATGGCGAGCCCTCTAGCGGTATTGATCTGAACCGCGCCGGCACACCACTCCTCGAGATCGTGACCGAGCCAGTCATGCGCAGCGCCGCTGAGGCCGTTGCCTATGCCAAGGCTTTGCATGGCTTGGTGGTGTGGCTCGGAGTTTGTGACGGCAATATGCAAGAAGGCTCTTTCCGTTGTGATGCGAACGTATCGGTTCGCCCCATCGGTCAAGTCGAGTTTGGCACCCGTTGCGAAATTAAAAACTTGAACTCCTTCCGTTTTTTGGAAGAGGCCATTCAATACGAAGTGCGTCGTCAAATTGAGTTGATTGAGGATGGCGGTACAGTTGTTCAAGAAACCCGTTTATACGATCCTGATCGTGGCGAAACGCGCAGCATGCGTAGCAAAGAAGATGCTAACGACTATCGCTATTTTCCGGATCCTGATTTGCTGCCAGTAGTGATCGACGATGCTTGGATTGCGGATGTGCGCAGCAAGATGCCGGCATTGCCTGCTCAATTGCGCGAGCAGTGGCAAAGCGAATTTGGTTTAAGTGCATATGATGCGCAACTACTTACGCAGGACCGTGACACTGCAAAAGTATTTGAAGAGCTATTGGCTCTTGTAGGTAAGCCATTAGCAAAAGCAGCCGCCAATTTAATTGCTGGTGAATTTGCCTCGTCCTTAAATCGTGCAGGCATTGTTGCAGCTGATGCGCCATTAAAAGCGGAGCATTTAGCGCCATTACTGACGCGTGTGGCAGATGGCACTATCTCCAATAAGATTGCTAAAGATATCTTCGCTATTCTTTGGGAAGAGGCTGTTGCAGGTAAAGCCATCAGTACGGTTGATCAAGTGATTGATGTCAAAGGCTTGAAGCAAATTAGTGATAGCGGTGCAATTGAGGCCATCATTGATCAGGTGTTGGCGGCTAATCAGAAATCGGTTGAAGAGTTCCGCTCGGGTAAAGAGAAGGCATTTAACGCTCTCGTTGGCCAGATCATGAAAGCCTCTCAAGGCAAAGCAAATCCCGGTCAGGTTAATGAGCTCTTACGTAAAAAACTAAGTTAAGAAAGAAATACATGAGTGCAATTGATCCAAAGCAAGCCGAGCAAGAAGAGTTAGTTGCTGAGTGGTTACGTGTAACCCCAGGCTTCTTTGAGCGTTACGCTGATCTCTTTAATGAGATTCGGATTAAGCATCCACATGAGGATCGTGCGATCTCTTTGCAAGAGCGTCAAATGACGGTATTGCGCACACAAAACCAAGAACTCAATCGTCGCTTAAGCGAGATGTTGCACTTTGGTAGTCGTAACGATAAAACCCAACAAAGTTTGGTTGCTTGGTTATTGCGTTTAATGAGGGCTAACAATAGGGGTGATGTGGAAGCCGCAATTACCTCGGGTTTGGCAGAGGTATTTGAAGTGGAGTCAGCGCAACTGCTTTCACCTAATTCTGCATTTGGCCCTTGGGTTGATGCACCTCTATGCGGCTCTGCCAAGGAGTTGGCAGCAGCTAGCGTAGATTTATTAGCAACCCAGACAACGATTGATCCCGAATGGCAAAGCCTGGTGGCCATTGGCCTTCCTTTGGGCAAGAGTGTTGGCGCCACTCAATCGCCTGCGGCATTGCTATTGGCCAGTAAGGATGAATCCCGCTTTACGGCAGATATGGGTGCTTTCTATTTGCGCCAGATTGCTGAATTAACTGCAGCAGCTTTGGATCGTATCCAGGCTTATGAAATTAAAGTCGACTGAACTACATCCCCTCATGCAGGAGTATTTGCATGAGCTACATGTGTTGCGTCAACTCTCGCCGCATACGCTTAAAGCGTACGGAATGGATCTGAGCGATCTCCAAAATTTTTCCTTAGAAGATTCCATTGAATTATTAAAAGTTAGCAACGGCCACGTGCGTCGTTGGGCTGGCCGCTTGCACTCCAAAGGTAAATCCTCAAGAAGCATTGCGAGAGCGCTTTCTGCATGGCGCGGCTGGTATGACTGGCTTACTGAAAAAGATGCCAGGCGTGATGCACGTGCTGGCAAGGTAACGAGCAACTTGGTTGCCAATCCAGTTGATGATGTGAAGGCGCCAAAACGCTTGAAGTCGCTACCTAAAGCGCTATCAGTCGAGCAGGCCCTCTCTCTAGTTAATCAGGCAGTCAAAGAGGCTGAAGAAAAAAAGGATTTGGAATCCATCCGCGATGCTGCCATTATTGATTTGTTGTATTCCTCAGGCTTACGTCTTTCAGAGCTCTTGGGAATTGATGTAATGCAAAGCAAAGACCGTCAGCATGAATCTGCTGGCTGGTTGGACTGGGATGCTGCAGAAGTAACGGTGTTAGGCAAGGGTGGCAAACGACGTTCAGTGCCTGTTGGCGCGCCTGCAATGAAATCACTTGCTGTGTGGCGAGAGCTGCGCGATGCCGGAAATTATTCAGAAGAATCCATCGCCTTGTTTTTGTCGGCAACAGGCAAGCGCTTGTCGCCGCGTACCGTGCAAGCGAGATTAAGGACTTTGGCTATGCGCGCCGGCTTGCCCACCCATGTGCACCCCCATATGATGCGCCATAGTTTTGCGAGCCATGTACTGCAATCCTCGCAAGATTTGCGTGCTGTCCAGGAGATGTTGGGGCATGCCAGCATCGCTAGCACCCAGATTTATACGTCTTTAGATTTTCAGCACCTCGCTCAGGCATACGATAAAGCGCATCCGCGCGCAAAGGCTGGCAAAGGCTGAGGAACTCGGTAAGATAGAAGGTTTCCCGCTTTGGGAATTGTTGGCTTTTAGATTTTGATTGGATCATCCATGGCATTAATTCCGGTAACGATTTTGACAGGCTTCTTGGGAAGCGGCAAAACCACTTTGCTTAAACATATCCTGACCGAGGATCACGGCAAAAAGATTGCCGTGATCGAGAATGAATTCGGCGAAGAGAATATTGATAACGACATCTTGGTTCAAGACAACCAAGAGAACATTGTGCAGATGAGTAATGGTTGCATTTGCTGCACCATTCGCGGCGATCTTGTAGAGGCGCTAAATGAACTTTGGGAGCAACGCAAAGACAAGAAGATTAGTTTTGATCGCGTTGTCATTGAAACCACGGGTGTTGCCAATCCTGGTCCCGTTGCCCAGACATTCTTTATGGATGATGATGTGGCCGACCATTATGTTTTAGACGCTGTGGTGACCCTAGTGGATGCCAAGCATGGTCAGCAACAACTCAGTGAGCACGAAGAAGCTCAGCGACAGGTTGGCTTTGCCGACCAAATCTTTATTACTAAGACCGATTTGGTTACCCCTGCTGAAGTAGATGCCTTGCGTAATCGCCTCATGCATATGAACCCAAGAGCGCCTATTGCGGGGATTTCTAAGGGCGTGGTGCCCTTGAATGCCGTCTTGGACCTCAAGGGATTCAATCTCAACGCCAAGCTGGATATTGACCCTCATTTCTTGGAGCAGGATGATCATGACCATGAGAATTGTGGGCACGACCACGGACATGACCATGATCACAGTACCTGTGGCCACGATCATAGTCACGACCACCAGCACCAGCACCAGCACCACGGCCATGCTGGCCATACCGATCGTATCCAATCCTTTGTTTTTCGTAGTGATAAACCCTTTAATCACAAAAAGCTGGAAGACTTCCTTGGGGGCATTTTGGAGGTCTTTGGCGAGAAGATGTTGCGCTATAAAGGCGTGCTCTATGTGAAGGGAAGTAGCCGAAAAGTGGTGTTCCAGGGCGTTCACCAGATGATGGGCAGCGATTTAGCCGGTCCATGGGGTACAGAACCCAAGCAAACCCGGATGGTCTTCATAGGCATCGATTTGCCCAAGGACACCCTATTGGCTGGGCTTGAGGGCTGTTTGGCCTAGCAAGATTCGGGTACAATCCGCCGCCACGGCCGATATTGATGAATATTAATAAAAGGGCCGTAAAAGTTTGGCAGAATGAGGCAATAATGCTTCAAACGAGGAAAGAACGAGATGACGGTAAAAACAGCAACAAAACCAGCGACTGCTGCAAAAGCTAACAGTAAAGTTGCGAGCACTAAAGTTGTAAAAGGTGCTCCATTAACTGAGGCGGAATTGCTCAAGATGTCCGATAAGGACTACATGAATGCTGCGCAGTTAGATTTTTTCCGTCAAAAACTGCTCACTCTTAAAGACGACATTTTGAAGAATGCGTCCGAAACAACAGAACATCTGCGTGAAAATATTTTGGTTCCTGATCCTGCCGATCGTGCAACGATCGAAGAGGAGCATGCATTGGAATTGCGCACACGTGATCGTGAGCGCAAGCTACTCAAAAAAGTAGAACAAGCATTGGCGCGTATTGAATCCGGCGACTATGGATGGTGCGAAGAAACTGGTGAGCCAATCGGCTTGAACCGTTTAATTGCAAGGCCTACAGCCAATTTATCTCTTGAAGCTCAAGAGCGTCGTGAACTCCGTCAAAAATTATTTGGCGAATAAATTTTTAAGTAGCGATGACTAAGCATTTACCAACTATTAGTGATATCTCTCCTTTATTAAAGGCAGAGATTCTTGCTGAGGCTTTGCCTTATATCCGCGCGTATCACGGCAAGACCATTGTGATTAAGTACGGCGGAAATGCCATGGTGGAAGAGCGCCTCAAAGAAAGTTTTGCGCGCGATGTTATCTTGTTAAAACTCGTCGGCATGAACCCAGTGGTGGTTCACGGCGGAGGCCCACAAATTGATGAGGCCTTAAAGAAGATTGGCAAGACGGGTACTTTTATTCAAGGCATGCGCGTAACCGATGAAGAAACCATGGAAGTGGTGGAATGGGTTCTAGGCGGCGAGGTGCAGCAGGACATTGTGATGTTGATTAACCACTTTGGCGGGCAGGCTGTTGGCTTGACTGGTAAAGACGGTGGATTGATTCATGCTAAAAAAATGATGATCCCGAGCGATACAGAGCCAGGTAAAAAAATAGATATCGGCTTTGTTGGTGAAATTGAGGCAATTAACCCTGCTGTTGTTAAAGCTCTGCAAGATGACGCGTTTATTCCGGTGATTTCTCCTATCGGCTTTAGTGCAGAAGGTCAGGCTTACAACATTAATGCTGACTTAGTGGCTGGCAAGATGGCTGAAATCCTGCATGCAGAGAAGTTGGTCATGATGACTAATATCCCGGGCGTAATGGATAAAGACGGTAAGTTGCTGACAGATTTAACTGCGCGAGAAATTGATGCGCTGTTTGCCGATGGCACTATTTCTGGTGGTATGTTGCCAAAGATTTCTTCTGCATTAGATGCCGCTAAGAGCGGTGTGAATTCAGTGCATATCATTGATGGCCGCATTGAACATTCTTTATTGCTAGAAATTCTGACCGAGCAAGCGTTCGGCACAATGATCCGCTCTAGGTAGGTAGATAACTATGAGCGAGCCCTTAGAGTCAGCAAACATCAACGACAGCAACGCTGATGCAGGTAAGGTTCGTAAGCGCCCTCGCCCAGGTGAGCGCCGTTTACAGATTTTGCAAGTGCTTGCTGAGATGTTGCAAAACCCAAAGGGTGAGCGCGTTACTACCGCAGCATTAGCAGCCAAGATTGAGGTTTCAGAAGCGGCCCTATATCGACACTTCGCCAGTAAAGCGCAGATGTTCGAAGGCCTAATTTCTTTTATTGAGCAAACTGTTTTTGGATTGATTAATCAAATTAATCAAAAAGAAGAATCTGGTCTTGCTCAAGCGCGCGGCATTTTGCAAATGCTTTTATTCTTTGCTGAAAAGAATCCTGGCATGACTCGCGTTTTATTGGGCGATGCTTTATTTCAGGAAGATGATCGTCTTCAAGAGCGCATTACTCAAGTGCTTGATCGCGTCGAAGCATCTCTTAAGCAAGCACTGCGTATTGCCCAAACCCAAGGCGGTAATTGGGCGCAGCTGGGTCAAGAAGAGGTCAGCATTCGTGCGGCCATGTTGATGAGTTTTGTTTTGGGTCGTTGGCATCGCTTTGCCCGTAGCGGATTTAAGAAGCTGCCAACTGAAGCCTCTGATGTTAGTCTGCGCCTTCTCCTGTCAGAATGAGCGAGCTACACCTCTCTAGAAACACTATTCATTTTGCCGAGCCCCTGCCTTTGCAGAGTGGCGCCATCTTGTCTGGCTACGATTTAGTTATTGAAACTTACGGCAAACTCAATGCAGATAAAAGTAATGCTGTTCTTGTTTGCCATGCACTCAATGCATCTCATCACGTAGCTGGCCCAAGTCCAGAAGATCCAAAAGATATCGGTTGGTGGGACAACATGATTGGCCCCGGTAAGCCGGTAGATACCAATCACTTTTTTGTCATAGGCGTTAATAATTTAGGCTCTTGTTTTGGCTCTACTGGGCCTATGAGCATTAATCCAGAAAATGGCAAGCCATATGGCGCTGATTTTCCAGTCATTACAGTTGAGGATTGGGTAAATACTCAGGCCCGCTTGGCAGACAAATTAGGTATTCGGAAGTTTGCTGCTGTGATGGGCGGAAGCTTGGGCGGCATGCAGGCTATGGCTTGGGCCATTCAGTTTCCCAAGCGGATAGACCATTGCGTTGTGGTGGCATCCACCCCAAGGCTGAGCGCACAAAACATTGCTTTTAATGAAGTTGCGCGCAATGCCATTCTGTCGGATCCTGATTTTCATGGGGGCAATTACTATGAGCATGGTGTTGTGCCAAAACGCGGCTTACGTTTGGCGCGCATGGTTGGCCATATTACCTATTTGTCTGATGATGACATGGCAGAAAAATTTGGACGAGAATTGCAGCGCCCCAATGGCGAGTCCAATGACTACCGTTTTAGCTTTGATGTTGAGTTTGAGGTTGAAAGTTATTTGCGTCATCAGGGTGATAAGTTTTCAACCTACTTTGATGCCAATACCTATTTGCTGATTACACGCGCACTGGATTATTTTGATCCTGCGCGTCGTTACGATGGCAGTCTGAATCGCGCTTTAGCGGAAGTGCAGGCCAAGTTTTTGGTTGTGAGCTTTTCAACCGACTGGCGCTTCCCGCCTGATCGCAGCCGTGAGATTGTGCAATCTTTGCTGAGCAATAAGAGTGAAGTGACCTATGCGGAGATCGATGCGCCACATGGGCACGACGCATTCTTATTAGATGATGAGCGTTATCACAATCTTGTAAGGGCTTACTTTAAGCAAATGCGCGAGGTTAAAGCATGAGCAATTTCAATAAGCGTGCCGATTTTGCTGCCATAGCCAATTGGATTGCACCAAACACTCAAGTGCTCGACCTCGGTTGTGGCGATGGTAGTTTCTTGGAGTTTTTGCAGAAACAAAAACCGGTGCACGCTTATGGCGTTGAGATTGATGATTCACGCGTACTCTCTTGCGTACAAAAAGGCTTAAACGTTATTCAGCAAGATTTAGAGGGCGGCTTAGCGCTCTTTGAGGACAGTAGTTTTGACACGGTTGTGCTGTCGCAAACTCTGCAAACCATTCATCAAACTGAAAAGATTTTGCGTGAAGTAGTTCGTGTCGGTAAAGAGTCAGTGATCTCCTTTCCAAACTTCGGTCATTGGTCTCATCGATTGGCTGTGGGTCTAGGCCGTATGCCAATATCTAAGAGCTTGCCTTATCAGTGGTACAACACGCCTAACGTGCGCGTGCTCACTGTTGCTGACTTTGAGAAGTTGGCCTCAAGCCTTGGTCTGAAGGTTCTTGATCAATGCATCTTGCATGAAGGTCGTCAGGTTACCTTGATGCCAAATCTATTTGGCAGCCTCGCTTTATTCCGCATTCGTCGTGCATAGAATAAAGATTCAAAGGTGTTAGCTGCAGTTCAATCTTGGTTAAAAGACTTTCGGGTTTATCTTGAGTGGCCTTGTTTACGCATGCTTTTCTTGGGCTTCTCTGCAGGCCTGCCTTTATTGCTCATTTTGGGAACGCTGAGTTTTTGGTTGCGTGAAGCTGGAATTGATCGCAGCACCATTGGCTATTTAACCTGGGTTGGTTTGATCTACGCTTTTAAATGGGTTTGGGCGCCTCTCGTAGACCGCCTGCAAATCCCTCTCCTCACTAAATTATTTGGTCGTCGTCGTAGCTGGCTGCTCTTTGCGCAAGCGCTCATCATTCTGGGTCTTGTTAGCATGTCGACTTTAGACCCTAAACTTGCACTTAACTCTATTGTTTGGTGTGCGCTATTGGTGGCTTTTGGCTCTGCTACCCAAGATATCGCATTAGATGCTTTTCGTATTGAGTCGGCCAATAGTGATCACCAGGCGGCTTTAGCGGCTACCTATCAAACTGGATATCGGCTTGCCTTGATCTGGGCTGGCGCTGGCGTGCTCTGGCTTGCCGCCCGGGCTGAAACCGGCAGTGGCTATGACGCAACTGCATGGCAATTTGCCTATCTCTGTATGGCGGCCTCTATTGGTGTGGGCGTAATTACTACTCTTTTAAGTAAAGAGCCAGCAAGATACGAATTGGCTAAAGTGCGCACTTCTAAAGCTTGGCTATATCAAACCTTGGTTGAGCCATTTGCAGAGTTTATTACGCGTTATCGCTGGCATGCCATTTTGATTTTGTCTTTAATTGCCATCTATCGTATTAGTGATGTAGTGATGGGCATCATGGCGAATCCGTTTTATGTTGATATGGGCTACACCAAGGATGAGGTTGCCGCTGTAAGCAAAGTGTTTGGGGTTGTGATGACTTTGGTTGGCGCCTTTGTCGGTGGCGTACTCACATTGCGTTTTGGCGTTTTGAGAATTCTCTTCGTGGGCGCAGTTCTCTCAGCGGTGAGTAATTTATTGTTTGCCTGGTTAGCAACTCAAGGCCACGATTTGCATGGCTTGATCTGGGTGATCTCCGCAGACAACCTCAGTTCTGGTATTGCAAGTGCGGCCTTTATTGCTTTCTTGTCCTCACTTACCAATATCCGTTACTCAGCCACTCAGTACGCTTTGTTTAGCTCGATGATGCTACTCTTGCCTAAATGGTTAGCGGGCTTCTCGGGGGTGTTTGTCGACAACTTCGGATATCCAGCATTCTTCTACGGAACTGCCATCATTGGCGCGCCAGTCCTACTTCTCATTTGGGCAACGATGCATTTCAAGATCGTTCAGATCAAAAAAGAAGGGGAGTAAGGGGGGGGTGGAAGTTCCCCTCGCTACTTATTAAATCTTCCAGTCGTAATCCACTGTAAGTGGTGCGTGGTCTGAAAATTTCTCTTCTTTGTACACGGCAGTTTTCTTAGCTGTAGTAGCAATGCCAGGAGTGGTGATGTGATAGTCAATACGCCAGCCAACATTCTTTGCATAAGCTTGACCGCGATTGCTCCACCAGGTGTAGCAAGTCTCAGTGGCCTCTGGTTCAAGCTGCCGATAGACGTCCACGTAGCCTACTTTGTCAAAGAGATTGGTGAGCCATGCACGCTCTTCCGGTAGGAAGCCAGAATTTTTGAGATTGCCTTTCCAATTCTTCAGGTCAATTTCTTGATGGGCAATATTGACATCGCCGCATAAGACGATTTCACGACCCGATTTTTTTAGAGAAATGAGATGTGGCAGAAAGCTGTCGAGATAGCGGTATTTAGCCTCTTGTCGCTCTGGAGAGCTTGAGCCTGAGGGCATATAGACCGAAATAACAGAAAGCCCTTTAAAGCGTGCCTCTACATAGCGCCCCTCTGCATCAAACTCTTCATTGCCATAGCCGTACAAGACCTCATCTGGTTTATGGGGCGTATAAATACCGCAACCGCTGTAGCCCTTTTTCTCGGCATGATGGAAAAAACCATGCATGCCATCAGGATTAAGGATGGCGCCCTCTAGATCATCGCGCTGAGCCTTGAGCTCTTGCATGCAGATGAAGTCAGCCTTTTGCTTTACAGCCCATGGCAGAAAGCCTTTTTTGACTGCGGAACGGATACCGTTGAGGTTCGCGGAAATGATGCGTAACATGTAGGCCTATGAGCTCAAATAATTCAAATCAAGATAACTTTATTCGTTTTGCCTTGGGGGCAAAGGTTTTGTCCTTCGGGGAGTTTAAAACTAAAGCGGGAAGACTCTCGCCTTATTTTTTTAATGCCGGTGAATTTAATGACGGAGCACGTTTGAGTGCCTTAGGCCGTTACTATGCTAAAGCTTTGCAAGAATCCAAGATTCAATTCGACATGCTATATGGCCCCGCTTACAAGGGGATTACCTTGGCGGCTGCTACAGCCATTGCGCTGGCGGATGATGGCATTAACGTTCCTTATGCTTACAACCGCAAAGAAGCAAAAGATCATGGCGAAGGCGGCATGCTAGTTGGTGCGCCAGTAAAGGGTAAGGTTGTCATCATTGATGATGTGATTTCAGCGGGAACGTCAGTAAGAGAGTCTGTTGATCTTATTCGTAAAGCTGGTGCAGAACCTGCCGCAGTATTAATTGCATTAGATCGCATGGAGCGATCGGGTACTGCAACCGAGATTGGGGATAAATCCGCAGTGCAGGCTGTCGAGCAAGAATTTGGTTTGCCGGTAATTGCGATTGCGAACTTGGCTGGCTTGATGTCATTCTTGACAGCATCAAGCGATACCCAGCTAACAAATTATTTGCCTGCAGTTAAAGCTTATCGCGATAAATATGGAATCTAAGGGCAGCAGCCCTTAGATTGTTGTTTCGCCCTCGAAGACGGTAACGGCTGGACCAGTCATGATGACGGGCTGGACTACGCCATCAATCATTCCGCCCCAAGCAATCTGCAAATCTCCACCGCGGGTGTGCACTTTAACTGGCGAATCTAGTAGACCCCTGCGAATGCCTGAAACCACGGCAGCACAAGCGCCAGTACCACAGGCCAAGGTTTCGCCGGCACCTCGTTCGAAGACGCGTAATTTGATTTCATTGCGATTGATCGCCTGTAGGTAACCCACGTTTACTTTTTTAGGAAACGCCGCAAACTTTTCAATTTCTGGACCTTCTTCTAATACCGGCGCACTATCAACATCGCCAACTACTTGCACGGCATGTGGATTGCCCATCGAGAGAACGCCGACCAAGCTGTCATGTGTCGCAGGATGATTTAAGGGGAGCGCGTACAGCGTTTCTTGAAATTCTTGAACGCTCGCCAAACCAGTCGCATTAAATGGAATATGACTATGGTCGAAAATAGGCGCGCCCATATCCACTTCTACCTGACCATCGGCATGAGACTTAAGAGTGAGAACGGTGTGAGCCACCTCTACTCGTAAAGGATTTTTATTGGATAGACCTTGATCCAATACAAAGCGCACAAAGCAGCGTGAGCCATTACCGCATTGCTCAACTTCCCCTCCATCCGAATTAAAAATCCGATAGCGAAAATCAGCATCTGGGCGCGTGGCTTTTTCAACCAGGAGAATTTGATCTGCACCAATACCAAATTGACGATGGGCTAAGGTTTGCCATTGAGCCTTGGTAATGCCACTCAAGTCTTGATCGATGCCGTTGAGCACAATGAAATCATTGCCAGCACCATGCATTTTGGTGAAGCGTAGCTTGCGTACTGGATTGTTGGTGTTGATACTCAAAATGTTTCCGTTTAATCGTAAAGGCTGGGTTCGCCTTCGGGCCTGTGTTTAAAACGCTTATGAACCCAATAGTACTCTGCTGGTCTTTCTCGAACAAGTTCCTCGATATATTGATTTAAGCGAGCGGTATCTTTTTCGACATCATTGCTGGGAAAGCTCGGTAATGGCTCGCTGATATGGCAGGTATAGCCTTTACGGTCTTTGTTCAAGGTGGTCGTCATCAAACATACTTCAGCCCCGCTGAGTTTGGCCAGGCGAGAGACAGAGGTAATGGTGTTGGTCTGTATGCCAAAGAAGGGCACAAAGACGGAGTCGCGTGGGCCCAAGTCAATATCGGGGGCAATAAAAATAAAGTTGCCTGTTTGAATTTCTCTTATGAGATCACGCAGTCGGCTTTGTCTTTCGATGGACTTACCGCCAAAGCGATTCCTCCACTCAATCATTTTTTGATTGAAGAAAGGATTCTTCATATTTTGATAAAGCCCTGCGCCACGTGGCCAGTCATGTTGATTGGCCAGCACTGACAGCGCCATAAAGCCGCCCTCAAGCCCAACAAAGTGTGGATTAATCAGTAGGCGTGGCTTGCGATCTCCTAAGGTGATCGCTGATTCGATGGTGACGATGTCAGTAATTTGTTTGCCGCTACCAAGCCAGATGCGACTTCTCTCCAATACGCTGCGCCCAAATAATTTCCAGTGCTCAATCGCCAGATCATCAAGTTCTTTTTCACTGAGATTGGGAAAACACAAACGTAAATTGGTCTTCACTACATTGGTGCGACCGTTTGGAATATGGGCAGCAAGCCAACCTAGGCCATAGCCCGCATGGACTGTAATCGTATAAGGCAGAAAAGCAAAGAGGCGCAATAGACTGAGCGCCAAGAAATTGAAAAGGTTTTGTAACCAGGCCATTTCAAAAATGATAACGAATTTATTTAATTGCTTGGTGGCAATTCTGCACCGGCGGGATGCTTATAGCGGTTGTATGACCAAATAAATTGCTCTGGCGCAACCAGAACTGCATTTTCAATGGCAACATTGAGTTCTACGGCGGCAACATTAGCATCTGCAGATAAAGGCGCAAGACGAGTCGCTTGCATGAGCCATCCTTGGCCGATGCCTTTGCGCTTGGCAGTAAACATGACTACCGGCGTGTTATTGCGATTAGCAAGACGCGCCGGCAATGGTGTTGTGTATGCAGGGCGCCCAAAGAATGGGACCCAAACGCCTTCGCCACCACTGGGCACTTGATCTGGAAGAATGCCAATCGCTTCGCCGCGGGTGAGGGCTCTAGTCATTTGGCGTACACCATTAAGGTTAGTCGGCACGAAATGCATATTTGGATAGGCGCGACCCTCTTCTACTACTTCATTGAGCCATTCTTGGCGCGAAGGTCGGTAAAGAATCGTTGCTGGAAAGTGCTGTGCGAGTACGCGTGGAATAATCTCAAAACCACCGATGTGAGGGGTCAACATCACTAAGCCGTGCCCTTCGCCGATTGCCGCATCAACTACATCCCAGTTTTGTACTTCAACTAACTTCAGTGCTTTTGCAGGGTTACGCCAAATCCACAGGCTGTCTGAAAACAGCATTCCAGAGGCTCTTACAGCGCTCCAAAGTCTGAAAGAGAGCTCCCGTGCATTAACGACAGCTTCGTATTGGGGTCTGAAGAGCGCACGATATTGTTTGGACCCAACATAAGCCAGCATACCTAAACAAGCCCCAATTACTTGCACTAGGGCAAGGGGAAGTACGGCAATTGTATTAAGGCAGAGCTTGAGAAGGAGTTTTCGCACCCCCTAATGATATTCAATGCCGCTCTACGTGTGTGGATTTCAGGATGTCTTGCTGAATTAGGCGTTTTTCGGATAGAATCCCTTCATCGCTGAGTTAAGGCAACTTGCAGGGCGATTCATAAATTCTGCTAAAGCGTCGCCGTTGTATTTCCTGGCACGTCGAGTTGTCCCAATGATCGTGTTAATTATTAAAGGAATATGCAATGGCAAACGATTACTTCTTTACCTCAGAATCCGTTTCTGAAGGTCACCCCGATAAAGTAGCAGACCAAATCTCTGATTCGATTCTCGATGCCATCTTGGCTCAAGATCCAACAGCACGCGTTGCTGCAGAAACTTTGTGTAACACCGGTTTAGTAGTTTTGGCTGGTGAAATTACTACTAACGCTAACGTTGACTACATCCAAGTTGCACGCAATACCTTGCGTGAAATTGGTTACGACAACACTGATTACGGTATCGATTACAAAGGTTGTGCGGTATTGGTTGCTTATGACAAGCAAAGTCCCGATATCGCTCAAGGCGTTGATAAGGCTCATGATGATGGCTTAGATCAAGGCGCTGGCGACCAAGGCCTCATGTTTGGTTACGCTTGTGATGAAACTGCAGAGCTCATGCCTTTGCCAATTCACTTGTCGCACCGCTTGGTTGAGCGTCAATCACAATTACGTCGCGATGGTCGTTTGAACTGGTTGCGTCCTGATGCGAAGTCACAAGTGACCTTGCGTTATGTCGATGGCAAGCCTGATTCTATTGATACTGTTGTGTTGTCTACTCAACATGATGAAGAAATTTCTCTCGAAAAATTGCGTGAAGCAGTGATCGAAGAAATCATCAAACCAGTATTGCCTAAGCATTTGATCAAGGGCGCCATTAATTTCTTGGTAAACCCAACAGGTCGCTTCGTAATTGGCGGTCCTCAGGGTGATTGCGGTTTAACTGGTCGAAAAATTATTGTGGATACCTACGGTGGTGCAGCCCCTCACGGCGGTGGCGCGTTCTCTGGTAAAGATCCATCTAAGGTTGACCGCTCTGCTGCATACGCTGGCCGATATGTTGCGAAGAACGTGGTTGCTGCTGGCTTGGCAAGCAAGTGCCTGATTCAGATCTCTTACGCGATTGGTGTTGCGAAGCCAACTTCAGTGATGGTGAGCACTTTCGGTACTGGCAAGATTTCGGATGAGAAGATTGCTCAATTGGTTTCTGAGCATTTTGACTTGCGTCCAAAAGGGATTGTGAAGATGTTGAACCTCTTGCGCCCAATTTATCGTAAGACTGCTGCATATGGCCACTTTGGTCGTGAAGAGCCAGAATTTACTTGGGAGCAAACAGACAAAGCGGCTGCATTGCGTGCGGCAGCGGGCCTGTAAGTAGGAAATACGCAGTTTGTAGATGTATTGAGGCGAAATATGCCGTAATTGTTTACAATTACGGCATACCTTCAAGGAGCGTTGCAAGGAATGCTGAGACCCAGCACTTCCCCAGGCTTGAAGGGAGTGGACTCCTAAACGGAGTTTGCTAATTGCAACCGCGCTCGCTAACCCATGATTCAATGGCTAGCGAGTTTCTACTCCAGCATTGGATCGTATTTAGCTGGAGCATTAATGAATACCGTTTCTGATTTAAATAACTTTGTAGCAACTCGTTGCGCAATTGCTGACATCTCTTTGGCTGACTTTGGTCGTAAAGAAATCGCTATTGCTGAAACTGAAATGCCTGGCTTGATCGCCATTCGTGATGAATTTGCTGCACAACAGCCATTGCGTGGCGCACGCATTACTGGCTCATTGCACATGACTATTCAAACAGCAGTATTGATTGAGACCCTTGAGGCGCTTGGTGCTGAAGTGCAATGGGCTTCTTGCAATATTTTCTCCACACAAGACCACGCTGCTGCAGCGATTGCTGCTAACGGCACACCAGTGTTTGCGATTAAAGGCGAAACGCTTGAGCAGTATTGGGACTTTACCCACCGCATTTTTGAGTGGGCTGATGGCGGCTATACCAATATGATTTTGGATGACGGTGGCGACGCAACACTGTTGTTGCACCTCGGTGCACGTGCTGAAAAAGATCAAGCTTGCTTGAATCACCCAACTAGCGAAGAAGAAACTATTTTGTTTGCTGCCATTAAGAAAAAATTGGCGCAAGATCCAACTTGGTATTCAACACGCTTAGAAAAAGTTAAGGGGGTTACAGAAGAAACGACTACTGGCGTACATCGCCTGTATCAAATGTTTGCTAAGGGCGACTTGAAGTTTCCTGCAATCAACGTAAACGACTCTGTTACTAAGAGCAAGTTCGATAACCTCTATGGTTGCCGCGAGTCCTTGGTTGATGCAATTAAGCGTGCTACTGACGTGATGGTGGCCGGTAAGGTTGCAGTAGTTTGTGGTTATGGCGATGTGGGTAAGGGGTCAGCTCAAGCATTGCGTGCCTTATCAGCTCAGGTTTGGGTGACTGAGGTAGATCCAATCTGTGCATTGCAAGCTGCAATGGAAGGCTACCGTGTTGTAACGATGGATTACGCTGCTGATAAAGCAGATATCTTTGTTTCTGCAACAGGAAACTACCATGTGATTACTCATGACCACATGGCTAAGATGAAGAATCAAGCCATCGTTTGTAACATCGGCCACTTTGATAATGAGATTGATGTTGCTGGCATTGAGAAATACAAGTGGGAAGAAATTAAGCCACAAGTTGACCATGTGATTTTCCCGGCCGCCAATGGTAAGCCTGAAAAGCGCATCATCATTTTGGCTAAAGGCCGCTTGGTGAATCTCGGTTGCGGTACAGGACATCCTTCATACGTCATGAGCTCTTCATTTGCAAACCAAGTGATTGCCCAGATTGAATTATGGAATGCAGTAGGTACAGATAAATACCCAGTCGGCGTTTACACCTTGCCTAAGCATTTGGATGAGAAGGTTGCACGTTTACAGCTCAAGACTCTGAATGCAGAGTTAACTGTGTTGTCAGATCAGCAAGCTTCTTACATTGGCGTAACGAAGGAAGGCCCATACAAGGCTGACCACTATCGTTATTAATCCAATCACTGTTCAATAGATATCTAGGCCCAAAATCATGGAATTAAGCGTCGAATTCTTTCCTCCAAAAACACCTGAAGGTGAGAGTAAGTTGCATCTGGTGCGCGAGCGTTTTTCTGAAACGCTCAAGCCCGCTTTTTATTCCGTGACCTTTGGTGCCGGTGGCTCTACTCAGTCTGGCACATTAAAAGTGGTGAGCGATATTCATGCTGCTGGTGCAGCAGTTGCTCCCCACTTATCTTGTGTTGGTAGCTCACGTGAAAGCGTGCTCGAGATGCTCAAGCAATATCAAGCTTTAGGTGTGAAGCGCATTGTGGCTTTGCGCGGTGACTTGCCCTCTGGCATGGGCCAGTATGGCGAGTTTCATCATGCTAATGAATTGGTGGAATTTATTCGTGCAGAAACAGGCGATTGGTTTCATATCGATGTAGCTGCTTATCCAGAAACGCATCCACAGGCAAAATCACCTGCTAGTGATATCGATTTCTTTGTGCAAAAAATGAAGGCGGGCGCAAACTCTGCCGTCACTCAGTATTTTTACAACAGCGATGCTTACTTCCGCTTCGTAGACGAGGCTTATGAATTAGGTGTTACACAGCCGATCATTGCCGGCATTATGCCGATTACCAATAGCAGCCAATTGCTCCGCTTCTCTGATGCCTGTGGTGCCGAGATACCGCGTTGGATTCGTTTACGTCTTCAATCCTACGGTGATGACATCGCGTCTATTCGTGCATTTGGTGAAGAAGTAGTGACCGACTTGTGTGATCAATTGTTAACTGCTGGCGCACCTGGAATCCATTTCTATTCGCTGAACCAAGCTGATGCGGTTTTGGCTATTGCAGACAACTTAGACTTAACGAAGTAAGCCTGACTCGGTTAACAGCATATCCAAGGGCTCGTCATGTGTTTGAGCGGCCCATTGAGAATCATCTAATTTTTGCCAATCAAATCCAATCCCCATACAAATGAGGGTTGGATTGTCTTTTCGCAGCTGCGCTAGAGTTCGGTCAAAATACCCGCCGCCGTAACCAAGTCGCCAGTAGTGTGCTTTACCACTCACAACAGAGCTAGACCAGCCTACACAGGGAATGAGGATGCAATCAGGAGTGAGTTGAGGTCTAGTAGCGTTTTCTGGATTGGGCTCAGGAACACCATGCGCGCTCGGAATTAATGCATCCCCTGCTTGCCACTCGAAAAAATCAAGGTGCTTATCGAGCCGAGCATAGGGCAGCGATAAGCGACGATGAGCGTCATCCTCCGCCCAGCTTAATAAAGTTGGGCGTAAATCAATCTCATCCTGAATGGGCCAATAAAGGGCAATTGAGCGAATGGTTTGGCCTTCATTAGCCAAAAAATGATTGAGACCTCCAATCAAACTGGTTTTTGTAGATGCATAGCCATTCCCAGAAGCAAATTCTTTGCGTTGTTTTAATAAATCTTGGCGAAGAGTTTTTGGTGAATTACCGTGCATATCGACCATTATCAGGCGAAAATTAAAGGATATAGTAATCAAGTACTGCAAGGCCTCTGGCCTTGCAAATAGAGATAGGGTTGGATCGTAAGAATGAAGTTTGTCACATTTAACAGCAGATTCCCCCAATGGGCCAAAATCCTGGTTTTGGGCCTAGTGCTAGGTGTGTCTAATTCCTATGCCGAAAAGCTGAAGAAGCCAAGTCTACCCAAGTCTTATGAAAGCAAGGCAGCCCCTGCGGAAATTACGGATACCGATCGGATGTTCATTGATTTGCGCGAAGCTGCAAAAAAGAATGATGTATTTCGTACTCAGCAACTTTCATCTAATTTAGTCAATTACCCATTTGATGACTATGTAACCTACTTTCGCATTAAGCCGCAATTATTTGATGGTGCTGGTGGGGCGCGCAATGACTATGGTGCAGATGCCCAAGTAGTTGCATTCTTAAATCAATATCAAGGCACAGCATTGGCTGACCGTATGCGTAATGATTGGTTATTGGTATTGGGTAAGCGTAAGGACTGGGCGCGTTTTGATTTGGAGTACGCTAAGTTTGTATTGGATGACGATACACAAGTGAAGTGCTATTCCTTATTGTCTAAATTATCTCAAGGCGAGAACCCAACTAAATTAGCGATTGATTCTCGAGCAGTGTTGCTTGATCCAAGTTATTTTGGACAAGCATGCCAAGAATTAGTTCCGTCTTTAGTTGCCGCAGGTGGTATGTCTCCAAGTGAGGCCAAAGCTATTGGGCGTGCGGCGAGCGAGAGAGGCTTCGACACCATGGCACGACGTCTTGGTGGTGAAGACCCAATTGCGGATATTGTTAAAGCTGTAAAGGCTGACCCAGCAAAGGCCTACCGTGACTTTTCTCAAAATGCTTCACGCTATAGCAAAGAAAACCAAGCCGTTGCTTGGGGTGTGATCGGACAATTTTTAGCCAAGAAATTAGACTCCAATGCAGATGATGCCTACCGCTTGCAACAAGAGCTAGGCTATAACGAACTTCTTTCAGTCGAATCACAAGAATGGAAAGTGCGCGCAGGCTTGCGCGCTAAAGATTGGATCTTAGTTAAAAATGCGATTGATGGCATGAACCCGGCGGTGCGCGCTAAAGATCCTGCGTGGACTTATTGGTATGGTCGTGCGCTCAAGGCTGAAGGTCAAGATTTAAAAGCTAAAGACAGTTTTGAAATGATTGCTGATCAATATAACTTTTATGGCCAGCTTGCGCGCGAAGAATTAGGTAAATCAAATAATGCGCCTTCTAAAACGAAAGTGACCGAGCAGGAGATTGATGCGATGGCTAGCCGCAAGGGCTTTATTCGTGGCGAACGCTTATATGCCATGAATCTTCGCTTTGAAGGTAATCGTGAGTGGAATTGGGAATTACGCAATATGACTGACAAGCAATTGTTGGCGGCTGCGGAGTATGCAAAGCGAATCAATTTATACGACCGCGTCGTCAACACTGCCGATCGTACAAAGCAGGAACACGACTTTAGCTTGCGTTACCCAACTCCATATAAAGAAGAGCTATCTCCAATTGCGCGTCAAATAGATCTCAATCTTGCTTGGGCTTACGGCTTAATTCGTCAAGAGTCACGCTTCATTATGAACGCAGCCTCTTCTGTGGGGGCTTCTGGATTAATGCAGGTGATGCCGAATACTGCAAAGTACGTTGCAAAAAAGATCGGAATGGCGAATTACACCAATGACAAATTGAGTGATACGAATACCAATTTAACTTTAGGCAGTAATTATCTAAATATGGTTTTGATCGATCTAGATGGATCATGGGTTTTGGCTTCTGCAGCCTATAACGCAGGCCCTTCACGCTCAAAGGCTTGGCGGGAAAAATTATCTGGCCCAACAGAGGGCGCTATTTTTGCTGAAACTATTCCGTTTACAGAGACGCGTGTTTATGTGAAGAATGTGCTTTCCAATGCGAATTACTATTCGTCGGTGATAAATGGTCAGCCACAATCTTTAAAACAACGCTTAGGTGTAATTACACCTAAGGCTGCAACTCAATCTGAGCTTCCTTAAATGATTCATTCCTTGGTAAAGAAAGCTTCTTATGAAATATGACATCCTTCTAATCGGGGGCAATGGATTTGTGGGCCGAGTGATTGCTGCGCAACTTCAGTTAGCGGGTTACTCCGTATTGGTCCCAACTGGCCATTTGGGTGCTGCACGCGAATTGCGCATGTTGCCCAAGGTACATGTCGAAGAGGCTGATGTTCATGAGTTTGATGAGCTGCAGAGCCTCTGTGGGCGCATTAAGCCGAATGGCGCTGTGATCAATTTGGTCGGCGCGCTACACGATAAGCCTGCCAAACCTTATGGAAAAGTATTTAAGGCTGCCCATGTGGAGCTTCCGAAAAACATTATTACGGCAATGCAGTTGCATGGATTAAGGCGTTATTTACATATGAGTGCATTGGGCGCTGACTCTCATGGCCCATCGATGTATCAGCGTAGCAAGGGTGATGGTGAGGCTGCAGTGAAGGCCAGCGATTTGAATTGGACCATCTTTAGGCCTTCAGTCATCTTTGGTGCCCAAGATCAGTTTATTAATTTGTTTTCGAAATTGACTAAGTTATTTCCAGCCATGCCTTTAGCGAATTCCGAGGCGCAGTTTCAGCCGGTGAGCGTAGATGATGTTGCAAGTGCATTTGTTAAATCCTTATCAATGCCTCAAACGATTCATCAGTCCTATGACTTAGTCGGTCCAGCTGTTTACACTATGAAAGAGATTGTTGAGTTTGCGGCGCGTAGGGCTAAAACCTCATGCCTCATCATTCCTGTACCAGCCTTTGTGGGCTATCTACAAGCATTGGCATTTGAATTTTTACCAGGCCCGACATTGATGTCGCGTGACAACATTGCTTCTATGCAATTGCCTAATACCTTGCTAGTAAATGGTGTTGATGCATTGACAGAGGTTTTCAAAATCAGTCGTCGCAGCCTTGAGGGCATGCAGTAATGAAAATCTACGCAGTAGGCGGAGCCATCAGGGACACCCTCATGGGTTTACCTGTGCATGATATTGATTATGTTGTGGTGGGCTCCAGCGTAGAGGAGATGATTGCCAAAGGCTTTCGTCCAGTTGGTAAAGATTTTCCGGTGTTTTTACATCCAGAGACGCAGGATGAATATGCGCTTGCGCGTACTGAGCGCAAGACCGGTAAAGGCTATAAAGGTTTTCATTTTTACGCTGATCCTTCCGTTACTCTGGAGCAAGACTTAGAGCGTCGTGATTTAACAATCAATGCGATGGCGCAAGAAGTGGATGCTAATGGAAGGCAATTTGGGCAGATTATTGATCCTTATAACGGTCAAGATGATTTAGCTGCCAAAGTATTTCGTCATGTCTCGGATGCATTTGCAGAGGATCCATTGCGTCTCTTACGTATTGCTCGCTTTGCTGCGCGTTTCCCTGAATTTAGTGTTGCCGATGAAACACTCGGCGCTTTAAGGGCAATCACTCTATCGGGTGAGCTAAATACTTTATCGGCAGAGCGTATTTGGCAGGAGTTAGCCAGGGGCTTAGTTGCTTCTAAGCCGATGCGCTTGTTTCAAGTCTTATTGGATGCTGGCGCAGCCAAAACGATATTGGCGCCTACATTGACTGCCCAGCTGTCTGAGGAGTCATTTCGTGAAGAGCTCATAGCTTACTTTTCCTTAGCTGGAAATAGTATTGAAGAGCGCTGTGCAATTACCTTGATGAATTTGCCTTCTAGTGAAATTCGTTCATGGGCCGAATGCGTACGCATGCCAATTGATGTGCGAGATTTCAGTGAGATATTCAGTGACCTGAGGATCTTGATCAAGAAATATCCCGATACCGCATATCAGGCGGTAGATGTTTTGGCTTGGTTCAACCGCGCAGATGTTTGGCGTAAGCCAGAGAGAGCGCAAGCGCTTTTAAATCTTGCGGAAAAATTGGAAATGCCCGTATTGCCATTGATTAATGCAATGCGCACCGCTCAGACTATCAATACTGCTGAAATTATTGCTGGCCTTGCTGCAGAAGATCGATCCAATGGTGAGCGCATTGGCAGTGCATTTGAGTCTGCCCGGTTGTCTACAATTACTACTGCTCTAGTGGCTTAAAAAACTTCTATAGTCTATTTCTGCCGCGCAGACCTGGCAGATCCTCAAGTACATATCCCGGTAGTAGGCTTTCTAATTTCTTAGAGAATGCAAAGGCCTTAAAGAGTTCACCCATCTCCGCTTCAGACAATAACTTTTGTAAAGAGTTGGATATCGGTAGAAATGTTTCTGGATTACTTGGGTCGCCAATTTCTAAAGCAATGTCACCAATGCCAGCATCAAGCAGATAAGCGGCCTGGTTCGTAAGATATACATCGTCTACATTTTCAGCTAATGCACTGCGAGCAATTTGCGACCATTCAACGTGCGTTGTTAGGTCGCAAAGACCGGGCAGATGAAATGGATCTTGAATTGCATGATGGCGATGATGGGCCATGAGGGTGCCCTCAAGTCTTTGCGGGTGGTAGTACTCGCTCTCGGGAAATCCATAGTCAAAGGTAAGGAACAATCCAGTTTCCAAGTGCTTAGCAACTTGTTGCATCCAGGCATTTGCTTGCGTGTGCAGTTCAGTGACATAACCTTCTGAGAAATTACCACTGAGAAGGCTTTCGGGAAGCAATTTTTGCTCCACCGGCAAACCTGCCTTCCAAACGAGCTTGTCGCTTTCAAATACAACGCCATACCAATGCCAAAATCCATTTTGATAAATGATGGTATCGCAGGGAATGGCATCAATCACTTCATTAGCCAGAATGATGCCTTTGAAATTTTCAGGAAGCCCCGTTAACCAGTTGCATTGCGTATGGAGGCTGAGTTGCCCGACGGTATTTCCAATTCTTTCTTGTTGTCGCTGCGCTAGGTCGGGTGAAATTTCGATGATGTCATAGCGATCCAAATGAAAGTCGAGATCATTGAGGCGGCTGAGTATTGAAGTGGCGAGCTTGCCCGTCCCAGCGCCAAACTCTAAGATTTGAGTGGGAAAACCTTTTGCCTGGAGCCCCTCAAGCACTGGCAAGAGAGTAGAGCAAATGGCTGCGCCAAATAGGGGGCTTAATTCTGGGGCGGTAGTGAAGTCACCGCCAGCCCCAAGTTTGTGAGCGCCGGCGCTGTAATAGCCCATTCCGGGCTCATACAAGGCCATCTCCATATAGCGAGAGAATGGCAGCCAGCCGCCCTTTAAGGCGATTTGAGAGGCTATTTTGGCCTTTAGAAGCGCACTATGCTCCGTTTCAAGGCTGGTCAAGGTAATATCCATAGCTCGCTAGTCTAAGAGAATTTAATTGAACCCTAGTTCAACGCCCCCACCCCAGCAAGGAAAAGCAGTTTTAGTGACTGGCGCCGCAAAGCGTCTGGGTCGAGAAATTGCCTTGCAGTTTGCCCGTCAGGGCTGGGATGTTGCCGTTCATTATGGGCGATCTGAGCAGGAGGCCCAAGAAACCATCAGAGAAATCGAAATGATGGGTGTGAAAGCCCAAGCTTTCCAAGCGGACTTGGCTGATGAGGCTGCCACTAAAGATCTTTTCTTGGCTGCCAGCAATGCATTCCCTAATTTGGCCTGCTTAGTAAATAGCGCGTCTATCTTTGAATATGACCGCGCAAATTCCAGCACCCCATTAAGTGGGAAAAGTTTGCAAGACCACATGCAGATCAATTTAACTGCGCCTATTTTGTTGTCTCAACTCATGTTTGAGTTTCAAAAAAGTAAGCCAAATAAATCCGATGCGATCTCAGCGATTCCAGCAGTAATTCAATTGCTAGATCAAAAGTTAATTAATCCTAATCCAGATTATTTGTCTTACACATTATCTAAGGCGGCGTTACTTTCTTCAGTTGAATTATTGGCCATGGATTTTGCGCCGCATCTGCGAGTAGTTGGATTGGCGCCCGGGATCTCTTTGCCTTCAGGCGAGCAAACGATTGATGGCTTTTCTAAGGCGCATCAAATGACACCGCTAGGAAGATCCTCAACGCCAGCAGATATAGCAATGACAGCGGTATTTCTGGCTAACTCTAGCGCTATCACCGGAACCACTTTATATGTGGACGGTGGGCAACATTTGTTGCCATCATCACGTGATGTGATGTTCAAAACTAATTAAGTATTTTTAAAAAAGCAAATATACATGCACGCTATTCTTTCTCATCCTGCTCTTGTTGACTGTCGCCGTTTATTTCTTCGCGACTATGAGATCTATATCAATATCGGCGTTCATGACTTTGAGAAAAAAGCAGAGCAACGCGTCATCTTGAATGTGGATTTGTACATTCCCTTGGCGATGAATACGCCAAGCCAAGATCAGTTGGATGAGGTTGTTGATTATGATTTCATGCGTGAGACCATTAAGGCTAGGGCCTCTCAGGGCCATATTCACTTGCAGGAAACCTTCTGCGATGACATCGTGACTGCCATGTTGCTTCATTCAAAGGTGTTGGCTGCGCGTGTAAGTACGGCTAAGCCAGATGTCTATCCAGATTGCCACTCGGTGGGCGTTGAAGTATTTCGTATCAAGACTTCTTAAGCGGAATTTAGAAAAGAACTCTTATGGGCGATATTCGTAAAGTTGTCTTCGAAGAAAACAAGCTAGAGAAAAAACTCTGCCGCTTGGTAGGTCAGGCCATTGGTGATTTTGGCATGATTGAAGACGGCGACAAAGTGATGGTGTGTGTATCGGGCGGTAAAGATAGTTACGCCATGCTCGATATTCTGATGAAGCTGCGTGAGCGTGCGCCAATTCATTTTGAAATTATTGCTGTGAACTTGGATCAGAAACAACCTAATTTCCCTGCAGAAATACTGCCTAATTATTTGAAGGGTTTAGGTGTTCAGTATCACATCGAAGAGCAGGATACTTACAGCATTGTGAAGCGTGTGATCCCTGAGGGTAAAACGACTTGTGGGTTGTGCTCGCGCTTGCGTCGTGGAATTTTGTATCGTGTTGCAGATGAGTTGGGTGCAACGAAAATTGCTTTAGGTCATCACCGTGATGACATCCTAGAAACCTTGATGCTCAACATGTTTTATGCGGGTAAGCTTAAAGGTATGCCGCCGAAGTTGCGCTCAGATGATGGCAAACATATTGTGATTCGCCCCCTGGCTTATGTTCCCGAGAAATTGCTTGAACGTTATGCGGCAGATATGAACTTCCCGATTATTCCGTGCGATTTATGCGGAAGTCAGCCCAATTTGCAGCGTCAGGTCATGAAAGAAATGCTGCGCGATTGGGAAAAAAAGCATCCGGGCCGAGTGGAAAACTTATTCCGTTCCATGCATCACATCGTTCCATCCCATTTGATGGACGGCGAAGCCTTTGATTTCAAAAACCTGGAGATTTCCACTGAGTTAGCGGGTATTGCCGCTAGATCTTCTGGCGACAGGGCAATTGACGAGGCTGAATTGGATGAATTAGCCTGTGGAACCATGATTCAGGGGATTTATAATCCCCCTTTATGAATATCGTCATTTTGGCTGCTGGGCAAGGAAAGCGGATGAAATCCGCCCTCCCCAAGGTATTGCAAACGCTCGCAGGTAAACCCCTGCTCCAGCACGTTCTCAATACCGCGCTTTCACTACAAGACAAGAAGGCTAAATCTGGACCCGTTGTAGTGGTTGGTCATGGCGCAGCAGACGTAAAAACATTCTTAGTAGATGCTAGCAAGGAAGAACCAAGCTTTGGCAAAGTAACCACTGCACTGCAGGCCGAACAAAAAGGAACGGGTCACGCGCTATTGCAAGCCTTGCCTAAATTAGATGTTCAAGAGCAAACTTTAGTTTTATATGGCGATGTTCCGCTCACTACAAAAAAGACGCTGGCTAAATTAGCGAAGTTAGCTGATGGTGTTCGTGGTCAAGACAGTGCACTTGCGCTCCTCACGCAAAACCTTGCCAATCCAACTGGATACGGCCGGATTGTTCGTGATGCATATGGTTCTGTGAAAGAGATCGTCGAAGAGAAGGATGCGACGCCTGCACAAAAAGCAATTCAAGAAATTAATACCGGCATCATGGTATTGCCAACAAACTCGTTAAAGAAATGGCTCAAATCTTTGCGTGCCAGCAATGCACAAGGTGAGTATTACTTGACTGACGTAATTGCTATGGCTGTTAAGGATGGTGTGCCGATTCGCACAACACAAGCTGATGATGAGTTCGAGACGGTTGGTGTTAATAGTCGCGATCAACTCGCTGCATTAGAGCGTGTGCATCAACTCAATATTGCCAATCAATTAATGGATGCGGGAGTATCGCTTGCTGATCCTGCACGTATCGATGTACGCGGTACCTTAGAGTGCGGTACTGATGTATCTATTGATGTGGGTTGTGTATTCGAAGGTTGTGTCACTCTAGATGCTGGTACGAAGGTTGGGCCATATTGCGTCATTCGCAATAGCGTGATCGGTAAGGGTGTAGCTATTCATGCATATAGCCATGTGGACGGCGCAAAAGTAGGCAATCAATCATTAATTGGCCCTTATGCTCGTTTGCGTCCTGGCGCAGATTTATCAAATGATGTGCATATTGGTAATTTCGTAGAAGTGAAGAACAGCAAAATTGCCGCTAATAGCAAAGCAAATCATTTGGCTTATGTTGGCGACTCTATTGTTGGTTCACGAGTCAATATTGGTGCCGGCACCATTACTTGTAACTACGATGGTGTTAACAAACACCAGACCATTATTGAGGATGATGTCTTCATTGGCTCAGATACTCAGTTGGTTGCGCCTGTGCGTGTTGGCCGTGGCGCCACATTGGGCGCTGGTACAACCCTGACTAAAGATGCCCCTGCCAATCAACTGACTGTATCCCGAGCAAAACAAATTTCTTTGCAGTGGCAGCGTCCTGTCAAGCAAGAAAAGAAACCGGTGAAAAAAGCGGCAGTTAAAAAAGTTGCTGCCAAGAAAGTAATCCCCAAAAAAGCAGCAGCAAAGACGGCTGTGAAGAAGGCCGTCAAGAAGACGGTTAAGAAAACTGCAAAGGGTAAAAAATAATGTGCGGTATTGTTGGCGCGGCCTCCCATAAAAATATTGTTGATGTTTTAGTTGAAGGTTTACGTCGCCTAGAGTACCGTGGCTATGACTCTTGTGGCTTTGCAGTAATCAATGGTGAGGATGCTAAGCACCCCATCGAAAGAGCTCGAACTACTGCGCGTGTTTCTGAATTGGGCGAGCAAGGTAAAGATTTCTTTGGCTCCTTGGGTATTGCGCACACACGTTGGGCTACCCACGGCAAGCCAGATACCCAAAATGCACACCCACATACTTCAAACGATTTAATTGCAGTCGTACATAACGGCATTATTGAGAACTATGAAGTTCTACGCGCTGATCTAAAAGCGGCTGGATATGTATTTACCTCTGAAACAGATACTGAAGTGATCGCCCATTTAATTCACCAGCAATATGTTGCTAGTGGACAAAAAGATATTGCGGCATCAGTAAGAGCGGTGCTTCCTCAGTTACATGGTGCATACGCTATTGGTGTAATCGCACAAGATAATCCAAGCACTTTAGTAGGCGCTCGTGCTGGATCTCCTCTAGTAGTTGCTATTGGCGATCATGAGCACTTCTTGGCTTCTGATGCTTTGGCATTGGCAGGACGCGCTCATTCCATGATGTATTTGGAAGAGGGCGATGTTGCTGTTCTCAAGGCGGATGGCGTAGAGGTAATTGACCAAGCAGGCCAGCCTGCCCAAAGAGAGTTGAAGCCTATGCCTGCGCAAGCTGACTCAGTTGATCTTGGCCCTTATCAGCATTACATGCAAAAAGAAATCTTTGAGCAGCCTAGGGCAATTGGCGACACGCTTGCCAATATCACTGACTTTGGTCCTGAGCTATTTGAAGCTAAGCCAGAAGATTGGAAAGCTTTTGAGCAGATTTTGATCTTGGCTTGCGGTACCAGTTACTACTCAGCATGCGTCGCTAAATATTGGTTAGAAGATATTGCGGGCATTCCGACTCAAGTAGAGATTGCGAGTGAGTACCGCTATCGCACCACCGTACCTAATCCAAAAACACTCATTGTGGTGGTTTCACAGTCTGGTGAGACAGCAGATACCTTGGCGGCATTGCGACACGCAAAGAGCTTGGGCCATCGGTATACCTTGGCTATCTGCAATGTAGCCAGTAGCGCCATGGTTCGTGAAACTGATTGGCATTTCTTGACTAAGGCTGGCGCTGAAATTGGTGTTGCTTCAACAAAGGCATTTACTACACAGCTATTGGCGCTCTATCTCTTGGCGGTTTCGATTGCTAAGCGCGATGGCAAAATTTCTGCTGAAAAAGAAAAAGAATTGCTTCGTGACTTGCGCCACTTACCGAAAGCGCTTCATGCGGTTCTAGCCCTTGAGCCACAAATCATTGCCTGGAGCGATGCTTTTTCTAAGTGTGAAAATGCGCTATTCCTTGGCCGTGGAATGCACTACCCAATTGCACTTGAGGGCGCACTAAAGCTCAAAGAAATTTCTTATATTCATGCCGAAGCTTATCCAGCAGGCGAGTTAAAGCATGGGCCGCTTGCTTTAGTTACAGACAAGATGCCCGTGGTTACCGTTGCACCTAATGATGTCTTATTAGAAAAGCTTAAATCCAATATGCAGGAAGTCAAAGCGCGTGGTGGCAAGCTATATGTTTTTGCTGATCAAGATACTCATATCTCAAGTAGTGAAGGCATTAATGTCATAAAGCTGCCTGAGCACTACGGTAACCTCTCACCAATACTGCATGTAGTTCCCCTGCAGCTATTGGCTTATCACACAGCCTGCGCACGCGGCACTGATGTTGATAAACCCAGAAATCTAGCAAAGAGCGTTACGGTTGAATAATTTTTCGCCCGTTTGACATTCGCCTAAAGTTGTGGACAAAATTCAGTAGATAAATCAGGGCTTTACGAAGTCCTGATTGCATTTCTGTGGTCAAATAACTCTTGTAAAAGAGGATATTTGTTGCAACCCATGTTTCTGTCGATGCCCCGTCTTTCAGGTTTGAAATTGCTTCCGCTAATTTGTGCGTTAGTTCTCTCTGCGTGCGCAGTTGGGCCAGACTTTAAGCAGCCTGAGGCGCCCAAGACCTCTTCATATACAGAAACCCCATTAACGAAGACGCTCACCACTGCGCCTGGTGTTCCAGGCGGTACAGGCCAAGAGTTTGTTGAAGGCGCAGATATAGAAGCGCAATGGTGGGAGCTGTATAAATCTCCTGAGCTTGATGCCCTTATCAAAAGAGCGCTCGAGCAGAATCCAAATTTAGGTGCAGCTGATGCAGCATTGCGTGCTGCCCAAGAAAATGTCAACGCACAGATTGGTGGCCAGTACTTTCCAGCAATTGGTGTGGGTGCAAATGCCATAAGACAGAAACAGCCCTCAGCCGTCTATGGCATGAACTACGGCTCTGACACTTATAACCTCTACAACGCCACAGTTAATGTGACTTATAAGTTGGATGTGTTTGGTGGGGCTCGTAGAGCGGTTGAAGGTGCGCGCGCGCAAGCAGAGGTTGCACAGTTTCAATTAGAGGGTGCTTATCTTTCGTTAACAGCTAACGTAGTGACGAGCGCTGTTAAAGAGGCCGCACTGCGTGCGCAGATGCAAGCCACAGAAGAAATTCTGAAAGCCCAAACGAATCTTGCTGAAGTCACTGAAAAGCAATTAATCATTGGTACGGTTTCAAGGGTGGATGTCACTTCACAGCGAACTTTAGTATCGAATTCTCAAGTCGATCTCTTTAACTACGAAAGAAACCTCGCATTTGCTCGCAATCAATTAGCAGTGCTAGTGGGAGAGATTCCGAGCAACGCTAATATTGCAAAGTTTGATTTGGCCAATTTGCATTTGCCAGAGAAGCTGCCTCTATCGGTGCCTTCCAGCCTGGTGCGGCAACGTCCTGATGTTCGGGCGGCTGAAGCCCAGTTAAAAGCTCAAAATGCTTTCGTTGGTGTTGCAACGGCGAACTTATTGCCACAATTTAATATCACGGGATCTATTGGTGCAGCCGCACTGACATCTAACGGGCTATTTGGACCGAACTCTGCATTATGGTCCCTTGGTGGCGGTATCTTGCAGCCACTGTTTCAGGGTGGTCAGCTGTTGGCGCAACGTCGTGGAGCCATTGCCAACTATGAGCAAGCTGCATTTCAATATCAGGCAACCGTCTTAAACGCATTCCAAGAAGTAGCCAATGCATTACGCGCACTAGAGACTGGTGCGCAAGCACTCAAAGCAGCATCGGACGCAGAGCGTTATGCCTATGAAACTCTGGACTTAGTGCAGCAACAGTACAAACTCGGTACAGCTAGTTATTTAGCAGTGCTCTATTACCAAAATCAGTATCAGCAAGCAAAAGTGAAATCTGTTGCAGCACAAGCAACTCGCTTCTCAGATACGGCAGCTTTATTTGCAGCATTAGGCGGCGGCTGGTGGAATCGTGAAGGCCCTGCTTTTAAACCAAAAGACATAGCGAACAAAGATCAAAATGAAACTTCTGGAACAAATTAAGAACAAGCTCGTTGCCTTGGTTCTTGCCTTGTGGGTATGGACACAACGTAAAGCAATTGAATGGAAATTGCGTGAGAGAGTAATTGCTCTGTGGGAAAAGGCAAAAGCCTTTTGGGCGCGCATGGGTCAGAAATGGCGTGGTACCAAGGCCCATGAAAAGCTCATGGCAATGGAGCCCTTGCAGCGTCGTATGACCATCATGCTTTGTGGCGTATTTTTATTATTGGGTTTGATCTTCGCTTTCAATCAATTCAAGACTTTCATGATTAAGCATTTCATCGCGGGCATGGGATTGCCTCCTGCAACGGTATCTACCATGGTGATTGCTAATGCAGAATGGCAGCCCAAGTTAACCAGCGTAGGTAATGTCCGTGCATTTAGAGGTGTTGAGCTCAGCACGGAGATTGGCGGCTTGGTTCAGACTGTGCCGATTAAGTCAGGTCAAGACGTTAAAGAGGGTGAACTCCTCATTAAGTTAAATGATGCATCTGATGTAGCTCAGCTGAACTCTTTAAAGGCAATGTCTGATCTCGCAAAAGTCATCAATGAGCGCGATAGACAGCAGTTGGCCATTCAGGCAATTAGTAAGAACGTATTTGATACGAGCGCCGCTGATTCCAAATCAAAACAAGCTCAGGTTGAGCAGCAAACTGCTTTAGTAGCCAAGAAAAATCTCAAAGCGCCATTTAGTGGTCGTGTGGGCATTGTTTCTATTAACCCAGGACAGTATGTAAATCCTGGCGATAAGTTGCTAACACTACAAACCTTGGATCCTATTTTTGTGGATTTCAACTTGCCGCAAAATAATGCCGAGCTCATTCAGGTTGGGCAAGAAGTTGAAGTGACTACCGATGCATTTAAGGATGCGAGCTTTGTAGGAAAGATTACGGCTGTTAGTCCAAAGGTCGATACCAATACACGTAATATTCAAGTTGAAGCGCAGCTCGCTAATCCGGATAAGAAAATTTTGCCGGGCATGTTTGCTAACGTGAATATCAAGCTGGGCGATCAAGTGAAATACTTGACTCTGCCTCAGACGGCAGTTACCTACAACCCGTATGGCTCGACCATCTTTATTGCTAAACCTACCGGCAAGAAAGATAAACAAGGCAATCCAGCTCTTGAGGCCCAACAGGTATTTGTAACTACTGGATTAACTCGCGGTGATCAAGTTGCAATTTTGAAGGGCGTTGATGAAGGCGCAACGGTTGTCACCAGTGGCCAGCTGAAGCTCAAGAATGGCACACCGCTGATTATTAATAACAAGGTGCAGCCAGCAAACTCACCCGATCCAAAGCCGCAGGAATAAATAGCAGATGAATTGGACTGACATATTCATCCGTAGGCCAGTGCTCTCCATGGTGGTGAGTGCCCTGGTACTGATTTTTGGTTTGAAGGCAATTGGTTCTTTGCCTGTCAATCAATATCCACAAACGCAAAATGCGATTGTGACAATCACTACGGCCTACTATGGTGCCGATCCTGAAACGATTGCAGGCTTTATTACTCAGCCTCTTGAGGCATCTATAGCACAGGCTCAGGGCATTGATTATTTATCTTCTGCCAGCGTGAGTGGGGTCTCCACCATTACTGCAACGCTCAAGCTGAACTATGACTCAAACGCAGCATTAACGCAGATACAGACTCAAATTAGTGCTGTAAAGAATCAGTTGCCACCGCAGGCGCAACAACCTATTTTGACAGTGCAGGTAGGGCAATCTACTGCTGCAATGTATATGGGTTTCTATAGCGATGACATCCCCAACAATGCTATTACCGACTATCTATTGCGAGTTGTAAAGCCAAAGCTGGACTCTGTTGAGGGAGTTCAGAACGCAGAGATCACTGGAGGACGTAAATTCGCCTTACGCGCCTGGTTGGATCGAGAGAAGATGGCTGGTCTTGGTGTGGGCGCCGATGATGTTTATAACGCCATGTCAGCAAACAATTACTTGTCTGCAGTTGGAAGCACCAAAGGCGAGATGGTCTCGGTTGACTTAGTTGCTGGCACCGACTTGCATACTCTGGATGAGTTTCGCAAGCTTGTCATTAAAAAAGATGGCGTGAATATTGTGTATTTAGACCAGGTGGCTAATGTCACCATGGGGTCTGAGGACTACAACACGAACGTTGCCTTTAGCGGTAAGAGATCAGTGTTTATTGCTATTAAAGTTGCGCCGCAGGCCAACCTATTGGACGTAGCGCAAAGGGTTCGCGATGTCGTGCCGGATATTCAGAAGCAATTACCCATTGGCATGACGGGCAAGATTGTTTATGACTCAACGAAATTTATTACCAGTTCCATTGATGAAGTGGTTTCTACTTTAATAGAGGCCTTGGTGATTGTGACTGTGGTGATCTACCTCTTCTTGGGTAGCGCTCGTGCAGTTGCTGTTCCAGTGATTGCAATGCCTTTATCGCTCATTGGTACTTTTTTCCTCATGCAAGTGCTGGGCTATTCGATTAACTTGCTTACTCTCTTGGCTTTGGTATTGGCAATTGGATTGGTGGTAGACGACGCCATCATCGTGGTGGAAAACGTTGACCGTCACATGAAAGAAGGCAAGTCTCCGCTGGAGGCGTCTTTAATCGCTGCGCGCGAATTAGGGGGCCCTATTTTGGCAATGACGGTAGTGCTGATTGCTGTGTATATCCCTATTGGCTTTCAGGGGGGCCTAACTGGCGCACTGTTTACTGAGTTTGCCTTTACTTTGGCTAGTGCAGTAGCGGTTTCGGGATTGATTGCTTTGACGCTTTCCCCGATGATGTGTTCTCGAATCTTTACAGAAGAGCAAGAGGCTTCACCTTTTGTACAAAAGATTGATCGTATTTTTGAGAAGGTACATCACAGCTATCAAACCACTTTGCGTGATTTGCTAAGCACTTGGCAGGTCATCATCGTGATGGGAGTCATCTTGCTAGGCGGTGTAGCTTATTTGTACTCAACTGCGCGTGCTGAATTGGCACCAACCGAAGACCAAGGCATTGTTTTGATGCAAGCATCAGGACCTCCTAACAGTACAGTTACACAAATGCAGACTTATGCAGATCAAATCTACGCAATTGCCGCTGCAGAACCAGAATACGAACAGGCTTTCCAGATCACCAGCCCAACTTCGAGCTTTGGTGGTATCTTGCTTAAAGACTGGGGTGAGCGCAGTCGTAATGCAACCAAGTTCCAAGAAGATATGCAGCAAAAGTGGAACTCTATTGCAGGCGCACGCGTTGCTGCCTTCCAATTTCCGGCCTTACCTGGCGCTCAAGGCTTGCCTGTACAGGTTGTTATTAATACAACAGAATCTTATGCGGCGTTAAATGAAGTCTCACAAGCAGTACTTGATAAGGCACGCCGCAGTGGCAATTTCTTCTTCGTGGATTCTGATCTCAAGATTGATAAGCCACAAGATGTTTTAGAGATTGATCGAGAAAAAGTCGCTGCCTTAGGCATGACTCAGCAACAAGTCGGCTCCGCTTTATCTGCTGCTTTAGGTGGTGGATATGTGAATTACTTCTCAGTAGCTGGACGCTCTTATCGTGTGATTCCGCAAGTGAAGCAAGTGGATCGTCTAAATCCAGATCAAATATTGGATTACTATATTCGCACTCCAAGTGGTGCGATGGTCCAGGCGCGCACTATTGCAACGATTAAGCAAAGAGTTGTGCCACAGTCTATCAATCACTTCCAGCAATTGAATTCAGCAACAATCTCGGGTGTAAGCACTCCATTTATTTCACAAGCAGATTTATTAGAGTACATGCGTCAGACTCTGAAAGAGGTTGCGCCAAATGGTTACACCATGGACTATGCAGGCCCGTCACGCCAATTTATGGCTGAATCTGGTGGGTTCCTAGTAACTATGTTTTTTGCGATCTTGATTGTGTTCTTGGTGCTTGCGGCGCAGTTTGAAAGTTTCCGTGATCCGATTGTGATTTTGGTTTCTGTGCCCCTAGCCTTATTCGGCGCCTTGATTTTTATTAATTTGGGATTCACTACCTTAAATGTCTATACCCAGGTTGGCCTAGTCACTCTGATGGGCTTGATTAGTAAGCACGGCATTTTGATTGTGGAGTTTGCGAATGAGCTTCAAGAGGCGGGGCGCAGTAAGCTCGATGCCATCGTTGAAGCGAGTAGCGTCCGTTTGCGGCCTATCTTGATGACGACTGCCGCAATGGTGTTGGGGGTACTGCCTTTGGTGATTGCTTCTGGGGCTGGTGCCGCAGGACGTAAATCCATGGGCATCGTGATTTTCACTGGCCTATCAATTGGTACGCTGTTTACACTCTTCGTAGTACCTGCAATGTACTTATTTATTGGTGCCGATCATCACGCTAAGAAATTTAAGCAGCAGTAAAAAATAAAAGGCAGGAAAACTATTTAACGATATTAAGTTCTTTTTCAGCAATATCGTTAAAGCAAGTTTCTGTCTCTAAGCGCTTCATCCAAGCGTCAATATTCTTAAGGGCTGCACGCTCGCCAGTATGTTGTGGAAAGGTCTGATTTAGAAGAATCCAGCGGCTGACGCAAAGGGCTAGAACAATATCCCCAATCTGAAATTGATTTCCTGCGCAATAGCTTTGCTTGGATAAGGTTTGATCTAGCAATCCAAGTAGCCGATTTGTTTCTTGATATCCCTTGAGAATCGAGTCGTATTTACGTTCTGACTCTAGTGTTCTAGTGAGACCAAGAAATGCAATGCGCAGCGCTGGCCACATCGTGCCTAATTGCCAATCCATCCACTTCTCGGATTCGTATTGAGTCTTAATATCTGCAGTAAAGCGCCCAGCCTGATCATGCTGGCGGGCTAAATAACGCATGATGGTGTTGGATTCCCAAAGCACCACGTCACCATCTTCCAGTGTAGGTACTAAGCCATTTGGGTTGAGCTTTAAAAACTCCGGCGTATTATTTTTTCCAAATTGAAGACCTGCATCGATCCGCTCAAAGTCTTTACCTTCTTTTAATCCAAGCTCAGCAAAACACCACAATACTTTTTGAACGTTAATAGAACTTTTACGACCCCATAAGCGCATCATGGTGTTTCCTTACAAAGATGAATTGGTATTAACTGGCTTTAGTTTCTGTGAAATCGAGGCCAACAAATTGACTGCGCGCAAAAATGAGCGGCTCTCGTTCGGGATCATTTTTTAGGTTAATGACTTTGGCAACAATGATGTTGTGATCGCCGCCAATATGAACACAAACAGTTTCACATTCGTAATAGGCAACGCAATGATCAATTTGCGTTAGTCCGCTAGCTGCTAACTTGTGATCAATTCCCTTGAATTGATCGGTCTTAACAGTGGCGAAATGCATTGCTAAATTCTCTTGCGAGCGTTCTAGAACATGAATCAGATGTTTCTTACCGAGCTCAACCCAGGGCATGAGGCGCGAATGCTTCTTTAAGCTCCAAAGAATGAGTGGCGGTTCGAGCGAGACGGTATTAAAAGAGCTAATCGTAATGCCGTGGGAATTGTTTTCCTCATCGAGGCAGGTGATAACAGTGACCCCGGTTGCAAACGATGCGAAACCTTTGCGCAGCTCTTGTGAGGTAAATGGGGTCATTAGTCTTTGCTTATTTAGCTTCAGCTTTTGCTGTAGCGGTAAGTGTTGTGCCGGGAATAGGATTCAAAATTTCGTTCTCTTCGGCTTTTACACACTTGAAGCGATATTCTTTTCCTGCCTTGGATAGAAAGCTAGCGCCTTCATAGAAATCATCTTTACAGGTCTTGGTGGCGAAATCCATGACATCCTGCGGTGCAGCGCTAGAGGTGATCAGGCGCATATTGCCCATAGACATATTAATTTGGGTGGAATAGCAGCCCGATAGCACCAAGCCAGAAATCGTAGTTAATAGTAGAATTTTTTTCATGGAAACCTCCATAATCAGCAATGCTCGTTAGGATAAACCTATTAAGCAATTGCTGCGGGGAAATACCTCGTTCTAAAAGGAAGAGACATGTTTAAAGCAATATTGGTAAATAAGGATGATCAAGGGTATCGCGCAGAATTAGCCCAAGTGGACGAGGTCAGTCTCCCAGAAGGCGATGTTCGCATTAAGGTTTTATATTCCACCCTCAATTACAAGGATGGCTTGGCTATCACTGGCAAAGGCCCTGTGGTTCGAAGCTTTCCAATGGTGCCAGGAATCGATTTTGCTGGTGAAGTGATGGAAAGCACTAGTCCCGACTTTAAGGCTGGCGATATGGTGCTTCTCAACGGCTGGGGAGTTGGCGAAGGGCATTGGGGTGGCTTGGGTCAGCAGGCTCGGGTAAAGGCTGATTGGTTGATTCCGCTGCCAAAGGGATTCACTGCTAAACAAGCGTTAGCCATTGGTACTGCAGGCTATACCGCCATGCTCTGCGTTATGGCGCTGCAAAAGCATGGGCTTAAGCCAAGTGATGGTGAGGTTTTGGTGACTGGTGCCGCAGGCGGTGTTGGTAGCTTTGCGATCACACTGCTGAGTAAGCTCGGGTTCACTGTTGTCGCCAGCACTGGTCGCATGGCCGAAGCGGATTATCTGAAAAAATTGGGTGCAGCCGAAGTAATCGATCGTGCAACTCTATCTGCTCCAGGTAAGCCATTAGCAAAGGAGCGTTGGGCTGCAGTAGTTGATAGCGTAGGAAGTCATACATTAGCCAACGCATGTGCACAGACCAAGAGCGATGGTGCGGTAGCCGCTTGTGGGCTGGCTCAAGGCATGGATTTTCCTTCAAGTGTTGCGCCATTTATTTTGCGCGGCGTTACCTTGTACGGCATTAATAGCGTGACTGTGCCACGTGCAAAACGTATTGCTGCTTATGAGCAATTGAGCCAGTTAGTGGACCTGAAAACCTTAGATGAAATCTCTCATGAAATTACTCTTGAAGATTCCATTAAATATGCGCATGAGTTAATGGCAGGAAATGTGCGCGGACGTTTGATTGTTGACGTCAATAAATAAAAAAGAAATAAAGAGTTGTTTTACTGTGGTGCTTGAGGTTTGCGACTAGGAAGTTGCGACCAAACCTCAAGCTTCTCAGGATTCGTGAGAACTGACCAATCAGCAATTTCAGTCAGGGTACGATAGCAGCCACGACAGTAACCATTTTCAGGGTTAATGTCACACCAATTAATGCAAGGCGATGGAACTGTTGTCAAAGCAAACCTAGAAGTAAAAAATTAATCAATAACACTAAACCATGAATACTCAAAACAAAGCAAGCGCTGAAGCTGCAGTTCATTATCCCTTAGGAGAGGCTCTTCCGGAAGTGGGTAGCAGCATAGAGGTTGCGCCAGGTGTGCGCTGGATCAGAATGCGCCTGCCCTTTGCTTTGGATCACATCAATCTTTGGCTGTTGCGCGATGAAATAGACGGCGTATTGGGTTGGACGATTGTGGACTGTGGCATTGCTAATGATGAGACAAGAGCCTCTTGGGAGCAGGTGTTTGCTACTCAACTTGAAGGCTTACCAGTCTTGCGCGTGATAGTGACACATATGCATCCTGACCACGTGGGTCTATCGCAATGGCTCTGTGAAAAATGGAATGTCTCCATGTGGATTTCCATGACAGATTATTTAACTGCCCAATGGTTAAGTTGTAAAGAAGGTGGCGCTGCAGTTGGTTCACGTGCTGGTAGTGGTGGTTCTGCGGATCACTTTCAAAGACATGGCTTAACAGGCTCCGAAGATTTAGAAAAAATTCGAGGACGATCCAATTACTATAGCAATATGGTTCCTGGAGTACCACGTCAATATCGCCGCATTATTGATGGTGAATTGATTTTGATTGGTGGTCGTGCGTGGCAAGTCATCATGGGCTATGGGCATGCGCCTGAGCATGCTTCTCTGTTTTGTAAAGAGCTTGGAGTGCTGATCTCCGGGGATATGTTGTTGCCCCGTATCTCCACTAATGTGAGTGTTTATGATGCTGACCCAGATGCGGATCCCCTAGGCTTATATCTCGACTCTATCGAAAAGTATTTGGTGTTGCCTGAAGATGCATTGGTGCTTCCTTCTCATGGCAAGCCATTTACTGGAATCAGGCCGCGTGTTGCACAACTCAAAGCACATCACGATGATCGCTTGGCGGATACTTTGGCCGCATGTAAAAAACCGGCACATGCTCGAGAGATTGTGCCGGTCTTGTTTAAACGTGAATTAGATATTCATCAACTCACGTTTGCGATGGGTGAGGCTATTGCTCATCTGAATTACCTACTTCGTCGAGGAAAGTTGCATCGCCAGCTTTGCGAGGACGGCGTGTTGCGGTTTTCCGTGGCTTAGCGCTAGTTGTTTTAGTCTTAGATTCTTCTTTTGGAGCGCTTGTTGTTGAGCTGGCTGCTGAACTAGCTGCAGATACGGCATCACCAAAGGATTTGAGTGCCATCATGGTGGCGTGCTGAACTTCAAGACCCTGAATCGTTGATTTGAGGATGTTGAGGTTCAAATTGAGCCAGTTTTCAACGCTTTTCAGGTCCTTAATGCGCTTTTCGAGCTCATCCACATCCAAGCCAGGAAAAGCCGAAGCAAAGCCGCCAGCAGCCTTAGAGGCATCTGCCGTGAAGGGGAACTGTCCAGCCTGACCTGCCGCACCCTGTCCCCACATAGTTTTAAACATTTCTAGGCTTTGATTGAATTCTGGAATGGTTCCAAACATAAGGGCTCCGGGGTAAATGAAAAGTGGCTTTTCCAATAGAATAAGGGATTCTAGAGATTAATCCCGGTTTAAAAATGCAATCTAATGGTTTGTCCCAGCCCTATACCCGTGGTCAAGAGCTCCCCGAGCTTTTGAAGCAGCGCATCCTCATTTTGGATGGCGCCATGGGCACCATGATTCAGCAATACAAGTTAACCGAGGCTGACTATCGTGGTTTGCCGGGGAATACCCGTTTTGCTGATCATCCTGGAGATATCAAGGGTAACAATGAACTTTTGGTTTTGACCCAGCCACAAATTATTAGCAAGATTCATGAGCAATATTTGGATGCGGGCGCAGACATTATTGAGACCAATACTTTTGGTGCCACTTCAGTGGCGCAAGAAGATTACAAAATGGCCGGCTTGGCTCGCGAGATGAATGAAGTCTCTGCCAAATTAGCGCGTGCAGCTTGTGAAAAATATAGCACACCAGAAAGACCACGTTTTGCTGCTGGTGCAATTGGACCTACACCAAAGACTGCGAGCATTTCACCGGATGTCAATGATCCTGGCGCACGCAATGTGACCTTTGATGCATTACGCGCCTCGTATCGCGAGCAGATCGAAGGTTTGTTTGCCGGTGGTGTCGATTTATTTTTGGTTGAAACCATTTTCGATACGCTCAATGCCAAAGCAGCATTGTTTGCTCTCGATGAATTTTTTGAAGAGACTGGCGAGCGTTTGCCGGTAATGATTTCTGGAACGGTGACCGATGCATCCGGACGAATTCTCTCTGGTCAAACGGTTGAAGCCTTCTGGAATAGTTTGCGTCACATCAAGCCACTCACCTTTGGTTTGAACTGCGCATTAGGTGCCGCCTTAATGCGCCCTTATATTGCAGAGCTAGCAAGAATCTGCGATGCAGCAGTCTCTTGCTATCCCAATGCAGGCTTACCTAATCCAATGAGTGACACTGGCTTTGATGAGACGCCAGAAATCACCTCTAACCTAGTAGATGGTTTTGCTAAAGATGGCTTAGTAAATTTAGTGGGTGGCTGCTGCGGTACAACACCTGACCATATTCGTGCAATTGCGAATGCCGTTGCTAAGCGTAAGCCACGTGCCTTCTATCGCGAAAATGCGGAGATATCAGCATGAGCAAGATAGAGAAAAAAGTAATGCCAGCGATGAAGCTCTCCGGCCTTGAGCCATTTAACGTAACCTCTGATGTTGGCTTCGTCAACATTGGTGAGCGCACGAACGTCACAGGCTCAAAAGCATTTTCCCGCATGATTTTGAATAATCAATTTGATGAGGCGCTCGTTGTGGCGCGTCAGCAGGTTGAGAATGGCGCACAAGTCATCGACATCAATATGGATGAAGCGATGTTAGATTCTGAGGCGGCGATGACACGCTTCCTCAATCTGATCGCCTCTGAGCCTGATATTGCACGCGTTCCCATCATGATTGACTCCTCAAAGTGGAGTGTCATAGAGGCGGGTTTGAAGTGTATTCAAGGTAAGCCAATTGTTAACTCAATCTCCCTGAAAGAGGGTGAAGAGCCCTTCAGAAAACAAGCACGTTTAATTCGTCGTTATGGTGCTGCTTCTGTAGTGATGGCTTTTGACGAGGTGGGTCAAGCGGATACGTTTAAGCGTAAGACCGAGATCTGTCAGCGTTGCTATGAGATCTTGGTGAATGAAATTGGCTTCCCAGCTGAAGACATTATTTTTGACCCAAATATTTTTGCAATCGCTACTGGTATTGAAGAGCACGACAACTATGCTGTCGACTTTATTAATGCCACTCGCTGGATTAAAGAAAATCTGCCGGGTGCCAAGGTTAGCGGTGGCGTTTCCAACGTGAGCTTCTCTTTCCGCGGCAATGATCGTGTTCGAGAAGCTATTCATACGGTGTTCCTGTATCACGCTATCCAAGCGGGTATGGATATGGGTATTGTGAATGCTGGTCAGTTGGGTGTGTATGCCGATTTGGATGCTGAGCTGCGTGAGCGCGTTGAGGATGTAGTTCTCAATCGTTTTAAAGAAAAAGATGGCAAGACGCCGACTGAGCGTCTCTTAGATATTGCCGATCAATTTAAGGGTGGTGGCGCTAAACAGGTTGAGAACCTGGTATGGCGTGAAGCCCCAGTGCGCGAGCGTTTAACCCATGCTTTAGTGCATGGCATTACTACCTTTATTGAAGAAGATACCGAAGAGTTGCGCGCTGAAATTATGGGCGCTGGCGGCAGACCTATTGAGGTCATTGAAGGCCCCCTGATGGATGGTATGAATGTCGTGGGCGACTTATTTGGTGCCGGCAAGATGTTCTTACCTCAAGTGGTTAAGAGTGCGCGCGTGATGAAGCAAGCAGTTGCCATCTTGATTCCGTACATCGAAGAAGAAAAGCGTCAACATATTGCGGCGGGCGGCGAAGCTAAAGCTAAGGGCAAGATCGTCATGGCCACTGTGAAGGGCGACGTTCACGATATTGGTAAAAATATTGTGACCGTTGTTCTGCAATGTAATAACTTTGAAGTAGCCAATATGGGTGTAATGGTTCCTTGCGCAGAGATTCTCAAGCGTGCCAAAGAAGAGAATGCAGACATTGTTGGTTTATCTGGTCTGATTACACCTTCGCTAGAAGAGATGACTTATGTTGCACAAGAAATGCAACGTGATGATTGGTTCCGCGAGCGCCAAATTCCATTGATGATTGGCGGTGCAACAACTTCACGCGTTCATACAGCAGTGAAGATTGCCCCACACTACGATGGCCCCGTGGTGTATGTGCCTGACGCATCTCGTTCGGTTTCAGTAGCTTCCAGCTTGCTGTCCGATGAAAGTGCCAAGAAATTTATTCAAGATTTACGCGATGACTATGTGCGTATTCGTGAGCAACATGCAAACAAGAAAGCAGCGCCAACAATTTCTTTATCTGCAGCCCGTAAAAATCGCGAGATGATTGACTGGTCTGCATATGTTCCAGAGAAGCCAAAGTTTATTGGTCGTCGTATATTTAAAAACTTTGCGCTGAGCGATATTGCTAAATATATCGATTGGACACCTTTCTTTCAGACTTGGGATTTGGCTGGCAAGTTTCCGGCGATCTTGGATGATGAGGTGGTTGGTGTTGAGGCGCGCAAAGTCTTTGCAGACGCCCAAGACTTGCTTGATAAGTTGATTAAGGGGCAATGGTTGCAAGCCGATGCGGTAGTGGCTTTCTATCCTGCTAATACAGTGGGTGACGATATCGTTTTGTATAGCGACGAAGCTCGAGAACACCCTTTGTTTGTATGGCATAACTTGCGACAGCAGTCTGAACGTCCGGTAGTAGAGGGAGTACGCAGACCTAATCGTTGTTTAGCGGATTACGTAGCGCCAAAAGATTCTGGTATAGCTGATTACCTTGGCTGTTTTGCAGTGACTACTGGTCATGGTGTTGAAAAGAAAGTGGCTGAGTTTCAAGCAAAGCACGATGACTACAGCGCCATTATGTTGAAGGCTTTGGCTGACCGCTTAGCTGAAGCATTTGCTGAGCTCATGCATCATCGTGTTCGCACTGATCTGTGGGGCTATGCAACAGATGAGGTTTTGACCAATGACCAAATGATCAATGAGGAATACCGCGGCATTCGTCCAGCGCCTGGTTATCCAGCCTGTCCTGCGCATGAAGTTAAAGAAGATTTATTGCGAGTCATTGGCTCTGAAGATATTGGCATGACTCTGACCGAGTCGATGGCTATGAATCCAGCTTCTAGTGTGAGTGGTTTTTATTTGGCTCACCCGGATGCGCGCTACTTTAATGTAGGCAAGCTATCGGATGATCAGGTTGAAGACTTGGCTACACGCCGTGGACAAAGCATTGAGGACACCCGTCGTCAGCTAGCGAGCTTGCTAGATTAAACGCCCCACATGACGGGTTCGTCTTTGGCCTTGGACTGCTTCATGAGTTCTAGAAACGGGTAGGCTCGCTGTCCAAGGCGATCGGCTAGCTTAGGCTTCTCAGCACCCTTCTCGGACTCGTCATTTGCTTTGGCTCGCTCCTCAAGATCTTTGAGGATGGCAGTTTCCAGTGCGGTGATGAGGTCTGGGAGTTGCTCAACAGTCAAAATTCCCCGAGGCTCTAGGGGGCGCCCCAAAATATCAAAAATTCGCTTAGTCAGATCCGCCAGCATGATGACATCTGGACCAGCCTTTGAGCGAAATTGATAGATCATTTCGATAGCTTACCACCTGATAAACTCACTAATCTATGTTGTCGACTAATAAAAATCGCTTAATTGAAATGCTGAGTGCTGCGCTTGCAGGCTTGGCTCAGGAACGCGGCCTAGGAGAGCCTTCAGCCCCCCGTCTAGAGCGCCCAAAGGCTGTTGACCATGGGGATGTCGCTTGTAATATCGCTCTCCAGCTTGCTAAAGCTTGGAAACTGAACCCGCGTGAGCTGGCGCAAGCTTTGGTGGAGCGCTTGCAGCAGCAAGCAGGCTTTAATGAGCTGATTGCATCTTGTGAAATCGCTGGCCCTGGCTTTATTAATTTCCGCCTTAGTAATGCCGCTAAGACTGCTGTAGTTCAGGAGATACTTTCTGCTGGCACGCATTTTGGTGAGTCTGTGCAAGCCGGTGAGTCTGTGCCAAACGCCATGATTGAGTTTGTCTCTGCCAATCCAACTGGCCCATTGCATGTTGGCCACGGTAGACAAGCGGCGTTGGGTGATGCCTTAGCCAATTTATTAGCGACCCAAGGAATCAAAGTTCATCGTGAGTTTTATTACAACGATGCCGGTGTTCAGATTGCTAATTTAGCCTTATCTGTTCAAGCTCGTTTACAAGGTCTCAAGCCTGGAGATGCCAAGTGGCCTGAGCAGGCATATAACGGCGAATATATTGCGGAGATTGCTAGCGCATTTAAAGTCTCTCCAGAATTTAAAGATGATCTTGAAGCAATTCGTCAATTCGCAGTTGCTTATTTGCGCAACGAACAAGACATTGATCTAAAAACCTTCGGCGTTAAATTTGATTGCTATTACTTAGAGTCCTCTTTATATACCGATGGTAGCGTTGCACAAATTGTTGGGGATCTGCAAAGCATTGGCAAGACCTACGAATCCGAAGGCGCTCTTTGGTTGAAGAGCACGGATGATGGTGACGACAAAGATCGCGTGATGCGTAAGTCTGATGGTAGCTTTACCTACTTCGTACCTGACGTGGCGTATCACACCAGTAAGTGGAATCGTGGGTTTCAGAAAGTCATTAACGTGCAGGGTAGCGATCACCATGGCACGATTGCTCGGGTGCGCTCAGGCTTACAGGGCGTGGCACAAAAGCGTGGTTGGGATATCCCTAAAACATACCCAGATTATGTTTTGCATAAGATGGTTACCGTCATGCGTCATGGTGAAGAAGTCAAAATTTCTAAGCGTGCTGGTTCATATGTAACCGTGCGTGATTTGGTTGAATGGTCCGGTGGTGTTACTCCGGAGATGACGCCTGAAGAGAGAGAGTTGGCTTTGCAGCGTGGACGTGATGCCGTGCGCTTTTTCTTGATCTCGCGTAAGGCAGATACCGAGTTTGTTTTTGATATTGATTTAGCCTTGCAGCAAAACGATGAGAACCCAGTGTTCTACGTTCAGTATGCGCATGCGCGAATTAATTCAATCTTGCAGCAGTGGGGTGGCCAAATATCGGATTTAGCTAACGCTGATTTATCGCTCCTACAAAGTAAAGCATCTGATCATTTACTGCGTCGTTTGGCGGAATACCCAGAAGTTCTAACATCCGCTGCCGAAGAATTGGCACCGCATGCATTGGCTTTTTACCTGCGTGACTTAGCTGGTGATTTCCATACCTTCTATAACGCGGATCGTGTATTGGTTGACGATCAGAACTTAAAACAAGCGCGTCTTGCATTACTGCTAGCAACCCGCCAGGTTCTGCAAAATGGCTTAAAAGTACTCGGGGTGTCAGCGCCAATAAAGATGTAATGGCGAGCTATGAAGTGAAGATGTAAGATGAGGAAATGATGAAAACACCGAATCAACAGAATTCCCAATACGGCGGCACTATCCTCGGCTTTATTTTGGGTTTGGGCGTCGGTCTTGGAATCGCCTTTGTCATTGCCTTTTATCTTTCTAAAAATACCCCCCAAGAAAGACCGGGGATGCGTGCCCCAAGTCTGCCTTTGATCATTAAGCCTTCTACAGCACCTGCTGAAGGTGAAACGGCTGCTCCTGCTGAGCCGGTTGATTTAAATAAGCCCCTGCAGGGTAAATCAGCTACTCCAGCCTCAACAGATCCGATAGGTGATTTGGTAAACAGCAAGAAAGCTGCTGATAAGCCAGCAGACGTATCTCCTGCAGGTAAATCAGATTCCATTTATTTCTTGCAAGTGGGCGCATTTACAAAGCGTGCCGATGCAGATGCGCAAAAAGCTAATTTGGCCATTCAGGGAATTCAGGCTCAGTTAAGCGAAGTAACAAGCGACGGTAATACCCTCTGGCGCGTTCGTGTAGGTCCATATAACAGCGTTGATGAGAGTAACGCAGTACGAGATAAATTAAGTGGTATTGGCATTAAACCAACTTTAATCAAATCCAGTAAATCATGATTTCATACAGCAAAAGATTCATTACCTTATTAGCACTTCTTTCTTTAAGTGGTTTTGCTAGTGCGCAAGCTCAAAAAATCGAAGAAGGTTTTGATTACCGCATATTGCCTGTTGCGCAGCCTGTAGAAACCAAGGGAAAAGTAGAGGTTATTGAATTCTTTTGGTACGGTTGCCCGCATTGCTATGACTTTGAGCCTGAGCTCAGTAGCTGGGTAAAGCGCCAACCTAAAGACGTTGTCTTTAAAAGAGTTCCCGTAGCTTTCCGTGACGATTTCTTACCCCATAGCCAAATGTATTACGCACTTGAATCGATGGGTAAGGCTGATGCCTTAAATGAAAAAGTCATGTACGCGATGCACAAAGAAAATAAGCGCCTTTTGACTGAGACAGAGATTGCGGATTGGGTTGCGTCCCAGGGTGTTGATCGCAATACCTTCTTGGCAACTTATCGCTCTTTTGCCGTAGTTTCTAAAGCGCGTGCCGCCAAGCAATTGACCGAAGCCTATCGTATTGATGGCGTACCGACTATTGTGATGCAAGGTAAGTACGTTACTTCACCGTCTATTGCTGGGTCTAAAGCTAAAGCAATCGCAGTAATGGATTACTTGGAAGAGAAAATTCGTAAAGATAAGTACAAGCAGTAACTTCAAAAGAAGTGATGCTGTGTACTGTTTTAGCTCGGCTTAAATTTTGACGAAGCGGCGCACAATCCAAAAGTAGATTGGGTAAGGCAAGATTCTCAGAAACTTTAAGAATCTTGTGAATCGCTTAGGGAAGTGAATATCAAACTCCCCAGTCTGAATGCCAGCCAATATTTCGCTAGCTGCCTCTTCGGCACTGATGAGAGCCGGCATTTCAAAATCATTTTTTGCAGTAGCTTCAGTAGCTACGAATCCCGGCGAAATCATATGTACGCTAACTCCGGTTGGCAGTAAGTCGTAATATAAATTCTCGCAAAAGTTAATGATGGCAGCCTTGCTAGGGCCATACGCCAAGGCTTTCGGCAGGCCGCTATAACCCGCAACACTACCAACAATAGCAATATGTCCTGAGTGAGCTTTAAGCATTTCCGGTACCACTAGGGCAACCGCTCTCATGGGCCCTAAAAGGTTTGCATCAATGGTCTTCTCGGCAACCTTGATATCAAAATTGTCTGCGCGTAGTGGTACATACATGCCCGATACAAAAAGGAGGAGATCAACCCCGCCCCAGGCGCTCACAATGGTTTTATAGCCATCTTGTAGCTGGACATCGTCTGTAACATCCAATGGAATAACGAGGGCTTGATCAACTCCTGCAGTAAGGGCAATTTGATTTAACCGTTCGGCTCTTCGACTAGAAAGCGCTACTTTAGCGCCTTGGAGAAGAAGGGCTTTCGCACAAGCTTCGCCAATGCCACTCGATGCGCCGATGACCCAGACTCTTTTGCCTGAGAAGTGATCAATGCCTTGTTGTTTCATGCGCTTAATGCATCAGAAGATGCTGGTGATGGTTGGTGGCTCAATGTAAATTGCACTACATCGATATTACGCTCTGTGAAGCCGGCGGCGCAATACATGAGGTAGAAGTTCCAAAGGCGTACGAACGCTTCATCAAAGCCAAGTTGACGAACTTCTTGCAGTTTTTGATTAAAGCTATCACGCCACAAGCAAAGTGTTCTTGCGTAATCTCCGCCAAAGGCGAATTCGTCATCAATTTGTAATCCAGCTTTAGCAGCGCTTGCTTTAAAGCTTGCTCTGGAAGGCAGCATACCTCCAGGAAATACATACTGCTGAATAAAATCAGTATTGCGTCTGTAGCGATCAAAAAGATCTTCTGCAATCACAATCGTCTGGATGCAAGCTTTGCCACCCGCCTTGAGGCAATGAGCAATCGTTTCAAAATACTCTGGCCAATGCTTTTCTCCAACTGCTTCAAACATTTCGACGGAAGCAATGCCATCAAATTTTTCTTGGCAATCACGATAGTCCTGAAGACGCACTTCAAATTTGGAAGAGTTGGAAGATTGTGTTTGCACTTTTTGCAAACGCTTCTCTGCAAATGCTTTTTGCTCTGTAGACAGAGTTAGGCCAGTAATCGCTCTATTGAGACGAAGAGATTCTTCCATGACCCCGCCCCAGCCACAGCCAATTTCAAGTATGTGATCCCCTGGCGAGGTTTTTAAGGAGTCCAGAATGCGTCCAATCTTTGCTCGCTGTGCATCAGCTAAAGCCTGCTTATCGCCTTCAGAAAACCAGGCACTCGAATAGCTCATCGTTGGGTCAAGCCACAGCGTATAAAAAGCATTACCTAGGTCATAGTGCGCATGGATATTCTTGCGGCTTCCCGCCTTGCTGTTATCTCGCAACCAATGTTTTAGACGATAAAAGATCGAACCATACCAATTGCCGTAGATGGCTTTTTCCAAAATGGTTCGGTTGCGTATAGCTAGCTCAAGCAGCGCTTTGAGGTCCGGAGTATTCCATTTGCCTTGAATGTAGCTCTCGGCAAATCCAATATCTCCGTGGGACATGATCTCTTTAAATACTGACCACTCCAAGATATGGATTTCAGCATGTAATGTATCGCTTTGAATACCAAACTCGCGCTTCTCGCCATTCGGAAGGGTGAGCTTTAAATGACCACTACCCAGCTTAGTCAGGAGCGTTAGGAGTGCCTTAGCCTTAATTTGGTGTTGCGGCGAAGCGTTATCCCGCTCATGTGGGCGAGAAAAATTGAGTCTGGAGAGAAGGGATTGTCCTGGGCGATTCATCTGCTAACTTCAAGTTCTGGTGGTTTAGGCTTTGAGTGAAAGGGTACACCTTTTACCCATAATTTCAATGCTTGCCAATGTATACGGAAAATGACACCCAAGCTCATTAATGGATAACGTAGTAGCGCCAGAATGAGATTAGCCCGACTTAATGGGCGGCTGGTGCCACTAATACTGGTATTAATAAGGGGTTGGCCGTCCTCATGCAGCTCAATGCGACAGACATTGTTTTTGCCGCTACTGCTATCTTGCGGAAATAAGAAGCGGAAATGGTAGTCTCCACGTACCGCACAAAATGGTGAAACATGAAATACCTTTTTGCTACTGAGTGTTTCGCCTGAGTGCAACGCTTCACCCGAATCTTTAGCTAGTAAATAGCAATGACGCTCGCCAAAGGTATTGTTGACCTCAGCCAGTACCGCTTGTACTTTGCCATCAGCACGCGTGCAGATCCAAAAGCTCACCGGATTAAAGACGTAACCTAATACTCTTGGAAAAGTCTGTAGCCAAATTTCCCCATCGATATCTTGTACATGATTATCCGCAAGAATCTTTTCGATCCAGGCAAGGCTATTCGATTCTCCTAGGCCATGGTCCTTATCAAAAAATGCACAGAGGCCCCAGCGGTTATCGCTTAAGCCGTTTTGACTGAGTAAATTTGGATTAACGCTACGTGCGCGCATAGGGATGGAGATAGTAAATACTCCATAACCAAAGGCATTCTTAGCTGGCCTCAAGCGCTGGTGCTTTACTACTCCGAAGTTAATCTTGGCATCGGACATTAATTACACATCTTGTTCGGTTTTGATCGGTTGACGAATGCTTTCAATTAAAGCTTCTGCAACTAATTCACCGGAACGCAAGCCATCCTCATGAAACCCAAATCCGGTCCAGGCACCACAATACCAAATGGATGATGTGCCCTGAATTAAGGGCAACTCTTTCTGCGCCTGTATTGCATTCATATCAAAGACAGGGTGTGAGTAGTGAATCTCTTGATGCACTAGTTTTGGATCCGGCTCTTCCGAGGGATTTAAGCTCACAATAATTTGCGTATCTTGAAGTTGGTCTGGTAGTGGTTGCAGGCGATTAATTAAGTAGTTAACGCTGACATGTTGTTTTGTATTTGGTTTAGCACCGGATTTAGCGGTGTAATTCCAGGCAGCCCAGCAACGTTTTGCATCTGGCAAAAAACGAATATCGGTATGTAATATTGCTCGATTCTTTTGGTATGGAACTGATGCTAGGATATTTCTTGATTGCTGATCAATGCCATGCACTAAATCTAGGGTTTGATCGCTGTGACAGGCCATGATGACTTCATCGAAATAGGCCGAGCCAGCTTGACTAATAACTTCAACTTGCCCGCCATCATGACCCGTATTTACTCGCAGGACACATTCCCTTTTAATGGCCACCCCATGCTTTTCTAGCGCCGCCACAAGTCGCTTTACATACTCACGCGAACCACCTTTGATGGTTAACCATTGAGGGCGGTTTTGGATTTGTAGCAGTCCGTGGTTATGGCAAAAGCGCACCATGGTTTGAATGGGGAACTCTAGCATCTGTTCGACTGAGCAAGACCAGATGGCACCAATCATAGGGAGAAAGTAATTCTCTTTAAAGCTTTGACTAAAGCGATGGCGCTTTAAAAAATCGGCAATTTTTTCATCAGGCTCTTTGTATAGATGACCAGCTTCAATTTGATCATGTGCTAGCTGAGTGGCTAAACGATTAAAGCGCAAGATGTCATAGGCCATTCTCCAAAATGATGGTGAGAGAAGATTGGATCTTTGTCCAAAAAAAGAATTAATGTCATTACCAGCCCACTCAATCTTTTTTCCTGCCCCAGATTTGGCGGCCGTATCAATCGATACTGAAAAGGACATTTCTGATGGAGCTACTGGCGCCTGAATTTCTTCGAATAAACGCACAAGACGTGGATAAGTCTTGCGGTTGAATACCAGGAAACCAGTGTCTACGCCATGTGTGATGTCTTTGCCACCGATGTTGCAAGTGATATCGACTGTATTGCTGTGACCGCCAATGTGATCGCCAGCTTCATATACGGTAATGTCAAATTCAGGATGTTGTCTTAGGGCGTAGGCGCAGCCTAATCCAGAGATGCCTGCGCCAATAATGGCAATTCTTTTTTTACTCACTGAGCTTTTTCTCCTAAAAGCTTTTCAATTTCATTTGTAATGCTGCTGCTAGTAGGTTTGGTGACGCTTCCAAACGAATCAACCACATTACCATTTCGATCGATTAAATATTTATAAAAATTCCATTTTGGAGTTGTGCCAGTTTTAGCAATCAACATCTTAAATAGGGGGTTTGGGTTGTTGCCAGAAACCGTGCTCTTAGCAAACATCGGAAATTTCACGTCATAGGTGTTCTTACAAAAATCGGCAATCTCTTTATTGCTACCGGGCTCTTGTTGTCCGAAGTCATTAGAGGGAAAGCCTAGAATGACAAAGCCCTGATCCTTGTATTTGGCGTAAATCTTCTCAAGACCCTCATATTGGCTCGTAAAGCCGCAAAAGCTGGCCGTATTGACTACCAATATGACTTTCCCTTGATATTGGCAAAGGCTTTGCGGCGCTTCATCCTGCAAGCGAGGAAAAGTGTGTGAGAGCAGGGGGCTACAACTGGACGCAGCATTGGCAAGCTGAAATCCAGATAAGAAAGCAAATAGCCCAAATAGGCAGTTCATTACAAAACGGGGCATATCGCACCTTTTTTATTCACGAGTGAGAGGCCAAGTCTAAGACATTCTGGCTAATATCGCTGGCCTTGCAAGATTGCCATTAATATTGGGCTATGAGTCATTTACCACCCCCCTCATTTGAAGCAAAAGTCTGCTCACCAGAACAGCTTGCCGCTCGCCTCGAAAAGCTTCCTAGGCCATTGGTATTTACTAATGGAGTCTTCGATATCCTGCACCGCGGCCATGCCAGTTATTTGGCTCAGGCCCGTGCTTTGGGGGCTAGCTTGGTGGTGGGTGTAAATTCTGATGCCTCAGTGAAGATGTTGGGTAAAGGCGATGACAGGCCCATTAATTCTGAGGCTGATCGCCAGGCTTTATTGGCTGCGTTGGAGAGCGTGGATATGACTGTGTTGTTTACCGAACAAACCCCGGTCAATTTGATTGAAAAAATTCGTCCTGATATTTACGTCAAGGGCGGTGATTATGAGATCGATACCTTGGCTGAAACCCAGCTGGTAAAAAGTTGGGGTGGTAAAGCAGTTGCGATACCTTTCCTATACGAGCGCTCAACTACAAGTCTCTTGGGTAAGATCCGCTCTTAAAGGTTTTGCAGTAACCATGCCCAGGTACCGCGAAGTACTAATCCTTCAGTTACTTCCACAGCTTGTTTGATTGGCAAATTAGTTCTTGTAATTTCTTGCCCAAGGACTTTGGCATTTCCGCCATCAAGCCAAATTTTTTCGATGGGAATATTTAATTCTTTTGCATGCTGTATGCCATACAGAATTACGCCAATTTGCGCTGCGTCGCAACCCCCAATAATTGCGTCATTGGTAGAGGATCCAAATCCATGATGTTCCGCACGCTTAGCCAGGCCTAACTGTGCAGTATTGGTTGCCAGACTTTCTTGCATCAATCCAAGGCCGGGCAATATCCATCCGCCGTAATGCACGCCATTAGAGCCCAGTAAATCGATAGTAGTGGCAGTGCCGGCATTCACAATCAAGGTGTTTTTATTCGATAGGGCGCGAGCCCCAATCAGCGCGGCCCAGCGGTCAGCGCCGAGCTTGCTGGGATCTTGATAAAGGCTGCGCATTCCTGTGTAGGCGCTATCCCCCTTGAGTTGCTTCCAATCAAGATCACCCCATTGCGGAAACAGTGATTTGAGATTGGTAATCGCTTCTTGGCCAGCAACGCAGGCAAAACCAATGGCTGCAGGCTTCGGTAAGGTTTTAGAAATATAGTCCGCCAACTCAGCTCGATGTTCTGCTGATTGCAAAGACTTACTACTAATAGAGCCTGAGTATGCCCATAACTTTTTTTGTTGAGCACTGGGATTTTGTGTTGACTCCACAGCCGCCCACTTCAGGCGCGTATTACCAACATCAAAAAATAAATAAAGGCTCATGATTGAATCCGTAATGAAACATCACCTGCATGAATGGCGATGGTTTTATTTTCTTGTTCCAATAGTAATGCCCCTGTCTCATCCACGCCTTTTGCAATGCCATGAATGGGATCTTTTCCGGCCCCAGAAATGCACACCGCTTGATCTCGATAGGCATCCCAACTCATCCAACGTTCTTTGCAGGGCTTAAATCCATTTAGGTCAAATTCGGCAAGACTGTGTTCGAGTGAGGCGATCAGTTTGAGCCAGAGATACTCTGTATCAGGAAGTGATTTTGTTAGTTGAGCAAGTGAACCCACTTTCAGGCCAGTATCCAGATTTGCTTCAATTGCTTCTGCATTACGCAAGTTAATGCCAACCCCAATAATCATCCAAGTAGGGTCACCCGCTTTTGATTGGCCGCCTTCAATGAGGATGCCGCCGAGTTTGTTGTTGTTAAGCAATAAGTCGTTAGGCCATTTCAATTGCAGGCCGGCCTGTTTCAGCCCCTCCTCGCTCAGGTTGCAAGCTTGTGCAATACCTGCGATCACCGCGAGACCAACCAATAGGCTTAGCCCGCTGAGTTCAGCGGGAGTTCTTTTAAATGGAAAGGCGAGAGAGAAGCAAAGAGAGTCTTCGGGGTTGGCTAGCCATGTACGGCCTGCCCTGCCTTTGCCGGCAGTTTGTTTGTGGGCAATACGAGCCACTGGATCAATGAGCTCTCCTGCGCGCCAGCGCACCAAAAGATCATCATTGGTTGATTTGGTCTCGGTAACACGCTCAAGGATGCAATTTGCAGTCATTCCGCCATTGTAGAAAGGTCTGACCTAGAATTGTGGGATGGATCAAAAAGATCAACGACCTCGGAAGCTGGTATGGCCACTACAGGCTATGCCCTTAGCGAGAGCTATGAGCTTAAGCTACGTGCTTTTGATTATCTATGTAAGCCTGAATCCCTTTGACTTTGATTTTCAGAATGGGATCTCTGCTTGGGCTTGGTTGGATGCTCCTTTACCTCGTTTTATGACCTTATTTGATGTGTCAGTCAATATCTTGGCTTACATTCCATTTGGATTTTTGGTGATGTTTGCCGCCTATCCTCGTTGGCGTAACTATGTAGCCCTTGGAATTGCTCTTGGCTTAAGTGCCTCCCTGGCGCTCGGTGTAGAAACTTTGCAGTCTTGGCTTCCTACTCGTATACCGAGTCAGATGGACTGGTGGGCCAATATATTAGGAGGACTGTTAGGTGGATTATTGGCGATTCCTCTGGGACCGCAATGGCTTTCTGGAAGTGCAATTCGTCGGCGTTTTGATCAATGGTTCGGCCTTAATTGGGCGGCGTGTGCCCTGTTCTTATTGTTTCCCTGGTCACAAATTTACCCACAAAGCTCTTGGCTTGGTACGGGCGTATGGGGTCATGCCATATTTGGCTCGGTTGATTGGGGTACCGTAGTGATTAATCAGGTCATCCAAGAGGCCGTAATCACCTCGCTATGTTGGCTTGGGGTGGCCTTGTTGCTATCCCTTGGATTGCGTACCAAAGCCCCCCAGTGGCGCATCCTTAATGGCTTACTTGGTCTAACGGTGATGGTGAAAACTTTATTTACCGCCCTTCAATTTGGTGCCGAGTTTAGTTTGATTTGGCTAACCGCCGGGGCCCTTTGGGGAATGGTAATAGGCAGCATCTTATTAAGATGGACTTTAAGGCTAAAGCAAATGATCAAGTTTTGGTTGGCTTTGATTTGTTTGCTGGGCACCACCATTGCGGTCAATGTTTTACCTGACAATCCGTATTTCATTCTGACGCTTAGGCACTGGTATCAAGGGCGTCTATTGCACTTTAATGAGTTGATGCAATGGGTTTCCGTAGTATGGTTACCTCTGGCACTGATTTGGATGGTTCGAAGTGCCGTGGAATTTAAACCAAAACATTAATGAATATCAGTTCTCTATGAGTTTTTCACACCACCTATTTTTTTGTCTCAATCAGCGCGCTAATGGCGAAGATTGTTGTGATCAGCACAATGCCTTTGCCTTATTTGACTATGCCAAGAAAAGAGTAAAAGAGCTTGGTCTTGCAGGCCCAGGAAAAATTAGAGTAAATAAGGCTGGGTGTTTAGACCGCTGTGCTGACGGCCCTGTCATGGTTATATATCCAGAGGGTGTTTGGTACACCATGGTTGACGTGGATGATGTTGAAGAAATTATCCAGTCCCATTTAATCGAAGGGCGTCCTGTAGAGCGCTTGCAATTAGCCTAGTTATTTCAAATTGTTGAAAGTTTTTTATGAATAGTCGTACAAAAATAATTCATATTGAAGGTATTGTCGGATCAATGGAAATGTCTATTGATCTTCCAGATGAATTAAAAAATGATCCTGCATTTGCTGTGCGTGGCTTGGCCCTCGTTGCTCACCCCCATCCTTTGATGGGCGGTACGATGGATAACAAGGTAGCTCAAACCATGGCACGTGCTTTTAACCAATTGGGTTACGTGAGTGTGCGCCCAAACTTTCGCGGTGTAGGTGGAACTGAGGGTGTTCATGATGATGGTGTTGGTGAGTTAGAGGACTTGCTTCATGTAACCGATTGGATGCGTACACCATCTAGTTGGAGTCAATTTGAGGCAACTGCGAATCAATCCTGGTTGGGGGATGCCAATACCTTGCCGCTAGTAGTCTCTGGGTTTTCTTTTGGAAGCTTTGTCGGTAGTCACTTAGTTCAAAGGCTTTCAGATTTGGGCCGTCCAGCTGAGCGCCTAGTGATGGTGGGTAGCGCTGCAGGCAAATGGACTCTGGCCCCGGTTCCAGCAGATACGATCTTGATTCACGGCGAATTAGATGAAACTATTCCATTGATTGACGTTTTAGATTGGGCGCGCCCCCAAGAGTTGACTGTGCAGGTAGTGCCTGGTGCAGATCACTTCTTTCATCGTCGCCTACATTGCATTCGCAATATCATTACTGGCGCCTGGTTGGGTATGCCAGGTCATCGTAAGTAATTAGAAATAGAAAGACTATATGGCCGAAGAAAAATCATTAATCGAGTACCCATCATTATTTCCTATCAAGGTCATGGGTAAAGCAAATCCAGAATACCTTCCAGCGATAGTGCATATTGCTAAACAATTTGATCCTACGTTTGACGAGAGCAAAGTAGAGCAACGCCCTTCTAAGGATGGAAATTATTTGGGCATTACTTTGCCAATTACCGCGACTAGTCGTGAACAGTTGGATGAGCTGTATAGAACCTTATCGACCCATCCATTAGTCAGTGTTGTTCTGTAATTAATTCATGCCGGCTTTAGTAAAACAACTGGGTTTAGCAGATTACGCCTCTACATATGAGGCGATGAAACTTTTTACTAAAGAGCGCACTAGTGAAACGCCCGATGAAATTTGGGTCCTAGAGCATCCTCCGGTTTTCACTTTAGGTTTGGCAGGTGATGCGGGTAACTTGCATACACCCAGCAATCAAATTCCACTCGTGCAAGTAGATCGGGGTGGAGAGATTACGTATCACGGGCCAGGCCAAATCGTGGTTTATCTTTTGCTAGATCTAAAGCGTCTAGGGATCTTTGTAAAAGAATTGGTCTCTCGTATAGAGCAGGCGCTGATAGATACGTTGTCAGATTTTGGGATTAAGGCTGAAAGGCATCCGGGGGCTCCGGGAATTTACATTTCTGAGCAGTCAGGAGTGCCCTCAGAATGGATTGGCGCTAAGGTGGCTGCCTTGGGCCTCAAAGTCTCCAAAAGCTGCTCCTATCATGGCCTAGCCCTGAATGTCGCTACCGATTTAGAGGCCTTTCAGCGTATCCACCCCTGCGGGTATGAGGGTTTAAAGACCGTCGACATGCAAACCCTTGGGATCAAGGACAATATAGACACTATTAGCCAAAGGCTTTTGCAGCATTTACAAAAGCAACTGATGCCATCATGACTACAAATAAGCCTGACACCAAGACACCTATCGAGGCGCGCCAAGACCTCAATTACGACGCATCACGTAAACAAAAATCGAGCGAGAAAACTGCGCGCATTCCGATCAAAATCATTCCTTTGACAGAGGTATTGAAAAAGCCTGACTGGATTCGGGTGAAGGCGGCCTCAAATAACTCCCGCTTTTCTGAAATCAAAAAGATTTTGCGCGAGAACGAGTTAGTTACTGTCTGTGAAGAAGCCAGTTGCCCGAATATTGGTGAATGTTTTGGTAAAGGAACTGCTACATTCATGATTATGGGTGACAAGTGCACGCGTCGCTGCCCTTTCTGTGACGTAGGCCATGGCAGACCAGATCCTCTTGATACAAAAGAGCCTGCTAATTTAGCGCGTACTATTGCTGCGCTCAAACTGAACTATGTGGTGATTACGAGCGTAGATCGTGATGATCTGCGTGATGGCGGTGCAATGCACTATGTTGATTGCATTTCTCAATCACGTGAACTCTCCCCGAATACTCGTATTGAAGTATTGGTCCCAGATTTTCGTGGCCGCCTAGATAAAGCGTTAGATATTTTTGCTGAGCATGCGCCTAGCGGTTTGCCTGATGTGATGAATCACAACCTCGAAACGGTGCCCCGTTTATACAAACAGGCTAGACCGGGTGCAGATTACTTGCATTCGTTGAAGCTCTTGAAAGACTTTAAAGAACGTTTCCCACATGTCCCTACTAAAAGCGGTTTGATGGTTGGCCTTGGTGAAACAGATGAAGAAATCTTAGAAGTGATGCGCGATATGCGTGAGCACAATATCGACATGCTCACTATTGGTCAGTATCTGGCCCCGTCAGGACATCATCTACCTGTTACGCGTTACGTTCATCCCGACGTCTTTAAGATGTTTGAGGAAAAGGCGTATGAAATGGGCTTCTCTCATGCAGCTGTAGGCGCTATGGTGCGCTCAAGTTATCACGCAGATCAACAGGCGCACGGAGCTGGGGTTGTTTAGACGGGTTTCTAAGGCCGCCACCGTACTAGCGGCTTTCATTTTTCTCATTGCATGTAGTCCTAAATTAGATTGGCGTACAGTCCAAGCGCCGCAAGAAAGATATACCGCTTTATTTCCTGGCAAGCCAGATAAATTAGAGCGCCGCATGCCTTATCTCGATCAAGAACTCTTACAGACACTTGAGGCGGTAAAAATTGATGATGATATTTACTCGGTTAGCACCATCCAGTTGCCGGCCAATCAAAGTGCCTCACTAAGTAAGTTACTTTCGCAATTACAGGCTAACTTAATTGACAGGGCAAAAGCATCTGGTGGCGATGTCACTGTTGAGGATGCTTTTTATAAAACAGCAGATCGACAGCGTTTACCGATTAAAGATTATTTTCTGGATTTGAAATCCAACGGTAAATCGCAGCAACTAATGCGCGTTCGTTGGATTAATCGAGTTGCGCCGAATGGCGATAACTGGATTTATCAGATCTCAGTCTTGCATGCAAATCCAGGTGCAGAGAGTGCAAAAACTTTGTTGTCTAAAGAAGAGTACGAAAATTTCTTTAGTGATTTCTCTCCAGAGTAGCCTGAAGAGAAGATCATTTAATTATTGTTTTTCTAGTACGGCAACTTTAGCCTCAAGCGCCTCTAACTTTTCACGCGTCTTAGCAAGTACTTTACTTTGAAGATCAAATTCTTCACGCGTTACCAAGTCCATCTTCTGAAATCCTTGATTCATCATGGCACGTACGTTCTTCTCAATTTCTTGAGCTGGTGAATTGCGGATCGCATCACCAACTTTGTTTTGCATATCGTTTGCGATACGTTGGATTTGATCGAGAATTTCGCCTGGTTTTTGCATGATGAGGGTTCGCAGTTCTATTGAGAGTTGCAGAAAAGATACATATTTGTATTTTAAGTTGTATGCGTAAAACTGCCCAAAAAGGGGTTAAAACCCGAAAAATGCCCCATATTCACTCATTCGGTGCAATATTTAGCACCAAAAAAGGGCAATTGCCTTATTTGGGGGATTTGTGACAAAGCCATGAACCCCCGGGGATTCAATATCACTCCATGCAATAAGCATTCAACCCATTTTTTTATTACAACCAGTAAGGAGTAGTTCATGAAAACTTTGCAAAAGACAGCAATCTCTGCAGCAGCAGTAGCTTTGTTGGCAGGTCTTTCGACTGTAGCATTCGCGGCTGATGAGCCAGCAGCTGAGGTAGAAGTAAGCCCAATTACAGCGAACGTAAGTCTTGTAAGCGACTATCGCTATCGTGGTATTTCTCAGTCAAATTTAAGACCAGCTATTCAAGGTGGATTTGACTACGCACATGAGAGCGGTTTGTACATTGGTAACTGGAATAGCTCCATTACCTGGGTTAATAACCTTAGCCCTTCAGTTTCTTCTGGCATCGAGATGGACTTTTATGCTGGCTTTAAGAAAGAGTTGATTGCAGAAGGTTTTGCTAGCGATATCGGCGTACTGCAATATTACTATCCAACTAGTGGCAACTTCGTAAGCCCTAACGTTAATCCAAATACTACTGAGATCTATGCTGCCCAGAACTATACATTTGGCCCAGTTACTGGTTTCTTGAAATTTTCTTATGCAGTGACCAATACATTCGGATACAACCAAAGTAGCGGATCTTACTATCCTGATTTGACTGCAAACTATGACACAGGAATTTGGGGTCTTGCAGTAAACGCGCACGTTGGCTACCAGAAGATTGCCGGTCAACAAGTTGTTGCTGGTGTCCCAACTGCTAGCTATACAGACTGGAAGTTAGGCCTAACTAAAGACTTCGGCGGCGGTTTATCTTTGGCTGCTGCATATATTGGCACCAATGCAGCCAAGAGCGGAAGCACATACGCTTACTCAAGCCCATCAGGTAAAAACTTGGGTGGCTCAACAGGCGTACTTAACCTTACAAAAACTTTCTAATTTCCACTCTGAACGGAGAAACACATGAAATTAATTACCGCAATCATCAAGCCCTTCAAGCTTGACGAAGTGCGCGAAGCTCTCTCGGAAGTGGGAGTTTCGGGCATTACCGTCACTGAAGTTAAAGGCTTTGGTCGTCAAAAAGGTCACACTGAGTTGTATCGCGGTGCTGAGTATGTTGTCGACTTTTTACCTAAAGTAAAAATTGAAGCTGCTGTTGAAGATGGCATCTTGGAGCGTGCGATTGAAGCAATTGAAAAATCAGCACGTACTGGCAAGATTGGTGATGGCAAGATTTTTGTCTCTCCAGTTGAGCACGTCATTCGTATTCGTACCGGTGAAACCGGCGCGTCAGCACTTTAAAGAGAGGTTCAAAATGTTAACTTGGATGAAACGACTCGTTGCTGGTGGTGCTATGGCCTTGGCCATTGGTGCTACTGGTGTAATGGTTACTTCGCCAGCGCATGCTGATGAAGTTAAGAAGCCAGCTGTAACAGCTCCTGCAGCAACTCCTGCTGCGGCTGAGCCTGCTCCAGTTCTTTGCTCTGAAAAGTGCAATAAAGCAGATATCGCTTGGATGATGGTTTGTACAGCACTAGTGCTGTTGATGACGCTTCCTGGCTTGGCTTTGTTCTACGGCGGCTTAACCCGCAGCAAGAACATTTTGTCTATCTGCATGCAATGTTTCATGGTCTTCTCCTTGATTACAGTGCTATGGGCTATTTATGGCTATAGCTTTGCATTCACGGAAGGCGGAGCATTTATTGGTGGATTAGATCGTCTGTTCTTGGGTGGCATGAATCCAGAATCAGTAGCAGCAACCTTTAGTAAAGGCGTTGTGATTCCTGAGTATGTATTTATGGCGTTCCAAGCAGTGTTCGCAACAATCACTTGCTGTTTGATCATTGGCTCTTTTGCTGAGCGCGCTAAGTTCTCTGCAATCTTGGTATTCATGGTGATTTGGTTCACTTTGAGCTACTTGCCAATCGCCCACATGGTTTGGTTCTGGCCTGGTCCAGATGACATCAAAGATGCTGCATCACTCGAGGCAATTACTGCTCGTGCTGGTTGGTTGTGGCAAAAAGGTGTTCTCGACTTTGCTGGTGGCACTGTTGTGCATATCAATGCTGCGATCGCTGGTTTGGTTGGCTCCTTTGTTATCGGTAAGCGTTTGGGCTACGGTAAAGAAGCAATGAAGCCACATAACTTAGTTTATGTAATGACTGGTGCTGCTCTCTTGTGGTTCGGTTGGTTTGGTTTCAATGCTGGTTCAGCACTTGAAGCAAACGGTACTGCTGGCTTGGCATTCGTGAACACATATTTAGCTACCGCTGCTGCTGTATTAGGCTGGTCAGTTGCTGAATGGGTTCTCAAAGGCAAGCCATCTATGTTGGGCGCTGCATCTGGTTGCGTAGCAGGTTTGGTTGCAATTACTCCTGCAGCTGGATTTGCTGGCCCAATGGGTTCAATCATTATCGGTTTAATCGCTGGTGTAGTTTGCCTCTGGGGTGTTACTGGTCTCAAGAAGATTTTGGGCTCAGATGACAGTTTGGACGTATTTGGTGTTCACGGCGTAGGCGGTATTACTGGTGCATTGTTGACCGGTGTATTTGCTGATCCAGCATTAGGCGGCTCTGGTATTTGGGATTATGTGGCTAACGCTGTTGCTCCTGATTACTCTATTGCTAGCCAATTGTGGATCCAGGCTCAAGGCGTGATTACCACTGTAATTTGGTCTGGCGTAGTTTCTTTCGTAGCCTTCAAATTGATCGATATTGTGATTGGTTTGCGCGTTAAGGAAGAAGAAGAGCGCGAAGGCTTGGATATCAGCTCACACGGTGAGACTGCTTACGAGTCTTAATCAGTAGATTTACCCCTCACTGGGCGGCTCTGGTTGGCTGCCCAGTTTTAAGCGCGGGATCCTCGGATCCCGCGTCTTTCTTTTAATAATCTTACAATGGTGGAATGGTTCCACATCTCATTACTGCACTCACCGGCCCTTTGCTCGAATTAGAGTCAAAGGTTCTAGAAGCGACCCCAACCATTGAGCGTTGGTTCAGGCTGGAGTGGCAGGAACATACCCCGCCTTTCTACTGTTCGGTCGATTTACGCAATTCTGGCTTTAAATTAGCCCCGGTTGATACCAACCTCTTCCCTGGAGGGTTTAATAACCTTTCACCGCAAATGTTGCCGCTTGCTGTCCAAGCTGCTATGGCTGCCATTGAGAAGATTTGTCCTGAAGCTAAAAATTTATTATTAATTCCTGAGAAACATACCCGGAACACTTTCTATTTGCAGAACATCGCCCGTTTGTCTTCGATTTTGCGTCAAGCCGGATTGAATGTTCGACTGGGTACTTTCTCCGAAGAAATTAAGAAGCCAACTTGGATTGATTTACCTGACGGCAATCGTTTGTTAATGGAGCCACTCTCCCGATTGGGTCTGAAGAAGCAACGCCTGGGTTTAAAAGATTTTGATCCTTGCTCGATCCTGTTGAATAACGACTTATCCGCAGGCATTCCTCCGATTCTGGAGAATATCTATGAACAGTACTTGCTGCCAGGCTTGCACGCTGGCTGGCATGTGCGTCGTAAATCAAATCACTTTGCCGCATATGAAGAGGTGGCGAAGAAATTTGCCAAAGTAGTTGACATCGATCCATGGATGATCAATCCATACTTTACCAGTTGCTCCAATATTAATTTCCACGAGCGCAAGGGTGAAGACGAACTTCAAGCTGCTGTAGAACAAGTCTTGAAAAAGACCGCCAAGAAGTATCGTGAATACGGTATTAAAGAGAAGCCTTATGTCGTCGTAAAAGCTGATGCCGGTACTTATGGCATGGGCGTGATGGTGGTCAATGATCCCGCGCAGTTAAAGGGCTTGAATCGTAAAGACCGCAATAAGATGAGCGTGGTCAAGGAAGGTCTTGAAGTTAGCGATGTGCTCATTCAGGAGGGTGTTTATACTTTCGAGAAGGTCAATGAAGCGGTTGCTGAACCGGTGGTGTACATGATTGATCGCTATGTCATTGGTGGCTTCTATCGCGTTCATACTGACCGCGGCCCTGATGAGAATCTCAATGCACCAGGTATGCATTTTGTACCTTTGGCCTTCGAGCAAAACTCAATGCCTGATCTAGGAGCTAAGCCAGGCAGTGCTGCTCCAAATCGCTTCTACCTGTATGGCGTGGTTGCTCGCTTGGCGCTGCTTGCTGCATCATTGGAGCTAGAGCGAACTGATCCTAATGCTGAAGCTGCATAAATAAAATACTAACCTCTCAATAGAAATAATGAACCTTCTTTTTATTGCAGATCCTTTTGAATCTTTCAAGATTCAAAAAGATTCCACGCTCGCAATGATGCGTGCTGCACAAGAAGCGGGGCACCACTTGTGGTTTTGTCAAAGTCGCAATGTTTTGTGGAGAGATAATTTCGTAGTGGCTGATTGCCAGTCTTTGGTGATTAAGCCTAGCTCCACCAACTGGTTTGAGTTGGGTGATCTTGAGTCTCGAACACTTCAATCTTTTTCTGCTGTGCTCATGCGCACAGATCCTCCTTTTGATATTGAATACCTCAATACCACTTGGTTGTTGTCAGCTGCAGTACGTCAGGGCGCGAAAGTATTTAATGAGCCGAGCGCTGTTCGTGATCATTCCGAAAAATTATCTATTACAGAATTTCCAGAGCTTATTCCGCCGACCTTGGTCACGCGTGAATTAGCTGCGGTAGAGCGTTTTCATCAGGAATATCGCGATATCGTGATTAAGCCGTTAGATGGCATGGGCGGCATGGGTGTATTTAGGGTTGGTGCTGATGGCCTTAACTTGGCGAGCATTGTGGAAACGCTTGGTGAGAATGGTGCAAGAACTCTCATGGTTCAACGTTTTCTTCCAGAAATTGCCCAGGGTGATAAACGGGTGCTCTTAATCGGCGGCGAGGTGGTGCCATTTGCGCTGGCTCGTATTCCTCAGGGCAGCGAAATTCGGGGTAATTTAGCGGCAGGTGGTAAAGGCGTAGCGATGCCTTTAACTGAGACTGAAAAAAGGATCGCTGAAAAATTAGCTCCTGTTTTAAATCAGCGTGGATTATTCTTGGTTGGATTGGATTTAATTGGCGGTTATCTCACTGAAATTAATGTGACGAGCCCCACTTGTTTTGTTGAAATTACCGACCAAAGCAACTTTAATGTTGCGCAATTTTGGTTAGCAGCGCTAGAGAAAGCATTGGCATAAATATGGTTGGAATTGTCATCGTTGCTCACACCCCGGTTGCCAGCGCAATGTTGGGGTTTGCTGAGCATACATTTGGTGTATTGCCTGAGCGTGTTCGGGCAGTTGACATCCCTCCTCATGAAGATACCAAGGCAAGCTTTGATCGCGTGATGAAGGCTGCTTATGGTGTGAACACGGGCAACGGCGTACTCATCCTGACGGATGTGATGGGTGCAACCCCCGCTAATGTAGCCTCTAAGTTAGAGGCCTTGGGCCCTTTATCGGGATTGAATGCGCCCGTCATTGTGCTGGCGGGATTAAATCTGCCTATGCTGATGCGTTGTATTTCTCATCGCGGAGAGGGTCTTGAAGAGTTGGCGCAAAAAGCACTCGCTGGTGGACAGCATGGAATTTTGCGCTTGGGTGCAAAAGTAAATCAAGAATAAATAAGGGCCAGCACACTATGCCTTCGGCAGAAATCGAAATCATCAATAAATTAGGTCTGCATGCTCGCGCATCTGCCAAGTTGTCTCAGTTAGCCGCTCAGTTTCCTTGTGAAATATTCTTGTCACGTAATGGGCGTCAAATTAATGCAAAGAGCATTATGGGTGTGATGATGTTAGCGGCCGGTATCGGCAGTACTGTGACCCTTGAGACTGTAGGCGAAAAAGCGGATGAGGCCATGCAGGCACTCACTGCATTAATCAATGACCGATTTGGTGAGGGTGAGTAAATAGTATGACTTTTGCATTGCACGGAATTCCAGTATCGAAAGGCATTGCCATTGGCAAGGCGGTACTGATTTCTCGCGCAGCATTAGAAGTAAGTCATCACCTGATTGAAGCTGGCAAAGAAGAGGTTGAAGCACAAAAGCTATTGGATGCATTTGATCAGGTTCGTTTAGAGCTTGAACAATTGCGCCAAGGATTGCCAAAAGATGCCCCGCAAGAGATGGCGGCATTCTTGGATGTGCACGGCATGATATTGGCTGACCCAGCTTTGGCTGAGAAGCCGATTAAATTAATTCGTACGCAACGATTAAATGCAGCGTGGGCTTTAACTACTGAGCTCAATGATCTTCTGGAGCAATTTGCAGATATTGAGGACGCGTATTTAAAGGAGCGTGCCAACGATATTCGCCAGGTTGCTGAACGTGTCATTAAGGCTTTAAATGCCCAGAAAAAAGATCCATTAAACGATTCCGATTTTTTGCCAACAAGCGATATCGGTATTGAATCAATCATCGTCGCGCATGACATTGCTCCGCATGACATGCTGCGTTTTAAAGAGCATGCCTTTACCGGATTTGTAACTGATCTTGGCGGCAAGACTTCTCATACGGCGATCGTGGCCCGCAGCATGGAAATACCTGCGGTAGTTGGCGTACGCCATGCGAGTGAAATGATTCGCCATGGCGATTGGTTGGTGTTAGATGGGGATCGAGGGGTTGTTGTAGTTGCTCCGGATGAGCAGCTGCTGGCCGAATATCGCAAGTTACAAACTCAGGTTCTCAAAGAAGCTCGTAAGCTCCAGCAGTTAAAGCATGCGAAAACAGAAACGGCCGACCGTGTTGAGATTGAGTTGTTTGCCAATATTGAATTACCGGAAGACGCTATTCAGGCGGTGAAGTTGGGCGCTGTAGGGGTTGGTTTATTCCGTTCTGAATTTTTATTCATGGACCGTAAGCAAGCGTTGCCAGACGAAGAGCAGCAATATCAAGAATATCGACGCGTAGTGGATTTAATGCATGGTTTGCCTATCAACATTAGAACCATCGACGTTGGAGCAGATAAGGCATTGGGTGGCGGTGGCGATATTTCACAAACAGGTACATCACCGCTGGGATTGCGGGCGATCCGCTGGTCACTTACCGAGCCTGAAATCTTTTTAACACAGCTCAGAGCAATCTTGCGTGCATCAGCACATGGCCAAGCGCGCATCATGATTCCGATGTTGGCACATGCTAAAGAGATCGATGAAACATTTAGGTTGATTGAAAAAGCGAAACAGCAATTGCATCAGCGGGGCAAAGCATTTAATCCGAATATCCAAGTTGGCGCGATGATTGAGATTCCGGCTGCTGCTTTAGTGCTGCCTTTGTTTATTAAGCGATTCGACTTTCTTTCTATTGGAACGAATGATTTAATTCAGTACACCTTGGCGATTGATCGCGCGGATCATGCTGTTGCGCATTTGTATGACCCCCTGCATCCAGCAATATTGAATTTATTGGCAAATATCATTGAGCAGGCTAAACGTGCAAATGTGCCTGTGGCTGTTTGTGGTGAGATGGCCGGTGATCCTGCATTAACCAAGTTACTGCTTGCCTTGGGTTTAACCGATTTCTCAATGCACTTCAGCCAGTTATTGCTGGTTAAGCGGGAAATTCTTCAGGCTAATGTAGGTTTATTAAAAGCCCGCGTTGCTAGGGTCTTGAAGGCGTATGAGCCCGAAGAGCAGGCAAAGGCTTTAGAGCGACTACTGTCTTAATGATTTTGTGCGTTGCCTAGTGGGCTGAGCCGCATACCGAGCAATCAGCATTACGGCTAATGCGGATTTCATCGATTTGGGTCGTGCGCCCATTCCAAAGCAACATACGCCCCACCAAGGACTCTCCAAAACCGATTAATACCTGTAGGGCTTGAGCAGCTTGCATGGCTCCAATGATTCCTACTAGAGGCGAGAAGATGCCCATACTGGAGCAACTGACTTCCTCAAACTCTTCATCGGGAGAGAAGATGCAGGCATAACATGGGGAGCTGGAATTTCGTGCATCAAAGACGCTCACTTGACCATCAAATTTGAGGGCCGATCCAGAAACCAGCGGAGTTTGATGTTTAACGCAGGCAGTATTAATTAGGTGCCTGGTTGAAAAGTTATCCGTGCAATCCAAAACAACATCAACACTTGGCAATAACTCATCGAGCAGAGATGCTGTAGCTTTAGCTTTAATAGTCTCAATCTGAATGCTGGAGTTTAGGCGTTGCAGAAATTCTTTCCCTGACGCCACTTTGCTTTTTCCAATGCTGCTTTCGGTATGCATGATTTGGCGCTGCAAATTGGTGAGTTCTACTTCATCGTGATCCACCAAGGTGATATGGCCAACTCCTGCTGCCGCTAGATAAGGCGCAGCTGCGCTTCCTAAGCCGCCAGCACCGATTACCAATACGTGTGAGTGGAGTAGCTTCTCTTGGCCGGCAACATCAATCTCATCAAGCAGCAAGTGCCTGGAGTATCGAAGTAACTGCTCGTCATTCATATACCGGCCGCAGAGATTAAAAGATTATTCGAGCTTGGATGAAGAACGCTTCACAGGCTGGCCATTAATAAAGGCTACCGCTTGAGAAAGCATGAAGTCATCTGCACTGCCTAGCTCAGGCGGCTTCTTATTCTTATCCTTTTCTTTTTCTTCTGGAGTCTTCTTGGCATTTTTCTCTTCAATGCGCTGTAACTCTTCAAGGCGACGTTGCTCTCGATCTTTAATCAACTTATCTTCGGCAGATTGCTTATTGCGGAGATGTTTCTCGCTATCGATCTCGCGAGTGATTAATACATCATCAGGATCGCCATCTTTATTTTGATCAACTGGAATATCTGGCTTAACGCCAAAAGCCTGAATCGACTTGCCGCTAGGGGTGTAGTAATAAGCAGTAGTAATCTTCAGTGCTGAGTCATTGGTAAGAGGGCGAACGGTTTGTACTGAGCCCTTACCAAAGGTCGTTTTTCCAATAATGGTTGCGCGTTTGTAGTCTTGGAGTGCGCCAGCCACAATCTCTGATGCGGAAGCGGAATAAGCATTTACCAAGACCACCATAGGTAATTTCTTAAATATTGCTGGAACGCCGGCCAAAGGGTCGCCAGAATCATTTAGGCGGTACATCGCTGGTGTTGCATTAAAGATCTGTTTTGAATCTGGAGACTGGCCTTTGGTGGAGACAATGACTGCGTCTGCAGGCAAGAATGCTGCAGCCACCCCTACGGCTCCTTGTAATAGGCCGCCGCCATTGTTGCGCAGATCAAGAATGATGCCTTTGAGCTTGGGATCTTGATTGGCAATATCAGTCAATTTCCTGGCGAGATCAGGAACGGTACGCTCTTGAAAGCTGGTGATGCGTACCCAGGCAATATCGTTATCCAGAATTTTTGTTTTGACTGATTGAACTTTAATTTCTGCTCGAGTGATCGTTACTGGAAAGCTGCGCTCTTCACTTTTACGAAATACCGTCAAAGTAATTTTGGTTCCAGGTTCGCCGCGCATAGTCCGCACAGCTTTGTCTAGAGACATGCCGCGGACAGGTTTGTCATCAAGGCGTGTAATGAGGTCTCCAGCTTGAAGGCCTGCACGTGCAGCAGGACTATCTTCAATTGGATTGAGTACTTTAACTACACCATCTTCAGAAGTGATTTCAATGCCGAGTCCAGCAAACTTTCCAGAAGTCATCTCTTGCATTTCTGCAAAATCTTTTTTATCTAAGAAGGTGGAATGCGGATCAAGACTACTCACCATTCCTTTGACAGCATCTGTTAACAGTTGCTTATCTTCGATAGGCTCAACATATTCGCGCTTAATTTGGGCAAAGACATTGGAGAGCGTGCGCAGCTCATCCAGTGGTAGCTGGGCGCTTTGCTGGGCGGTCGCGGAGAGCTGGATCGTGGCTGCTACGCCGGCGATAAGGCCAACGGCTATCAGGGCGAAATTCTTTAGAAATTGGCGCATATCTCTTTTGCTTTAATCCAAATAAAAGTGTTGAATAGGTTTGAGGTTGTCATCTAACTCATAAACAAGTGGCACACCGTTAGGTACGTTCACTTCCATAATGGCTTCATCAGACATTTGATCTAAATACTTAATGAGTGAGCGAATGCTATTGCCATGTGCTACTAGTAAAACGCGTTTACCAGCCTTTAGTGCAGGTGCAATAGATTCATTCCACAGGGGTAATACTCGCTCAACGTTATCTTTTAAGCATTCGCCCAAAGGAATGTCGGAAGGATTCAGTTTTGAGTAACGGAGATCATTTTTAGGATGACGCTCATCATCATGTTCGAGTAGCGGTGGACGTACATCATAGGATCGACGCCAAATATGAACTTGTTCATCACCATATTTGATTGCTGTTTCAGCTTTATTCAATCCAGTAAGCGCACCATAGTGACGTTCATTTAAGCGCCAACTATGTACTACCGGAAGCCACATCAAATCCATGGCATCTTGAACGTGCCAGAGGGTGCGAATGGCACGTCTCAAAACAGAGGTATAGGCAACATCAAATTCATAGCCTGCCTTTTTGAGGCTTTCACCTGCTGCGATGGCCTGTTCTGCGCCTTTAGGGGTTAAGTCGACGTCCGCCCAGCCAGTGAAGCGGTTTTCAAGGTTCCAGGCGGATTCGCCATGACGAATAAGGACAAGTTGTTTCATAGAGCCATTCTATAATCCGGTGATGAACTTTCTCACTCAAATTGATAATTTAGCGCTTATTGCCCTGCTGTTGGTTTCAGGCATAGCGCTTTTCCTGCCCTCATTATCTACGCTTATTGGCGGAAAAGGCTTATCGCCTACCGAAGCGACGATTTGGATTAATCGCCGCAAAGCATATGTCTTGGACTTGCGCTCGGAAGAGGCTTTCAAATCAGGCCATTTGCCTGGTGCCAAATTCGCCAATGCTGCTGGCTTAACTGCAGCCATTGAAAAGCTCAAGTTAGACCGTAAGCACCCAGTCGTCTTGGTTTGTGAAACGGGTTCTCAGTCACGCAAACTCGTAGCCGAAGCTCAAAAGCTGGGCTTTGCCGAAGTGGGTGCTTTAGATGGCGGTGTGCAGGCCTGGAAAGCAGCAGCCCTGCCTTTAGTGAAGTAAGGAGAAATCGATGTCTTCAGTAACAATGTATAGCACCCAGGTTTGCCCTTACTGCGTCATGGCAGAAAAGTTGCTGGCTAAAAAAGGTGTTGCCAATCTCGAAAAGATTTTGATTGATCGTGATCCAGCTCAACGCGAAGTGATGATGACGCGCACTGGCCGCCGCACTGTCCCACAAATTTATATTGGTGACACGCACATTGGTGGTTATGACGACTTAGTGGCACTGGATCGCGCTGGAAAGCTTGATCCCTTATTGGCTTAATAGATTAAACATACAAAGAAAGTTAGCAATGACTGAACAATCCTCAGCACCTCAGACAAGCGCCGATCAATCTAAAGAGCCTGGATTTCGTATTCAGCGAATTTACTTAAAAGATGTATCTCTTGAGCAACCAAATGCTCCACAGATTTTGTTGGTTGCTTCTGAGCCACAAGTTCAGGTTGAGATTGATATCTCTGTTGCACCATTAAGCGAAGGAATCTTTGAGGTGGCTTTAAGCTCTACCGTGACTGCGAAAGTCGACACCAAAGTTCTGTTCTTGGTGGAAGCAAAACAAGCCGGTATCTTTGAATTTAGCAATATTCCGGTTGAGCAAATCGATCCAATGCTTGGCATTGCTTGCCCAACAATTTTGTATCCATATTTGCGTTCCAATATCGCCGACATAATTAGTCGCGCAGGCTTCCAGCCAATTCATTTGAATGAGATTAATTTCCATGGCATGTATGAGCATCGTTTGATGCAAGCTCAACAAGAAGCTGCCGCTAAGGATGGCGCAGCCGCTGAGAGTAAGCCTCACTAAGCTCAACGAGCGAGCCCACAGATCATGAAAGTGACACTGCTTGGTGCTGGTGCATGGGGAACGGCGATGGCTGCGCAAGCGGCTCGCTATCTCCAAGAGGGTGATGTTGTTTTATGGTCTCGTAGCAAGCAGCAGTTAAAAGAGATTGAAGACAGCGCTGAAAATCGCGCTTATCTTTCAGGGATTCAGTTGCCTGAGGAGCTCAAGTTTGAGAGTGACTTTTCTACTGCTATCAAAAGACTGTCTAGCGATGATTTATTGGTCATCGCTACACCAATGTCAGGGCTTTCAGAAACAATCGCCCAAGCATTAGAAATTGCTGAGCACCCACTCAATATTATTTGGCTCTGCAAAGGTCTTGAACCTAATACCGCTTTATTGCCGCACCAAGTTGTTGAGCGTGAGAGCAAGATTCATTCTCATGGCATTACTCATTCATATGGCGCCTTATCTGGCCCAAGCTTTGCGCGTGAGGTTGGTGAAGGTATGCCTTGCGCTTTAACCGTTGCTAGCAAATCTCCCGGGTTATGTGAAGCAGTGCAGACCGCTTTCCATCACGGCAATATGCGCGTGTATTCAAGCGATGATTTAATTGGTGTGGAATTAGGCGGGGCAATTAAGAATGTTCTGGCGATTGCCGCAGGTATTGGCGATGGCCTAGATTTGGGACTAAACGCACGCGCCGCTGTTCTCACACGTGGTTTAGCGGAGATGATGCGCATTGTGAAAGCTGCAGGCGGCAAATCTGAAACTTGTATGGGATTGACTGGGGTTGGAGACTTAATCTTGACTGCTACTGGCGATCTTTCCCGTAATCGTCGCGTTGGCCTTGAGCTTGCCGCTGGCAAATCACTACCCGAGATTCTTGCAAGCCTTGGTCACGTTGCTGAGGGCGTGCTTTGCGCGGAGGCGGTTGGCGATTTGGCAAAACGCCTAGGAGTTGACATGCCGATTACTGCGATGATGGGTGAAGTGCTCTCCGGAAAATTGAAGCCGCATGATGCTGTTAAAAAACTCATGGGGCGCGATCCTAAAATCGAATCGTAATTACAGTATTTGGGTCAATTTGTTATTGACCGCCAGCAAGGCCATTCTGCCGCCATGCTTCATACACGACGATTGCTACAGTATTTGATAAGTTCAGACTACGACTGCTATCTTGCATCGCCAGACGCATGCGATTCTCAATCGGAATCGAGTCTCTGACTTCATCCGTAATGCCTTTGGTTTCAGAGCCAAATATAAAGTAATCATCGGGCGCGTATTTGCCTTCATGAAACTTTCCTGAACCCTTGGTAGTCAATGCAAAGAGATGCTGAGAATCGGGTTGCTCATCCTTTAAAAACTGCGCCCAATTTTTGTGGACTTTGACGCGTGCAAACTCGTGATAGTCCAAGCCCGCTCTACGCAACTTAGCATCTTCCATCGGAAATCCCAGCGGCTCAATTAAATGTAGCTTTGCTCCGGTATTCGCGCACAAGCGAATAATGTTCCCTGTGTTGGGTGGGATTTCGGGCTCAAATAAAACGATATTAAACATGTGGCACTCTTTAGATTGGTCGCGCAGCTCTGAGTAGGACCCAGTTTATTACGCGAGATACACCATTGTCCTTCAGAATGCGCGCAATTTCATTAAGAGTTGCGCCACTTGTCATCACATCATCAAACACGATCACAGTCTTGTTTGTGAGCTGCTGAACATAACGCTCTTCAAGGTAAAACATTCCCTGAATGGCTAGTTGGCGATTGCTTAAGGTGCTGCCGGCCTGGTGCTCTGCATAATGATGGCGCTGCAGCATATAAGGTGATTTTTGAATATACCCTCCACATTGAATTCGTTTAGCAATTTCCCAACTTTGATTGAAACCACGCTGTGCTAACTTCTCAATACTGAGGGGCACTGGGAGCAAATAATCGGCAGAGATATCTTCAAGCTCCTTACTCAGAAGTAAGTTCCATGTTCTGCCAAGTGCATTAGCAAACGCAATGCGTTTTTGATACTTCAATTCATGTAGCGGAGTTTGTAACAATCCATCGTAGCTATCCAAGCAATAAGTTTCATCAAAGTAGGGCCTCAAGTCTTGGCATTGCATACAGCATTGCTCTGCAACTTCTGAAACCTGAAGTGTTATGCCACATTGGTAGCAGCATTGATAGTTCAATAAACCTTCATCGCGTAATTGATTGAGACAACGATCGCATAGAGATGATTTTTGGAAACCCTGACAAGCAATACAAGCTGTGGGCAAAAGCTGTTCACAAATGGCTTGAAAAATGTTCTCTGGAAATCGCATGGGGCGCTGAGTATACTGAGCCAATGACCCAGCCCCTTAGATGGTTACAAGATGAAATTGCAGATCGCATGCTGCAGAAATTAGACATCGTTAAGCTTGATGTAAAAGGCATATTAGTGGTGCCCGATTTTGCTGGTAAGCATTTAGATACCCTCGCTCAGCGCTATCCAAGGGCGCGCATTTTTAGCATCACCGAAAAAGGTGTTTCAGGACTTCAAATGTGGCGCGCTAAAGCGCTGAGTAATTGGCGATCCTTATTTGCCAGCAACACTAGCCCCTTCGCAAGTTACATCTTGTCTGGAAGATTTGATATTCCCGACAATTCTGTTGATTTAGTGTTCAGTGATCTTTTGTTGCAGGATCTACCTGATCCTAAGCACTTCTTGCAGGAGTGTTGGCGTGTTCTGCGCGAGGGCGGCTTAATCACATTTAGCTATTTAGGGCCCGATACCGGAAAAGAGTTGCGCTCCTTGGATCTTTCAGAATTAAAGCTCAAGAATTTATTAAGCCCTTGGGATATGCACGATATGGGGGATGCCTTGCTTGGTGAGCGGTTTTCTGATCCTGTAATGGACATGGAGTACCTCACTTTGGATTACGAGAAGCCTGCTTTATTGCTGGCAGATATGAGTGCGCTGAAATTGGCGCATTCCACCTCTCCCAAAGCGATGGAAAATGAGGGTTTGCCGCAAAAAATCACTTTAGAGGTGGTTTATGGGCATGCGTGGGTCCTTGGAAAGCACCTTGCAAAGGCAATGGACAACGTCGCTTACATTGATCCAAATCAAATTGGGCGCAAGACTAGGTGAGATTCTGCCTAAGTGTAAGTGCTTACTATCATTTAAACCTTGACCAAGATTGGTTCAAGCTGGGTTAACCCGGTTTGTTCTTGCGCTTAATTAACCCTATAATCACGGCTGTAAGTATTAGCTTGAGACCGTTTTTTGGGCATTTTGTGGCATTTTTGCTGCTTTGCTCACGACAATAAACAGAGAATAAGATGAATTTATTTGGAAAAGTCACTAGGGCTTCGCTCTATTTCGCAGTAGCTTTTGGTACTGCATTTGCTCATGCAGCAGAGAATATGCCTGGTGGCCCAGCTGTTAATCAGCTGAATTTTGCGCCTCCTGCTACCAAAATCATGCAAGAAATCCATTGGTTGCATTGGATGATGTTGGTCATTTGCGCAGTGATTTTTATTGGCGTTTTTGGGGTGATGTTTTATTCCATCTTGAAGCACCGTAAATCATTGGGTCACAAATCCGCTTCTTTTCACGAGAGCACAACTGTTGAAATCATTTGGACAGTTGTTCCATTGCTGATTGTTATCGGCATGGCATTGCCAGCAACAAAAACTGTTGTGGCGATGAAAGACACTACCAACTCTGACATCACTATTAAGACTACTGGTTATCAGTGGAAGTGGGGTTACGATTACATTAAGGGTGAGGGTGAAGGCATCAATTTTATTTCCACTTTGGCAACATCACGTGAAGCAATCAATAACTTAGCACCTAAGTCAGATACTTATTTGATGGAAGTGGATAACGAAATGGTTGTGCCAGTTGGCAAAAAAATTCGTTTAATCACTACTGCTAACGACGTTATTCATGCTTGGACTATCCCAGCATTTGGCGTAAAGCAGGATGCGATCCCGGGCTTCGTTCGTGACACTTGGTTTAGAGCCGATAAGATTGGTACATTCCGCGGTCAGTGTTCTGAGCTATGCGGTGCAGAGCATGCATTCATGCCTATCGTTGTGAGAGTAGTGTCACAAGAGGACTACACCGCTTGGGTTGCTGAGAAGAAAAAAGCAATGGGTGCTGGCGGTGACGATCCATCAAAGGTTTACACCTTGGATGAGCAAAAAGAGCGCGGCGCTAAAGTTTATGCAGCGAACTGTGCAGCTTGCCACCAGCCGAATGGCAAAGGTGCTGGTGCATTCCCTGCATTGGATGGCAGTAAAGTAGTGAACGGTCCTAAGGAGGGTCAGTTCAATATCTTGCTCAATGGTAAAAATGCAATGCCGAAATGGGGTGGTGTTCTTTCTGATGCCGATATTGCTGCTGTAATTACTTATACCCGTAACTCCTGGGGCAATAAGACAGGCGAAGTGATTCAGACCCAAGAAATCATGACCGCACATGGCGGCAAGTAATCCAGATTAACTAATACAGATAAAAACGAAACCGGAGTAATCCATGAGTACAGTCTCTACTACCCACGATCACGCACACGACCACGCGCATGATGATCACATGCCACACGGATGGCGTCGTTGGTTGTTTGCAACCAACCACAAAGATATTGGCACGATGTATTTGCTCTTCTCATTCATCAGCCTATTAGCTGGTGGCACGATGGCTTTGGGTATTCGCCTGGAATTATTCCAGCCTGGTTTGCAATTCTTCCGCCCTGAGTTCTTTAATCAGCTGACAACCATGCATGGCTTGGTAATGGTATTCGGTGCGATCATGCCGGCATTCGTTGGTTTCGCGAACTGGATGGTGCCTTTGCAAATTGGCGCATCCGATATGGCATTTGCTCGTATGAACAACTTTAGCTTCTGGATTCTGCCGGTGGCTGCAACCTTGTTATTGAGCTCATTCCTTGTCCCTGGTGGTGCTCCAGCAGGCGGTTGGACTATGTATGCTCCGCTGACCTCACAAATGGGTCCTGGCATGGACATGGCAATTTTTGCCCTCCACTTATTGGGTGCTTCTTCCATTATGGGTTCGATCAATATCATCGTGACCATCTTGAATATGCGCGCTCCGGGCATGACTTTGATGAAGATGCCAATGTTCTGCTGGACTTGGTTGATTACTGCTTATTTGTTGATTGCTGTGATGCCTGTACTGGCTGGTGCGATCACGATGACTTTGACTGATCGTCACTTTGGCACCTCATTCTTCTCCGCAGTTGGCGGTGGCGACCCAATCATGTTCCAGCATATTTTCTGGTTCTTTGGTCACCCAGAGGTTTACATCATGATTCTTCCAGCATTTGGAATCGTGAGTGAAATTATTCCTGCTTTCTCCAGAAAAACATTGTTTGGTTACAGCTCAATGGTTTATGCAACCGCATCTATTGCGATCTTGTCATTCATCGTTTGGGCTCACCACATGTTTGCAACTGGTATGCCTGTCACTGGCCAGCTTTTCTTCATGTACGCAACTATGTTGATCGCTGTTCCAACTGGTGTAAAGATTTTTAACTGGGTAGCAACAATGTGGAAAGGTTCGATGACTTTCGAAACCCCAATGTTGTGGGCTATTGGTTTCATCTTCGTATTTACGATGGGTGGCTTTACTGGTTTGATCTTAGCAATGGCGCCAATTGATATCGGTTTGCAAGATACCTACTATGTTGTGGCTCACTTCCACTATGTACTGGTAGCAGGTTCATTGTTTGCCATGTTCGCTGGTTTCTACTACTGGTGCCCCAAGTGGACGGGTCGCATGGCTAGTGAAACTCGCGGCAAGATCCACTTCTGGACTTCCATGATTTTCTTTAACATCACATTCTTCCCGATGCATTTCTTGGGTTTAGCTGGTATGCCACGTCGCTATGCCGACTATCCAACCCAGTTTGCTGATTTCAATTTAATCGCTTCGATCGGCGCATTGGGCTTTGGCTTGTCGCAGGTCTATTTCTTGATCTTCGTCGTGCTTCCTGCATACCGCGGCCAAGGTGAAAAAGCACCAATGAAGCCATGGGATGGAGCTAAAGGTTTGGAGTGGACTATTCCTTCTCCAGCACCACACCACACTTTTGAAACTCCGCCTAGTGCTGAGCAAATGCATGAAGCAGGAATTTAATTCTTCAGAGAAACAAGCCCTTGCTGCGAAGAATCGCAGGATGGGCCTCATTCTTTTGAGTGTGTCACTGATATTTTTTATTGGTATTGTGATTAAACGGAGTATGTTGGGTTAATCCCGCAATGACGATGGTTTCAACTCAATCACTAAATCGCCAGATTTTATTAAAGCTCTTAATTGCAGCGGTAATGATGTTTGGATTTGGTTATGCACTAGTCCCAATGTATAAAGCCTTGTGTGAGGTGACTGGGATTAATGTTGTAACGAGCAAAAATGACTATGGTGTCAGAGCCTTTAGCCCAAATAGGGTTGGTAATACCCAAGTTAACTATGCACGTACGGTGACGATCGAGTTTGACTCTAATAGCCGTGGCCCGTTTACTTTCAAACCAGTAAAGAATTTTTTAGAAGTGCATCCTGGTGAAATGACCGAGATTGTTTATGAGGTCACTAATAATCAAAATCGCCAAGTACGAGCACAGGCAATACCAAGTTATGCGCCTAAAAGCGCAACAGAGTTTTTTACAAAGTTAGAGTGTTTTTGTTTTCAAGAGCAGACATTAGCGGCAAATGAGACAAAAAAGATGCCGGTAGTTTTTGTGATCGATGCGGGTCTCCCGGAAGATGTGAAAACCATTACTTTGTCGTATACCTTCTTTGAGTTGGGCGCGGGTGGTACACCACCGGCTCCAAAATCAAAGGTGGTGTCGTGAAGAAAAAAAGTAGTTTTATGCAGTCTATGAAAGCCGTAATGTGGGGCTTCTTGGGGGTGCGTAAACAATCAGGTTTGCAGGAAGATGTTGCTTCACTTAGTTTTGTTCACATTATCATTGCAGGTGTTGTTGGCGCCTTGATTTTTATGGGTGTTCTCCTGTTGATAGTGAAAGCAGTTGTGTCCCATTGATTATTTTTTGATTGAATAGAGAGAATAAGATGTCATCCAATTCAACCCCATACTATTTCGTCCCTGGACTATCTAGACATCCAGCAATGGCCGCACTTGGCTTAGTTGCTTTTGGCTTTGGTATCTCTGGATGGGTAAATCATGCTTCTTGGGGCGCCCCTCTTACCCTTGCGGGCGTGGCATTTGTTATATACGTGCTGTATAACTGGTTCGGCGATACGATTGCTGAGTCCAATGCTGGTAAGAATGGTGTCAACGTTGATATTTCTTATCGCTGGTCAATGGCTTGGTTCATCTTCTCAGAAATCATGTTCTTCGGCGCATTCTTTGCGGCCCTCTTTTACGCACGCAATATTGCAATGCCTTGGATGGGTGACGTTACGAGCAAATTACTTTGGCCTAATTTCCAGGCTGTCTGGCCAAATGATGGTCCTGCTGGATTGGTTGAGAAGTTCACCACCATGGGCCCATGGCCGATTCCAACTATCAACACATTATTGTTATTGAGCTCTGGCGTGACGATTACTATTGCTCACCATGCATTGGTAGCGAACCACATGAAGAAGGCTATTATCGGCTTGGCTGCAACTGTTGGCCTGGGTTTTATCTTCTTGTGCTTCCAGGTTTTTGAGTACTACCACGCTTACCATGAGCTCAATTTGAAGCTCACATCAGGTATCTACGGCTCTACATTTTTTATGTTGACTGGATTCCATGGTTTCCACGTATTCCTTGGCGGCACTATGCTGGCCATCGTATTGCGCCGTATGATTCGCGGTGACTTTACTGCTAAACACCACTTCGCTTTTGAAGGCGCTGCTTGGTACTGGCACTTCGTTGACGTAGTCTGGCTTGGTCTGTACATCGCTGTTTACTGGATGTAGTTTGAATAACAAATCGGGGCTTTAAAGCCCCGATTTGTTTCAGCGCTCTTGTATTGTTCGCTAGCGACTAGTTTGTTCCCACCCTGATGCCGGTAGCTTCAATGAGACCAAAGTAGTGGGCTAGCAAAATTCCTAAAAATAGCGCGACGGACAACCCAATGCGTAGCATCAGTGAATGAACCATACGGGAGCTATTTCCCCTATCTTTCATCATGTAATACAAAGCCGATCCTAAGCTAAAAACAATCATTAGTAGGACAATAGGAATAATCCACTTCATCTCAAATCCCTCAATTGAATAAGCTGTTTTTTGCCCTCGTTGCCAAGCGCATAGTTGCTACTTTATCAGCCTTGCTGGTGATTGCGATCGGCTGTGGTGCTGGGGTCTGGCAACTGAGCAGGGCTAATACCAAAATTGCCTTGGCAGCGAATTTACTGGCCCGCCAACAAATGCCCATCTTAAGTGCTAATGCAACACCATGGACTTTGGAAGAGGCTAGTGAGCGTCGTATGATTGCTCGTGGGCGATATGTTCCTGAGGCAGCAGTTTGGCTGGATAACAGGCCAAGACCTATTCCTCCTGTTGGTAGCGCCACTGCACAGTCCGGCTTTTACCTGATGATGCCTTTGAGGTTGGAAGGGAGGGATGAGGTTCTTTGGGTGAATCGGGGTTGGGCGCCGCGCAATAATGAAAATCGCGAAACCCTTCCACCCGTGCAAACCCCAAATACAGTAGTCAATATTGAAGGCGTTGTATTTGCTCATCCCGGAAAAGTCTATGAGCTTGGGAGCAGCAAGATTTCTGCTGATATAAACAAACCAAGAATTGAGCAAAATTTTGATTTAACAACTGAAGGCAAGTTACATGGCTGGAGTCAAGCGCCCTTTATCTTGCGTGAGATTGAGATTGGCATAGAGGATGGCTTAATCCGCGATTGGGCGCCTCTGACAAGTGGGGTCGATCGCCATTATGCTTATGCATTCCAGTGGTTTGCTTTGGCTTTTGCTGGATTTTTATTTTGGTTGCTAAGTGGCCTGCGGCAATACAAACGACAGGGATTAGTGAATGGGGATCAAGAGTGAGTGATAAAGAGTTATTAATTCCAGCTTCACAGGTGGATGCATCTGCGATTAATGCGCGTACGCGTCGTGGCCGTATTCAGATGTTGTTGTTATTGCTTGCCTGTGCCTCACCAGTTCTCGCCTCTTACTTTGCTTATTACGTAATTAAACCTGAGGGTGGAAAAACCAATTTCGGAACACTCGTATATCCAGCCCAAGAGTTCAATGCGGCGTGGCTTGACGCCCCCCTCCAGGGTAAATGGACTCTCTTGGTTGCTCGTCCAGCTGGTGAATGCCACATCAAAGATGAGAAATGTATTGAAGCTTTATTTCTGATGCGCCAAACCAAAGTTGCCATGGGTAGAGAAAGCGAACGCTTGCAGTTAATCTGGGTTAATACAGATGGTAAGCCTGTTGACCCTCAAGTCCTCAAGATTTATGACGAAAAGACGGCAGGGCTTAAGGTGCTTACGTTGCCTTCAGACCCAAAGCAGAAGGCGGATTTTGAGGCTTGGTTAAATAAAGAGGGCGTAGGACAGCAAATTCAGTTGATTGATCCAAGCCCGGCAAAGATGATGTATTTCCCAGTGACCAATTCACCTAAAGAATTTTCTAGTATGAAGAAAGACTTGGAAAAGCTTCTGAAGTTAAATCACAAAGGCGAGAATTTGTAATGCCCAGTTTCCTTTTATTTCTGGAACTGGCAGCCATCGCTATTATTTTTGCTGGCCTACCACTCTTCTTCATTTGGAAAAAGCCTGGCTATAGCTTGTTGCAAAAACTCAATTGGGTCTTGGTCTTCATGACCTTTGATCTAATTGTATTTGGCGCATTTACACGCCTCACTGACTCAGGGCTGGGCTGCCCTGATTGGCCTGGATGCTACGGTACTTCCAATCCTTTTCATGCGCTAACCGATATACAACAGGCACAGATTGCTTGGCCTACTGGGCCGGTCACAATTATTAAAGCCTGGATTGAGATGATTCATCGCTATTTAGCCATGACAGTAGGTACATTGATTTTGGTACAAGTGGCTATTGCATTTTCTAAACTAAAGTCCTTGGGAAAAAATCCTTTGCTCGGCAGCTTGGGCTTGCTTTTATTGGTCTGCATTCAAGGCGCCTTTGGTGCTTGGACTGTCACCCTGAAATTGCAACCGATCATTGTTACAACACACCTGATGTTGGCCTTAGTCTTGTTGGCTTGCTTAACGGCGTATGCGCAGCAGTCATGGGAGGGTAGGTCCTCTGCAATTCGCACCATTCGGGTACGGCCGCTTTCTGCGCAACTCCTCGCCCTTTCTTTTATGGTTTTATTCATCCAAATTTTTTTAGGTGCGTGGGTGAGTACTAATTACGCAGTACTAGCCTGTCCTGATTTCCCGATGTGTTTAGGAGGTGCTTGGCCTGAGACCAATTGGAGTGAGGGTTTTACTCTTTGGCGTCAGTTAGGCCTGAATGCGCAAGGAGAATTTATCTCCCCTGCGGCCCTGCAAACAATCCACTGGGCACATCGCCTCTTTGCCATGCTGGTATTGGTTGTACTTGGTACTCTGGGCTGGAGTGCTCTTGCGCTGGCAACCCCAGTTCTATCAAGCCTTAGTCAAGTGGCTAAGCTATTGCTAGGAGTGCTTTTATTGCAAGTCATCACTGGTATTTCTAATGTGGTGTTTCAGTGGCCGTTGTTAGCGGCTTTATTGCACACTGCCGGCTCTGCGGCTTTGATATTCTGTTTGGTCAGAATGAGTTATTGGGCTTCTTGGAAGCCTTTCATTCAAAAGAAGATAGCGTAAATATGAGCGACTCTAAAACAAGCGCACCAGTGGCTATGCCACGTTGGCGTCAATATTGGGTTTTAACTAAACCCAGAGTGACTCAGCTCGCCGTTTTTTGTGCAGTGATTGGTATGTTCTTAGCGACGCCTGGCATGGTTCCGTATCCAGTGCTTTTTGGCGGCATTGTAGGTATCTGGCTTTTGGCGGGTGCTGCATTTGCGGTGAACTGTTTGATTGAGCAAGCCGTTGATGCCAAGATGAAGCGCACTGCTTGGCGTCCATCAGCCACTGGCGAAGTCACACCTTTTCACATCATTATTTTCTCAATCATTCTGGGCTCGCTCGGAATGATTATTTTGTGGAATTTTTGTAACCCATTAACAATGTGGCTAACGCTTGCTACCTTCGTTGGTTATGCAGTGATCTATACCTGGTTACTAAAGCCTGCCACGCCACAGAATATTGTGATTGGCGGTTTATCCGGTGCAATGCCGCCGGCTTTGGGCTGGGCTGCAGTGACTAATACACTTTCGGCAGAAGCCTGGCTTTTGGTTCTGATTATTTTTGTGTGGACCCCTCCACATTTCTGGGCACTGGCTTTGTATCGTCGCGATGACTATGTTCAATCGGGCTTGCCAATGCTGCCAGTGACCCATGGCGAGCGTTTCACACTTCTGAATATCGTTCTCTATACCCTCATCTTGATTGCAGCTACGATGCTGCCTTATATCTATGGCATGAGTGGTGTGGTGTATTTAGTTTCGGCAATCGTCCTAGGTTTAATGTTCCTGGCCTATGTCATTGCCTTGTTTATTTCCTACAGTGATGCTTTAGCCAAAAAGACCTTCCGCTTTTCTATTACCTATCTTTCGCTACTCTTTGCAGCGCTTTTGATAGACCATTATTTCCTCTGAGAGTCATATGAATTTTTTGCGCATTTGCTTTTTAGCAATTCTTTGTTTCGTATTGATTGCTTGCAGCCCAAAACCAGAGTTTAAAAATATTGATATCACTGGCAGCACTGCTTTTGGCAAAGACTTTAGTTTGGTGGATCCCGACGGCAAGGTCAGAACCTTGGCGGACTTTAAGGGCAAAGTGGTGGTAATGTTTTTTGGTTACACCCAGTGCCCTGATATTTGCCCAACCACCTTAACTGAAATGCAGCAAGTCATGACTCTCTTGGGGCCCCAGTCCGATAAGGTGCAAGTACTTTTTGTCACCGTAGATCCTGAGCGCGATACCGCAGAGATTCTCAAGCAGTACGTCCCTGCGTTTGATCCTCGTTTCTTGGGTTTGCGTCCCGCAGATGAGGCAGCCTTGGAGAAGGTGACCAAAGACTTCAAGATTTATTACAAGAAGGTTCCGGGATCTAAGCCGGGCTCTTACACCATGGATCACACAGCGGGTAGCTATGCATTTGATCCTGAGGGTCATCTACGTTTGTATATCAAGCACGCTCAAGGTCCAGAGACCTTGGCGCATGATTTAAAAGAACTATTAGAGTGAGGGAATTAAAGAAGTTTGCTACCTGCAAACTTCTTGATTGATTAAGCTGCTTGCAACAGGCCGCGCATCTTTTTTAGAGCAGCGGTTTCAATTTGACGAACGCGTTCTGCGGAGATGCCATATTCGCTAGCAAGATCATGTAACGTCTTAGTACCATTGCCTTCGGCATCCATAGCCAGCCAACGAGATTGCACAATATTGCGACTACGCTCATCTAAAGCCATGAGTGCCTGGTCTAGTTTGGGACCTTGCAAGGCATCTGCTTCAGCGCTGGCAATGCGAGCAGTAGGCTCTTGTGAGTTATCCGCTAGCCATTGAATAGGGGCGTAAGCAGATTCATCATCGCTGTCATCGCCTTCTAGAGCGACATCGCCACCAGCAAGGCGCATTTCCATTTCTTTAACATCAGAACCTTTGACATCCAGTGCTTTAGCCAAGGCTTCAACTTCGCTCGGAGTAAGCGCACTCAAGGTGGGCTTGTTGCTGCGTAAGTTAAAGAATAATTTGCGTTGTGCTTTAGTCGTTGCAGTTTTAACTAAGCGCCAATTCTTAAGAATGTACTCATGAATTTCTGCTTTGATCCAATGTATTGCATACGACACTAAACGCGCGCCATTATTTGGGTCGTAACGTTTCACGGCCTTCATCAAGCCAATATTGCCTTCTTGAATTAAGTCAGCATGCGGAATGCCGTAGCCAAGATATTGACGAGCAACTGAAACTACCAAGCGTAAATGAGAGAGCACTAAAGTTTTAGCGGCATCGACATTTTCAGTGCGACGAAATTCCTGCGCAAGATGTAATTCTTCTGCAGCACTAAGCATCGGTACGCGATTAACGTACGAAATGTATGAATCGAGAGTGCCAACCCCAAGAGTTGGCAGCATCGGAAATGCAGACGCCGACGCAGTCTGCGCGACTGGCAGCGTTTGCAAATTCGGTTTGTCGGATTTCTTTTGAACCATTTTTTCTTATAAATATGAGGTGTTAATAGAGATCTATTTTAGCACTCTTGTCAAGAGAGTGCTAATGGTTTTGACGTTCTTTTAATGCGCTATAAGCTATTGATTTAATTGAATAATTCAGATGAATATTGCCCTGCTGTAAAGGGGGCTAAATCATTAATCCCCTCGCCTTTACCTAAGGCTAGAACGGCTGGTTTTGGGCCATCTTGTAGGGTGTGGGCGAGGGCGCAGATCACTCCGCCCTTCGCTGTCCCATCAAGCTTGGTAACAATGATTCCAGTGAGGCCAAGAGCAGCATGGAAGGCCTTGACCTGGCTCAAGCCGTTCTGTCCGGTATTGCCATCCAAAACAAGCAGAGTGTGGTGAGGCGCCCCAGGAAGTGCTTTACCAATGACACGTTTTACTTTCTTGAGCTCTTCCATGAGGTTGTCCTGGGTGGCGAGACGGCCTGCAGTGTCAATGATGAGAATATCGTTCTTGCGAGAGATGGCAGCATGAATGGCATCGTGTGCAACGGCTGCTGCATCACCACCTTCTTGAGTAATAACGTCAACCTGGTTGCGTCCACCCCACTCCTGAAGCTGGTTACGTGCCGCAGCTCTAAAGGTATCGCCAGCAGCTAAAAGAACTGACTTACCTTGAGACTGAAAGAGTCGGCAGAGTTTGCCAATAGTCGTAGTTTTGCCGGCTCCATTTACCCCTACAACCAACCACACCTCTGGGGTGTTAGGCTTATCACTTGTAAAGAGTGGGTTTGGTAAAGGTTCAATAGCAGTTAATAGGGCGCTGACTTCTTGAATGAGAAGGGCTTGCAACTCCTCTGGACTAGAAGCCTTTTCAGACTTGGCTGCTTTGCGTAGTTTGGTGATGAGTTGTTCAGTCGTAGGTAGACCCACATCACTTTGAATGAGTGATTCTTCTAAAGTTTCAAACCAAGATTCATCAACCTTGCTTGATTTGAAAAGGGATCCGAGGGTTTTACGTAAGCCGAACATAATCGATACAATTTAAACCTTGCATCTTATCAATTTAATTCTAGGGATATGGTGATTTAGCAGATGCTTTCCAATTTACTCCGAATTTCCTTTTTATTCTTTGTATTTACCCAGCTGACTTGGGCTGCTGGTCCTGATTCAGGAGATACGAATGAGTATCAGCTGAGCAACGGCCTCAAATTGATTGTCAGGGAAGATCATCGTGCGCCAACGGTAGCTCATATGGCTTGGTATCGTGCTGGCTCCATGGATGAGGTCAATGGTAAGACTGGAGTGGCTCACGTGCTTGAGCATATGATGTTTAAAGGCACTGACAAAGTAAAGGCAGGCGAATTTTCTCGCTTGGTAGCCGCGGTCGGTGGGCGCGAAAATGCATTTACCTCGCGCGATTACACAGCTTACTTTCAGCAAGTTGAAAAATCAAAATTAGAAGACGTGATCAAGCTTGAAGCAGATCGTATGTCTAACCTCAATTTTGATGATGCAGAATTCTTAAAAGAAATTCAGGTCATCATGGAAGAGCGTCGCTTACGAACAGAAGACAATCCTAGTAGTTTGCTCAACGAATCATTAATGGCAACCGCTTATATGAGTTCTCCATATCGCCATCCGGTGATTGGTTGGATGAATGACTTAGAGAATATGAAAGCATCCGATGCGCGAGATTGGTATCGCAGTTGGTATAAGCCAAACAATGCAACCGTAGTCATCAGCGGTGATGTGGATGCTAAAAAAGTGTTGAATATGGCGGAGAAGTATTACGGTGCTGCCGCTGCTCATGAGTTGTCAGTGCGTAAGCCACAAATTGAGCCCCCTCAAAAAGGGATTAAGCAGGTTCAGGTAAAGGCGCCAGCTGATAGCGCTCAACTAACCATGGCTTGGAAGGTGCCCCGTATCGAGCCTGGCAAGCTGGATGACCCCGAGCCATATGCCTTAGAGCTTCTGACAGCAGTGCTGGATGGTTATGACAATGCCCGCTTAAATCGCACGCTCGTTAAGCAGGAAAAAGTAGTGAATGATGTGGGTGTTGGCTACGACATGATTTCTCGTGGACCGGAACTATTTTTAATTAGCGCCACTATGGCTAAAGGAAAAACAGTCGATCAGGCTCAGGTAAGCATCCGGAAGGCGCTTGACGAATTAAAGCAAAAAGGGATTCTGGAGTCTGAGCTCAAGAGAATTAAGGTGCGCATTCTGTCTGAGCAAATCTATAAACGCGACTCTATCTTTGGTCAAGCAATGGAAATTGGCAGTACAGAGATGGCAGGATTTTCTTGGAAGGACATCGATTACATACTGGAGAAAATGCAAACCATTACACCTGAGCAAGTGCAAGCAGTTGCAAAAAAATATCTGGTTGATGAGGGTTTGACGATTGCGGTATTGGATCCTCAGGCGCGTCAAGCTGCAGGTAAGGAGAGCAAGTGATGAATCTCTTTGTTAAAGGTATTTCAGTTTGCCTCTTTGCTTTTGGCTTGCTTAGTAACGCGCACGCCATCTTACCGATCGAGAAGTTAGATTCTTATAAGGGTGCCAAGGCATATTTAGTGCAAACCAAAGCGCTGCCGATGGTAGACATTGAAGTGAGCATTGATGCAGGCGATCGCTATGACCCTGCTGGCAAAAGTGGCCTAGCCGATATGGTTGCAGGCCTCATGAATTATGGGGTTAGGGGTAAAAAAGGGGCTCTCACTGAAGCTCAAATAGCTGATGAAATCGCTGATCTTGGAGCCAATATTGGCCTATCGGTGAGCGGTGAGCGAGCAATCTTGCGCATTCGCAGTTTGAGTCGAAAAGACTTGCGCGATAGAGCGGTACAACTAGCCTCTGCTATGTTGAGCGAGCCGACTTACGATTCAAAAATTGTTGAGCGTGAGAAACAAAGAACGATAACAAGTTTGCTTGAGGCAGAAACTAAACCCGAGTTTGTTCTAGAGCGTCGTTTTAAAAAGTCAGTGTATGAAAACTATCCTCTAGCTGATTCGCCAACAATAAAATCAGTTGCTGCTGTAAGCGTAAATGACTTAGTGCAATTTCATAAGCAGTTTTATCGCGGTGATCGCATGATTGTGAGTATTGTTGGCGATGTTGACCGTGCTCAAGCAGAAGAAATCGTTAAAGCTTTGTTAAAGCAGATTCCAGCTTCGGGTCAGCCCATCGCAAAGTTGCCCGAACTCGAGCGCTCTCCTGTAGAGCCTCTGGCGCAACGAGAAATTCAAATTCCTTTTGACTCTCAGCAGGCCCACATTGCCATGGGGATGACGGCGGTTGCTCGCAACAACCCTGATTACTTCCCATTGCTGGTTGGTAACTATGTTTTGGGCGGCGGCGGTTTTGTTTCTCGTTTGATGGCTGAGGTGCGCGAGAAGCGCGGTCTTGCGTACAGCGTGTTTAGCTATTTTATTCCTGGAAAAGAGAATGGCATTTTTCAAGCGGGCCTACAAACCAAGAGTGATCAGGCTGCGCTGGCTTTAGAGGTGATGAGTTCTACCACTGCTCAATTTATTGCTGATGGACCCACTCCATCTGAGCTTTTGGCTGCTAAAGCAAACCTAGTGAATGGTTACCCATTGCGGATTGATAACAATCGCAAGTTGTTGGACAACCTCTCTTCAATTGCATGGAATGGCTTGCCGCTCGATACGATGGATGTATGGACAAAGCAAGTTGAGGCGGTAACTTTGGAGCAGGTCAAGACTGCATTCCAAAAATACCTTGCAATGGATCGTATGAAGATTATTGTATTGGGAGCAAAAAATAAATAAGCCCAATAAAGTAAGCAAGCCTTTAAAGACTGAGCCGCCGAAGAAGGTGCGGATTATTGGTGGTAATTGGAGAAGTCGTTTGCTAACGGTTTTGGACCTGCCTGGCCTACGCCCTACAACTGATCGCATTCGGGAAACGCTCTTTAATTGGTTGGGACAAGATTTAACAGGTTTACGATGCCTAGATCTTTTTGCGGGTACCGGTGCTTTGGGTTTTGAGGCCGCATCAAGAGGCGCTGCATTGGTTGTGTTGCTGGAGAAAGAAAAAAAGGCTTACATAAATTTAACAGCCAATTTTGCTTTATTGCAGTCTTCACCAGCTGCTGGCCTTGTAGAAATTTTGCAGCGAGATAGCCTTGAGTTTCTGAAGCAGCAGGCAGATCGTTCTAGCAATTTAATTTTTATTGATCCACCATTCCAGGATTCGGGTTTATTAGATCGCGCCGTTATTCAGGCAGCTAGGGTTTGTGATGACTCGGCAGGCGGTGGTATTTATGTGGAATTTCCCTCTAGTCGACCACGCGAGGAGGTGGAGGCCCTACTACCGGACTGGCATTGTGGAAAATACTTAGAGGCTGGACAGGTAAAAGCCTGTCTATTTCGGGGTGGAAGAGGCTAAACTCTTGCCTGTAGCCGATAAAGCCTTAGGAACGTTATGACAGTTGCCGTATACCCTGGAACATTTGATCCATTTACTCGTGGTCACGAGGACTTGGTCCGCCGCGCATCGAGCATTTTTACGGAGTTGATTGTGGGTGTTGCCGACAGTCGCAGCAAACGTCCATTCTTCAATTTAGAAGAGCGCATTGCTATCGCCAAGGAAGTACTTGGCCACTATCCGAATGTAAAAGTCGTTGGCTTTACTGGCTTATTAAAAGATTTTGCACGCGAGCATCAAGCGCGCGTGATCGTGCGGGGGTTACGTGCTGTATCTGATTTTGAGTATGAGTTCCAAATGGCAGGCATGAATCGTTACCTGCTTCCTGACGTTGAAACTTTATTCTTAACCCCATCCGATCAGTATCAATTTATCTCAGGCACTTTCGTGCGTGAGATAGCTTCAATGGGTGGTGATGTGAGTAAGTTTGTTTTTCCATCAGTGGAAAAATGGCTCGTCAGAAAAATTGCTTCAGGCACTCAGAATAAAGAGTGACCAAATGAAATTTGGCGAGTAAATCATGGCATTAATGATCACGGACGAATGCATTAACTGCGATGTCTGCGAGCCGGAGTGTCCAAATGATGCTATTTACATGGGTCTGGAGATTTATGAAATCAATCCCGATAAATGTACCGAATGCATAGGTCACTATGATGCCCCCCAATGTCGCCAGGTCTGTCCAGTCGACTGCATCCCATTTAATCCTGAGCACACAGAAACTCAAGAGCAGTTAATGGTGAAGTTCACGCGTTTAACTGCTGCCAAAAAAGCCAATACAGCTTAACTGAGCAGCTTAGTTCAGTAATTAGCCCTTGGAGTGCAACTCCATCATAGCGTTTTGAGTGTCGCCTTTTAAAAAGAGCGGCAAAATTTGCAGGCTATTTTCAATGCTGATATCAATAAGTTTTTGCTCGTCCAATTGAGGTCTACGCAATACATAATCTGCAACATCCATCGGGCGTCCATCACCAGCTAAATCTCTGGGGTGGCCAATGCCTAAGCGTAAGCGCCAATAATCTGGGGTACTTAAATGCGCTTGGATATCTTTCAAGCCATTGTGACCGCCAGTGCCGCCACCTAACTTCAGTCGTGCAGTACCAGGCTTCAAATCCAGTTCATCTTGGACTATCAAAATATCCGCAGGAGTGATTTTGTGAAAGCGGCATAGCGCGCCAACCGATTGCCCACTCAGGTTCATGTAAGTGCTTGGCTTGAGTAAGTAAAGATCTTCGCCTTCCCATTTAGCTTTAGCTACTTTGCCATGAAAGCGTTTTTCAGATTCAAAACGAGTGCTTAGTTGTTTTGCCAAGACGTCAACAAACCAGAAGCCAGCATTGTGCCGATCTTCTTTATGCTCATCTCCAGGATTGCCTAGGCCAACAATTAATTTAGTCATGTTGAGAGTTTAAAGATATAAAAGTATTTCGCCAAAAAAGAGTGAAAACTTAGGGCAATAAAAAAGGCCCGCTTGCGCAGGCCTTCTTGTACAAGCGATTGAGCTAAATAATTAAGCTTTATCTTTTGGCGCCTCAGCTGCAGAGGCTGCGGCTGCTGGTGCAGCAGGCGCGTCTGTAGGCTCAGCACCTTTAACTGCTGGGATACGTGCGTTAGCAAGTACTGGATTCTCTTGCTCAACATGCAATACCAAGGTAACGCCTTTTGGCAATGCGATGTCTTTAGCGTGAATACCGTGTCCAACTTCAATCTTCGCCAAGTCCACTTCAATGAACTCAGGCAAGTCTGCTGGTAAGCAAGAAACTTCGAGTTCGGTGAGGATGTGGCTAATAACAGCGCCTTGCAATTTCACAGCAGCTGAAGTGTCAGCGTTTGTGAAGTGCAATGGAACGCGCATATGAACCTTCTCAGTCGCGGATACGCGCTGGAAGTCAATGTGCAATACCAATGGCTTAAATGGATGCATCTGGTAATCGCGCAACAACACTTTTTGTGTCTTGCCGCTAATTTCCAAATCCAAAATGGATGAGTGGAATGCTTCCTTACGGAGAGCATGGAACAATGCGTTGTGGTCTAACTCGATGACCAAGGCTGGATCTTTACTACCGTAAACGATTCCCGGAGTTTTTCCGGAATTGCGCAGACGGCGGCTCGCACCCGTTCCCTGTACGCTTCTTTCAAAGGCAACTACTTTCATGATGATTTCCTAGTTAAGGTTAATTTCCGTTCGCGACCAAACAGAAAAGCCTTCAATTATATCGTGGGAAAGGATGTTTTCGCCTACAAAAGACTTAAAACTGCCAAAAACCGGGGTAAAACGGTATTTTTTGGCTTATTCAGCAAACATTGACATCACTGAATCACCCTTGCTAATACGGGAAAGAGTTTCAGCTAGTAGCGGGGCTACGGTCAATTGGCGAATTTTGGACACTTTCATTGCTTCTGCGGTCAGAGGGATGGTGTCGGTGACGACGAGCTCATCCAATTCAGAAGCAGCAATACGGGCCACAGCACCGCCTGAGAGCACTGCATGAGTACAGTAGGCGGTAACGCCCTTAGCACCACGCTCTTTAAGTGCTTCAGCGGCTTTACAGAGGGTTCCGCCGGTATCAATGATGTCATCCATGATGACGCAATGGCGGCCTTCTACTTCGCCAATGAGGTGCATTACTTCGGATACGTTTGCCTTAGGGCGGCGTTTATCAATAATCGCCAAATCAGTGCCTAATTGCTTGGCCATTGCACGGGCGCGTACTACGCCGCCAATGTCTGGGGACACAATGATCAGATCTTTTTTGGTTTTTTGCGCTTCTAGGTCAGCTAAAAGAACTGGAGAGGCATAGATGTTATCTACCGGAATATCAAAGAAACCCTGAATTTGGTCGGCATGCAGATCCATTGTCAAAACGCGCTCAATGCCAGCAACTGACTGAAGCATGTTGGCCACAATGCGAGCCGAAATAGCTACGCGAGCAGAGCGAGGGCGGCGGTCTTGACGGGCATAGCCGAAGTAAGGAATCACTGCGGTTATACGGCTTGCAGAGGCTCGTTTCAGGGCATCAATCATGATCATGAGTTCCATCAAGCTGTCATTTGTAGGTGCACAGGTTGATTGGATCACCACGACATTCTTGCCGCGGACGTTCTCTTGAATTTCTACTTGAATCTCACCATCAGAGAATCTGCCAACAAAGGCTTTTCCCATGGGGAGTTTAAGTTCTTTGGCTACAGCCTCAGCCAAAACGGGATTTGCGTTGCCTGTGAAAAGAGTCAATAAATCTGCGTTTGTGGAGGACATAGTCTTAGGGTTTTGTGAGGTCAAAAGGTTATCTTTATCGTTTCTACAGTACTTGGCAGGGGAAGAAGGATTCGAACCTTCGCATGCTGGAATCAAAATCCAGTGCCTTAACCAGCTTGGCGATTCCCCTACAGGTCAATCTGAAGAAATCAAATTGTAAGCGGGATTTTTATTTAGCCCCCGAACAACCCGACCTACCCACCCTTCAGGAAGATTTTGCAGAAGATTTTCTAGTTTTGCGGTATCAGTCTTAGGGTCTAAGACTGCAAAAACGCTACTTCCAGAACCAGACATTCGGGGCTGTGAGCCCGGTACTGCCTGGGTAATCCAATCCAAAGCTTGCTTCACTTCAGGGCAAATCCGCATCGCTACCGCCTGACAATCATTCGATTGATATAACAATGGCGATGCAAGAAAGCCATCAATTGTAATCTGAGCGTGATCTCGGGTCAATTCCGAGTCTTGAAAAATGCTAGCAGTCGCAATCCCTTGATTGGGAAATATCACCAAAAAATCAGGGGTTTGGAGGGAAATTTCTTGAATTTTCTCCCCGATGCCTTCAACAAAGGCATTTTTTCCAAAAATGAAGAAGGGGACATCGGCCCCGAGCTTGAGTCCTAGGGTGCAAAGCGTTTCTTTAGAAAGCTGAAGATTCCAAAGGGCGTTTAGACCAATCAATGTGGTTGCTGCGTCAGAGGACCCGCCCCCCATGCCTGCACCCATCGGAATTTCTTTGTGAAGATCGATTTCAACCCCAGCCTCAATCTTGCAAAAATCTTTTAGTAAGTTTGCTGCGCGAACCACTAAGTCTTGTTCGGGCGGAACTCCGGGAATAGGATTAATGCGGCGCACTTCATTTTCAGAAATTCTTTTTAAGTGGATGGTGTCGCACCAATCAATCAGTTGAAAGACGGATTGGAGTAGGTGATAGCCATCTGCTCTACGTCCGACGATGTGCAAAAAAAGATTGAGCTTAGCGGGCGAACGAAGAGATAAAGAATCGAGTTTCGCCATTGATATTTTGCTTAGTCATTCGGGCGGTCAAACACGAGGCGAATATCAATCGAGCCGATATTCGAGCTGCGTGTCATGGTGAGTTTTTCGAGACGATTGGTGTTGCTCCATGTGTATACCAAGTCCCAGCCATCCTGACTAATTTTGTTCACTTGGCCCTTCGCGTTTCTATCAACGCTTGCTTCACTTCCTGGGCGTACTTCACCTCTTAACCAGTTTGATAATCCGCGCGCAGGAAGTGGTAGGCCCAATGTGTTTTGCATCAAGGTATCTGCATCAATTGCAGTAATTACTTTGCCATCACTTTCAAGAGTGGCTTCACCGGGCGTAATCGTAATTTTTGCAATCGATCCACCCATAGGATTGCGTATCTCTAAAACATCTTTTAAAGCTTCTTGGGTTAAGGTGAAGCCACCGGAGCCGCCTTGGTTTTGTGACTCGGTTAGACCAATGACTTTGACGGCAAAACGTCCATCCCATGAGCCTTTAGAGGATTGATCATCTCTTGTCCAGTCTGGCTTTAAGCGCTGTAAGGTTTCTTTCAGGGTTGGATTATTAGCGTCTAATTTTTGTCCCTGACGCCATATATCTTCAGCTTCAGCGCGACGATTCATGACCCACAATACTTCACCAGTATGACCAGCAATATCAGCTTCTGGTTTCATAGCGAAGGCTTGTTGTAATTGCTCTAACGCAAGGGCGTTTTTACCAAGACGAAAATTCACCCAGCCTAAGCTGTCCAAAATAAAACTATCTTTTGGAGACAGTTGATGTGCTTTGCTGATGAGTGCAAATGCTTCTGGCAATTTCATATTGCGATCTGCTAGTGAGTAGCCGAGAGCATTAAGAGAATTCACATCGTTTGGGTTCTTGCGCAAAATGTCACGCAAGGTTTTTTCCATCACATCCATGCGACCTACTTTTTCAGCAGACATGGCATAGGTGTAAAGCAGGCCAGGATCTTTAAGTGGAATCTTGACAGTCGATGCGATTTCATAAAAAGCGCGCAAGGCGTCTGACTCATCTTTTGCTTTAGCAAGCAATGTTTGTAATTGCAAAAGAGTGTTTTCTTGTTCAGTGGGAGTTTGTTGGCGCAATAAGGCAATTGCGGGCTTGATAGCATCAGACCAACGGTTACTTAAGATCAGCAGTGTTACTAGGACTTCTTTAGGTTTGGTGTCTGAGGTTGGCGAGAGTTCATCCCAAGTTTTAGCTGCTTGCATGGCTAAGTCTGGGGAGCCTCCTGCAATCGCAATTTCCATGGCTCTTTGAGCAAGTCTTGGATCCTGGTATTGCCGCGCCATCTCCAAATAGGTGTTGTAAGCCAGGCCAGCCTCACCCCGCTGCAGGGCGATTTCGGAGGCGAGTACCTCAAAGACGGCCTCACCGGTTTGTAATCCATTTGCCTGGGTCTGGGCATGGGCTGATGAAATGACTCCACCAGCCAAGGCCGCCAGGAATAAACCCTTTAAAAGGGGTTTCAGTGTGAATTTACTCATAAGCACATTCTAATCCGCGAATCTACAATCCATTTATGCCAGAACTTCCAGAAGTAGAAGTCACCCGATTAGGAATCGCCCCCCATCTGGAGGGGCGTAAGGTCAGTGCCGTCAAAATTATTGATGGACGTTTGCGTTGGCCAGTACCTGCAAGCCTCTCTAAAAGCTTACCTGGGCAAAAAGTGCACGCCATTGAGAGGCGGGGGAAGTATCTTTTATTAGAAATGGATACGGGCTACTTGTTGATTCATTTAGGGATGACGGGAACTTTGCGTGTCCTCCCAAGCTCAGATCCTCTCAAGATTCATGATCGAGTAACGCTGGAGTTTGGTAAGTTGAGTTTGCGTCTGCATGACCCACGAAAATTCGGCGCAGTCTTATGGCACCCCAAATCAAAAGGTCCTATTGAAACGTTTGCGCTATTGCAAAAGCTAGGAGTTGAGCCATTTTCTCCAGAATTTGCGGGTGAGTTGGGCGCAGACATTTTGTATCAAGCGTCACGTAAGCGCAGTGTTGCTGTAAAGCAGTTTCTTTTGGCGGGGCAAGCGGTTGTCGGTGTCGGCAATATTTATTGTTCTGAAAGTTTATTTGAGGCGGGTATTCATCCAGCTAAAGCCGCAGGAAAGCTGACCAAGCCACAATGTTCTCGTCTGGCTGAAGCGGTAAGATTGATTTTGAAAAAAGCCATTGCAGCCGGAGGTAGTAGTTTGAAAGATTTTGTGAACAGCAATGGTGATCCTGGACACTTTATGGTTCAGACCAAAGTCTATGACCGCAAAGGCCTGCCGTGTAAGGTTTGTAAGTCACCCATTAGTCAGATAGTGCAGGGTCAACGTTCCACCTATTTCTGCGCTCAATGTCAAAAACGCTGACCAACACATTTGCAACAAAGCTCGTTGCTTGGCATGCGGTCAGTGGGCGCTCAGGATTGCCTTGGCAAGGCAATCGCGACGCTTATGCAGTGTGGGTTTCAGAAATCATGTTGCAACAAACTCAGGTAGCCACTGTCTTAGAGCGCTACCCACGTTTTATGAAACGTTTTCCAACGGTTAAAAAATTAGCCACTGCTGACATTGACGAAGTATTGGCTGAGTGGGCAGGCTTAGGTTATTACTCGCGAGCTAGAAATCTACACGCTTGCGCAAAGCAAGTCATGACAGAGTTCGATGGAAAGTTTCCACGTGATCCTATCTTGCTTGAGCAGTTGAAAGGTATCGGCCGCTCTACTGCAGGTGCGATTGCTGCTTTTGCTTTTCATGAGCGTGCTCCTATTTTGGATGCTAATGTGAAACGCATTCTGGCGCGTTTATTCGGAGTTGAAGGCGCAATACAAGATAAGCGGGTCAATGATCGTCTATGGGATTTAGCGGTTGATTTACTACCAACTAAGCCTACGGATATGCCGGTGTACACCCAGGCTCTGATGGATTTTGGAGCTACTTGGTGCACATCGCGCAAACCGGTGTGTTTGGGGTCTGAAAAAAAATGCCCCTTCGCAAAAGACTGCCAAGCCAATTTAAGCGATCAAGTGCTTTCGCTTCCGCAAAAAACCAAGAAGACAAAGTCCCCAGAATTTAATTGCAATATGTTGTTAATGCGCTCGGGTAATTCCATCCTCTTGCAAAAGCGGCCAAGTAAAGCCATTTGGGGCGGTCTTTGGTCTTTGCCTGAAGGGTCGTGGACCCCTAGAGTGTCTAGTGCTAAAGATGTCCAGATAAGCCCGCAGGAATTATTTGCAGCTACATTGCCTGAAGAAAAATTTGCAGCGCTTGCAAAGGTATGTCAATCCATAAAGCAGGCCGAAGAAATTAAGCATGTCTTTACGCACAGACGTTTATGGATGCAGATATGGCAGGCAAACACTCCGAAAGAGTCGGCTTTCTCAAATCCAGATCTGAAGTGGGTACCCTTGACTCAGCTAGGGCGCTATGGCTTGCCGCAGCCGATTAAGCTTTTGCTACAGGGATTGAATCTAGTTCGCGGTGACGATCTAAAAAATTAAGCTGCAAGTCAATGAGATCTTTTTGGGCGCGAAAGTGTTCGCTCAGGCGGCCTACGAGATAGACGGAGCGATGTTGCCCGCCAGTGCAGCCAATGGCAACTGTTAAATAACTGCGGCCGTCAGCAATGTAATGAGGCAACCACTTGTTAATAAATTGGGTGATGTCTGATTCCATGCTCATGACCTCTGGAATTTTTTCTAAGAATTCCTTCACAGGCTTGTCATTGCCAGTGAGCGGCCTGAGCATTTTGTCATAGTGAGGATTTGGTAGACAGCGCACATCAAACACTAAGTCCGCTTCGCTGGGCACACCCTTTTTAAAGCCGAAGGATTCAAATACTACGGTAAGGCCTACAGGCTTGTCTTTGAGAAGATCCTGAATCCAGGAGCGCAATGCATGCGCAGGCAGATTGCTGGTATCAATGCTGTGCGCTTGGGCGCGCAAAGGCTCTAGCAAATTACGTTCTTTATCGATTGCCTCAATCAGAGTTGCTGATTGAGGCTGCTTGGCATTGGTAGATAAAGGATGGCGGCGACGGGTTTCCGAGAAGCGTTGCACCAAGGTATTGGTATCGGCATTCAGGAAAACTACTCTTACCTGATGATTTTTGCGCAAGTTCTCCAGAATGGACGGTAAGTTTGCAATGGATTGCCCACGACGAGCGTCTATGGCAACTGCAACTTGCTCACACTTTTCTTTTTCAAGAGTAGAAATAAGGTTTTCTAGAAGCGAGACGGGAAGATTGTCTACGCAGTCATAGCCCGCGTCTTCAAAAGCCCTCAGGGCTACTGATTTACCTGAGCCTGAGATTCCGGTAATCAGATTGATCTGCATGGTTTAGAGTAGGCGCCCTTGAGACTTTGAGGATTCTGACTCAGCATTCATCTGAACACGTTGACGCTCAATAAACTCTTTTAAGGTATCGATACCGCGCAATTGCAAAATAGTATTGCGTACAGCGGCTTCAACTAGTACGGCTAAGTTGCGACCAGCAGCCACCTGAATTTTGACTGTGCGAATGGGAACACCCAGTACATCAATATGTTGGGCTTCAAGGGGTAGGCGTTCGAATTCGCCATCGGTTCTGCGAACGAGCTGAACAATGAGGCGTAGTTTTAATTTACGGCGCACTGCTGTTTCACCAAAGATGGTCCGAATATCCAGCAATCCCAGTCCACGCACCTCAAGCAAGTTCCGCAATATAACGGGGCAACGACCCTCAATGTAATCGGACCCAAGGCGTGCAAAGTCAACCGCATCATCGGCTACCAATCCATGCCCACGAGAAATGAGTTCAAGGCCTAGTTCACTTTTGCCGAGGCCTGATTCACCAGTGAGGAGTACACCCAAGCCCAGAATGTCCATGAAGACACCATGCATGGTAATTTGAGGTGCACCAATTTTGGTTAAGTAAATTCGTAAATGATCAATTACTTCCGCAGCAGAAATTGCAGTGGTGAATAGCGGTGTTGAAGATCGCTGGCAGAATAGTTGTAAGTCTGGATCTGCGCTCTTACCATCAGCCACAATGACACAAGGAGGCATCTTGGAGATCAAGCTGGCAATTTGCTCTTGCCTTTGTTTTGGTTCTAGATCTGCGTGATATTCAATCTCTTGTTCACCGAAGATTTGAATACGACTTGGGTGAATGAGGTTTAAGTGACCCACTAAGTCTGAGCTGGCTGCTGCGACTTTTACAGCTTCTGGCGGGAAGGTGCGGTCTGCGCCTTCGAGACCGCCGATCCAGGACAGCTTTAATTCTGAAACGTTGTCATCAAAAATCTGCTGAGCAGTTACTCCCTCTAGGAGTAATGGCTGAGTCATTTTGCTGTACCCCAGTTTTGTAAGAGTTCACAAACCTTTAAGGGGTCTGCAGTAGACGATAAGGTCTGGCGAGCATCAGCATCTGACAGTAGCTGAGCAATCGAAGACAAAATTTCTAAATGTTGTTGGGTGGCTTTTTCAGGCACCAGCAAGAAAATCAAGATGGACACCGCTTCACCATCCGGAGCTGCAAACTCAATTGGGTTTTGCAGCCGCATAAAAGCTGCACTTGGTTGCTTTAAGCCTTTCACGCGACCGTGAGGGATGGCTACACCTGCGCCGAGGGCGGTGGAGCCTAGATCTTCACGAGCATTGAGGAACTCTATAACGGAGTTGGCTGTGATTCCTGTTTGTTTAGAAAACAGTTCTCCAGCGGCTGCAAATGCATCAGCCCTGCTTGTGGCAGAGACGTCCAATGCAATGCAGTCGGGAGTAAAAAGATTGGTCAGGGCATTCATGTGAATTGATTATAGGTGTCCTGACAAACTTCATCACTCAAAATGCTTTTCGTGATGATGATCTTGGATCTTTTCTTTGTGTTTAACAACTTGACGCTCTAGCTTATCAACCACTGCATCCATAGCGTGATAAAGGTCGGCATTGTGTGCTTCAGCGAACAGATCTTTCCCTTTGAGATGAATGGTGATCTCGGCGCTTTGACGGAGGTCCTTCTCTTTGGCCTTGTCCACTACCAGGAATGCAGACGCATCAATGACGTGATCGAAGTGCTTACGAATTTTGGCTAGCCCCGCCTCAAGATGAGAGCGCATGGCAGGGGTAACTTCCACATGACGGCTATTAATTTTTAAATTCATTAGCGACTCCTTTTATAGATGCTATAGATGCGTGCGCATGATCATGCCTGGGGTGCGCAGCAAGCCCCTGAAATTTTTTGTGCTGTTTTTTTTGGAAAATAAACCATGAACCTCCAGCGTATCAGTGAATGTGCTGAAAACCAATAGGGAAGTGCAATTTTTATTACTTTAGAAGCGCGAAACCTTGATTGGCTTACATCCGGAAGTTTTCGCCCAGATAGACTCTACGGACAGCATCGTTCTGAATAATCTGATCAGGCTTACCTTCGGCCAATACGCTACCTTCGCTGATGATGTAAGCGTGGTCACAGATGCCCAGGGTTTCGCGGACGTTGTGGTCGGTAATGAGCACTCCAATTTGGCGGTCCCGCAGGAAGCGCACAATGCGCTGGATTTCCCCAACGGCAATAGGGTCAACACCGGCAAAGGGCTCATCTAGCAAGATAAATTTTGGTTGGGAAGCTAGGGCCCTAGCAATTTCTACCCGCCTCCGTTCGCCACCCGATAGGGATAGGGCTGGGTTATTGCGCAGATGACTAATTTGGAGTTCACCTAAAAGTTCATCTAGGCGGTTGGCAATTTCGGCTTTAGTCAGAGGCTTGCCACCTTGAGCTTGAAGCTCTAGGACTGCCTGAATATTTTCAGCGACATTGAGCTTTCGAAATACAGAGGCTTCTTGCGGCAAATAAGAGAGCCCCATTCGGGCGCGCTCATGAATAGGTAAATGCGTAATATCTGCGCCATCTAAAACAATGTTTCCACCATCGAGCGGGACCAACCCAACAATCATGTAGAAGGAAGTGGTTTTGCCAGCTCCATTCGGACCTAGTAGACCTACAACTTCACCACATCTGACTTGTACGGATACGTCGCGAACTACGGTTCTAGTGCCATAACGTTTTTGTAGGTTATGGGCACTTAGTGTGGGCGCGTTATCGATGTGGGTTAAATCCTCAGTCATTTCTCTAGGGTTGCTTTTCGTCTTGGTGAAAGAATGGCTCTTGCTAAGGGCAGATCATCCGGTTTTGCATCTTTAGGGGGCGTGACACGATAGTACTGCTTTACATCATCGTACTCAATTTTCCAGCCCTTTAATTGATCAAGCATTTGCATATTGAGCAAACGCTTCAAGCTGGCGTCGCCTGTCAGCGTCAGATACTCTGTCTTGGCGTCATAAGTAACCTGGGCGCCACGTCCTTGCATGAATTCATCTGCAAGGCCTTCACGACGTTGTCTAAAGCTCGCTACCGCTTCGGGAGTGCCCACGACATCGATAAACTCATAACCCTGTGAATCCACTTCGATATGGCTATCCTCGCCAGTAACAATAATGCTGCCTTTGATGAGTAGCACCTGACCATTGAGGTCATAGATTTGCTTAACGTCGTTTACAGAAACTTTCTCTGCTTCCAAAATGACGGGTTTATCTTGGTCTGCTTTTTCCGCGAACGACAAAGATGCAATGGAGAGTCCGAGGCTCAAGAGCGCAAGGCGAACAAATAAAATTTTCATCGATGCCATTTTATTGCTGGCCCCGCGGAGCACGCTCAATACGTCCTTTGACTTGGCCGCTGAGGACCATACTTTGTTCGACGTTGTTAAATACGCCACCTTCAGTGGAGTTCATGATTGACATTCCCTGCTCAAGGGTAATTGGTCGATTCGTTTCAATAATGTCATCGTTAATGAGTACTTTGAAATAGCTTGAACTGGCCAACATTCTTAAAGTCGCCGGCTGTGATGCAGTTGCTTCTTGAGCCGGGCGAAAGATACTGGCGTTATCGTATAAATCGAGAATGGTGAGATCACCATCGATGTGCCCGGTATCTGACTTAACGGTTACTGGTGCTTTTTCAGCTTGGAACAGACGCATGCGAGGCGTCAGGATATCAATAGATGCATCGTCATCGTAGTGAGTGACTTTGACGCCTAAAACACGGTATTTGGTATTACCCAATTCATTTAGGGCGGATAGTGCACCATCTTTAATGGTGTAGTCAGGCTCATGTAAGCGGACGCGCTCTAGAGGGGATTTTTCTGGCGGAGTATTTTTTTGGACCAGCCAAAAAGTTGCCAGCGTGAGTGCCCCCATCAAAATCAAGGGCAGCAGGCGCAACAGGGCGCGACCGATACCAACTTTAATTTGCTGAGGCTTTAACTGCATTGCTTAGCTACAAGCTTTAAGAAGTAATTCTTCGTAGCGATTTTGGGCTTTGAGAATCAGGTCACATACTTCACGTACTGCACTATTGCCACCATTGCGAGTTGTCACTAAATGGGAAAATTCTTGAACAGCTTCATGACCTTGTGCTGGGCAAATTCGAAAGCCTGCATTTTTCATCATTTGCATATCTGGCCAATCATCACCCATAACGGCGCAATCGGCAGTAGTCAGCCCTAGAGATTGAACAACCTCTTTCAAGGCAATAGCTTTGTTTTCAACACCCATATGAACATGTTTTATGCCAAGCTCTTCACAGCGCGCTAAAACCATTTTGGAATTTCTGCCAGTAATGATGGCGGTCGGAATGCCGCACTGCTCTAATAATTTGATGCCTAAGCCGTCTTGAATATCAAAAGCTTTTAACGATTCTTTGCCGTCGGCGCCAATCCAAACTTGTCCATTTGTTAATACGCCATCAACATCCAATACCAAAAGTTTTACTTGACCTGCACGCTCCCAGGCTTGTGGATATTGAGCTAGAGGATTGGTGTTATGGGTATTAAAAGCACTAGGCATAAAGGGGCAGCTCGATTGCTAATAGAAATTAAATGACTTTGGCTGCAAATAAATCATGCAGATTTAATGCGCCCAATAAATGACCTTGGATATCTGTGACTACTAGATGATTGATGCGGTGTTTCTCCATCATTTCGATCGCTTCTTCGGCAAGCAGCTCTGCTGGAATAGTGCGAGGATCGGCAGTGGTTGCGCTCTCGAGTTTGATGCCTCCAAGGTCGGTAGTTTTTTCCAGGAGGCGACGCAAGTCACCGTCGGTCAAGATGCCAAATACTTTTTTGTTGGCATCTAGGATTACCACCATACCCATGCGCTTTGAGGTCATTTCTAGCAAGGCATCTTGGAGTGATGCATCGATGGAGATCTTAGGTGTGTCTGCAAGGCTGCGCATCACTTCGCTGACATGCATCAATTGCTTACGACCTAATCTGCCACCAGGATGCGAACGAATAAAGTCTTCAGCTTCAAAACCTCGAGCGTCTAGTAAAGCAACGGCCAATGCATCACCCATAGCTAATGCAGCTGTGGTGCTGGTAGTAGGAGCAAGGTTTAAAGGACAAGCCTCTTTTTCAACGCTGGTATCTAGATGCGCATCTGCCAATTTGGCAAGAGAAGAATTTGGGGCGCCAGTGAGGGCAATGAGTTTTGCACCAGTACGCTTCACGATCGGAACAATCGTTAAAAGTTCGTCGGTCTCGCCAGAGTTAGAAAGGGCGACAAAAACATCATCCCTTGTGACCATGCCTAAGTCACCATGGCTAGCTTCAGCAGGATGAACAAAAAATGCCGGGGAACCGGTGGAGGCAAAGGTGGCAGCAATTTTGCGGGCAATATGACCCGATTTACCGATTCCAGACACGACGATTCTGCCTTTGCAGCCATGCAAAAGCTCAACCGCCAGCACGAGGGCGTCAGCGTTGGCGCCCTCCAGGCGATCACGCATGGTTTGCAGTGCAGCAGCCTCAATAGTGAGGGTGTCGCGCGCAAGCTTTAGGGTACGTTCACGAGTCTTAGCTATCATCGAGTAAGTATATGCCGTCAGTCCTTCAATTAACCCTCATTCTCCTGGCCTCGGGTGTGGCCGGAGTGGTTATTTTCCGCTATTTTGGTTTACCCCCTATTTTGGGCTATTTGGCTATTGGTATGCTGATTGGACCCAATGCCCTGGGCTTGGCAAATGATTCAGCCACAGTGAAGTATTTGGCTGAATTTGGCGTGGTTTTCTTGATGTTCTCGATTGGCCTGGAATTTAACCTGCATAAATTAAGGGCAATGCGGTCTATCGTATTTGGCCTTGGTGGCAGCCAAGTCATTCTGACAATGCTTTTAGCAATCCCTGCCAGTTTGCTAATGAATTGGATTTATCCCATCTCATGGCATGCGGCTATTGCTTTGGGAGGCGCGCTAGCAATGTCATCTACCGCAATCGTGACCAAGCTGATTTCTGATCGCGCTGAGTTGGAGACAGAGCATGGCCGCAATGTCGTGGGTATTTTGTTGTTCCAGGACTTAGCGGTTGTTTTCCTGTTGATCTTATTGCCGTCCCTTGGAAAAAACCCTTCTGACTTGTTTGTTGCATTAACTGCAGCGTCTATCAAAATCACCGTCGCCCTGGTATTGATTTTCTTCATTGGCCAAAGCTTAATGAGTCATTGGTTTAAGTTGGTTGCTAAGTTGCGCTCACAAGAGTTGTTCATGCTCAACCTCTTGCTGATCGTATTGGGTATGGCTGGGTTAACCGAGCACTTTGGCTTGTCTTTAGCGCTCGGCGCATTCTTGGCAGGCATGTTGATTTCTGAAACGCCTTATCGCCATCAGGTAGAAGAGGATATCAAGCCGTTTCGTGATGTTTTGCTTGGCCTTTTCTTTGTAACGATTGGTATGTTGCTGGATTTCAATGTCATTCGTGAACAGTGGTTATTGGTTTTGGTTTTACTGGTCGGCCCACTCATCTTTAAGTTTGGCCTCATAGCCTTGTTATCAAGAGTATTTGGTTCAAGCCCCGGGATTTCCATTAGAACGGGCTTGTGCTTAGCTCAAGCGGGTGAATTTGGCTTTGTGCTGCTCAATCAAATAGATGGCTTGGATTTAATTGACCCCATCCTGAGCCAAGCAGTATTGGCAGCGATGTTGATCTCGATGTTCTGCGCACCATTCCTGATTGAATACAGCGATCGCATTGCAATGCGATTCGCTAGTAATGAATGGCTCCTGCAATCGCTTGCGTTAACTCGTGTTGCTGCCAAGAGTGTTCGCAATGAAAATCACGTGGTCATTTGTGGTTTTGGTCGTTCGGGTCAAAGTTTGGCGCGCATGCTTGATCAAGAAAAAATTCCGTACATTGCTTTGGATTTGGATCCTGATCGAGTTAAAGAAGCTGCGGCTGCTGGGGACAATGTGGTTTATGGCGATGCAAGTCGTGAAAACTATTTGGCGGCGGCGGGCCTCTCAAGAGCAAAGGCAGTTGTCATTACTTATGCCGATACTGCAGCAAGTATGCGTGTTCTCCGCCAAGTAGAACGCTTGCGTCCAGGTATGACTGTATTGGTGCGTACTAGAGATGATGCTGACATCGCAAAGCTACAGGCGGCTGGTGCAACTGAAGTGGTACCCGAGCTCATTGAGGGTAGCTTGATGATTGCCTCCCATGTTCTTTTGATCATGGGCGTGCCAATGCGTAAAGTAGTACGACGCATCACGACAGCAAGGGAAGAGCGATATAGCCTATTGAGAGGTTACTTCCGTGGGTCTGCGGACGATGACTTTGGTTCAAATGATTCTTGGCGTTTACATGCCATTACGCTGCTGCCCCATTCACAGGCGATTGGTAAAACTCTTGGCGAGCTTGACCTGGAGAAAGAAGGTGTCAATGTTCAGGCGGTGCGTCGCAAGGGTCGAAACGCAGATTATGTGAAGTTGGATCCCACTCCCGACCTCAGTCTTGAGGCCAACGATATTTTGGTGATCTCAGGCAATTCAGAGGCAACTGATTTAGCTGAAGCTAAATTACTCTGAGATCGATGAAGGTAGCAATATTAGATTGCTAGCTTGCCACTTTTTTCTTTTTACTAGCTACAGGAGTAGGAGCTTTTCGAGTCAGCAAAGGCGCCAAGTAGTGACCTGTAAAACTCAATTCATTTTTGGCAACATCTTCTGGTGTGCCGGTAGCAATGATTTGTCCACCGCCAGCGCCGCCTTTAGGTCCTAAGTCAATAATCCAATCCGCAGTCTTAATGACATCGAGGTTGTGCTCAATGATGACAATTGTGTTGCCTTGTTTCTTGAGTGTTTGAATCACGGTTAGCAGCAACTGGATGTCATGGAAATGCAAACCAGTAGTAGGTTCATCTAGGATATATAAAGTTCTGCCGGTATCGCGCTTAGAGAGCTCAAGCGAGAGTTTGACGCGTTGTGCTTCGCCGCCAGATAAGGTGGTTGCGCTTTGTCCAAGCTTCACGTAGCCCAGACCAACATCGAGCAATGTTTTGAGTTTCCGCTTAACAACGGGCACTGCTTCGAAGAACTCATGGGCTTGTTCGATGGTCATCGACAGCACTTCATGAATATTCTTACCCTTGTAGCGAATATCTAAAGTTTCACGGTTATAGCGTTTGCCATGACAAACGTCACAAGGAACATAGACATCTGGCAGGAAGTGCATCTCTACTTTGAGCACACCGTCACCTTCACAGGAATCACAGCGCCCGCCTTTAACGTTAAAGGAGAAGCGACCCGCTTCATAGCCTCGTTCACGTGATGCCGGAACACCCGCGAAGAGTTCTCTAATCGGGGTAAATAGTCCTGTGTAGGTTGCTGGGTTAGAGCGCGGCGTTCTGCCAATCGGGGATTGGTCAACGCTAATTACTTTATCGAAATGCTCTAATCCTTTGATTGCATCATGTGCTGCAGGCTCTGCATTAGAGCCATAAAAGTGTTGAGCAACTGCATGATGCAGGGTGTCATTGATTAAGGTGGATTTACCCGAGCCTGATACACCGGTAACGCAAGTTAACAAGCCGACTGGAATTTTTGCGTGAACAGATTGCAAGTTATTGCCACGCGCACCAATGATTTCTAAAAAGCGATCATTTACAGGAATACGTATTTCTGGAACTGCGATTGCTTCACGGCCAGCAAGGTAAGCACCAGTTAAGGAATTCGGGTTTGCTTCTACTTCGGCAGGCGTGCCTTGAGCAACCACTTCACCACCATGAACGCCAGCACCAGGGCCGATATCGATCACCCAGTCAGAGGCGCGAATCATATCTTCATCATGCTCAACGACTAAAACGCTATTGCCTAAATCACGCAGGTGCTTCAGGGTGCCAATCAGGCGATCGTTATCGCGTTGATGCAGGCCAATCGAAGGTTCATCTAAGACATACATCACGCCAGTTAATCCAGAGCCAATCTGGCTCGCCAGGCGAATACGTTGGGCTTCACCGCCCGAGAGAGTGTCGGCACTGCGCTCGAGTGAAAGGTAGTCCAGACCTACGTCATTTAAGAAGCGTAGACGTGCGCCAATCTCCTTGACAATCTTGTCAGCGATTTCTCGTTTAGCACCTTTGAGTTCAAGCGTCTCGAAATATTCCTTCGCTTCCTTCAGCGGTAGGGCACTGATCTCGTAAATGGCGCGCGATTGTTTCTTCTCGCCTACTTTGACAAAGCGTGCTTCTTTACGTAAGCGGCTGCCATTACATTCTGGGCAAGTTTGCACATTCTGATAGCGTGATAGTTCTTCGCGAACTGTCATGGAATCCGTTTCGCGATAACGTCTTTCAAAGTTGGCAACAATGCCTTCAAAGGCATGTTCACGAATACTATTCTTGCCACGCTCGTTGATGTATTCAAAAGGAATGGTGACATCACCAGACCCCAAGAGAAGCAGATCTTGTTGCTTTTTATTTAGAGTTTCAAATGGCTTCTCCACATCAAAGCCGCCATGTTTGGCCAGGGTCTGAAGAAGTTTGAAGTAGAACTGATTGCGGCGATCCCAGCCTTTAATGGCGCCGGAGGCGAGTGATAAATCGGGATGGGCAACGATGCGCTTTGGATCAAAGAAAGACTGATGGCCCAGGCCATCACAAGATGGGCAGGCGCCCATTGGATTATTAAAGGAGAAGAGGCGCGGCTCTAATTCTTGTAGGGAGTATGAGCAAACTGGGCAAGCAAACTTACTAGAGAAGATCATCTCTTTGCCAGTATCCATGTCAACGATCATGGCTTTGCCATCAGCAAGGCGCAATGCTGTCTCAAAAGATTCGGCAAGACGTTGCTGAATATCAGGACGCACTTTGATGCGATCAACCACTACTTCAATGGAGTGCTTGTCGTTTTTCTTGAGTGCTGGTAATTGATCAACTTCAAAAATTTCTGCTTTTGCTACGTTTGCTGTGCCACCGCCAGAGCGCACGCGGAATCGTACAAAGCCTTGTGCCTGCAGGTCTTGAAAGAGATCAACAAACTCACCTTTGCGCTCGCTCACCACTGGAGCCAGAATCATCAGCTTTGTATCTTCTGGCATTGACAATACGGTGTCGACCATTTGAGAAACGCTTTGCGCTTCTAGTGGAAGATCGTGATCTGGGCAATGTGGTGTGCCTGCGCGTGCAAATAACAAACGCAAGTAATCATGAATTTCAGTCACAGTACCAACGGTGGAGCGTGGATTATGACTGGTGGCTTTTTGCTCAATCGAAATCGCTGGAGAAAGCCCTTCAATCGTATCGACATCTGGCTTTTCCATCAGTTGCAAAAACTGACGGGCATAAGCTGATAGAGATTCCACGTAGCGGCGTTGACCTTCTGCATACAGAGTGTCAAAAGCCAATGAGCTTTTGCCTGAGCCAGATAAGCCAGTAAGGACGACGAGTTTCTCTCTAGGGATGTCTAGATTGATGTTTTTGAGGTTGTGGGTGCGGGCACCGCGGATCTTGATTTCGTTATTCATGATTTTTTAGCGTAACTTGTTAATATAGCTCTTTCCCATGAATCCTTCTGAACTTCGCTCCACTCTGGCCTTAGCAGGCATTTTTGGCCTCCGTATGCTGGGTCTATTCTTGCTATTGCCCATCTTCAGCATCCATGCGCGTGGCTTGCCGGGTGGTGAACATGCACTTTGGGTCGGCTTGACCCTTGGGATCTTTAATATTGTTCAGGCCTGTTTTTATATCCCTTTGGGCCGTTTATCAGACCGTATTGGCCGTAAACCAGTTGTTTTATGGGGCTTATCCCTGTTTGTGGCTGGAGCATTGATTTGTGCAGCCAAGGATGACTTGCTATGGATTGCCCTTGGCCGCGGGATTATGGGTGCTGGGGCGGTCTCTGCTGCGATTTCTGCCTGGGTAGCGGATTTGACTCGTGAACAGGTTCGCACCCGAGCTATGGCATTGGTTGGCGGCAGTATTGCTCTCTCATTTGCGCTGTCCTTAGTCATTGCTGCACCGATTTATCGTGCGATTAGTCTGAGTGGAATTTTTATTGTTCTGGCGGCGTTGGGTGTGATTGCGATGTTTGTTACTTATTACGTTTTGCCAACGAGTAAGCCTGAGGCAAAAGTTCAACAAGCTTCATTGAAAGAAGTTTTCTTTCGACCAGAGTTGATGCGTTTGAATCTTGGTGTGTATGTATTGCATGCAACTCAAGTCGCCATGTTCTTGGTAGTGCCCAGATTATTAGTGCAGGCAGGATTACCACTTTCCTCCCATTGGGAAATTTATCTTCCTGTGGTGCTGCTATCTTTTGTCTTCATGGCTCCCGCAATTATTTACGGCGAAAAGAAGCAGAAGCTAAGAACTATTTTGTTAGTCGCGATTGTTTTATTGCTGGTTGCAGAATTGATCTTTACGCAAGCGAATTCAGTCATGACGATTGCATCTGCGCTACTGGTTTATTTTGTAGGCTTCAATCTACTCGAAGCCTTACAACCCTCTTTGGTGTCTCGTTTTGCTAAAGAATCTAAAGGTACCGCATTAGGTGTTTACAACACTACGCAATCCATTGGCTTGTTCTCTGGAGCAGTTATTGGCGGTTATTTGATGGATAGCCATGGTGATTTATCGGTCTTTGCTATGGGCGCAGCACTCCTGGTTTGCTGGCTTATAATTGCTTGGTCGATGGGTGAAATGCCAACAAGAGCAATAGATTCCAAGGATATAAGCACAACGACATAACCGCAGCTTCATTGATTAAATTAAAGCGAGCAGTTTATTTTTAGCAGTAATAACAGCAGTATTTTTCTTCGGGAGACAACATGGCTTCGGTAAATAAGGTCATCATCGTAGGTAACGTAGGACGTGATCCAGAGACGCGTTACATGCCAAGCGGCGACGCAGTTACAAACATCTCAGTAGCAACATCTGATCGCTACAAAGATAAACAAACTAACGAAATGAAAGAAACCACAGAATGGCACCGTGTTGCATTCTTTGGCAAGCTTGCAGAAATCGCTGGTCAGTACCTTAAAAAAGGTTCACAGGTTTATGTTGAAGGTCGTTTGCGTACACGCAAATGGACTGACGCTAGTGGCCAAGAAAAGTATTCCACAGAGATCGTTGCAGAAACCATGCAGATGCTTGGCGGCAAACCAGTAGGCGGAAGTGGTGATGGTGGCGAGAGCTACAGCCGTTCAAGGCCGGCTGAGCAGTCTGCCCCAGCAGCATCAAACGCGGCATCATTAGGTGCAATGGACGACGATATTCCGTTTTAAGCAATAACAACTAGTGCGGTAATTACCGTAATAGCAAAAACCCCTTCTAGGATTTCCTACAAGGGGTTTTTATTTGCCTACTGTCTGGCGTGCCGAATATTATCTGGCCAGGGCGAATTGTGATCTGTGCGGAATGGGTTGATATCTAAACCGCCGCGTCTTGTATAACGGGCATACACAGATAATTTCTCCGGTTTGCACTGACGTTTGATATCAGTAAAGATCGTTTCCACACAATGTTCGTGGAACTCACCTAACTGTCTAAAGCCAATCAGATAGCGCAATAAGCCTTCCTCAAGGATTGGCCTGCCCTGATAACGAATCTGTACGCTCGCCCAATCTGGCTGGCCAGTAACTGGGCAGTTGGATTTCAATAGATGCGAAACCAGGCATTGTTCTATGGGGCCAAAGGATTCATTAACACCTAGCATGCTTGGGTCTGCGGGCAAGTTTGGATCAATCTCGATATCGAGCCGATCCATCAAAATGCCGCCCATTTCTTGCATCCCCTTTTTGGAGACTGCTTCAGTGGGGTTGATGCGGGTGGTAATCTTGCTGCCGGCAACTGCGGATAAGTCGGTAATGAGCCGCTCTTTAACTGCATTCTCATCTTCAAAGCGTGCACTGTTAAGGCTATTGAGATAAAGCTTGAAAGATTTAGACTCAATCATGTTCGGTGAGTCTGCAGGAATCTGAAACTCTGCCAAAGCAATTTGTGGCTTACCCTTTTGATTGAGCCAGCTCAGTTCAAAGGCATTCCAAATATCAACGCCTACAAACGGTAAGGACTGACCCTCTTTAATGCCGAGTTTCTTTCTGTTCTCAGATCTTGGGATGGGAAACAACAAGCTCGGATCATATTGATCTGGGTATTGTGTTGATTGTCCGAGTGGAAGCGTTGCCATGAAATACTTTTTTAAATTTTGTTTAGTGTTTAGTTCTTGGGTTTGTTTGAAACGCCCGATACAACATGTCCGGTTGGAGCTACAGAAGCGGCTGATTGGCAGTGGCCGGTTTGATCATCAAAGAAAAAGTCTGGCTCGAATTCTCGTAAGAACTCGCTCTTCGAGAGGCCACCCAAGAACATCGCCTCATCTACATCAATACCCCATGCCATCAGGGTGCGAATAGCTCGCTCGTGGGCCGGTGCTGAGCGTGCAGTCACTAATGCGGTACGAATGCGCATACCGTTTTCACTGGTGGAGCGCTGTAGTCTGTGGAGCGCTTCTAGTAAGGGCTTGAATGGGCCAGGAGGCAAGGGAATATCAACCTTCTTACTTTCGTGATCAACAAAAGCCTCAAGGCCCTTTTTCTGGAAGACTTGTTCGGCTTCATCGGAGAAAAGGACTGCGTCTCCGTCAAATGCGATGCGGATTTCATTGGGATGAGACTCAGCAGTTTTGCTGGACTCTGGATACACGCGTGCTGCAGGAAAACCTGCATCAATCGTTGCTCGTACATCATCTTCATTTGCGGACAAGAAGAGGTTCGCGTGTAAGGAACGTAGGTAGTGATACGGTGGCCTGCCTCTTGTAAATACGCCACGCTCAAGATGCAGGCCATGATGTTCGGCGGAGCGGAACACGCGCAAACCACTGACTGGATCGTTACGAGAAAGAATGACTACTTCGACACGCTGCTCACCCTCATCATTAAAAGCGAGGAGTTTCTTGACCAAGGGGAATGCCACCCCTTTTTGGGCGGCCTCACTCAGGCGCTCCAGCTGCAACTTCATATAAGCGCTGTCATCGGTTGATTCAAAGATGCGATTTTCTTCTTCGAAATCAAACAGGGCGCGCGATGAAATCGCAACGACGAGTTTTCCAGTGAGTGTGTATGACATCTTGCGGCTTATATCCTATTTGAGGAACAGGCGATAGGCGGGGTTATTGGTTTCATCCCAGTGCGGGTAGCCCAAGGTTGCCAAGAAGCTCTGGAATTTCTTTTGTTCATTCTTGGGAACTTGAAGACCAATCAGAATGCGGCCATAGTCAGCCCCATGGTTACGGTAGTGGAACAGACTGATATTCCAGTTGGGCGCCATACTGGTTAAAAACTTCATCAATGCGCCTGGGCGCTCTGGAAATTCAAAACGGTAGAGCAACTCATCTTTAGCAAGCGCAGAATGTCCGCCAACCATATGACGTAAATGCGATTTTGCTAACTCATCATGCGTGAGATCAATCGTTGCGAACTTTGCTTTGCGGAAATGCTTTGCAATCGCTTCGCTATCGCCGGATTTTAGTGTGCTGATGCCAACAAAAATATGGGCTTCACTTTGATCGCCAATACGATAGTTAAATTCAGTCACATTACGTTTGCCGAGTAATTCGCAAAAGCGTTTAAAAGAGCCACGCTCTTCTGGAATGGTGACTGCAAATACGGCTTCGCGGAACTCACCAACGTCTGCGCGTTCAGCCACAAAGCGCAAGCGGCTAAAGTTCATATTCGCCCCGCAAGCCACAGCCACCAAGGTTTTCTTCTTGATACGTTTTTTCTCGACATACTTCTTCATGCCCGCAATGGCAAGTGCGCCAGCAGGCTCAAGAATGCTACGCGTATCGGTAAATACATCATTGATAGCTGCACAGATTTCATCTGTGTCAACGGTGACGATTTCGTCTACTACTTTCTTGCAGATGCGAAATGTTTCTTTGCCAACTAATTTGACGGCAGTACCATCAGAAAATAATCCAACATCCCTCATCTCAATGCGTTTATTCGCTTTGAGTGATTGATTCATGGCATCTGAGTCAGAAGCTTGAACGCCGATCACTTTTGTCTTCGGGCTAACGGCTTTGATGTATTCGCCAATGCCGGAAATTAAGCCGCCACCACCAATGGCTACAAAAACTGCATCAATCGGTTTTTCGTATTGAGTAAAGATCTCGTGGGCTATTGTTCCTTGGCCTGCAATAACGTCGGGATCATCAAAGGGGTGAACAAAAGTTAAACCCCGTTTTTTACCGAGAATCTCGGAATGTTTAAAGGCATCGCTATAGGATTCACCATGAAGGATGATTTCTACCCAGGATCCACCTCTGGCCTTTACCGCATCGATTTTGACGCTCGGAGTCGTGACTGGCATCACGATGACGGCTTTGCACTTCATTTTGGCTGCCGAAAGCGCTACACCCTGGGCATGATTGCCTGCGGAAGCCGCAATAACCCCGCGTTTTAGGGCTTCAAGAGGCAAATGGGCCATTTTGTTATAGGCACCACGGAGTTTGAAGGAGAAAACCGGCTGGTTATCCTCTCTTTTGAGTAAGACCTGGTTGCCCAAACGCCTAGTCAGTTCTGGGGCGACCTGAAGTTCGGTTTCTCTGGCTACGTCATAGACGCGAGCCGATAAAATTTTCTTTAAATAGTTCGTTGCCATCCGATGAGCGTACCACGGATGGCTCCTAAGCCCTTAGATTTGCAAGGGTTTATTCCTTTGGGGAGCAACTTTCTCGGAATCCTGCCACTATCAGGTTCACTCAATTAAAATGCTTATTTATCAAATATGTCGCTATGAACGCACCATTAGCTTTGAACCAGTTGTTGGATGCTGAGGCGGGCTCCCCCCGTCTTCGCGAAATTCCCTACAACTACACCTCCTTTTCTGATCGAGAGATTGTGATTCGCTTATTGGGCGAGGAATCATGGCGCGTTCTCAATAACTTGCGTGGTGTTCGCCGTACAGGCCGTTCCGCTCGTATGTTGTTTGAAATTCTGGGTGATATTTGGGTAGTTCAGCGCAACCCTTTCTTGCAAGATGATTTGCTAGATAGCCCCAATCGCCGTAAACAATTAATCGATGCACTCTGGCATCGCTTGGGCGAAGTGAAGAAGCGCAATAGTGGCGATTCTGCTGACCAAGTGGAAATTCTATTAAGCGCTGCTTATCGCGCAATCGAAAATTTCGAAAACGGATTTAAAGAAGTTGAAGTCATTCGTAAGCGTGCTCGTAAAGAGTTAGGTCGCCATACTGCTGCAGACAATATTTGTTTTGATGGTGTGTCTCGCGCCGCTCACGTTACGGATGCAACAGACTGGCGAGTTGAGTTTCCGCTGGTTGTTCTAAAGCCGGATTACGAATCTGAAATCCCCGGTTTAGTTAAAGCTTGTATTGAATTAGGCCTCACGATCATTCCTCGTGGAGGCGGTACTGGTTATACCGGCGGCGCTATTCCGCTGTATGCAATGTCTGCAGTGATTAATACTGAGAAGTTACAAGATATTGGCGGCGTAAAAGCTAAAAAACTACCAGGGTTGGATCGCGAAGTATCTACCATCTTTACTGGTGCAGGTGTTGTGACCCGTCGCGTATCTGATGCTGCAGAGCATGCTGGTCTTGTGTTTGCTGTTGATCCTACTTCTGCCGATGCAAGCTGTATTGGCGGCAATATTGCTATGAATGCTGGTGGTAAGAAAGCGGTTCTTTGGGGAACTGCTTTAGATAATCTTGCTAGCTGGCGCATGGTGGATCCGCAAGGCAATTGGTTGGATATCGAGCGTCTTGAACACAATATGGGCAAGATCCATGATGTGGAAACTGTTCGTTTTCAGTTGACTTGGTCTGATGGAAATAGTGAGCCAGGTCAACGTATTCTCAAAACAGAATTATTAGAGGTTGAAGGCAGACGTTTCCGCAAAGAAGGTTTAGGTAAGGATGTTACTGATAAATTTTTATCAGGTTTACCTGGCGTGCAAAAAGAAGGTTGCGATGGTTTGATTACTAGCGCAACTTGGGTATTGCATCGCATGCCTAAATTCATGCGCACTGTTTGCTTAGAGTTTTTTGGTCAAGCGCGAGAAGCAATTCCGAGTATTGTGGAAATCAAAGCTTACTTAGATGGTTTAAGCAAGCAAGGTGGCCCAATCTTGGCCGGTCTTGAGCACTTGGATGATCGGTATTTAAGAGCAGTGGGTTATTCCACTAAATCTAAGCGCAATAGTTTGCCGAAGATGGTGTTGATTGGCGACATTGCTGGTGATGATGAAGAGGCTGTTGCTGCAGCTACTAGTGAAGTAGTGCGGATGGCGAATCTGCGAGTTGGTGAAGGCTTTGTTGCAGTAAGCGCTGATGCCCGTAAGAAGTTCTGGCTTGATCGTGCGCGCACAGCGGCGATTGCCCGTCATACCAATGCTTTTAAGATCAATGAAGACGTCGTGATTCCCTTGCCGCGTATGGGCGAGTACACCGATGGTATCGATCGCATTAATATTGAGCTCTCCCTCAAGAATAAGTTGCAAGTACTCGATGGGCTTGAAACTTTCTTGAAAAAGAGCGCATTACCACTGGGTAAGAGCGATGCTGAGTATGAAATTCCGACGGCAGAAATCTTGGGTGATCGTGTTCAGCAAGCTTTAGAGCTGATTGCCAAGGTGCGTGGACGTTGGGCTGAATGGCTCATTGAAATGGACTCTTATTTCCCGCGCCTACAGGATTACAGTCTGCGCGCTTCTTGGAAAGAAGAGGTGCGCTCTGAATTGCGCATCATTTTTGGCGGTTTGGCATTTGAGCCGATTCTGGCCGAGTTAGAAGCAATTCACAAAAATATTTTGCGCAAGCGCGTATTCGTCGCCTTGCACATGCATGCTGGTGATGGGAACGTTCATACCAATATTCCTGTGAACTCTGATGACTATGAGATGTTGCAAGATGCGCATCGCGCCGTAGATCGGATCATGAAATTAGCCCGCTCATTAGACGGAGTAATTTCTGGCGAGCATGGCATTGGTATTACTAAATTAGAGTATTTAACTGAAGCCGAACTCAAAGACTTCCGTAGCTATAAGAATCGCGTTGATCCGGAAGGTCGCTTTAATAAAGGCAAGTTGATGCCGCATGCTGACCTGAGTATGGCCTACACACCAAGCTTTGGCTTGATGGGCCATGAGTCGATCATCATGCAGCAAAGCGATATTGGTGCGATTGCCGATAGCGTAAAAGATTGTTTACGCTGCGGTAAATGCAAGCCTGTTTGCTCGACTCATGTACCACGTGCAAACTTGCTTTACAGCCCGCGCGACAAAATCCTAGCAACATCACTATTGATTGAAGCCTTCTTATATGAAGAGCAAACTCGACGTGGTGTTTCGATTCGCCATTGGGAAATGTTTGATGATGTCGCTGCGCATTGCACTGTTTGTCATAAGTGTTTAACTCCATGTCCGGTCAATATCGACTTTGGTGATGTGACCATGAATATGCGCAATCTTTTGCGTAAGATGGGTCAGCAGCGCTTCAATCCTGGAACTGCAGCATCCATGTTCTTCTTGAATGCAACCAGCCCAGAATCTATTAATCTCGCTCGCAAGATGATGATTGGTTGGGGTTATAAGTTGCAACGCTTGGGTAATGATGTCTTGCGTAAGTTTGCAAAACAACAAACTGCCCACCCGCCTGCAACAGTAGGAAAGCCGAGTGTTAAAGAGCAAGTGATCTTCTTTGTAAATAAGAAGATGCCTGGCAATCTTCCTAAGAAAACAGCGCGTGCTTTGTTAGATATTGAGGATGCGAACTACGTTCCGATCATTCGTGATCCTAAGACAACTTCAGCAGATACTGAGGCGGTGTTTTACTTCCCTGGTTGCGGATCTGAGCGTTTGTTCTCGCAAGTTGGCTTAGCTACTCAAGCCATGTTGTGGAATGTAGGCGTACAAACTGTATTGCCTCCAGGCTACTTGTGTTGTGGCTACCCACAGCGGGGTAATGGCGACTTCGATAAAGCCGAAAAGATGATTACGGATAACCGTGTGTTATTCCATCGCGTTGCCAATACTCTGAACTACTTAGATATCAAGACCGTGGTTGTTTCTTGTGGTACCTGCTATGACCAATTGGCGGGCTACCAGTTCGAACAGATTTTCCCTGGCTGCCGCATTATTGATATCCATGAGTTCTTGGCAGAAAAGGGCGTTAAGCTCTCTGGTGTAACGGGTGTGAAGTATCTGTATCACGATCCTTGCCACTCCCCAATGAAGTTACAAGATCCCCTGAAGACTGTGAATGAGTTAATTCAACTCGAAGACGGTAAAGCGATTGCAAAGAATGATCGTTGCTGCGGTGAGTCTGGCACATTGGCCGTCACACGGCCTGACATTTCTACTCAAGTACGTTTCCGTAAACAGATTGAGATGGAAAAAGCCGCGACTGAATTGCGCAAAGATGATTTCACTGGCGATGTCAAAGTGTTAACTAGCTGCCCATCATGCTTGCAAGGCCTGACCCGTTTTGATTCAGATAGCGACACTACAGCCGATTACATCGTTGTTGAAATGGCTCAGAAGCTGCTAGGTAAAGACTGGATGCAAGATTATGTAGCTAAGGCTAACCAAGGTGGCATTGAGAGGGTTCTCGTTTAATGATTCCAAGCAATATTGTTGTGCATCAGCAATCCAAGGTGTTGGAGCTCTCGTATGAGAATAACAATACCTATCGTTTGCCTTTTGAGTTGTTAAGGGTTTTATCTCCTTCTGCTGAAGTTCAGGGCCATGGGCCAGGGCAGGAAACATTGCAGACTGGTAAGCGCGATGTTTTGATTGCCAACATTGAACCTGTTGGGCACTATGCACTCAAGCCTAGCTTTTCTGATGGGCATGATTCGGGCCTGTTTACGTGGGACTACCTATTGTTTCTGTGTGAGAACCAGGAGCAGTTATGGAAAGAGCATTTGGATAAATTGGCTGCTGCCGGTTTAGATCGCGATACACCGATGAATCAGCCAGGCGGTGCATCAGGCCATTCTTGTGGAAGTCATTAATGAGTAAAACGCACTTCGGGTATCAAAGTGTTGATGAAGCTGAAAAAGCCGGCAAGGTTGCTGAAGTATTTCATTCGGTAGCTAGCAAGTACGACGTTATGAATGACCTCATGTCATTCGGACTACATCGTATTTGGAAAAAAGTGACGATTGCTCGCGCAAATGTTCGTCCTGGCCAAAAGATCTTAGATATTGCCGGCGGCACTGGTGATTTAGCCGCGGCTTTTGCAAAAGCGGCTGATTGGGGGCGCAACCCAGATGCTCAAGTTTGGTTAAGTGATATTAACGCTTCTATGTTGGGCGTTGGGCGTGACCGTCTATTGGATCGCGGCATGGCTTTACCTTGCGTACAGTTTGATGCTGAAAAAATTCCTTTTCCGAATAGTCATTTTGACGTGGTGACTGTTGCTTTTGGTTTGCGTAATATGACGCATAAAGAGATCGCTTTAGGTGAAATGTGTCGTGTGATCAAACCAGGCGGCCGTGTTCTGGTGCTTGAGTTCTCTAAGCCTGATGCCTTTTTGCAACCCGTATATGACACTTATTCATTTAAGGTTTTGCCTTGGTTGGGTGAGAAGATTGCGCAAGATTCAGAAAGCTATCGCTATCTAGCGGAATCTATTCGTATGCATCCTGATGCGGAAGCTCTCAAAGAAATGATGCTGGGGGTCGGTTTTGATGAAGTAGAAACCCACAGGATGACTGGGGGTATTGTTGCCTTACATATTGGTATTAAATACTAATAGTCGTATAGTTTTTAAAGTCTTAAAAACTAAAGAAGTTGAGTAGTTATCAAAAGGGGTGGATATAAAAATGAATAAACATTTTTTTAAAGCAGTGCTCTTGAGTTTTACTTTGATCATTGCAATGGTTGGCCAAGTTGATGCTGCTCGCTTAGGTGGCGGTAGAAGTCTTGGCCGAGCGCCAAGTGCACCAATGCAACGTCAGGCTGCACCTGTTCAAAAGCCGGTTCAGCAAGCGCAGCCGACTGCTCCAGCCCCAGCTCCTCAGGCACCTGCACCTAGTCGTTTTGGCGGCATGGGCGGAATTTTAGGCGGCTTAGCAGCTGGTTTGGGAATCGGCTACCTCTTATCCCATTTTGGTTTGGGTGAAGCAGCTTCTTCATTGATTACTGGTTTACTGATCGCAATGTTGGCAGGCTTTGTCATCATGTTTGTGATCCGTAGATTATTGCCGGCAATGTCTGGTGCAGGTCAAAACTCAAATGTTCCATCACAAGGTATGCAGCGCAATAATGTTGAGTCTCCAAGACAGGAGCCTGCATTTACTCCTGCTGCAAATGCATTCGGTGGGGTGAGTGCAGAGCCTGAAGTATTTCAGTCAACCTTGCCTCCTGGTTTTGATCAACAAACCTTCTTGGAAAATGCAAAACAATATTTTGTGACTTTGCAAAAAGCTTGGGATCAAGGTGATCTCGCGTCCTTACGTGAATTTACAACTCCCGACATGTTTGCCACGATTCAACAAGATTTAGCTGGTAGAACTGATGGTAGCAATCAAACCGACGTTGTGACCATCAATGCTCAGCTTTTGGGGGTTGAGACAGCAGATGCTCACTATTTCTGTAGTGTTCAGTTCACCGGCATGATTCGTGAGCAACAGGGTGCTCCAGCTAGCGACTTCTCCGAAATCTGGAATTTAAGTAAGCCTGTGGAAGGTCCTGGCGGCTGGGTACTGGCGGGTATCTCCCAGTTGGTTTAAGCTTTAGGTACTTTCCGTCGGAAAACCCGCACTAGTGCGGGTTTTTTACACTCATGAACAGACATTTTTCGACTACCCATACGATTGCTTCTGGCGCAGCTTGCCGGGGGATTAATCACGTTTTGAGCAGTGAGCCATGGGCATCGACTGAGTTGGCTCGTCATGCCAGCAAAACAATTTTGTTGCAACTACCCCTGGGTAACCTGTGTTTTGAGATCAAGTCAGATGGTTTATTGGCTAGCCTGAAAGAGATTGAGGCACCTTCACTAACCTTAGAGGTTTCTGCCAAGGCTTTGAGCGACTTAGCTGGCAGCACTGGCTCTTTGCGAGAGCAGGCTTTTAAGGCGGTCAAGATCACTGGTGATGCAGACTTGGCCCAATTATTGGGCCGTCTCGCAGGGCAGTTGCGCTGGGAGTACGAGGAAGATTTAGCTCGCCTAGTGGGTGATGCGCCCGCAAACTTTGCTGTGCGGCAGGGTAAAAAGTTTGCGTCTGCCACGCGCTCTGCTGCAACCGATTTGCTGGACAATGTAGTGGAATATGTCAGTGAAGAAAAGAAAATACTTTTAAATAAACGAGACTTTATGGTCCGTAAAACCGAATTAAGTGAATTACGTGAATCTGTAGATCGTATGGAAAAACGTATTCAACTTCTAGAGCAAAAGGCTAAATAAATCGTGCGTCGAATTACCCGCCTCTTTTTCATCTTCTTTACTGCATGGCGTTATGGTTTGTTGCCACTGCTACGCGATCTTCTAAAGCCAGGCATTCGTCGCGGTTGCTTATCCGTGCTTTGTTGGATGTCTCCAGGCAGTCATTTACCTAGAGGTGAGCGTATTCGATTGACGCTAGAGGCACTAGGCCCTATTTTTGTGAAGTTTGGTCAAGTGCTTTCTACTCGTCGTGATTTATTGCCAGAAGATATTGCCAATGAGTTGGCTAAATTACAAGATCAGGTACCGCCATTCTCAAATGAAGAATCTCGTCGCTTGATTGAAGTGGATCTGGGTCAGCCAATTGAGGAAATATTTGTTAGCTTTGATGCAACGCCGGTTGCTAGCGCTTCAGTTGCACAGGTGCACTTCGGCGTTTTGCGTGGCACAGATAAGCACCCTGAGTGGGAGGGTCGTTCGGTAGCCATCAAGGTCTTACGCCCTGGCATTCTGCCGGTGATTGATGGTGACCTGGCCTTGATGTACGACTTAGCTAAGGTAATTGAAAAAAGTTCCGAAGATGGCCGTCGTTTAAAGCCGCGTGAAAACGTCTCAGAGTTTGATACCTATCTTCATGATGAGCTAGATCTCATGCGCGAAGCTGCTAATGCGAGTCAGCTACGTAGGCAATTTGCGGATTCGAATAAATTAATGATTCCTGAGATGTATTGGGATTTATGTCACACCAATGTGATTGTCATGGAGAGAATGTATGGCATCTCCATTGGTAAAACTGCAGCACTCAGAGAAGCGGGTGTTGACTTTAAGAAGCTGGCTTCTGATGGCGTAGAAATATTTTTTACCCAAGTGTTTGAGTATGGTTTCTTCCACGCAGATATGCATCCTGGCAATATCATGATTAGCCTAGAACCAGAAACATTTGGCCGTTTCATATCTCTAGATTTTGGAATCGTTGGCGCATTAAGCGAATCCGATAAAAATTATTTAGCCTTGAACTTCTTGGCATTTTTTAATCGCGATTACCGTCGCGTTGCTGAGTTACACATCGAATCAGGTTGGGTTCCGGCGAATACCCGCGTTGAAGAATTGGAAGGTGCTGTACGTTCTGTTTGCGAACCGTATTTCGATCGCCCTCTGAAAGAAATTTCTTTAGGTATCGTGCTGATGCGTTTGTTCCAAACCTCACGTCGCTTTAAGGTGGAAATTCAGCCGCAACTCACCTTGCTACAAAAAACCCTCTTGAATGTCGAGGGCCTGGCCCGTCAGCTCGATCCCGATCTGGATCTTTGGAAAACGGCTAAGCCGATTCTGGAAAAATGGGTAAGCAAGCAGTTGGGATGGCGTGGCCTCATTGATGGCATCAAGGAAGAGGCGCCTACTTGGGCCAAAATTCTGCCAACATTGCCACGTTTGATTGCTGATAGCTTAGCGCAGGCCCGCTCCCCTATAAAAGACCAAAATGGTGAATTAGAGGTCTTAAAGGCCCTTTTGTTGCAAGAAAGACGTACTCATCGTCTTTTGGCGGGCGCTTTACTCTTTGCTGGCGGGTTTTTGGCCGGAATTTTGATCACCGGCCTAGGCATTTATTAGTATCTCGCTGATTGGCTGCTAACCCGCTAAAATAGCGGGTTAGGCAGAACACATGAAAAAATACTTTATCGCTGGCATCCTCGTTTGGGCACCATTGTCGATCACCATATGGGTGATTGCTTGGGGTTTGGGTTTGCTCGACGGTGTTTTTGGCTCTGTCATGCACGCCATTATTGTGGTTCTCCCAGAAGACGCTGCCAGAGATTTACAGCATTTTCGCGACCTCCCAGGCGTAGGAGTATTGATTGTGATTGTGGTCATCCTGCTCACTGGATTGACTGCTATTAATTTTGCAGGACAGTGGTGGTTAAAGGTCTGGGATAAATTTGTTAATCGCATACCAATTGTTCGCTCAATTTATTCCAGCGTTCAGCAAGTCTCATCCACTTTATTTTCTGGGAGTGGACAGGCTTTTAGCAAAGCCTTGTTGATTCGCTATCCCCATGCTGATTCTTGGGTAATCGCTTTTCAAACTGGCATCCCTGCAAGAGAAGTGACTGCCAAATTAGGTGAAGATTACGTTAATGTATTTCTCCCGACAACCCCAAACCCAACCTCTGGTTTTTTCATGATCGTGCCACGTGCACAAACGATTGAATTAGAGATGAGTGTGGAAGAGGCTCTGAAACACATTGTTTCAATGGGCTCTGTTCCTCCCAATAGTTCTAGTGGTTTAACTGCATCCCAGTTGCCACACCATTTTTGATTTATAGGAAATTGTTATGTCAATGCGAAGCCATACCTGCGGCCAGGTAAACGATTCACTGATTGGTCAAGAAGTCACACTATCAGGCTGGGTTAACCGCCGCCGTGACCACGGAGGCGTGATCTTTATTGACTTGCGTGACCGCGAAGGTTTTGTGCAGGTTGTTTGTGATCCTGATCGCCCAGAGATGTTTGCTCTTGCTGAGCAAGTTCGTAGCGAGTTCTGCATTCAGATTAAAGGTCTTGTACGTGCGCGTCCTGCTGGTACTGAGAACACTGATTTGGTCAGTGGAAAAGTAGAGATCCTCTGTCATAGCTTGGTGATTCTGAATGCTTCTGTAACCCCGCCGTTCCAAATTGATGATGAGAATCTGTCGGAGACTACGCGATTAACTCATCGTGTATTAGATTTGCGTCGTCCACAAATGCAAAAGAATTTGCGTTTGCGTTACAACGTAGCGATGGAGTGCCGTCGCTATTTAGATGACGCTGGCTTTATCGATATCGAAACGCCAATGTTGACAAAAAGCACCCCAGAAGGCGCGCGTGATTATTTAGTGCCATCCCGTGTGCATGACGGTCAGTTCTTTGCATTACCGCAATCACCGCAATTGTTTAAGCAATTATTGATGGTTGCCGGCTTTGATCGTTACTACCAAATTACTAAGTGTTTCCGCGACGAAGATTTACGCGCAGATCGTCAACCTGAATTTACTCAGATCGACTGTGAAACTGCTTTCTTAAGCGAGTTAGAAATTCGTGATTTGTTTGAAAACATGATTCGTCATATTTTCAAGAAGACGATGAATGTTGAGCTTCCTAACCCATTCCCGACCATGCCTTATTCAGAGGGAATGGCGCGTTTTGGCTCTGATAAGCCAGATTTACGTGTGAACTTTGAATTCACGGAATTAACGGATTTGATGAAAGACGTTGATTTCAAGGTGTTCTCCGGTGCTGCTAACCAAGTGGGTGGCCGTGTCGTGGGCTTGTGCGTGCCTGGCGGCGCCGAAATTAGCCGTAGCGAAATCGATGACTACACCCAGTTCGTCAGCATCTACGGTGCTAAAGGCTTGGCCTGGATTAAGGTGAATTCTGTTGCTGAAGGCCGCAATGGTTTGCAGTCACCAATCGTGAAGAATTTACATGATGCAGCGATCGAAGGCATCTTGAAGCGCACAGGTGCTAAAGATGGCGACATTATTTTCTTCGGCGCTGATAAAGAAAAAGTAGTAAACGATGCGATTGGTAATTTACGTTTACGTATTGGTCAATCCGCTTGGGGTAAAGAACATGGTCTCTTTACTGAGGGTTGGAAGCCATTGTGGGTGGTGGATTTCCCAATGTTTGACTACGATGAAGGCGAAGCACGTTGGGTGGCTTGCCATCATCCGTTTACAAGCCCTAAAGACGAGCACATGAAGTATCTGGAGTCCGATCCTGGCAAGTGTTTAGCTAAAGCGTATGACATGGTGTTGAACGGTAGTGAGATTGGTGGGGGCTCAGTCCGCATCCACCAAGAAGCGGTTCAAAGCCAGGTATTCCGCGCATTAAAGATTAATGCGGAAGAAGCGCAGGCTAAGTTTGGTTTCTTATTGGATGCACTTCAGTATGGCGCGCCTCCTCACGGCGGTATTGCCTTTGGTTTGGATCGCATCGTGACAATGATGACTGGTGCAGAGTCGATTCGTGATGTGATTGCTTTCCCTAAAACACAACGCGCACAATGTTTGTTAACTCAAGCGCCAAGCCCAGTGGACGAGCGTCAGTTACGTGAGTTACATATCCGTTTGCGTCAAGCCACTCCTGCTGCTTAAATTAATTTAAGTAGTGCCTACCTTGAAAATCCCTATTTCGGTTTTAGTAGTTATCTACAAATCGAATAGGGATGTTTTATTGATAGAGCGCGCTGATCGCTCTGGCTTTTGGCAGTCGGTGACTGGTAGTCTCGATGCTCTGGATGAAGATCTGGCTTTTGCAGCTGCCCGTGAGGTTTTAGAAGAAACAGGTATTGCGGTAGATCAATTGCCAAAGGATGCAATGCAAAACATGCATCATCAAATTGACTATGAAATCTATCCCGAGTGGCGCTTTCGTTATGCCCCGGGTGTCACACGGAATATTGAGCATTGGTTTGCATTACAGGTTGCTAATAACACTCAAGTTACGCTATCCCCAAGAGAGCATGTAGCTTACGAGTGGCTGCCATATGAAGATGCTGCTAAAAAATGTTTTTCTCCCAGCAATGGTGAGGCTATTCTGAAATTATTTTCACCGAACTAAGTCAAGCCAAATAGTCATTTAGGAATAAGATAGAGTGATGAGACATTCATCAGGACATCATCACGGTAGCGCAGATTCAAAAACATCTCAAAGGGGTGACTGGCGCGTTATTCGCGATCTCCTACCTTATCTCCTGGAGTATCGCTTTCGGGTAATTATTGCCCTGAGTTGTTTGATTGCCGCTAAGGTGGTTAATCTCGGTATTCCGATTGTGATGAAAGAGTTAATAGACTCTTTGGATATCAAAGCAAGTTCTGATCAAGCCCTTTTAGTTGTTCCATTGGGAATTATTCTGGCCTACGGCTTATTAAGAATTTCAGCATCCTTGTTTACGGAATTGCGGGAAGCCTTATTTGCCAAGGTCACCCAGAATGCAGTGCGCAAAGTTGCGCTTCAGGTATTTGAGCATTTACATTCACTCGCGCTGAGCTTTCATCTGGCCCGTCAGACTGGTGGCGTCAGTCGAGATATCGAGCGTGGCACCCGTGGTATTCAGTCTCTCATCTCGTACTCGCTCTATAGCATCCTGCCAACAGTAATTGAGTTTTGTTTGGTACTGGGCTACCTTGCCTATTCATACGATATTTGGTTTGCCGCAATTACATTCATAGCCTTAGTCCTCTATATTGTCTTTACGGTTGTAGTTACTGAGTGGCGCACCCATTACCGCCGCACTATGAATGATATGGATTCAAAAGCCAATCAAAAGGCTATTGATTCTTTATTGAACTTTGAAACAGTGAAGTATTTTGGTAATGAAGCTTTTGAGGCTAATCGTTACGATGAAAACTTACTGCGCTATCAATCCGCGGCAGTAAAGTCACAAAAGACCTTAGCCGTATTAAATCTTGGCCAGCAGATCATTATTGCCACTGGCTTAATGTTGATTCTGTGGCGCGCTACCGTAGGTGTTGTTAATGGCACGATGACTTTAGGCGACCTGGTGCTGGTAAATACTTTAATGATTCAGCTCTATATTCCGCTTAATTTCTTGGGGGTGATATATCGTGAAATTAAGCAGTCATTAACCGATATGGATCGGATGTTTTCTCTGCTGAATACCGATAAAGAGATTGCTGATTCTCCAGATGCAAGGCCGCTGCAAGTTCATGACCAGGGACATGGTCCGGACGTAAAGTTTGAACATGTATCGTTTCACTATGACGCGAAGCGTGAAATTCTGCGTGATGTTAGTTTCACCATCCCTGCTGGAACTATTACTGCGGTAGTGGGCCAAAGTGGCGCTGGTAAAAGCACTCTCGCAAGATTGCTATTCCGTTTTTATGATGTGCAGTCTGGTGAGATACTGATCGCTGGGCAGAATATTCAAGATGTGACGCAGGCTAGCTTACGCAAAGCAATCGGCATCGTTCCGCAAGACACCGTTTTATTCAATGACACGATTGGTTACAACATTGCCTATGGCGATCCTTCCGCAACAATTGAAGAGGTACAGGAGGCGGCTAGAGCAGCTCAAATCGATGGCTTTATTAAGCGCTTGCCAGACGGCTATGACACTCAAGTGGGCGAGAGGGGTTTAAAGCTTTCTGGGGGCGAGAAACAACGTGTGGCGATTGCGAGAACGCTCCTCAAGAAACCAGCTATGTTGATTTTTGATGAAGCCACTTCAGCTCTAGATTCCAAAACAGAGCGTGCTTTTCAGGAGGAGCTGCTTAGTTTGGCCAAGAACCGCACGACACTCATCATTGCGCATCGACTATCAACGATTATTCATGCCGATCAAATTTTAGTCATGGACCGTGGGCAGATCGTGGAGCGAGGAACTCACGAAGAGTTACTTGCAGCCCAAGGAAGGTATGCGGAGATGTGGCAGATGCAAGAGCGTGCCACGGTTGATTAGAATAGCTGGATGACTCTAAACAGTTCTTCACCTTCTATGGCAGCAAGTAAAGAAGCAATTCTTAAAAACGCTTTTGCTGCCGCAGTTGCGGTTGCTGATCCACAGGTCATTGTTCCCCAGCACTTGGCAAAGATATTTCCAGCCGGGCAAGAGCCCAAGGGGAGATGCTTGGTAGTGGGTGCAGGTAAAGCCAGCGCTTCTATGGCTAGCGCGTTAGAGGCTTATGCAAGAGTGCATTGGCCAGATGCGAAATTAGAAGGTGTTGTGCTAACGCGTTACGGTCATAGCTCGCCAACTACCCATATTAATATTGTTGAGGCAGGACATCCAGTGCCTGACCAGGCTGGTATGGATGGGGCTAAAAAAGTTTTAGCATTAAGCAATCAATTGGAGAAGGGCGATGTATTGATCGCCCTAGTGTCTGGCGGTGGATCAAGCCTTCTTACCCTGCCACAAGAAGGCATCTCGATTGATGATATGCGCAAGACTACAGAAGCACTCTTACGTAGTGGCGCACCTATCGAAGAAATGAATGTGGTGCGTAAACATTTATCTGCAATCTTGGGTGGCAATTTAGCTAGAGTAGCTATTGCCCGTGGCGCACGAGTAGAGGCTTTATTAATCTCTGATGTCACTGGTGATTCGCCGGCAGATATTGCTAGCGGTCCGTGTGCTGCTGATTACTCCACGTATTTAGATGCACTCAATATTTTGCAAAAGTATGACTTGGATACACCTTCTATACCTGTGTCCGTATTGAATCATCTCAAACAAGGTTTGGCTGGTGAAAAGCCAGAGACTCTGAAAGATTCTGATTTAATTTCTGCTCAAGTAGCCAACCATGTGATTGCAACTGCCTACAAAAGTTTGGAGGCTGCCGCCGAGTATGTCCGCACTCAGGGTTACGAGCCTACTGTTTTAGGAGATACCATTACTGGAGAAGCTCAAGAAGTGGGTATTAAGCAGGCCGCGTTAGTGCGTGACTATATTGCTAAGGGAGTTGATAAACCCCTAGCCCTGATCTCTGGCGGCGAATGTAATGTGACGATTCCTGAGGGTGTCAAAGGTCGCGGTGGTCGTTGCAGTGAATACCTGCTCTCGCTTTTGGCTGCTAGCTCTGATTTGCCAAGAATAGCTGCTTTGGCTGCGGATACGGATGGAATTGACGGTAGTGAAAAGAACGCTGGCGCCTGGTTTGATAATGCTGTGCGTCAGTCAGGTCAGGACAAGGGTCTTTTGCCAGAGAAATTCTTATCAGCGCATGATTGCTATGGCTTCTTTGCAGAATTAGGCGCTTTAGTGGAAACTGGCCCTACACTTACTAATGTGAATGATTTCCGCATCATCTTGCTCGAAAAATAATATGTCTAATAGACCTACACAAATTCAACTGATTCAGCCAGACGATTGGCATTTACACATTCGTGATGGCGAAGTCATGAGGGATGTGTTGGCAGATACTGCGCGTCAATTTGCGCGTGCGATCATCATGCCGAACCTCAAGCCACCAGTCACTACTGTAGCTTTGGCTCAGGCCTATCAATCTCGCATTGAATCGAATTTAAAGTCTCTGGGGGTCAGTGACTTCACGCCTTTAATGACTTTGTACCTCACTGACAACACTTCTGCAGACGAAGTTCGTAAGGCTAAGACTGCAGGCATTGCTGCATTCAAGCTGTATCCCGCAGGTGCAACTACGAATAGCGACGCAGGAGTCAGTGACCTCAAACATTGCCATGGTGCATTAGAGGTGATGCAGGCTGTTGGTATGCCCCTCTTAGTTCATGGTGAAGTAACCAGTTCTGAAATCGATATCTTTGATCGTGAAGCGGTATTCATTGATACGGTTTTAGAGCCTCTTCGTAAAAATTTTCCTGAGCTCAAGATTGTGTTTGAGCACATCACTACCAAGCAAGCAGCTCACTATGTGCGTGATGCCGCAACGGGTGGAAAGAATACGATTGCAGCCACGATTACTCCGCAGCATCTACTCATGAATCGCAATGCCATCTTTGCTGGCGGCATTCGTCCACACAATTATTGTTTGCCTGTGCTTAAGCGTGAAGAACATCGCGTCGCTTTATTGGAGGCTGCAACTAGTGGCAACTCTCGTTTCTTCTTGGGTACGGATAGTGCGCCTCATGCAAAGGGCGCTAAGGAGGCGGCTTGTGGTTGTGCAGGTTGTTACAGCGCCTTTAATGCCTTAGGCCTATATGCAGAAGCATTTGAGAGCGTAGGCAAGTTAGATCGGCTAGAAGGCTTTGCGAGTTTCTTTGGCTCTGACTTCTATGTATTACCACGCAATAGCAAAAAAATCACCTTAGTAAAGCAAGCGCAAAGTATCCCTGCTGAATTGCCATTAGGTGATGCCACTATTGTTCCGCTGCGCGCCGGCGAAACCATTGCCTGGTCACTCGTTTAAAAAACGCAAATCATTACTTTCTTAGCCAAATTGGCCTGACTGCGTTAGACTGCAGGCGCAGAGTCAATTGGGCAATCGCCGCCTCTTTATTGAGGGGGAGGAAAGTCCGGACTCCATAGGGAAGGGTGATGGCTAACGGCCATCCACGGCGACGTGAGGAATAGGGCCACAGAGACGAGCGTATTTAGTTACGGTGAAACGCGGTAACCTCCACCTGGAGCAATCCCAAGTAAGCAGGCGATGAGGCGTCCCGCTGAGTCTGCGGGTAGGGAGCTTGAGCCGTCAGGTAACTGCCGGCCTAGAGGAATGATTGCCCCTAGATGCAAATCTAGGCGACAGAATCCGGCTTATCGATTGACTCTGCACTTATTCCCCAATGATTTCGACGCTGTAAGTCAGTTCCGCAGTTTTAGCCAGCATGGTCGTAGCTGAGCAATATTTTTCATGTGAGAGCTTTACGGCGCGATCTACCTTTGCCTGATCCAAGCCTTTTCCTTTGACCGTAAAGTGCAAATTGATCTTAGTGAAGACTTTAGGGTCTTCTGTCGCTCGCTCAGCCTGGAGAGCCACTTCACAGCCACTAATGGCCTGACGAGCCCTTTGTAGGATTAAAACCACATCAAATGCAGAGCAACCGCCGGCACCTGCTAAAAGCAGCTCCATTGGCCTCGGAGCGAGGTTTTTGCCACCAGCTTCAGGGGCGCCATCCATGTTTACGAGGTGGCCGCTGCCAGTTTCTGCGGAAAAAGCCATGCCGCCATTACCCAACCAACTTACTCGACATTCCATTATTAGTGACCCTTAACTTACTAAATTAATCAATATTATCAATAGTTTACCTATTTTATGGGAAATCAAGTTGCTGCATAGCAACATAAAAATATTGATTTTGGTCAATTTTCTTGCGTTGCACCATGCATATGGATACAATAACCATATTGGTAGTCAGTCTTGTATAAGACTGCGACTTACCTCCCAGTGTCTCCTCCACCCAAACATAGGTGGATTCCAACCCAGGACTCGTTCCTGGGTTTTTTTTAGGTTACAATTCAAGGCTTTACTGAATTACCGAGCCGGTCAGCGGTAATTTGTTGTACCAAGTAAATTGCAGAATCTGCGAGCTTGCAAATATAAGCAGGGCCAAGGTGGACGTAATTTGATTGGAGTAATTTTTTTGACTATAACAATTTGAGAAATCATGAAAACTTTTTCTGCAAAATCCCATGAGGTAGTGCATGAATGGTTCGTGATTGACGCTACGGACAAAGTCCTCGGTCGTGTCGCCAGTGAAGTGGCACTCCGTCTACGCGGCAAGCACAAGCCTGAATACACCCCACACGTTGATACTGGCGACTTTATTGTCGTTATCAATTCTTCTAAGCTCCGTGTCACAGGCACAAAAGGCTTGAACAAAATTTATTACCGTCACAGCGGATACCCAGGTGGTATTAGCTCGACTAACTTCGACAAGATGCAAGACCGTTTCCCAGGTCGTGCTTTAGAGAAGGCTGTGAAGGGTATGTTGCCAAAAGGCCCACTAGGTTATGCCATGATTAAGAAATTAAAAGTCTACGGCGACGCCAGTCATCCGCATGCGGCTCAACAGCCAAAAGCGTTAGAGATTTAAGGAACCCAAATGGCTATTAATTACGGAAATTGGAATTACGGTACTGGTCGTCGCAAGAGTTCTGTGGCGCGTGTATTTATTAAATCTGGCAAAGGCGAAATCATTGTTAATGGTAAGCCTATCGATGCTTATTTTGCTCGTGAAACATCACGCATGATCGCTCGTCAGCCTTTGGCTCTCACAGCCCACTTAACGACCTTTGATATCAAAGTAAACGTTTCTGGTGGCGGTGAAACTGGCCAAGCTGGTGCAGTTCGTCACGGTGTTACTCGTGCATTGATCGACTACGACAACGCTTTGAAGCCAGCTCTGTCTAAAGCAGGTTTGGTAACTCGCGATGCTCGTGAAGTTGAGCGTAAAAAAGTTGGTCTGCACGGCGCGCGTCGTCGTAAGCAGTTCAGCAAGCGCTAATTCTTTCAGTCGCTCAAGTTTTATCGAAAGGGTCGCGCAAGCGGCCCTTTTTGTTTCTACAATTGAGGTATTCAGAAGTTTTAAAAGAAACTTCTCATGATCGGTATTTTGGAGAATGGCATGATTAAGGTTGGTATCGTAGGCGGCACTGGATATACCGGAGTGGAGTTGTTGCGTTTATTGGCACAGCATCCCGAGGTAGAGCTCACCGCAATTACTTCTCGCACAGAAGCTGGCATGCCAGTTGCGGACATGTTTCCATCTTTACGTGGCCGCGTATCTCTGAAATTTACGACGCCTGATGAAGCTAAGCTCAATGAATGTGATGTGATGTTCTTTGCAACCCCACATGGTGTTGCGATGGCACAAGCAAAAGAGTTGCTCGCTAACAATGTGAAGATTTTGGATCTTGCTGCAGACTTTCGTTTGAAGGATGTCAAAGAATTTGCAAAGTGGTATGGGATGGAGCATACCTGCCCAGAAATTTTGGCTGAAGCAGTTTATGGTTTGGCGGAGATTAATCGTGAGGCCATTAAGAAGGCGCGCGTAGTTGGTTTGGCGGGCTGCTACCCAACCTCAGTGCAGCTTGGCCTTGCTCCTTTACTGTCGCCTAGATCGACTGGTGGTAAACACCTCATCGATGGCACGCATATTATTTCTGATTCAAAGTCAGGTACTTCTGGTGCTGGCCGGAAAGCGGAGATCGGCACGCTATTGTCTGAAGCAAGCGACAACTTTAAGGCCTATAGTGTTAAAGGACATCGTCATCTCCCTGAAATCGAGCAGGGCTTAAAAGCAATCGCTGGCCATGATCAGATCGGTTTGACCTTTGTGCCGCATTTAACCCCGATGATTAGAGGTATCCATTCGACACTGTATGTCCGCTTGACTGAGGCTGGTAAAGATGTTGATTACCAAAAGCTGTATGAGAATTTCTATAAGGATGAGCCGTTTGTCGACGTCATGCCAGCAGGTAGTCATCCAGAGACGCGTTCTGTACGGGGTAGCAACGGCATTCGGATTGCGATTCATCGCCCAGGCGGTGGTGATACTTTGGTTATTTTGGTGGTTGAAGACAATTTGGTGAAGGGTGCTTCAGGCCAGGGTGTGCAGTGTATGAACCTGATGTTTGGGTTGCCGGAGACTACAGGCCTTACCCAGATCGCCGTTTCCCCATAATGACCCTTCAGCAAGCTGGGCATTAAAAGCCTAAAATAAGATATTGCCTTTTGAATTGGGAGTAAATCATGACCGAACTAGCTACACAACCTGCACAAGATTTAGCCGAGCCACCAACCCCATTGGTGTTCACGGATAGCGCTGCTGCGAAAGTGGCGGACTTGATTGCTGAAGAAGGCAATCCAGAATTGAAGCTGCGCGTATTCGTACAAGGCGGTGGTTGCTCAGGTTTTCAGTATGGCTTCACATTTGATGATGCTGTGAATGAAGATGACACCCTCTTTGAAAAGAATGGTGTTACTTTGTTAGTGGACTCAATGAGCTTCCAATATTTAGTTGGCGCTGAGATTGATTACAAAGAAGATATCAATGGATCACAATTTGTGATTAAGAATCCGAATGCGCAAACTACTTGTGGTTGCGGATCTTCCTTCTCTGCATAACTAAAAAAAATTTAATGATTTAAGCGGGATAGTAAGCACCTAGAATTCTAGGACCCTTCGCTCCCGTAACGGCCGGCAAATTTGCTGGCCGTTTTTCTTTGTGGGCCCATGCAAGCCATGCAAAGGCAAGGCCCTCTACTAGCTGTGGATCAATTCCTGCGGACTCACTTGTAGAAATTTCTAGGGGCTTTTTGAAAAAATTCTGCGACTGCACTTTGAATAAATTCATCAAGGCATTATTTCTGGCGCCGCCCCCACAGATAATCAGCTTTTGGGTTTGCGGGGCATGACGTGCTAAAGCTTCGAGGGCTGAGTGGGCAGTGAGGTGCAGCAATGTAGCTTGCACATCTTCGGAAAGATAATTATTAGCACCTATTTTTTCTTGCAACCAAGCAATATGAAAGTCGTCTCTACCAGTGCTCTTGGGTGGAGCTTTTACAAAGAAAGAATCAGACAACATTTTCTCAAGTAATGCTTCATTGACTTCACCCTGCGATGCCCAATTACCATTTTCATCAAAGGTATTGCCTTGGTGCTCGTATATCCAGGCATCCATCAACATATTTCCAGGACCACAATCAAAACCGGTGACTTCACCATTCTTTGGAAGCAGTGTGAGATTAGCAATGCCACCAATATTGAGAATGGCTAAATTTTTATCTTCTACAAATTGCTGTGCATGAAACGCGGGGACTAAAGGCGCACCATGCCCACCCGCAGCCAAATCCCGACTTCTAAAATCCGCAATCACATCAATTCCGATTTTTTCGGCCAAGAGGGCTGGGTTGAGTGTTTGATGTGTATAGGCCATGTCCCCAAGATGCGGTTGGTGGCGAATCGTTTGTCCATGTGCACCGATGGCGGAGATTTCAGAAGGCTTTAGATTTGCTTTTTTGAGCAGCTGACCAATGGCTTCTGCATACGCCAGGGCCAAGGCATTGCCTGCCTGTTTCTCGCGATGGAGTTCATTTGAGCCAGGACTTTGAAGCTCAGATAGGGCCTGGCGGAGCTCTGGAGAGAAGGGGGTGCTAATTGCCTCTAGAGCGCTAGCTTCCCCATTGGGGCCAATCTTGGCCAGAACGGCATCTATCCCATCCAGGCTGGTGCCGGACATCAGGCCGATATAGAGGGAGTGGTGTTTGTTCATGTAGCTCTCAGGAATGCGACAATTATGCTTTAGCAATTTAACTACTAATTTAACTGAATCAGCAATCCGAATCAGCATGACGGCTAAACCAGAACAAAAATATCCTTTGACCCCCGAAGTCTTTGCGGCGCTTGAAGTCACCAAACGTGGCTGCGATGAGCTATTGGTTGAGGCGGACTGGGTTCAGAAACTGGCTCGTAGCCAAGCTACCAAGACGCCATTGCGGATTAAATTGGGTTTAGATCCAACAGCTCCAGATATTCATCTTGGCCATACCGTTGTATTGAATAAGTTGCGCCAGTTACAAGATTTAGGTCATACCGTTATTTTCTTGATTGGTGATTTCACCAGCATGATTGGTGATCCATCAGGCCGTAACGCTACCCGTCCTCCATTGACCGCAGAAGAAATTGCCGTCAATGCAGAGACTTACTATCGTCAAGCGAGTATGGTGCTCGATCCCTCAAAGACTGAAGTGCGTTACAACAGTGAGTGGTGCGACCCTTTGGGTGCGCGCGGCATGATTCAGTTGGCTGCTAAACATACTGTTGCGCGTATGTTGGAGCGTGATGACTTTACTAAGCGCTATCGCAATGGCATACCCATTTCGATTCATGAGTTCTTATATCCACTGATGCAGGGTTATGACTCTGTTGCGCTCAAGAGTGATTTAGAGTTGGGTGGTACAGATCAGAAGTTCAATCTTCTGGTTGGTCGTGAACTCCAGCGTGAATATGGCCAAGAGCCTCAATGTATTTTGACGATGCCATTACTAGTTGGTCTGGACGGCGTTGAGAAGATGAGTAAGTCTAAGGGCAATTACATTGGTATCAGCGAGCCTGCTGGCGATATGTTTGGCAAGCTCTTAAGTATTTCGGATGATTTAATGTGGGATTACTTCACGTTGCTGTCATTCCGACCAATGGCTGAAATTGATCTCATGAAGCAAGAAGTTGCTGCTGGCAGAAATCCAAAAGATTGCAAAGTACTGCTCGCTCAAGAAATCGTTGCACGCTTTCATTCACAAGCTGCAGCAGAGAAAGCATTAGAGGACTTTAACCACCGTGCTAAAGGTGGCGTGCCTGACGACATTCCAGAGGTAAATCTTTCTGGAGCGCCAATGCAAATCGCTAGTCTCTTGAAGGCTGCAGGCTTGGCACCATCAACATCAGAAGCGAATCGCAATATTGAGCAAAACGGCGTAAAGATTGATGGTGTAACCGTTGCTGATAAGCAATTAAAGGTTGAAGCCGGTACTTATGTAGTGCAGGTAGGCAAACGTAAGTTTGCGAAAGTCGCACTAGCTTAATTGCACTTGGTGTATTTGCGTTTCTTGGCATCCAGAAGATAGCTATCAAATACTAGTAGCGGATCGAATTGCTTTTCTCCCAGAATGGCAAACTTAAATCCTTTTGGAGTGGCTTGGTTTGAGCCAAACCAAGAGTAGGCTGTCATCACCCGGATAGTCTTGCCATTCACAGTTAAATCAACATCCGAGGCAGTTCCATTCTTCTCGGGATTGACTAGGCGATATTCAATAACAGTCTTGCCATGGCAATAAACAACACCTTCTGGCTTCTCTATAGCGCTGACCGGCATAGAAAGGCATATAAATAGGGTGATAAGAGCTCTGAACATATAAAATATTAATAATTCCAATAATGATATATCCGTATGAATCTTAAGTCACTTATCCTGTCTTGTTTTGCAATTCTTTGCATCAGTTCTTGCACCACATACCGATATGAATATATTGCCCCGCCCACTGAAAGCGGTAAAACATGCGCTATTCATTGCATGAGCACTAAGAATGTTTGTTACAACGGCGCACAGGCTCAAGCCCAGACCAATGTGAATGCTTGTCATCAGCAAAATAGTTATAGCTATCAAGCCTGCGTTAATCGTGCGCAAAGCCACGATGATGTGAAGAAATGTAATCCCAATCCGCAGTACTGTTCTGCAAATCCAAATTACTGGAACTGCGACGAATCCTATAGACAGTGTTTTGCCGCTTGTGGTGGCACAGTTAATGTTTATAAGAATGAATAATGAAAAATAGATGCCTAAAGGCTTTTTCGTTGGTTGCAGTATTGCTGGCTTTTAATCAGGCATTTGGCGCATGCAGCAATACTGGAGACCCAATCAGCATCACTAGTAGTTGCGAAGACTTGAGTATTAATAATACGGTCTCTGGTGTAACGATCGCCTCAGGCGCGACTGTAAGCGCATTCTTTGCTACGGATGCAATCAATATTGGAACCTCAGGCAATGTAACCAATACATTTCTTAACTTAGGAACGATTAGCAACGGAATTTACTGGAATGGTTTGGTAAATAACGGCGTGATTAACACACTTCAGAACCAAGGGGTCATTACTAGTAGTTCTCGAAGTGGATTGATTAACAGTGGAAATATAGGAACATTAACCAATACCGGCACCATCAATTCTGGTGCAAGTGGAAATAGCTACGGCGCCATAGTTAATAACAATCAAATTGGTACGCTAAATAACTCTGGCACCATTTCAGCTACAGTCGGCATGGGGGGTAACGGAGCTTACGCCATACAACAAAACGGTCATATTGGTACGCTGAATAATTCAGGCACTATTTCTGCGCAGAACAATGCAATTTATTTCCAACCAGCCTTTAGCTCCAGGATTGATACTTTAATAAATTCAGGAGCTATTCAGGGTGGAGTTAATGGCTCAGGCTCTTCTACTTTCGCCAGTGCAATCGTACTAGGTGTAGCTAACTCTATTGGCACCATTACCAATACGGGAACAATTGATCACAGCGTTTGTAGTGGGGGCACCTGCTATGCCGCTATTGAAAATAATGGGGGTAGTATTGGGACAATTAACAACTTAGGCAATCTAACAAGCGGTAATACTGGTAACAGTGGCTATGGGATTATCAATAGCACTACGGGAACAATCAGTACGCTGAACAACCTTCAAAGCGCTTTGACCTATTCTGGAAATTTACCTAGTAATTACAACATCATTATTAATAGCCCAACTAGTTATGGAGGATTGATTGCTTCTTCTTTAACTACAGGTACACAAACTAATTTTGGTATTGATATAACTCGCTCCATCATTCCGCTCAATACAACTACCTACAGCTCAGTTTTTACTGGGCTTACAGCTGCAAACATTAATTCATCCACTACAAGCGGTACATTTGGTGGCGGTGCTCTAGTAACAACAGCTTGGCTTTTATATAACCCATCGGGCGGCACTTCTTGGGATTTATTGACAACCAAGACAGTTAATCCTTCATTTGCTGTGGCTGGTAGTAGCGCAGGTACAGCCGTAGCTTCTGTTTTGGCCAGTCAAGCCAGTAATACAACATTGCAATCTAACGGCATATCAATTGGTGCAGCGGTGAGTGGCTTAACTGCGGCGCAAGCTCAGAACTTATCTCAAGTTCACGCTGAAGGTTACTCCTCTAACATGACCATTGGCCTTGAGCAGATGGCGCACATTACCAATACAGTCATGGATCGTATTCATGCGCCTATGAGTGCCTCGCCTTCTACCAAGGTTTATCAAGATGATGAAGGTCGTTATTTATGGGCAGATGCTGCAGCTGTACGAGGCACTGTCAATAATTACAACAACCTGGCTGGCTTTGGTTACAACCTATACGACATCATTATCGGTGGTGACATTAAACGATCTAAAGATGGTGGCTTTGGTGTATTTGCTGGAACGGGCACCACCTCGATGACTGAGAGCCAGCAAGTCACACAAAACTTCAACACTAACAACTTTTATGCTGGTTTGTATGGAGCGCGTAACTTTGCAGAGCAGGTTAAGCTTTCTGGCGCACTGGGTTATATGTATGGCAGCACGAATGCCAATAGAAGCACTCCTAATGTGGGGGATTTGGTTGGTGGAAACGCAACCAGCTCCTTTAAGTCCAATGGCGTATATGCAGCTGCAAAGCTAGCAAAAGCGTATCAAGCGGAAAATTTCACTGTTTCACCATTCGTGGGCGCATCATATTCTCAACTCTGGATGGGTGGAGCGAGTGAGCAGGGTGGTAATACGTTTAACTACGGCATAAATTCAGCAACTGCTTACACTGCTGTGACGTTTGCGGGCGCAGATTTTATCTATCCACTACTCAAAGGAACCAATGATCTATTGTCATTAATTGGTTTCTATAAGTTCGGTTATGACTGGTATGCCAATAGTGCTTCAGCCCATACAGTTACCGCAACCACCTCTTTCAGTGGAAGTACTCAATCATTCGCACAGGTTGGCGCCAATATGGGACCAGTTTCCAACATGGTGGGATTGGGTATTCAAGGTGGAATCACCAAAGAGATATCTGCACGTATTGGTGCAGTGGCCTCCTATAACACTTATGGTCATGAATACGGTGGTGGTGCAGAACTCAGATTTAAGTTCTAACCCTTAAAAATATAGACTTACTTAATTACAAGTCCAGGCTAGCACTTCCACTGGGTGGAGTTAACCCAAAGTGTTCATAGGCCTGGCGAGTTGCTACTCTGCCCCTTGAGGTTCTTTGTAGGTAGCCTTGCTGAATGAGGTAGGGCTCCAGCACATCTTCAATGGTGTCACGCTCTTCGCCAATCGCTGCTGCCAAGTTATCGATACCTACTGGGCCACCATCAAATTTGTGCAAGATCGCTTCTAAGAGTTTTCTGTCCATCACATCAAAGCCACTTGGATCCACGTCCAGCATCTTCAGTGCTGCATCAGCCATGGCTTTAGTAATCGTGCCAGTGCCTTTGACTTCTGCGTAGTCGCGCACCCTTCTGAGTAAGCGATTGGCAATACGAGGAGTGCCACGAGCCCGTTTGGCAATTTCTACGGAGCCTTCTGGATCGATATCAGCCTTAAGTAAGCTAGCTGAGCGATTAATGATTTTGGTGAGCTCTTCAGTTGTGTAGAACTCGAGTCTGGCCACAATACCAAAGCGATCGCGCAATGGATTGGTGAGCATGCCGGCACGAGTAGTCGCGCCAATCAAAGTAAATGGTTTGAGATCAATCTTTACGCTGCGTGCTGCAGGGCCTTCGCCGATCATGATGTCTAGGCTGTAATCCTCAAGTGCCGGATAAAGAATTTCTTCTACTACTGGAGATAGGCGATGAATCTCATCAATGAAGAGAACATCGTTTTCTTCTAGGTTGGTGAGTAAGGCTGCAAGATCGCCTGGCCTATCAAGCACTGGGCCGCTAGTTTGACGAAGATTTACGCCAAGTTCTCTTGCAATGATATGAGCAAGAGTGGTTTTACCAAGTCCAGGAGGCCCAAATAAAAGAACGTGATCCAAAGCCTCTTGGCGTGCCCTCGTAGCGCTGATAAAAATCTCTAATTGTGCTCTGGCCTTAGTTTGGCCAACATACTCATCGAGTTGTTTGGGTCGTAGGGCTCTTTCGAAGACGGCCTCGGCATTGCCTGCTGAACCGCTCACAATGCGGTCATTATTCTCTGGTAAATCTTCCGGGATAGAGCTGAGGTCGTCTGTATGAATTGCCATGCTGAGAGTTTAGTGCTGTTTGGCTATTAAGCCTTAGATAGATACTTCAATCCCATACGGATGCCATCGGAAACACTGGTATCGGGTGGAATTTGCTTGAGTGCTAAAAGCGCTTCTTTTTCTGAGTAGCCTAGAGCCAAGAGTGCTTGTAATACTTCGCTACTGGCTTCAATCGCTTGAGGCTTGTCACCTGTAATGCCTAGGTCTGGAGCTAGCTTGCCTTTGAGCTCTAAGCAAAGGCGCTCAGCTGTTTTCTTACCAATGCCGGGTACTTGAGTAAGACGCCCAGCTTCTTGAAGCGCAATGGCTTGGGCTAGTTCATTAACACTCATGCCGGAAAGAACTGCTAGTGCTGTGCGCGAGCCAACACCACTAATTTTAATGAGCTGTCGAAATGCTTCACGTTCAGTTTCGGTGGCAAAACCAAAAAGTTGCTGCGCATCTTCACGTACTTGGAAGTGCGTTAGAAGAGTGATTTTTTGACCAGCCTGAGGCAATTGATACAGCGTGCTCATGGGTACATCCACCTCATAACCAATCCCTTGGCAATCGACCAAAAGACGAGGAGGGTGAACTGAAACGAGAGTACCTTGAATGCGACCAATCATGTGGAGATCTTAACCTGTGATGTGTATTTTTACTTGCTACGTTTCTTGGGAGCCAAGGCAGCAGTAATTGCTTTTGGTATTTGTGCGTGATGAGCAGCGCAAATGGCAACACCTAGTGCATCAGAGGCGTCAGTACCTGGGGCGCGATTGAGTTTCAGGAGGCGCTTTACCATTTCTTGGACCTGAGGCTTGGATGCTCTGCCAGTGCCAACAATGGACTGCTTGACTCTTAAGGCGCTGTACTCAGCTACTGGGAGTTTTTCAGAAACAAGGGAGGCAATGACTGCACCCCGAGCTTGGCCCAACATCAGCGTAGAGCGGGGATTAACGTTTAAGAAAACCTCTTCGATCGCGGCAGACTCTGGGTGATAGGTCTCTAAAACTTCTTTAACGCCTGCGTAAAGGGCGCCTAAGCGTTCAGGCAAGCCTTTGGCTGGATCACCGCTCTCAATCGTCCCAGAGGCTACATAAGTCAGTTTTTGGCCATCGACATCGATGACTCCAAAACCGGTAGTCCGTAAACCTGGGTCGATTCCTATCCAGCGCATGAGTTTGTTTATAACCTCTTATTTTCTTAGTGACGGAAGTGACGTGTGCCAGTAAAAATCATGGCAATGCCATGTTCGTTTGCTGCCGCAATGATTTCATCATCACGCATGCTGCCGCCCGGTTGGATAGCGCAGCTGGCGCCACCATTCACAACGACATCTAAGCCATCGCGGAATGGGAAGAAGGCATCACTTGCTACTGCTGAGCCTTTAAGACTTAAACCAGCGTTCTCAGCCTTGATACTAGCCATACGCGCAGAGTCTACGCGGCTCATTTGCCCTGCGCCGATGCCGAGTGTCATACCGTTCGCGCAATACACAATCGCATTTGATTTAACAAACTTAGCAACACGCCATGCAAACATCATGTCGTGCATCTCGCTTGGGGTTGGTAGACGTTTGCTGACAACGCGCATTTCACTTTCTAGAACATTTTTAGCGTCTGGGGACTGCACGAGCAAACCACCGCCAACGCGCTTGAAATCAAAGACATTAAATGCAGTACCCAATGGAATTTCTAGAAGGCGTACATTTTGCTTGGCCGCAAAGATCGCTTTCGCCTCATCGCTAAAGCTGGGGGCGATCAATACTTCGACAAACTGTTTAGAGATGGCTTCAGCGGCTGCGCCATCGCAAGGTACGTTGAAGGCAATGATGCCGCCAAATGCAGAGCTTGGATCAGTCTTGAAGGCTTTTTGATAGGCTTCAAGGGCTGAGGCGCCAACAGCTACGCCACAAGGATTGGCGTGCTTAATAATGACGCAGGCTGCAGCGCCACCGGCGTTGCCGGTAAAGCTCTTAACGCATTCCCAAGCAGAGTCTGCATCAGCAATATTGTTATAAGAGAGTTCTTTCCCTTGCAACTGCTTGTAATTGGCTAGTGCGCCATCGACTGGGTAAATATCTTTGTAGAACGCTGCAGACTGGTGTGGATTCTCGCCGTAACGCATCTCTTGGACTTTTTCGAAGGCAAGGTGCAAAGTTTCGGGATAGGCAGAACGGGCTTTGTGATCGAGATCATCACCTAATGCTGAGAGATAGTTAGCAATCGCACCATCGTATTGTGCGGTATGGGCAAATACTTTTTTCGCTAAGGCCAAATTGGTTTTGTAAGAAACGACATTCTTGTTGGCCTTCATTTCGGCTAAGACAGGAGCGTAATCTTCTGGTGAGATCAATACCGTAACGTCCTGGTGATTTTTAGCTGCTGCACGTAACATCGCTGGGCCGCCGATATCAATGTTTTCAACGGCATCTTCGAATGAGCAGCTTTCCTTGGCAACAGTCTGATTGAAGGGGTAAAGATTAATGACGAGCATATCAATAGTATCAATACCATGCTCTTTCAAGGCCGCCATATGCTCCGGAAAATCTCTACGAGCCAATAAGCCGCCATGCACCATAGGGTGAAGCGTCTTTACGCGACCATCTAGCATCTCCGGAAATTTCGTTAGGGAAGAAACTTCGACAACAGGCAGATTGTTTTCAGCCAAGAGTTTTGCTGTGCCGCCAGTAGAAATGAGCTTAATGCCTTGTTCGTGGAGAGCTTTAGCAAAAGGCACGATGCCATTTTTATCGGAGACGGAGAGGAGTGCTGTACGGATCATAGTTTTCGGAGGATTTAATTAGAAAATGACTTTGTTGTTTTGTTGCTGATATTTACTTCAGTAGTTGATGCTCAACCAACTTCTTGTGAAGGGTGTTGCGATTAATGCCCAGATACTGCGCTGCCAGTGATTGATTTTGCTTGGCATGCTGCATTACTAATTCCAACATTGGTTTTTCAACAACAGCCAATACCATGTCATAGATATCAGTCGGCGCCGTTCCTTTGAGGTCATTCAGGTATCCCTGCAGTTGGGTTTCAATACATTCGGTAATCGGGTGCTTATTGGTCATAAAAATCTATCAATGCAAAAACTAAAAAGTAAAAATAAGAAAACTAAATAAGGTTAGAACTACGCCGCTTCTAAAAATAACAAGCGGTCGGAATGGGATTTCATCTCGTCAAAATAAGCATTGACCATTTGAAGTTGGGTTTTGCAGTCATCGGCGGTATTCATGCGCTGGCGAAACGCATGAGAGTCACGCAAACCTTTGCAGTACCAGCCAATATGTTTGCGGGCGGTACGAAGGCCAATGTGCTCCCCATAAAACTCGTAGTGATCTAAAAGGTGGGCGTTCATGATTGCCTGGATCTCATTGATCTCAGGGGTTGGCAGCTTGCCACCAGTTTCAAGATAGTGATTGATTTCACGGAAGATCCAAGGGCGACCTTGAGCAGCGCGACCAATCATGATGGCATCGGCACCAGTAATCTTTAATACTTGCTCTGCCTTTTCTGGGCTGGTGATATCGCCGTTAGCCACCACCGGAATGCCCACACTATTTTTGACTGCGGTAATGGTTTCGTACTCTGCTTCACCGTGGTACAGGTCTGCTCTCGTACGGCCATGGACCGTCAACATGGAGATTCCAGATTTTTCTGCAAGGCGCGCTATTTCAATAGCATTCTTATGTTCGCGATCCCAGCCCGTACGAATTTTCAAAGTAACTGGTACTGCATCTGGTCCGATGCCAACAGCATTCACAACTGCTTCTAGAATTTGTTGCACTAAAGGTTCATCGCGCAGCAATGCAGAGCCAGCTGCAACATTACAAACTTTCTTTGCAGGGCATCCCATATTGATATCGATAATCTGGGCACCGTGATCTACGTTGATTTTTGCCGCTGCCGCCATCATTGCTGGATCAGCGCCGGCAATTTGAACGGCAATCGGCTTGAATTCACCAACATGGTTCGCGCGACGTTGTGTCTTTTCGCTTTTCCAAAGCAGGGCATTTGAGGCCACCATTTCAGAAACTGCATACCCGGCACCCAGCTTCTTACAAAGCTGTCTAAATGGGCGATCCGTTACCCCAGCCATAGGGGCCACAAATAACTTATTTGCGAGGAGGTGAGGACCAATGTTCATCTAAAAGGGCATGTGCGGGAAGCATGACACTTTAGCACAGTCAGACCCAAATCTGCCTATTTTTTAGGCAGATTGCTTGTTACAGATCAAACGGAGAATGCTTATGTTTTGGGGGCAATTTAAGCCCTTTAGCGCCTACCAAACATCATCTGGCGAGCTAAGGCCGTCTTGACTGGTGGAAACCACTGAAGGGCGCTTAAAGCCAATCCACGGGCTGCAACAACTGGAGCTAAATTGGATGTAAATACTCTAGCCATAAAGTCTGTAAGACCAATTGTGGTTTTTCTATCCACTTTGCGACTTTGCGCATAACTCTGCAGTGTATTTTGGACATCTGCTGGGGATTGTTTCTCTGCGGCCCCAGAAAATACCTCAACTAACTTCTCTGACAGTAAGAAGGCATCTCGTAATCCCAAGTTCAAACCTTGGCCTGCTACAGGATGCAAAGTTTGAGCGGCATTACCAATCCAAACTTCATTATCTTTTGTAATTTCTTTGCGATAGTTCAAGCCCAGTTCATATAAACGACGATCTTGAATTTTTAGAAAGCGACCTATACGTGAACCAAATTCTTTTTGTAGTTCCACTAAGAAATTGGCTTCACTCAATTGCAAACGATGCTGCGACGATTCTGGTGAGCCGCACCAAATCAGATTCAAAATATTGGATCCATAGTGACTTGGTAAAACTGCTAAAGGGCCTTCGGCAGTAAAGCGCTCCCAAGCTTGATGAGGTACCGCATTCTCAACTTCAACTAAGCCTACGAGGGCTGACTGCCCATAGTCCCGTCCAGATTCAACCCAGTCTTGGGTCTTAAATAAACCACCTTCAGCATGCACTATGCATTTGGCGTGGATATGATGTTCTTCAGTGTCTTTATTGATGTGCTGCCAAACGAAGTTGGGGCTCTTTGCTTGAATGGCCCGCAAGGCTTGGCGTAGCGTTATATGAATATCGCGATAGCGAATGATGTGTCCCAATGCATCTTGCTTGAGCTCTTCACGCGTCATGAGTGCGCGGCCAAAGCGGCCCGTTTGTGAAACATGTACCCGATGAATTTCAGCGAACTCTTTTGGCCATGCATTAATCGTATCAAGTAAGAGTTTGCTGCCGTGGGAGAGAGCAATGCCTCTAGTGTCAGCAGCTGCAAGATCCTCATCGTTTACCGGATTACGATCAAGCAAAATAATCTTTGCTTCAGGAAATTTCTGCAAGGTCCATGCGGCACAGGCGAGCCCAACCGGGCCGCCACCCTGAATCAAGATATCGCAACTAGATGGATTCATTTTTATTGGAGCGACCTTAAGCATTCTTCATGAGTGCTTCAATTTCATCGGCATTGACAGGTACGCCACGAGAAATTAACTCACATCCTGAATCATTGATGACAGCGTCATCTTCAATGCGAATGCCAATATTCCAAAATGCCTCATCAATATCATCTGCAGGTCTGACGTATAGGCCTGGTTCCACCGTAATCACCATGCCACTCTTCAGAATGCGCCAAGGCTTTTCTTCACTTGATGAATTTTGGCTAGCTTCACGGTAGGAGCCCACATCATGAACATCCATGCCTAACCAGTGGGAGGTGCGGTGCATATAGAAACGACGATAGGCGCCCGTTTCAATAGCGCTATCAAGCGATCCTACCTCTGAAAGCTTCAATAGCTTTTCATCCAGCAGGCCTTGGGTAAGCACTTTAAGTGCTGCCTCATGTGGCTGCATAAATGTGTTGCCAGGTTTAGTCAGAGAAATTGCGGCTTCTTGTGCAGCTAATGTGATGTCATACAAGGCGCGTTGAGGCCCTGTAAATTTTCCATTGACCGGGAAGGTGCGTGTGATATCTGATGCATAGCCATCAAGTTCACATCCCGCATCAATCAGGCAAAGCTCGCCACTACGTAATTCGGTTGAGCCGGCGCGATAGTGAAGAATGCAAGAATTTGCGCCACCAGCAACAATGCTGTTGTACGCAACGCTTTGCGCACCACTATTACGGAACTCATGAAGTAATTCAGCTTCAAGTTGATATTCACACATGCCAGGCTTACAGATTTGCATGGCGCGGATATGGGCACGAGCAGAGATGGCCGCGGCGCGACGCATGATGTCAATTTCATGCGCATCTTTAAATAAACGCATTTCATGAATCAGTGTCTCAACATCATGAAATTCTGATGGTGGATTTACCCCAGAACGCGCTTGTCCACGCACTTGTTTCATCCAGTGACGCAGACGTCTATCTGCTTCAGCACTCTCAGCAAGGCGAATATAGACTGCATCTTGATCGGCTAATAGGTCACCCAGTTTTTGGTCTAGCTCTTGATTGCTATGAGCGTATTCAATGCCCAAAGCTTCTGGTGCTGCTTCAGGGCCAAGGCGGATACCGTCCCAAATTTCTCGTTCAGAATCTTTGGGCCTGCAAAATAAGTAGGATTGCAGTTGGAAGTTTTTTCCATTGCCTCCAACCTTCATGACGAGTGTTGCGCCTGGCTCTTCAAAACCCGTTAAGTAGTAAAAGTCACTATCGTGGCGATAAGGAAACTCACTGTCACGGTTGCGAGCAAGCTCAGGGGCTGTTGAGATGACGGCAATGCCTCCGCCAGTCTTGGTAAAGATTTGCTCTGCTAATTGGTTTCTACGAAGCTGATAAATATTCGTTTTATTCATATGCTGCATTAAGCTCTCGTAAGCGTTGTGGTGTGCCTACATCGTGCCATGGACCGAGATATTTTTCACCAGACACTTTATTTTGCTCCATTGCAGTTCTTAAGAGGGGCGCGAGCTTGGCTGGAGCCCCGAATACCAGGCCTTTAAATAAAGCTTTGTGATAAATCCCTATTCCCGAAAAGGTGAGCTTTTCAGCGCCGCTGAACCCTGTATTACTAACGGATGTGCCTTGGAGATAAAAATCACCCTCGGGGTGCTGGACTGGGTTGGGGACCATTAATAGGTGTGCCAAAGGCCTGCTGGCATCCATGCGCATTTTGGAGGCTGTTTCCAATAACTGGGCAATCGGTAAGTTCGGGCTAAATACATCCCCATTAATGACTAAGAAGTAGTCTTCTGGTGCAATGATGGGGAGTGCCTTGCAAATGCCCCCCGCGGTTTCCAGGGCGCTGCCTTCGGGGGAGTATTGAATGCGAAGACCAAATTGCTCTCCATTACCTAGGGCTGCCTCAATTTTTTCACCCAACCAAGCATGATTAATGACGACATCCTGAATCCTTGCCTTTGCCAGCGCTTCCAAATGCCACTCCAGCAAAGATTTTTTTTGAATACTGAGTAAAGGCTTGGGTAATTCATCCGTAAGAGGCCGCATGCGCTCACCGCGTCCAGCCGCTAGTAAAAAACAAGGTATGGGTTTAAGCTGACTCATGGCTTGTGAATTACGTTTGATTAATACGGGTAGATTCCAAAATTCGGGCCAATGGTTTTAATTCAATATAACGATTAGCGGTCGCAATAGCGTACTCCAGTACGAGCGGGATATCCTTAAGATAGCCATCCTTGCCATCGCGATGAAAGAGTCTTGCAAAAATACCTAAGACTTTAAGGTGGCGCTGTAAACCCATCCATTCAAAATCACGATAAAACTGTCCAAAATCATTTGGCATTGGCAATCCTGCTTTGCGACCTTCTTCCCAAAATTTAATCACCCAGTCAATCACACGTTCTTCTGGCCATGCAATATAAGCATCGCGCCACAGTGAAGAGGCATCATAAGTAATGGGCCCATAAACTGCATCCTGAAAGTCAATCACTCCAGGATTATTTTTTTCAGTCACCATCAAGTTACGAGAATGGTAGTCGCGGTGAACATACACTTTGGCTTGCGCTAGGTTATTCTCAATAATGAGTTCAAAAGATTTTTTGAGCTGTTCTGTTTGCTGCTCATTAAGTGCAATATTGAGATGCTTCCTTAAATACCACTCAGGTAGTAAATCTAACTCTCTTTGCAAAAGAGCCTCATCGTAATTGGGCAATACATCTGGTTTACTCGCCAATTGCATGAGCACGAGAGCATGGGTCGCATCTTTATAAAGATGATCAGCCGTCTCATTGTTAAGTTCAGCTAAGTAGGTTTTGGTACCCAAATCATTTAAGAGCAAGAAGCCTTCAGCAAGATTTTTCTCTAGGATTTTTGGCACATTTAAGCCTGCCTCTGAAAGCAATAAATCGACTTTTATGAAGGCGTCCAAAGGCTCATGTTGGGGCGGGGCATCCATCACGATCAAAGTCCCAAAATTGGGGTTTTTGGACTCAATTCGAAAATAGCGTCGAAAGCTGGCATCAGCCGAGGCCGGCGCCAAAGAGTCGAGATCTAATTGCCAGCTTGCTTCTAGGGCTTTTAGCCAGTTACGGAGGGTATTTAAGCGTGGGTCAGTCATGGTCGATTCGTATAATAAGGCGGGTCTGGAACTATGAGTCATTATCGCCGTTGCGCTGGCCTTTGCGCCCCTCTTTTTTTGCATGTAACCCTGCGCGTAATGATGGGGGTGGCATTGCTTCAATTTGCCCTCAATGGGCATGCTCAAGCGCCTGCTCCTTTGCCCGCAAATGCACAAGCTAATGCTAATGCCGTTTTATTGCCAGATCGTGGCAATGTCACCGTTTTAAAGTTGGATGATCAACTGCGAGTTGGGCTTCCGCTAGATGATAGTAAGGCACTCACTTTTACTTCAAGTGACTCTATTGATGGTGTCGTTGATAGAAAGATGAAGCTCAAAGGTCGCGCACAAATGCGTCGTAATGGCGGAGTGATTAAAGCTGATGAGATTATTTATGACCCTGATACTGATATTGCCGATCTCGTAGGTAACGCAGAGTTAACTAAAGGCAATACTACTTTTAAGGGGCCAGCTGCCAAATTTAAAGTAGATGCACGTGAGGGTGAAATGGAAATGCCTTCGTATGAACTGCGGGATACGCGCGGAAATGGCACAGCCAGAAAACTCACTATTGAAAACTCAGATATTTTTGTTTTTGATAAGGCAACGTACACGACATGTACACCGCAAAATATGGATTGGTATTTTTCGGCCAGTACTTTAGAAATTGATAATGAGCAAAAAGAGATGGTTGGTACCCATGGCGTGATGCGCTTCTTTGACGTGCCTATTGCATATGTTCCTTACTTTACTGCCCCTACTTCCAATGAGCGTCGTTCGGGTATCTTGGCGCCGGTGGCTGGATACAACTCCAATAATGGCTTTGACATTACGCAGCCTTATTACGTCAATATTGCGCCCAATAGAGATTTGCTCATTCTTCCACGTTATATGAGTGAGCGAGGCCTGCAGGTGGGTGCAAGCTACCGATTTATGGAAAGCAAGTACACCGGTAGCTTGGGTGGCGACTATCTTGCGCATGACAATAAGACCGGAACTGACCGTTGGCGTTATGACTGGCAGCAGCGACAAGTATTTAGTGGTGGCGTCGCTCCAGGCGGAATACCGCTCCCGGGCTCTTGGACCGGTTACGCCAATATGTCGCGGGTATCGGATAATTTGTATCCGACCGATTTCTCACAAAGTATTGCTGGAGCGGTTACGAGTCAGTATCGCCAAGAGGTGGGAACCACCAAAGGATTGACTGGTAGCTTGAGCAATTGGAATGTGTCCGCTAGAGCCTTAACATTCCAAACTTTGCAACCAGATCCAACTGCGTTAGTTCAAGCCCCATACAACGTATTGCCAAACATTACAGCCGCCTATAACAACCGCCTGACTCCGGCAGTGGCTGATACCAGCGGTAAGTACGTTACTTTGCCTACTGGACCGGCAACCACATTCTCTACAGATTACACAAGGTTCTCATACAACATTGGCGGTAACTTGGCTTCTACTGCGCCTGGTGTTTACAGTCAGGCTGATCGAACAGTCGTTAAAGGCGCGATGGCGTTGCCTCAGATCACACCGGGCTATTACATCACCCCAAAGATGAGCTTTCAGTCGAACACGTATAACGCCACCCCTTTTGCAACTGGTGGCGCGCCTGTAGCGCAAGGCTTCACCATCCCTACATTCAGTTTGGATTCTGGATTGGCATTTGAAAGAGATGCAGCTGAATTGAAAGGCTTCTACGGTCGAGACATGTTGTTAACTATGGAGCCTCGCGCTTTTTATGTTTACACACCTTATCAAAATCAATCACAAACACCTTTGTTTGATACCGCTGATGCGGGCTTCGGCGTTTCGCAGATCTTTAGTGAAAATACTTTCATTGGTAATGACCGTGTGGCAGATAACAATGCAGCCACACTTGGTTTAACGAGTCGTATGATCGAAGCCAGCACTGGAGCAGAGCGCGCCACTGTAACCGTTGCCCAAAAGCAGCAGTTCACTGGACAGCGAGTTGGTTTGAACGGCAAGATTGTGAATCCCACTACTTATTCAGATACTCTGGGTTCTGGTTCGGTTCGCTTGCTTGGTAATTTCAGTGCGGATGTATTTGGCCAATACAACACGCAGTTAAATAAATTTGTTCAAACTACGATTGGCGGAAGTTGGCGGCCAACGCAGGGTAGAAGTTTAAATTTTGGCTACCGTAACGTTTGGTCTCCGCCGGTACAGGCATCTATTCAAAATAACCAAGCATTCGTGCCTTCCTCCACCACAACGGATCAATACAATATTTCAGGGCAGTGGCCAATTACTCGGGAAATTTCGGTTTTGGGGCGTTGGGGATATGATGCTTTGACCACTAAGACTTTAAATAGCTTGGTGGCATTGGAGTGGAGCAGGGACTGCTGGACTTTCCGTGGCGCTTACTCTCAGGTCTTAAATACTTCTCAAATAACCACCACCCAGGTACTCTTTCAGGTCGAATTTAGGGGCTTTGGTAGCGCTGGAAGCAATCCAGTTGATATCATGAAGCTTAATGTTCCTGGATATATGCCTACTTCTAAGCCTATACCACCCTCAACATACGAGAACTATCAATAATGCTTTGTATGAAACGTTTTAAACAAATGAGTGTTTATGCCATCTTGATTGGTATTGGATTATTTGTGAATATTGCATTTGCTCAGGATGCTACAAAAGCGAATGCTATTTCAGAAAGCAAAATTCGCAACATCGATGGCGTGGCTGCAGTCGTCAATACAGGCTATGTAACACGTAAAGAAATTGATGACAGAATTGCCGCACTTAAAAAACAAGGTGTGAAATTGCCGGAAGATGGCACTGTGCGTAAAACCATTCTGGATAGACTCATTCTTGAAAAAATTCAACTGCAGAATGCTGAGCAAGAAGGTGTTGCTGTAAGTAACAAAGAATTAGACAAGATTATTGGCGATATTGCAGCAAAAAATAAGCTGTCGGTTGCTGAGTTCAAGGCAAAAGTAACGGCCTCTGGCACTACATTTGAGCGCTATAAGCAGCTATTGCGCGATGATGTCATGATCACCCGCTATCGCGAAAGAGAAGTGGAAGGTAAGCTCAAAATCTCAGATGCTGAGATTGATAACTTCATTGCTGAGCGTACGCGGGCAATTGCTGGTGCTGGTGCTGGAGCTCCGCGGTCAGCACCAGCCGCCAAAGGTGAGCCTGAAGAAATCGATGTAGCCCAAATTTTTATTCCTGTTGATGCTGGCGCAGGAGCGGGTGCTCAAGCTGACGCAAAAAAGAAGGCAGATACACTATTGAAAGATGCTCGTGGGGATGTTGACTTCTTGCAGTTAGGTGCAATGGCTGCAAAAGAGAATCCAAAGATTAAGTTTCAAGAGTTGGGTTATCGCACTCCCGACCGTTTGCCGCAATTATTTTATGAAGCTATTCGTAATACTGGTGGGGGACAGGTTGCCAATACGGTTGTGAAAAGTCCGGCTGGGTACCATGTGCTTAAAGTTTTGGATCGCCGTGCAGCTGGAGCAAGTGCGCCCCCGCAGCAGGCTGCAGCGACTGATGCTGGCTCACCTACACCGCAAAATATTCCAATTACACAAACCCTTTCTCGCCATATTTTATTGCGCAGTCGTGCTGGTTTAAGCGATCAAGATGCAGAGAGACGCTTGCAAGGCTACCGTGATCAGGTGCGGGCAAAGACTGCAGACTTTGCAGAGCTTGCAAAAAAATATTCCGAAGATGGATCTGCACCAAATGGCGGTGAGCTAGGTTGGATGAGTCCTGGAGATTTGGTTCCCGAATTTGAGCAAGCCATGAATCGCTTGCAAATTGGTGAGGTTAGTAACCCTGTTAAATCAGAATTTGGTTGGCACTTGATTCAGGTATTGGACCGTCGCGAAGGTCAGCTTACCGTTGAGAAGCAACGTCAATTTGCACGAGCAGCGATCCGTGAGAGAAAGTTTGATCAAGCTTATCAAGAGTGGATGCGTGAGCTCCGTGATAACGCAACTGTAAAAATTCTGAACGTGGAAGATGAAGCAAGTAGCGCACCTCGTTAATCTCGTTGTAACTACCGGCGAACCAGCCGGTATCGGACCAGAAGTTTCTTTAGCTGCTTCGCTTGAGTTTCTACGTGTGCATGCAGATGCTCGAATCACTTTATTAGGTAATAATCAGCTATTGTTATTGCCAAAGGGCCTTAGCCCAGACCTGTCTAGTCGATTACAAATTGAATCTATCCCACTGGGAGCACCTGTCATTGCAGGGGCTTTGAATTCGCAAAACGCACAGTATGTAGTGAATCTTTTAGATCAGGCAATTGACGGTTGTCAGCAAGGGCGTTTTGATGCCATGGTGACTGCGCCACTGCAGAAAAGCATTATTAATGATGCTGGGACACCATTTACAGGGCATACAGAATACCTAGCGCAGCGCTGCCAGGTTTCTCATGTGGTGATGATGTTGTGCGCGCCTTTGCCCATAGGATTTTTGGGGCTCAAGGCACCTAGAGACTTGCGTGTTGCCCTTGTCACAACCCATCTTCCCTTAAAAAGTGTTCCGCAAGCACTGAGTTATGACTTGATATTGGAAACCATTCAAATCGTTAACCAAGATTTGCAGAAGAAATTCGGAATCACTAAGCCGATTATTCGAATGGCCGGTTTAAATCCTCACGCAGGTGAATCTGGATATTTGGGTAGAGAAGAAATTGACATCATCTCACCAGCAATTGAAGCGGCTAAAAAGATGGGGATTCATGTTTCCGGTCCTTATCCTGGTGATACGATGTTCGACCCAGAATCTATTGCACAAGTAGATGCTTTTGTTGCGATGTATCACGATCAAGGACTCGCGCCATTTAAGTTCGTTACTTTTGGTAATGGCGTCAATGTCACTTTGGGGTTACCCATTATCCGAACCTCAGTTGATCACGGAACCGCTTTGGATATTGCTGGTAAAGGAGTGGCTGACTCAGGCAGTATGCTTGAGGCTTTACGCCTAGCTTATGAGTTAGCGCTGAACCAACGAAAGCAAGACTAATACATGCATCGCGCTCGCAAACGATTTGGCCAAAACTTTTTGCAGGACAACGGAATTATTTATTCCATTGTTGCGCTTATTAATCCCAGTGCGGATATGCATGTCATTGAGATTGGTCCTGGCCTAGGCGCGCTAACACTTCCTTTGCTGAGTAATCTTGATCACTTGGATCTTTTAGAGATAGACCGTGATTTAGTGGCTTTTTGGAATGAGAAAAATCTTAAAGGCCTCACAGTGATTGAGGGCGATGCTCTCAAGTTTGACTTTTTGACATGGGCTCAGAATAGATCGACCAAGCAAGGCTTATGTAAAGTGGTCGGCAATCTGCCATACAACATCTCATCACCTTTGTTGTTCCATTTGGTTTCTGCGGCAGCCTCAATTGACGAGCAGGTATTTATGTTGCAAGCTGAGGTAGTGGAAAGAATGGTTGCGAAGGCCGGAAGCTCAGATTTCAGTCGTCTGTCGGTCATGCTGCAAGCTCGTTACGATATGGAGTTGGTGCTAGAGGTTCCTCCTGAAGCTTTTGACCCTCAGCCCAAAGTGAACTCAGCTGTAGTGCGGATGATCCCGAGAAGGGATTTCACATTGACGGATGCGCAATGGAATTCGTTAGAAAAAGTAGTTGCTGCCGCCTTCTCCCAAAGAAGAAAAATGTTGCGGACTAACTTGAGCGCTTTTTCAGACAGATTGAGTTTGACAGAGGTAGAGCTTAAAGCAAGAGCTCAGGATATTTCTGTTGACCGCTATATTGAATGGGCTAAGATCCTCGCCTCATAATCAATCCTGAGTAACGATTGATTGCCTACAGTTAATATTATTTATAAGCGCTAGGGTCAATCACGCGCATCTCAGCCTCAATCCAACCTTCTACTTCCCGCTGGAGCTCTTCTGCTGACTTATTGGTTGAGCTAATCGCAGGCCCAATTGAAAAGATCACTGTGCCCGGTTCCTTGATAAAGCTATTTTTCGGCCAGCAACGACCCGCATTGTGCGCAATCGGAATTACTAGCGCATCAGTCGCACTTGCAAGACGTGCTCCACCCTTACGGTAGGGCTTAGTTGACCCAATAGGGGTTCTGGTGCCTTCTGGAAATAGCATGATCCATTTGCCTTCGCTCAAGCGTTTGCGGCCTTGGGTTGCTACAGAATGCGCTGCAGTCTGCTTATTAGAGCGATTAATATGGATCATCTTCAGTAACGCCAGAGCCCAACCGAAGAAAGGAATCCAGAGAAGTTCACGCTTAAAGACGAAGCAGAGTTGTTTTGGTAGTAATGCGATGTATGCAATAGTTTCGTAGGCAGACTGATGTTTGCTTAAGATGATGACGCGTTCATTGAGTACGGCCTGCATATTTTCCATACCGCGGATTTCATAATGAATGCCGCACAATGGCTTTAATAAGGCAATAACGATTTTGTTCCAGAGTCCAATAAAGGTATAGCGGTTTTCTGGGCTCAGGAAAGGAAAGGCCAGCATGCATAGCACTGACCAAATAGGTGTAAATATCACTAAAAATAAGGCAAAGAGGATGGAGCGAATCAATTTCACGATTGTTCTAAACCTTATTTTCTAAAAGTGCATTTGCAAATGCCAGTAGATCAGCATGAATTTGTGTGTCTTCCGGTAAATCACCTTTTGCAAGCGTTTTTTCACCCTTGCCGGTGAGTACCAGGTGAGGTGAGGCTCCTAAGGCTACTCCAGCTTGGAGATCGCGTAAAGAATCGCCCACTATGGGAACGCCAGTCAGCGGTTTGATGCTATCCGTTTTCTTGTAGCGCAATGCGATTTCTTTCATCATGCCTGGTGCCGGTTTACGGCAATCACATTCATGTGAGTCTTGGTGAGGGCAAAAGAAGATGCTATCGATATGGCCGCCCAATGGCTTAAGCAGAGCCTCCATTTTGCTATGCATGGCATGTAAATCATTGATTGTGAAGTAGCCCCTGGAAAGGCCTGACTGATTGGTCGCCAAAGCAATTTGATAGCCTGCTTGATTGAGTAAGGCAATTGCCTCCAGACTTCCTGGGAGGGGGATCCATTCATCTACTGACTTCACATAATCATCGCGATCTTCATTGATCACGCCATCGCGATCAAGAATGACTAATTTAGTAGAGCTGGTGCTCATGCTAATTTGCCGAGATCGGCAACGAGATTCATTTTCTGGTGAAGTTGTTGCAGGAGAGCAAGGCGGTTATCGCGTAGCTCAAGATTGGGGTCCATGACCATCACATCGGCAAAGAATTGATCAATTGGCCCGCTCAAAGCAACAAGCGCTCTTAAGAGTTCAACAAATTGGCGTTTTTCATAAGCAGTATTGATGGTGGGAGTCACTGCTTCCAATGCTTTGTGTAGTGTTGCCTCTGCTGGAATTTGCAGTAATTTTTCTGAGCAGGCGGTAGGAATAGCGGTAGTAGTTTTCTTCAGAATATTGCTGATACGCTTATTGGCGGCCGCGAGTTGAGCGGCTTCTGCCAGAGCATTAAATTCACGCAAGGCAGTCAAGCGCTCGATCAAATCATTAATTTGTGCTGGGTCTTGACTCAGGACAGCATCAATTTCTGCGCTAGTAAATGCTTTGCCGGCAACCGATTGGTCGCGTAAATAGGCGCGTAAGCGATCAATAATGAAGGCATAGATATCGGCAGCTTTTGCTTTTTCTTGTACATCAGTTTGCGGAAACTGAGCACGAGCTAATTCAATTAATTCAGGCAAATTGAGCGAAAGATTCTTTTCTAAGAGTAAACGGCAAATACCTAAGGCATGACGACGTAGGGCATACGGGTCTTTATCACCAGTAGGGGCAAGTCCAACACCCCAAATGCCAACCAGTGTCTCTAATTTGTCGGCGATGGCTAAGATCGTGCCAGTTTGGGTTTGCGGCAAAGTATCGCCTGCAAAGCGCGGCATATAGTGTTCGCTGCAAGCGCTAGCAACATCCGCATTCTCACCATCATGGTTGGCGTAATAACGCCCCATGATTCCTTGCAACTCCGGAAACTCACCAACCATATCAGTCAGTAAATCTGTTTTAGCAATTTCTGCGGCACGGGAAGCCAGCTTTTCATCGGCACCTAATTTTTTAGCGATACCTATAGCCAATCCTTGAACGCGCTTGGTGCGATCCAGTTGATTGCCTAGTTGATTGTGATAAACCACCTTACCAAGATCTGCCACGCGAGAGGCTAATGGGCGCTTTTGATCTTGCTGGAAGAAGAAGCGAGCATCGGATAAGCGTGGACGTACAACACGCTCATTGCCTGAGATGATGGCCTCTGGCTTGTTTGTTTCGATATTAGAAGCAATCAAGAAGCGATTACGTAATTTGCCCTGCTTATCTGTTAACGCAAAGTACTTTTGATTGGTTTGCATTGTCAGAATTAAGCATTCTTGAGGCACTTCTAAGAACTCTTGATCAAAATGGCATTCATAGATGGCCGGCCACTCAACAAGGGCTGTTACTTCATCTAGAAGGCTATCTGGCATCAATACCAAGTCATCGCCAGCTGCTTTTAATAGGGCGGTCTCGATTTGTGAGCGACGCTGATTAAAGCTGGGAATAATCTTGGCTTTTGATTGGAGCTCAGTCTCGTATTGGTCTGCATTCGAAATAGTGATGAGATCAGGCGCTAGGAAACGATGTCCTTCGGTTTGATTCGCCGCATCAATACCTAAAGCACTGATGTTTAAAGTGGTAGCGCCATGTAGCGCAATGATGCGGTGGGCGGGGCGAGCAAATTGCACGTCGGCCAATTGACCATCTTTCCGCAGTACTTGGTAGTGCATCATTTTTGCAATGGGCAGCTTGCTTAATGTTTGCTCAAGTGCGGCTTGCGCAGTTTGCTCAAGTGCAGCACCTTTAGCAATGACATTGAGGTACAGCGCTTCATTCTTACCCTCGCCTGCTTTTTCTAGAGTGGCGAGATCAATGTCTCCGTACCCAAGAGCACCTAATTTTTTGAGTAGTGGTGGGGTTGCTTTACCTTCAGCGTCAAATGCAATGCTGGTAGGTAATAATTTTTCCCGCACAGGGTAGTCGGGAGCTTGATCAAGAACATTGGTGACTTGAGCAGCTAAACGGCGTGGTGTGGCGAAGCCAGTTACTTTAGATGCATCAGATGCTAGACCGGCTGTTTTGAGTGCTGCAAAGATGCCTTCGCTAAACGCATCGCCCAAGCGACGCAGAGTTTTAGGTGGCAGTTCTTCGGTAAATACCTCGATCAATAAAGTCGCTGATTGAGGTTTTGAATTAGGTGTGCTCATAAATGGAAGGCAAAAATCTCGATGTGCTTAAGCCTGAGCTTTAGCTTGACGTTGACACATTGGGAAACCCAGTTTTTCTCTAGACTCAAAGTAGGCTTGAGCCACTGCGCGAGAAAGATTGCGAATACGTCCTATATAGGCTGCGCGTTCGGTGACCGAGATAGCGCCACGAGCATCCAGTAAGTTAAATGTGTGCGCAGCTTTCAGAACCATTTCGTAAGCAGGTAGCGCTAGTGGTACTTCCATTAAACGCTTGGCTTCACTCTCGTAGTTTGTAAAGTTAGCAAAGAGTAAATCTGCATTAGAGTGTTCAAAGTTGTAACAAGACTGCTCCACTTCATTCTGGTGATACACATCACCATAAGAGATGCCATCAGCCCACACTAAGTCGTAGACGTTAGAGCAGCTCTGGATATACATTGCTAAACGTTCGATGCCGTAAGTGATTTCACCAAGAACTGGTTTGCAATCTAGACCACCTACTTGCTGGAAGTAAGTGAACTGCGTTACTTCCATACCATTGAGCCAAACCTCCCAGCCAAGACCCCATGCTCCTAGTGTTGGGTTTTCCCAATCGTCTTCTACAAAGCGAACATCATTCTCTTTAAGGTCTAAACCTAAAGCGGCAAGAGATCCCAAGTAAAGGTCGAGAATGTTTTCAGGTGCTGGTTTAAGAACAACTTGATATTGATAGTAGTGTTGCAAGCGATTTGGGTTTTCACCATAGCGACCGTCTTTAGGCCGGCGGGACGGCTGAACGTAAGCTGCCTTCCAAGGTTCTGGACCAATGGCGCGCAAGAAGGTCGCAGTGTGCGATGTACCGGCACCAACCTCGAGGTCGATAGGTTGCAATAGGGCACAACCTTGTTGGTCCCAATAATCTTGAAGTTTGAGTATGATTTGCTGAAAAGTAAGCATGATTAACCTGGCTAAGCCATTGATTTTACATGGCTAGAGCACTCGAGAGTTAAAAATGCTTAAAAACGTCTACGCTGAATCAGACCCCAGAGCAGCAGTAGGCAAGAAATACCCAAAATCGGCAAATTACCCCAAATGACATAAGGCGTTTTTCCAGAATAGGCCTGCACCTGGGTGCTAAGGGTTGTTTGGGCAAACTCCGGGAGTGCTTTGAGTACTTTGCCATCAGGACCAAGAACCGCAGTAATCCCTGTGTTGGTGGCACGCAAGGCAGGAAGCCCAGTTTCTAGTGAGCGCAGCTGTGAAAGCCTAAGTTGTTGAGTGGATGCTTGGGATTCACCAAACCAGGCCAGATTGGTCATATTGATGAGTAGGTTTACTGGCTTATCGCTGTGTTGAATACGAGAGGCAAGCTCACCGCCAAAGACATCTTCATAGCAAATCGTGATTGCCGCATGAATGTCTTCTTGATCCTTGCGCACAATCGTAAAAGGAGATTGGTCTAGTTTTCCTCTTGCAAAGTCACTCATGGGTACATGAAAGGCTTTGACGAACCACTGAAAGCCTGGGGGAATAAATTCTCCAAATGGGACGAGGTGGGCTTTATCGTATTGATAGGGCAATGCATTCGGTGACAGTCCAGTGGCGCGATTCGAGTACTGCATGCCGTCTTCCCCTGGCACTTCGCCGATTAATCCAAGCAGAATGTTGCTACTACTTTTATTGGAAAAATCTTGTAAGTAATTCAATAGACCAATCGGTAAGTTAGGCAGCGGCCATGGAAACGCAGTCTCAGGAATGATGATGAGGTTAGACGCCTCTTTAGTAATTTCTCCGGCATAGAAATCAATTTGCTTGCTAATAGCCTGTGGATTAAATTTCAGACTTTGTTCAAAGTTACCCTGAATTAAGCGAACGCTAATCGGCTCTCCAACTGGTTTCGTGAAAGTAAATAAACCAGCACTTTGAGAGATGCCAATGACAGCCAAGATTAGGAGCACGCTAGAAACTAAATGCTTGCGAGCTTGGTAAATTTCCCAAGAAGTCCACACCGCCAAAAAGGTGCAAGCTAGACCGCCAAAGAAAGGGGCTACTGGTGCGAATGGTCCATTGAACTGGGTTTCCGCAAAGCCCATCCAAGGAAATCCGGTGAAGATATAGCCTCGCAGAAATTCTGCAAGAACCCAACTCGCTGCCAACAGTAGGCCAAATAAGCGATTCTTTTTAAACAGTGGAATAGCCAGTATTGCCAATGAGAAATACAGTGCTACATAAGCCGAAAGTAAAAATACGCCCATGCAAGCAAGTGGTGCGCTCATTCCACCAACATCATGGAGACTGATATAAAGCCACCATAGACCCACTACAAAATAAGCAATGCCAAATGAGAGGCCTAAGAGAAATTGTTTTTTGAAGGAGGTAGACCGCTGATCATCAAGGCGCCACCAGAGAAGGCTGAGAACGGGGATCTGAAGCCAACCGCCATAAGGTAGTTCAGCAATAGCGGCAAGTGTCGCCCCCAATACAAAAAAAATACAAACTGAAAAGATTTTGCTGCTCATGCGTGAATGATTGGGGTACTGATCAAACAATGTGAATCTCAGTCAGATTTTTTATTGGTTTGTCGCGCAAGCAGAATGTGAATTTGTCTTGGGTCGGCGCGTTGCACTTCAAATTCAATGCCACCTAATTCAATCAGCTCACCCATTTTAGGAACGCGTCCCAAATGCTGAATCACCAAGCCCGCTACAGTCTCAATATCTTCGACTTCAAAATCGGTGCCAAGTCTCTCATTGAACTGCTCAAGCTCGGTAATGCCTTTAACGCGGATGTCACCATTATCTAAAGCAATGAGGTTGTCGGCTTCTTCATCAATATCATGTTCATCCTCAATATCGCCAACGATCTGCTCGAGCACATCTTCAATGGTGATAATTCCAGCAACGCCGCTGTATTCGTCAACTACGATCGCTAAATGATTGCGATTGTCTTTAAAGTCCCGTAACAAGACGCTGAGGCGTTTGGATTCTGGAATAAATACCGCTGGGCGCAACCAATCACGTACCTGAAAATCTTTCTCGGTGGCGTGACGTAATAAATCTTTTGCCAACAAAATGCCAATGACGTTATCTCGACCGCCTTCGAATACAGGAAAACGTGAGTGAGCCGCTTCAATAACGCTCTTAATAATTTCTGAAAGGGGCTGGCCAATATCGATCCAGTCAATTTGGGCGCGGGGCACCAGGATGTCTCGGGCACACAACTGCCCTACTTGAAAAACACCCTCAATCATAGAGAGGGCATCTGCATCAATTAATCCCTCAGCTTGAGCTTCTCGGAGGGTCTCAATCAATTCTTGACGGCGTTCACTGGGTTCCGTTGGCTGCGGAGTTAAAAAATCAGCCAAGCGATCTAAAAGGGATTTATTGGGGTCAGGCATATAGCAAGAATAGCGTAGAAATATGGCAAATCAAGAATAGGGGTTGGCAAAGCCCAATTTTTGGAGAATCTGGATTTCCAGGGCCTCCATTTTTTTAGCGTCCCGATCTACCTCGTGGTCATGGCCTTGGGCATGAAGGCAGCCGTGCACAATTAAATGGGCCAAGTGGGCTTTTAGTAGTTTATCTTGCTCCTTGGCTTCTTTTTGAAGTACTGGGAGGCAAAAAATAATATCTGCCACTAAGTTATTTTTTGAAAGCTCATAAGGAAAAGTTAAAACATTGGTAGCGTAATCTTTTTGACGAAAAGCTAAGTTCAGCTTTTTGCCTTCTGCAGCATTGACAAAGCGTAGGGTAATTAAGCCATTAAGAGTCGTGGCGCTCTTGACCCATTTCTTAATGAGGGAAGAAGAAACTACTTTACTCACGGCGGACTCAATTGCCGGACTGGCGTATTGCAAATCGATCGTGAGTTTAGGTGAAATACTTTTGCTATTAATTGACATGGGCTTCTACTAACTCACCTCTAAGGGTGTAGCTGAGAACTTCCGTAATGCGAATGTCTACGAATTGCCCAATGAGGCTCTCAATATCTTGATCAGACGCTGTGAAATGAATCACACGATTATTTTCAGCACGACCTTGTAAGTTAACACCATCTTTAGCAAGACCTTCAATCAATACTCTTTCGGTGTTACCCAACATTTTTTGGCTAATTTGGTTTGCCTGTCCCTCAACCAATGCCAATAAAGTTTGTAGGCGCTTGAGTTTGACTTCGTAAGGCGTGTCATCGTGAAGGTTGGCTGCTGGCGTTCCTGGGCGTGGGCTGAAAATGAAGCAAAAACTGTTATCAAAGTTCAGTTCTTTAACCATTTTGAGTAACTTCTCAAAGTCAGCCTCAGTTTCACCTGGAAAGCCCACGATGAAATCACTCGACAACGTTAGGTCCGGGCGAACAGCGCGCATCTTGCGGATAATGCTCTTGAACTCTAGTGCCGTATAGCCGCGCTTCATCGCTGAGAGCATGGAGTCTGATCCATGTTGTACCGGCAGATGTAGGTGGCTAACAAGCTTAGGTACTTTGGCGTAGACGTCGATGAGTCGTTGTGTAAATTCTTTGGGGTGGCTCGTTGTGAAGCGAATCCGTTCAACCCCAGGAATGTCAGCAATGTATTCAATCAATAGGGCAAAGTCAGCGATTTCTTCGGTATCACCCATCTTACCAAGATAGGCGTTTACGTTTTGACCAAGCAGAACAATTTCTTTGACGCCTTTACTTGCTAAGCCAGCTACTTCAGTCAGCACATCATCAAAAGGTCTGGAGACTTCTTCACCGCGCGTATAAGGGACAACACAGTAGCTGCAATATTTGGAGCAGCCTTCCATAATAGAAACATAGGCCGAGCCACGAGTTTGGCGAGACGCAGGTAGATGATCAAACTTTTCAATCTCAGGAAAGGAGATGTCTACTTGAGGTATACCCGTTTTACGTCGCTCAGCAATAAGGTCGGATAAGCGATGCAGTGTTTGAGGGCCAAACACAACATCAACATAAGGTGCGCGACTAACAATTTGTTGGCCTTCTTGACTGGCTACACAACCACCAACACCAATCAGTAAATTTGGTTTTATCTTCTTGAGCTCGCGTAATCGACCTAAGTCCGAAAAGACTTTGTCTTCTGCTTTCTCGCGGATGGAGCAGGTGTTGAGTAGCACGACATCAGCATCTTCAGGTCGATCTGTCATGACCATGCCTTCATCGGCATGTAGAAGGTCTGCCATTTTTCCCGAGTCGTACTCGTTCATTTGGCAGCCAAAGGTTTTGATATAGAGCTTTTTCATGGGCCGTTCTCAGGTTTATAGCTGGGGGCGAAGCTGAGATTTTACTGCCTAAGGCCTAAGTTGTTCTTATATAAGTCTGTAAGCCAGAATTGCCACGATGGTAGGTGGAATAGCTGCAATCAACAGATATAGTGCTGAAACCGTATGTCCAGGAAAGTGAGCACGCAAGATCGCAATACCTGCTGGGTTAGGGGCATTGGCAATAACGGTAAGACCTCCGCCGGCAACCGCCCCACCCACTAATGCCAGCTTGAACTCCGGTGAGGTGCCAGTTACCAATGATCCTAAATAGGTGAGTGCCGCATTGTCGGTAAAAGCCGTTAGAACAAGACTACCGTAAAAGACTGCGGTAGGACTCATCATTTCGAGAATGGGTTGCAGCCACCATCCTTGTAATGCACCCAATACTACTAAGCCGCCTAGGAAGAAGCCTACTAAAAGTGCTTCTTTCAGAATGAGAGGACTTTGATGTTTTGGATAGGCTGTGGTGAAGCCAATAAAGAAGAGCAGAATCCACGTAAAAATAATAGGATCATGCGCAAAGTAAACCACTCCAAATAGGAAAAGCAGATGCGTCAAAATGACTGCCAAAGGAATTTTTACTTCCTTTTTATCGGTATTAGGTTCAATCAATTGACGATGAAAAAACAGAGTCGCTGCCAGGGCATTGATGAAGATTGCAACGCAGGATTCCAGCCCGAAGTTGCTAAACATAAATGCTGAACTCCATCCCCAGGTAGAAGCCACCATCAGAACGGGCGGAGCAGCAAAGTTGGTGAGTGTTCCCCCAATTGAAATGTTCACAAAGAGCACGCCAAGAGTGCTAAACAGAAGTGCTTTAGAGCATTGATGACGATAGACTAGATCGCGCAATAAAAAAGCAGCCAGAGTCATCGCTGCAGGCTCAGTAATCAGGGAGCCCAGGAGCGGCGTGGCTCCTAAAGTTAAAAAATATAGAGCAGGAGCACTTCTGATGCGGAATAGGTATTGCAGGCCATTGGCTAGCGTATGCAAAATTTGAGTAGAAGCATACAGAATAGGTTTTGTGCCAGCCACAATCATGATGGCGAAAACAAAAAGTGGTTCTGTGAAATTGCGTTTATTGAGAAAGTTCTTAGCAGTCCCTAAGTCGTCATATAAGGAAATGAAAATAACCAATATGGCAGCCCAAAATCCAAAGACAATTTCTACTTCGCCAAGCAGATGCCAAAGACCTGCATGCCGAGGAGATTTTTTAGCAATCGATTCAAAATAGCCTGTGCAAAAGGTATGCAAAACAGCAATTGCAAAAATAATGCTCGCACCAAGTTCTGTAGGGGTAAAGTTCATAGCAGAATGGTAGCAGGTGCTTGATGCGTCTAAGGCATTGGTAATTTAGGAGATTTTGGTGAAATTAAAGATTGGGTATCAAGCGCTTATTCAGGAGGCAATCGCTGAAATTGAGACTCTTCCCGTGGAAAAAGCGTTAGATTTACTGGCGGACACAAATGTGGTGTTTGTGGATATCCGGGATGTTCGTGAGCTGGAGCGAGAGGGCATGATTCCGAATGCGCTGCATGCCCCCAGGGGGATGTTGGAGTTTTGGGTTGACCCTGACAGCCCCTATTACAAGCCAATCTTTGGCGAAGGTAAGAGGTTGGTGTTGTATTGCGCCTCGGCTTGGCGTTCGGCGTTAGCAACACAAACCCTCCAAAGAATGGGCGTACCTAATATATGCCATTTAGAGGGCGGCTTTACTGCTTGGAAGAAAGCGCAATTACCCGTGGCAGAAAAAGCAGGCAAATCCCATTCAGGTTAAATTCAGCATTGATGATTTTTTCGTATTAATAATTTTTTAGGATCTTTATGAGAAAAGTAGTGTCGCAGTTTGGTCAAGGCCCCCTTCAGCAGAAATTAACTGCAGGTGATTTACATTTTTTGTCTGATGCTGAAGTTTCTAAAGGGGGCTCTGGTGCTGGCCCAAGTCCTCACGAGTATCTTGGTGCTGCTTTGGCGGCCTGCACTTCAATGACTTTAAAGATGTACGCTGGGCGCAAAGAAATGAAATTGGACAATGCGATTGTGACTGTGAATATTGAGAGACATGATGATATCGAAACATTCTCGCGTGATATTCAGTTGCAAGGCAATTTGAGTGCTGAAGAGAAAGAGCGCTTACTTGAGATTGCGCAGAAATGTCCAATCCATAAAGCGTTGGCAGGACAGATTCAAATAAAAACCCAGCTGGTAAATTAATACGAGCTGGGTTGGTATTGCTGAACTCGGGCCTCAATAGGCCTGGGTATTTTGCTTAGCTAGGCTTATTAATTAGGTGCCTTAGCTGGCTGATTATTTTTTCCAGCGTTATAGCCAGAGTTGTATTCAGAGGCTTGCTCTTTCTTATATGCATCGTATACATAACCAGATGCTGCGCCAACTGCTGCGCCACCAACTGCGCCCCAGATAGGATTGCCGTGGAAGATTGCGGTGCCAACGGCACCAGCTGCTGCGCCAATGCCTGCGCCTGAAAGTGTGCGCTGCTCTGTGTTGCTCATATTTGAGCAACCAGCGATAGCTAAAGTTGCTGCGGTAATTGCGATAATTTTTTTCATCTCAACTGAACCTTTAAATGGGTATTAGTTTGTCTAAGTTGCTTAGATTATTTTCTGGCGCAAGGGAAGCGTGAAGCTAAGAAGCCCAAGAAAACGCCTGCCGCTGGTTTGTCTGCAACTTGTGGAGTGCTGTTTGCAAACTTCACAAAATCACCAATGACTTCATCGCGTGCTGGAGCAGGTTGCTTAACGCAAATAAATGGCTTTGCACGTTGTGGATGACGAGTTGCTAGATAGGTTTCATAAACAGCAGTAGTAAAGCCAATACAGAAGCTTCGTGACTCTGGGCTTGCGGGAAGTTTGCAAACATTCGCGAGCTCTTGTGTGCTCAATACTTTGATGGTTTCTTGTGCTTGAGCAAGACTGGAAAATGCAGCTAAAGCGGCCAATGCGATGAGGATTTTTTTCATGGGTTCTCCCTTGGGTGTATGTAAAAACGATGATAAACCATAAAAATCTCTATTTATGCACTAAATAAGTGCGCTATGCCCCTTTTTGGGATTTTTCGGTCCCCATAATGATGCAAAAAATAAGAGGGAGAAATGTCATGGAAACTTTGAAATCTGGAAGTGATGCTTTATTTATCTTGCTTGGCGCCATCATGGTTCTTGCCATGCATGCAGGCTTTGCATTCTTGGAGCTGGGAACGGTACGGAAGAAAAACCAAGTCAATGCCTTAGTCAAAATCTTAGTGGACTTTGCCGTCTCAACGATTGCCTATTTTTTTATTGGCTACAGCATTGCTTATGGCGTGAACTTTTTCTCTGGGGCAGAGTTGCTGGCAGAGAAAAATGGCTACGAGTTGGTCAAATTTTTCTTCTTACTAACTTTTGCTGCTGCGATCCCCGCAATTATTTCTGGTGGCATTGCAGAGCGCGCTAAATTTAATCCACAACTAGTGGCTACTTTTATATTGGTGGGTTTTGTTTACCCCTTCTTTGAAGGTATTGCTTGGAATCAGCATTACGGCATTCAAGCTTGGATCAAAGGCTTTACTGGTGAAGAGTTTCATGACTTCGCAGGATCAGTTGTGGTTCATGCGGTAGGTGGTTGGATTGCCTTGCCAGCTGTCATTTTGCTAGGCGCGCGTCGTGGCCGTTATACAAAAGAAGGTCAAATCTCTGCTCATCCACCATCAAGCATTCCTTTCTTAGCCTTGGGTGCTTGGATCTTGGCAGTGGGTTGGTTTGGTTTTAATGTGATGAGCGCACAAACGATCGACAAGATCAGCGGTTTGGTTGCGATGAACTCGTTGATGGCAATGGTTGGTGGAACATTGGCTGCTTGGGTGGTGGGCCGTAACGACCCTGGCTTTACTTACAACGGGCCACTTGCAGGTTTGGTTGCGGTGTGTGCGGGATCGGACTTGATGCATCCTCTCGGTGCTTTATTTGTTGGTTTGATTGCCGGCGCATTGTTTGTATATATGTTTACCTTGGTTCAAAACCGCTGGAAGATTGATGATGTTCTCGGTGTTTGGCCTTTGCATGGTTTGTGTGGTCTTTGGGGTGGATTAGCTGCTGGTATCTTCGGCACAAAAGCTCTAGGTGGAATTGGTGGCGTTACTTTTACTGGCCAGCTGATAGGGAGCACCTTGGGTGTTGGCATTGCATTGCTTGGTGGCTTCGTTGTTTATGGCACCCTGAAAGCGGTCCTAGGCATTCGGATGTCTCAAGAAGAAGAATTTGAAGGTGCGGATTTAAGTGTGCACCGTATTTCTTCTACGCCCGATCGCGAGCCAAACTGGTAATTTACAGGTAGTGCATAGTCGTTCATCTATAGCCTGATTCATACCTATAATGAGTCATGGCTATATTTGAACTAGACGGAAATGCCCCTCATCTGGCTGAGGGTGCTTGGGTTGCTGACAGCGCAGAAGTGATCGGCAAGGTTGAGCTTCATCAAGATGCGAGCATCTGGCCTAAAGTCGTTATCCGCGGCGATAACGATCTTATTCAAATTGGTGAAGGTAGCAATGTGCAAGACGCTTCTGTTTTGCATGCCGATCCAGGTTACCCGCTCATCATTGGTAAGCATGTCACCGTTGGTCATCAAGTGATGCTGCATGGTTGCCACATTGGAGACGGCAGTTTAATTGGCATTGGCGCAGTCATTTTGAATGGTGCGAAGATTGGAAAAAACTGTCTTGTTGGTGCGGGCGCGCTCGTTACCGAAGGAAAAGAATTTCCGGATGGCTCCATGATTTTGGGAGCTCCGGCTAAGGCAGTAAAAGAGCTGACCCCAGAGCAAATTGCTGGCATCCACGATATCGCTGGTCGCTATGTCAAAAATGCGCAGCGTTATGTCAAGACGCTGAAGAAAATTTCTTAATCCCTTAACTATCAGCCGTTAAATATTTTGCTCTACGTATTTAATGTAGTTCTCCCAGTATTTCTACTCATCTTGATTGGGTATGTTGGTGGGCGTAGTGGTAAGTTGGGCATCAATGCTTCAGTTGAGCTCAATCGTTTTGTTGTTTGGTTGGCATTGCCCGCGCAACTCTTTAACTTTGCAGCTAATAGTGGCTGGCAAACACTTTGGCAGCCCGGTTTCATCACTGCTTTTTTTCTGAGTTGTTTAATAGTTTTTGTTTTAGTGCTTCTGATTAGCTTGATGCGCAACCGCGATTTGGCGGCAGCCAGTTTTGATGGTCTCAGTGCGTCTTATTCAAATACGGGGTATATGGGCATCCCCTTGTGTGCGCTTGCCCTTGGTCAAGATGGTTTAGCGCCTGCGATTATTTCCACCTTTATTGTGTTTGTCATGTTTGCTTTGGCGACGGTCTTGATTGAGATTGGCATCTTGTCGCATAAGAGGCCGCATGAGATTGGGTTGAGCGTCATTAAATCGCTTTGCACTAACCCCCTATTGGTAGCTCCAGTTGCGGGACTGTTGTGGGCCTCGAGCGATCTAACTTTGTATGATCCCATTGCGCAAGTGATTGCGTTCTTAGCTGCCGCGTCGACACCTTGCGCGCTTGTTTCCATCGGTTTATTTTTGATGCAAAAAAGTACTTCTGCTCCTGCTCAGGCTTGGGGTATCAGTTTGGCAAAGCTGATTCTGCAGCCCTTGATTGCTTGGGTCATCGCAGCTCCCATACTGGGCCTACCTACATTATGGGTGAGCGCTATCGTGATACTCAGCGCACTACCAACTGGTACGGGGCCCTTTATGTTGGCGCAGTATTACAAAGCGGACGGCAGTGTGATTTCTAGAGTGGTGTTGATTACTACTGTGGGTTCTTTGCTGACGCTCTCTTTATTCCTGTGGTGGAGTAACGGGGTTTAATCCTTCCGCATCCATTTGATTTTCCCAAGAGGCACCGATAAAAGCAGGCAATGTCATGCACTCATGAAAGATTCGCATGAGGGTGGGATAGGGTTTCACATCAACTTTTACGCTGAGTGCGTTAAATAGCTGAGGTACCAAGCAGAGATCAATCAAGCCTGGTTGATCGCCATAGGAAAATCTCCCAACACGAGAATCGAGACTCAGTTGTTTCTCAACACTCTCCAGTCCAACCTTGATCCAGTGCCCGTACCACTCATCTTTCGACTCAGTGCTGATGCCAAGTTTTTTGATCAGGTAACGCAGTACCCGTAAATTATTGATTGGGTGAATCTCGCTCGCAATATCCATTGCGACAGAGCGAACCCATGCTCGATCTATTGCTGGTTTTGGTAAGAGTGCTGGCTCAGCTTGAATCTCTTCGAGGTACTCAATAATGGCTAGGGATTGATGAATGCTTTTTTCGTCATCCTCCAGAAGGGGGACTAAGCGATTGGGATTTTTCTTGCCATATTCCTCGCCCAATTGATCCCCGCCATTTTTACCGAGATGAATGGGGATGATTTCGTAATCTATGCCCTTGAGATTAAGAGCAATACGAACACGAAAAGCAGCGGAGCTGCGCCAAAAGCTATAAAGCTTGTAGGTCATATCAACACCTTATTTACACTCATAACTAACAGTATATTCAGGGCGGTCATTCAAGTCTGCGCTCTGACAAAGTGCATTAGACTCATTGCTATGGAAGATATTAATTTCTGGATTGGCATCATCGCTACTATGGCCTTTGCGGTAACAGGAGTCTTAGCCATTGCGGATCGTGGTGTGGACCTCTTTGGTGTTTTAGTGCTGGGCTTGATTACTGCAATTGGCGGCGGCACTATCCGCGATATTATTTTAGAAGCACCTATTTTTTGGTCTGAGAACCAAATATATGTGTGGCTTGCGCTCGGTGCTAGCATCCTCACCTTCTTTGCAGAACCTTTCTTTACCCAGCCGCAAATTTATCGGTGGATGCTTTATATCGATGGCTTTGGTGCCGCTCTCTTTGCTATTCAGGGGGCTGACAAGGCCTGGGGTATGGGTTATGGCCTACCTGTGGCACCAGTCATCTTGGGTGTTATTACTGCCATTGGCGGCGGCTTATTGCGCGATGTCTTGGCTGGCAGAAAAACACTCATCATGTCGCATGAGCTTTATGCCATTCCGGTGACGTTAGGTTGCTGTGCTTATGTTCTGGTGCTGAACTTCTTGCCTCAGTATGTAGTTGAGGGTTCCGTGATTTGTATGCTCGGCATTTTTGGACTACGCGCAGCTGCTATTTACTGGGATCTGCGTGTGCCCAAAATGTTCATTACTAAAACACGCTAACTTTGCCATTTTTTTATGGTGTGGTTACATATCCCCGCTACATAGAGGTTTTGATCTGGCATTAGACGCTCGGCTAATGCATGTTGCGTAATTACCTCCAGTTTCCCGATTTCTCGGGAAAACCCCGATCTTATTTGATGGGGAATTACCCTAACTAGTGGATTTCTTTGAATTTTTTCAAAGCATAATCGATTCGTTGTTTTTTATTTAATAAAAATAGTTAGGAGCTACTGATGTCAACATCAACTAAAGCAGCCCCAATGACCCCTGAAGAACGCAAAGTTATCTTTGCATCATCTTTAGGTACGGTTTTTGAGTGGTACGACTTTTATCTTTACGGTTCTTTGGCCGCCGTTATCGCCAAGCAGTTTTTCTCAGGCTTAGATGCTGGTTCTGCCTTCATTTTTGCTTTGTTAGCGTTTGCTGCTGGTTTCATCGTACGTCCATTTGGCGCGTTGGTGTTTGGTCGTCTAGGTGATTTGATTGGTCGTAAATACACCTTCTTGGTAACCATCTTATTGATGGGCGGCGCAACTTTCATCGTGGGTATTCTGCCTAACTATGCAACTATCGGTGTTGCTGCTCCAGTGATCTTGATCGCATTGCGTATGCTTCAAGGTTTGGCTTTGGGCGGTGAGTACGGTGGTGCTGCTACTTATGTTGCAGAACATGCTCCTCATGGTCGTCGTGGTGCATACACAGCTTGGATTCAGACAACAGCTACTTTGGGCTTGTTCCTCTCCTTGCTCGTGATTTTGTTTACACGTGAATTCACTGGTCCAGACTTTGAAGTTTGGGGCTGGCGCGTTCCTTTCATCGTTTCTATCGCATTGTTGGCGGTTTCTGTATGGATTCGTTTGTCCATGAATGAATCACCAGCTTTCAAGAAGATGAAAGAAGAAGGCAAATTGTCTAAAGCGCCTTTGTCCGAGTCATTTGGTCAATGGAAGAACCTAAAGATTGTGATCTTGGCATTGTTTGGTCTAGTTGCAGGTCAAGCCGTGGTTTGGTACACAGGTCAGTTCTACGCTTTGTTCTACCTCACACAAGTGCTGAAGGTAGATGCCAAGACTGCGAACTTGTTGATTGCTGCTTCATTGGTAATCGGCACACCATTCTTTGTGATCTTCGGTAGCTTGTCTGACAAGATTGGCCGTAAAGTGATCATCATGGGCGGTTTGTTATTGGCTGTAATTACTTACATCCCTAACACTCCAGTTTCCGTGTTCAATGCTTTGACACACTTTGCTAACCCAGCGTTGGAAAAGGCAATGGCAACTTCACCAGCAACGATTACTGCTGATGTAAGTGAATGTACATTCCAGTTCAATCCAACTGGCACTGCTAAGTTCACAAGTTCTTGCGATATCGCAAAACAAGTGATGGCTTCTAACTCTGCTAGCTACAGCACCATCCCTGGTCCTGCAGGCGGTCTTGCAGTTGTGAAGATTGGCGATACAGAAATCACTGGTTACACACCAAAAGGTATGGACCCAGCAGATGCTAAAGCTAAAGATGCTGAGTTCAAAAAGCAAATTCGTGATGCATTGAATGCTGCTGGCTATCCAGCTAAAGCTGATCCAGCTGGTATCAACTACGTTGCTGTATTGGCTTTGTTGGTGTACTTGGTACTCTTGGTAACCATGGTTTATGGCCCAATCGCTGCAATGTTGGTTGAGATGTTCCCAACACGCATTCGTTACACCTCTATGTCCTTGCCATACCATATTGGTAACGGTTGGTTCGGTGGCTTGTTGCCAACGATCTCCTTCGCCTTGGTAGCGCAAAACGGTAACATTTACTACGGTCTCTGGTACCCAATCATCATCGCTGCGATGACATTGGTAATCGGTACACTGTTTGTACGTGAAACTAAAGACGTAGATATCTACGCACGTGACTAAGCGGTTTTAGTCTGTATCAAATAAGAAACCCGATCAGAAATGGTCGGGTTTTTTTATTCCCACAAATCTTTTTGATTGCGATTGTTCAATAACTTTTGATTTTGCTGGGCAATGGAAATTTCTCTTGGGCCTGGAATCAAAGTAATCTCAGTCCCAGCAGTGAGAGCCCCAGTTTTTAATACACGCAAATACCAACCACTAAAGCCAGACTGCAGCATTGCTTTGCTTGCACCCTTATAACCAACAGCAGCGTTGAATTTAAAACAAGGCTCACGGAGTTTGACGACAGCGAATTCCAAGTCTCCTATTTGTAGTCTATCCCCAACAAACACTTCTGTTTCTAGTAGGCCTTCGACTGTGAAGTTCTCACCAATGGCGCCATGCTTTAAATCAACTGGTTGCTTGGTTTCTCGGGTGAGTAGCTCATTCCAGAAAATGTAGTGCTCTACTGGATAAACATAAATTGCCTTTTCAATGCCCCCGTGTACCGATAAGTCAGCTTGCTCGTCGCCTTTAATGCCAAGGGTAGTAACTTCAACTGGGGCAGGATTGTCTATATCGCTTACCGCCTCCTTGCGAATGGCTGAAGCGACTGATTTGTAGTTGGGGTGGTGATTGCCAAATAAAGGAGCTACCTTGCCGGCGGATATAGAAAGAAGTCTCATAAGATGAATAGGGGCTAAAGAGATATTGATTAGTAACGGCAGCGTGCGTCACTTTTGTACTTAGTGAAATACACAATGAGATCGGCTTCAGACTTATATTGGGTGTAATAAATCACGGCACGCGCATCGCTTTTGTATTTCGTATAAAACCAAACGCCCGGCTCGTTATCGCTGGAGTATTGGGTGTCATACACAATGCAGTTTGCTTCTGATTGGTACTTTGTGACAAATACTTTTGCATTTGCCTCTGAGGGGTAATTGGTGATGAAGATTTGCGCTGCAGAAGCAGTAATGGGAATGTAACTACTCAAGAGCAGAAAACTGAGCAGTCGCAATAGAAACGAATTCATCATTTAGGAATCTTACGCCTTCTACTTTTTGAGTGTGCATCTGGCTGATATGATCACATCATGAATTCCCCTCAAAAGAAATCCGTTTTTGTATTGAGCCAATTGGCCTTGATATTTTTTTGTGCCACGATGAGTTCTGGTATTTACGCCAAGTGGGATGAAGAGCGTGACATGACTACCAATGGCAAAGAGGAGTTGGTCTACTACTTCAAGACTAATGAGCAGGGTCAAAAGCTTGTCTTGGATAAGTATGTAAAGCGCCTGATTTTTATACGTCCCGATAAGTTCTATAAGCGCTCAATCAAGCAAATCAAGATTGATGGGGTGCCGGTAGATGTCAATAGTGACCCTTTTTCGCATTACCCTGAGCAAACCGCGATTGTGTTTGAGAACAAGGATGAGGTCCTTAAAAAGCTCTTTTTAGCCAAGAAAATCGAATTTAATGTCCTTTATGGCCGAGAGGAGGCTGTCAGCACCTTTCAGATCAAATAGGGATTTGAGCACCTCCAGCGACCATAGGATTGGATTCGTTTAGACAGAAGCATTCCGATCATTTACAATAGCGAGTTCGGCGAATTAGCTCAGCTGGTTAGAGCGACGGAATCATAAAAATATTTTTGAGTACTAAAACAGTTTTAAAACATTGTTTTAAGCATACGCAAAAAATCCCGCCCACTACACACCAAAAACATTGGCATCAAAAAATACTTACACGCATTAATCTGCGTTCGCAGAACATCGTGTGAGATTTTGACTACGAAGAAAAAATAATCGTCGTAGAAAATGCAAGACGACAGCACACTAAGCGTGTATGTCTAATCTCAATCAACTCTTTGCAAACCCCGTTCCCGCAACCCCAAAGGCTATAAGGCTTATAGACGGCAAGGTTACTGTCTATAAGCGTCCCCAGTCGGCGCAATGGCAATGCCGCTTTAAGCTGGCAAATAACAAGTGGCATTCGGCAAGCACTGGTACAGACGAGCTAACTGAAGCTAGACGCAATGCCATAGTTCTTTATGAAACTGTGCGTATCAAAATCGATGCAGGGTTGGCACTCACAGAAAAAACATTTGGACAGTTGGCATTAGAAGAGATGGCAAATATGCGTCGCACTTCGAATGGCAAGAGAGGCGAGCGTAACTACAAAGATTATTTTTTTATCTGGCAAAAATATCTCATTCCATTTTTCGGAAAATACAAAGTTGGTGAAATCACGCAAGAGTTAGTTGCAGACTTTGAAGCGTGGAGAACTTCGGTAATGGGCAAAGAGTCCAAAGCAATCACTAAAAAACATCACGCACTGGCATACAACAGAGTGGTGACGTTAGCAAAAGAGCAAGGACAGATTTCGCAGAACAAGATTGTTCCGTTGCTAAACATTGCTGGTGCAAAGAGTGAGCCTCGTCCCGCTTTTTCGCAAGAAGAGTTAGAGCAGTTGTATACCTACTTTCCGATTTGGCAAAAAGACGTTCACCACAGACATTCGGGTGAAGTTAGGGTGCTATGTGCCGCTTACATTCAGTTTTTGGTGAATACAGGCATTAGGCACAGCACCGAATCTATGCCGCTTCGGTGGAAGCACCTGCAGTGGCACTATATCGGCGAGAAGCGGTACTTACGTATATGGGTGAGTGGCAAGACAGGACAGAGGTATTTAATCGCTAAAAACGCTGTTTTAGACGTTTTGGAGGGGTTAATGCACTGGCAGAAGCTCCCTTATGCCAGTTTGGGGGAAATAATCGAAATAAAGCTCGATAAAAAGATATTTACGCTCCCCACAGGTGAAATGCCCCATTTGCTGGAAAACATCTTTCGGCACTTAATGAAAAAGAGTGGGTTGCTTAAAAATGGTGCTGGGCAAAATAGAACGCTGTATAGCTTGAGGCATACGTATGCAACGCAAGCATTGGCTAGTGGGGTAGATATTCACACGCTAGCTAAGCAAATGGGCACTAGCGTCTTAATGATTGAGCGGCATTACAGCAAAATCACCCCAATGATGAATGCGGAGAGGCTTGCTTAAATGAGGGGGCGGGAGTGTCGTGCTTAACACGACAGGCAGGATGTTGTGCGGCCCATAGCATCCAAATTGAGGATAAGTAGAAACCAGTATTTACTATAATATTTATATATTTACAGTACTTGTAATCATAATAATGACTAGGGAATAAATTTGAAGCGCAAACTAACTTTCGCACTTATTTCGGCAGTTTTATTTTCAGGACAAGCCTTCGCACAAAGTTATTCGAACCTTATTATCTTTGGTGACAGTAATTCAGATAGCGGTAGATATAAATACATACCGTCATCCACAGGGGGATCACTTGCAACATATGGAGCGTTCACTACAAATCCAGGGGCTGAGTGGACGGTGGGTTTGGGGCAAAAATTTGGTGTGACTGTTACTCCAACCTCAGCACCGGGCGGTGGCAATAATTATGCGGCTGGAGGTGCTCGCGTTTCGTATACTGCCGCGAACAGTAATGCTTGGTCTGCAACCTCTCAGGTTAGTGCTTATCTAGCAACCACTTCAAGTATTGCCGATCCAAATGCCCTATATGTAATGTCAATTGGTATTAATGACCTTAAGACAACTACAACTGGGGGCGCTGGCAATATAGTTGATCCTCAAAATATATCGGCAATTAATACCCTTGGTCAGCAAACGGCTAATTTAGTTGGTAGCCTTTACTCTGCCGGCGCTAGAAATTTCTTAATACCTAATATGAATGCTTCTAAATCCGCCGCAGTAGCGACGGCCTTGGGGTATACGTATAACGCTGTTCAGTCGGCTTCTCGTGACTTATACAGCCAAACTGTTTGGAATAATGTTGCGGCCCAAGGTATTAATTTTGTGCCTGCAGACTGGAGTACAGTGTTTAATTACATTGCACTTAACCCTGCACAGTTTGGTATTACAAATACCAACGTTAATACTCCCGCTTGTGGCACGACTACTGCGTCAATCAACTGTGGTCCATCCAACTATGTCACCCCCACAGCAGATCAAACATACTTGTATGCCGACGGTCCATTATCGTCAACTGGAGGTGGACATTTAACTACGGCAGGCCAAAAAATTGAAACCGATTACTACTACGGTCTTTTAGTTGCGCCAGGTCAAGTCTCGATGCTTGCTAATCAAGCCTCGATTGGTCAGATCGCAATGAACAATTCTTATTTAGATCAGGCGGGCTATAGTTTTCGCGCTAACGCCCCTCAAACATTGGGTGCTTGGGTATTAGGCGGTGCGCAACAGGTCAATATGACTGGTAGTCAAACCAGCACTAGCAGTACGCCCTACAACGGTGCCGCTGGTATGGATTATCAGTACAACCAAAATATCTTACTAGGCGGTTTTGTTGGCTACGGTCAAGCCCAGGTGAATTACAACACTAGCGGTAATTTTACGCAGTCGGGCACAACCTTGGGAGCGTATTCAGCTTATAAGGATGGCGCTATCTGGGCTAATGGGTTGGTTGCTTACAATTGGTTAAATAGCAATGTCAATCGCGTTACTCCAATTGGCGTTACTTCATTCTCAAACGCCTCAACGGTTAATGGTTCCAATACTTCTGTAGCAGTACAAACGGGCTATAACTTTGACTACAGCGTAATGAATCACGGCCCTGTTATCGGCTATGCGTATGTTAATACCAGCATTAATGGCTTTACTGAATCAGGTAACTTTAATAGTCTGCAATTTGGAAGTCAGAATATTAATGCCCAGGTAGGCTCGATTGGATATCAGGCTCAGGCAAAAGTGGGTGATTGGCTTCCATTTGCAAAGGCTATCTACAACAGCCAACTTGGTAACTTAGATCGTTTAGTAACAACTACATTAACTACGGTGGCGGCGCCAAGCTATACGATGCCGGCAATGGGTTATGGCAGAAATTGGACAAACCTAACGGCTGGTATTGGCTATCAAATTGATCCTAAGACTGTAATCAGGGCTAGCTTTACTGAGCAGGTGGCGCAGCAGAGTGTAAATAGTTATAACGCTATTGTCAGTTTGAGTTCACATTTCTAAGTATATTAAGGTGTCGTGTTAAGCACGACATCACAACCACCTCAAAAACCGTCTCTCCGCAAACTAATTGCGGCGCCAAATGCTCTACATCAGGGAACCTCTAATTTAAGCGTGTAGCGTGCATTTGAGGCGTTTGCTTAAATTCGTAGTCTTAATCCCACAGGTTTAATAAATACATTTAGCTCCACCAAAGATTATTGCTATTTTCTTTGGCGGAGCTAAATGCTAAGTCATTGATTCTTGGAAGGATTATTGATCACACATTTTGGTCGTTCTTTTGAGCAAAAGAATACAAACTGTATACACAGTTTTATTTATCTAAAGGACAAAAATGGCTCAAGCAAAAACACTCACCACAGCAGAATTAGAACAACTCTTACGCTACATTAGCAGCACAACTTATCCAGAACGCAATCGTGCAATGCTTCTTATGGGATATTGGGCAGGACTTCGCGTGAAAGAAATCGCTCAATTAAAAATGGGGGATGTATTAAATGAAGATGGCACGATTAAGAGCGAAATCCGTTTAAGTGCACAGCAAACTAAAGGCAATGACGGCAGAACTGTGTTCTTACCAGCAAAGCTAAAAGAAGAATTGGCTGTTTATCTCAAAACTCGACATATAACGATGTCTGATATTCCCTTATTCCACACATCTAAGCGTTTGGGCTGGACACCTAATACCTTATGTCAGCACTTCTTTTGGCTTTATAAGAAGGCGGGTATAGCGGGTGCTAGTAGCCACAGTGGGCGCAGGCAATTTATAACTACCTTGGCAAACAAGGGCATCTCTGTGCGTATTTTGGCTAGCTTAGCGGGACATAAGAGTATTGCTGTAACGCAGAAATATATTGATGTGAATGACGATATGAAAAGAGCGGCTGTTGAGTTGATATAGCTAGTTTCGTGTGTAGTGTCGTGTGTAAAACGACACTACTTGCTTCCATACCAGCTATAAACAATCTTCTTAGCATCCTTCACCTTTGTTCCGCTTAAGGTGGAAGATAAATCCAAGTCCCACCAAAGTTTTTCTAGCTCTATGTGGGATTCTCTTTGCCTCTTGCTAAATCTCTCTGTAGAAGATACCTTCTTAAAAACGGGAAACTTGCCAACCTCTACATTGCTAATCAGCATATTGGCTCGGCTCAAATAGCGACTAACCGTTGCCCTCATTATGTTTAATCGCTTGTGATGAATAAATGGATCTTCCGCTGGACTCTCATTAGCAGGACTAAGTCGTAATGCTTTACCAATTCGAAATAAATCCCCTTTGGTTGAGTACTTATCTATCGCTTCACTCAATGCAACAGGTCTTGCAATTAGTTCCCTATGCAGACACCAGACTTCGTGCATTTTCTGCAATGTTGGCAGGCGATATAGAACGGGATTTATTGGAAATTCGGATTTGCTTGTTTCTAGCTTATTGGTGGGGCGCTTATCTATATGCTGTTTGAGAAGACGATTAATTTGTCGATTAATTGTTGCCTGACTGAGTGATAACGGAATTTCTACTAATAACTTGCCGTCCCGCTCTTCAGCCAAATTGCTTAAGTTATTTGCTACTTCTATGACTTTGGGTAATTGCACCTGCTCCCTAAAAATACGGGATCCAGTGCGCTCATACCAAGTATCAAAATCCACGCTGTAAATATCCCCAAACTTCCTATATAGCCATCGCATACCTTCATCTGTAGTGCGAGGATTGTTAATGCTTGAAGAGGTTTTGCAAATGAGCCAATAGTCCTTGCTTAGCCGTAAATACTCCCACCACCAGCGCCGAACGCTAGTTCTTGCATAGCTGAGCTCTTCCTCGATGGTGCGAGAACGTAGGCGCCCTATTCCCTTTTGAATACCTCTGATATGCCTCATAAGCCATTACCTATATAGGATTAACAGTATATAGCATATTAACCAATTAAATAGTTAATGCGGATAGTAGGGGTTGTGGGCAGCAAAACAAAAGCGGCTCACACATTACTAACCGTCATTCAAAAGGAAAACAAAATGACTAATACATCACTAGCAGCACCTGTAACTAATCCTTCAATCAACTTGGCAGCTTTAAATGTGCCTGCAACGGTTGTCGTGTCAAACACGACACCTGCAGCCCCGTCTATCGCTAGCGGGGAATTGAAGTCCTTAGAAACCGCTCGTATCAGCTGGGAAACCACTGAACTGGCTGCATCTAATAACCGCCTGTATTCGATCTTGCAACAGGCTTACAGCTTTTATCTTGTAATGAAGCAAGACAGTAGCAAGAATGTGCGTAAGGAAAAGCTCGCAGCAATGGAGGCTTTTATTGAAGAGCGTGGCTATAGGAATAGTTTTGGCTCAACTACGCACGATATGACTCGTGTTGTTAAGTGCGTATTTGGCGTTGATCGTCGTCGTGTGTCTGCATACAGCATCGCTTTGCGTGAAGCATTGCGTCAAGAAGTGGGTGCTACGGACTTAATTGTCTTTTTGGAGCAAAACGGCGGTGTTGAACAAGTTCGTATGGGCGGCACTAAACCCTTGTCACTCACTAAGCGTGCTGATCTAGTAAAAGCAGAAGTTTGCGAAGCGGTGATTAGTACGGTGAAGTTTGACGCTTTAGCGGTTAAAGCGAACGCTGACTGGAATGACAAGCAAGTTGTATTAGTTGCAACTTATTTGCCTACTGGTGAATTTGAAATCAACGCCGTAGTTAAGCACGAAGGCGCTGTGAAAACAGCATTAGCAGCTTATTACACTCTGGCAAAAGCAAAAGAACGTGAAGAGGCAGCTGCGCTGAAAAAAGCGGCGGCTGAAGCTGAGGCGAAGGAAAAAGCCGAAGTAAAGACAGAAGACAAGACGGCTAAGCAGATTGCTAAAACTGCAGAAGAAATTACTGCAAATGAGCAGTTAGCAATAGCAGCCGCTTCGTTTGATGCTGTATTCGTTACAGAAGCTAAAGCAGAACCTGAGTTTGCTTAAACACATTGGGGCTATGGAGACATAGCCCCTTTTTAATTATTGGAGGATTTATGTCTTTTTTTACACCAAGCTGTTTAGATGATTTTTTGTTTAATAATCAAGCAGAGCGCGATTTGCTTGAATTGATATTAAGTAGTAAATTGCCATTCCCGTTTAATGGCAAAAGTGGCATTTTGTTACACGGCACTTATGGCACAGGCAAAAGCACATTGGGATTTTTGTTGCCCCATTTGTTAGAAACCGCTTATGCAGGCAATCACCCTGTTACTAGCAGTATTGGACGGATGCACGCTGCAGAAGAAGCAATACCTGAAATCTTTCGTTGTGGCGGTGGCTTAAGTAGTACAGCAATTGTGAAAACCATTAACACCTGCAATAGTAGAATGCCTGCACATCATTACGGCAAAACAGACTACTTTATCTTTGATGAAGTGGATAAGCTAACAGTGTCAGCGCAGCAATCCCTAAAGTCTGTGATGGACTTAAAGCGTTGCCGGTTCATATTCACTACGAATTACATTGACAGAATTGACGATGGCATTATTAATCGCAGTTTCGTGATTGAGATGAACCAGTCAGCAGACGCTAATGCTTATGTATTGATGGGGCAAAGTATCTTACAAAAGATGTCACTTGCCTCCACTGCGCTACCTGTAGCAACTATTACTGCAATGGCGCATAAAGCAAAAGGGTCTTTGCGAACCTTTGCTAGCGATGTAATGATTGCAGGGGTTGGTATGGGCGGCGTTTTGCCGCAATAGTTTATTGTATTTACTACAGCCACTGTCGTGTCAAAAACGACAGTGGTTTTTTATCATCTACCAGTTGGCTAATTCGCTATTAGTTGCTAGCAGTTCAGCGACATTCTTACCAGCTACCGCTCTGCAGGGCTTTGCTGTTAATTGCCAACTATCTTCTATTTCTGCATCACCATCTAAAACACACAGTATTAGCTTATTGGTTTTCATATCTAAAGTACTAAAGCCATAGACAGGTGTTTTTGTCTTTGTCGCCAAGTCATAACGCACTACCCAGCTCACTAAAGAATCCTTATCGATCTCGCCTTGTACTTGATTGACTATATCTAGCTGGTTTTCTTTAGCCAAAAACTCCCAATGCTCATAAGTATAAAAATCCAAGACATATTTGACTTTGGGATTTTTAATGTCTGCCGCGGCATTAAACAGGGCTTGATGGCGAACACCTTTAGCGTAGGTAGTGCCGTATTTGGCGTTTTGATATAGACGGACTGCGATTTCTTTCTGCATATTGATTTCTCCTTATTGGTTGCAGTGAGTGGCGCAGTTAGTTGCGTAGAAGTTGCAGGGGACAGGAAAGAGGTTGCTTGTTTCTGGTTGCATAGTTACGAAGTTACAAGTCGCAGTTATCCATATATCCCAACTGCAACTAGTAACTCAATTAGCAACTTCGTAACCCATTTCTTAATAGCTACTCATTCGCAACTCACTTCGCCACTCACAGTTATTTAGCTTCGCTAAAGGAAATCAATTAAAAAAGACGGTGATATTTGGTGGTTTTGGATAAATTGAGGTCGACCAATCCATAGATCAGGCAATAAATTAAGTGTGCCCATTCACAAACAAGGAGAAATAAATGAGCACATTAGATTCACTCAAGCTAACAACAGCTAAAAAGCCAACCCATATTCCTGCAATCGTGTTTCGCAGAAACAAACTTTCAAATAAGTTGTGGGAGCAAATCCAGCTAGCTAAAAGTCATATAGACGGCACGCCATTTGTTGTGACTAAGTTCAAAAGCGTTAAAGATAAAGAAACTGGTTTGCGTCGCCAAGTAGAAATTCCCAAGCGTGTTCGCGAGTGGTGGTTTAAGAATGAAGCTGGCAAAGTCTGCGTGTCAGTTAAGTATGGAACTAAAGTCATTGAGCTTGCTAAAGGCAAGCACAGCGTTGAGGTAGATAGTGCCCAAAACTTAGTGAAGGCATTGGAAACCATTAAGTCTGCTGTTGAGCAAGGGGAGTTAGATGCTCAAATTGAAACAGCGAGCGGGGCGCTAAAGGCAGGTTTTCGTAAGTAAGTTGGTAAAGGGGTGTCGTTTTAAACGACACCCTTCGTTGAGCAATCCAACTTTACTTTAATAAGGAAAACTATGCGTAGCATCGTAATAAAACCACACCCAATCGTCTTTGACAAAGTCGAACGTTTAATCAATGTAAACGGAATGAACTTTGAAGAAGAGTTTTTAGCTAAGGTAGTAAGTGAGCATTTAGCAAGGCAGAAGGATGGTAGATTGCCTACCATTACGGATGCATTTTCAATTTATATGAATGAAAGTGCTTCCGCTCACCGTCCCACGTTTGTAAAGCACGCCACCTATCACTTCCGTAGTTTTAAAGAGTTTTTTGGTGATTTAACTTTAGAGGAGTTAAAGCACTGGCACATTACTGAATATCGCGACTATCAGCTTCAGCGTGGATTAAACCCTACAAGCGTTAGGAAACATAACAACACACTCAATGCGATGCTCAATGTGGCATTCAAGCATTTGGATATAGACAGACTTAGTCCGTTTAGGGGTTTGAAGATAAGGGGCGAAGGGGACATCAAGCGTCCAATGCCCATTATTACTACTCAGCTAATCAATCAAGTTAAAGAATGTTTACTAAGAAACTCCACACCACATAAGCTCGTTGCCTTAATACAGTTGAATACCGGATTTAGGCTATCTGAACCAGTATTTGCAAGACTGGAAGACTGTGTGCTCGAGCACGACATACCTCATTTGTGGATTAGACGGAATGCGTTAAGCGATAGAAAGACTAAATCAAGTATTCGTGCTGTGCCATTGTGTGGAGTTTCGTTAGATGCCGCTAAAGAGCTATATAAGATTGCGAGAACGAAAAGAAGCGAATGGTTTGTGCCGCATTATGCGAGAGACAACGGCAACTCCAGTTGTTCTCAAATCATTAAAAAGACGCTAAAGGAGCTTGACTTTAAAAGTCATATGTTTAGGCACGCAATCATTGATAGGATGAAGGCCAGGAACGATATACCCACTCGCCTTGCTGAGAGTATTACTGGGCACAGTAGTGGGGGTTCGGATTTCAACACCTACGGAACTGTCGGCTACACACTTGAGCAAAAACGAGATGTGATTTTGAAGGTACTGGTTTAGGTAATGGGTGTCGTTTAAAACGACACCACTAAATACTTGTATGAAGAGATATAAGGCAACAGTGAATGCGGCAGGTATGTGGGTAGAAACTATCTTGTACGCTCAAAACCAAGCTCAAGCGTATGCCTTATTTAAGGCAATATTCGGTTCAGCAAATGTGCCGCACCAGCCTCAGCAGATTGGGTAGATATGAGATTTAGTGAGATAGCCAATACACATTCCGTCGCTCCAATAAAGCCGCTTAATCCCAGTCAGGCACGCATAGAAGCATTAAAAACGCAGAAGGAACGTGCTGGAACAGCGTTAGATGCTGAAAGAAAGCGTCAAAAAGTATCAAAAGCACAAGAAAACTTAAGAAAAGCAGTTTCTGCGTAGCAGGGAAAGCCGGACAGGATTCAGCACCGTAAAGAAACCTACGGACAGCTTAAATAGACAGAGTTTTCACAGACTCGCACATTTGCACAGCACCACTGCAATCATTTACAATAGCGAGTTCGGCGAATTAGCTCAGCTGGTTAGAGCGACGGAATCATAATCCGCAGGTCCGGGGTTCAAATCCCTGATTCGCCACCAAATCTAAAGGCCATTGCCCCTCGGCAGTGGCCTTTTTCTTAGGTTGCTAGGTATATGGCTAAATTTTGGAACTTTGTTATTTTCCAGCTTGGTTGGTTTGCCTGTGTATTGGGCGCAGCCAATAAAGATGTGCTTTGGGCGGTGATTGCCACTTTGGCCTATATCGCTTTCCATGCCTGGCGTTCGCCTTCTCCTAAAACAGAAATCAGCCTTTTATTTAAAGCCTTTGTCTTTGGTTTGGTGGCCGATACTCTCATCATGCATTTGGGCTACCTGGATTTTCGGGATGATTGGCCGTCACCCTATTTGTCGCCTCTCTGGATGTGGGTCTTGTGGGTTTTGGTGGCGACCACCATTAATGGTTCCTTGACTTGGTTGCGCGGCAGACCTGTTTTAGGGGCTGTTTTAGGGGGCATTGCTGGTCCGATGTCCTATGAGGCTGGTATTCGGATGGGTGCTGGATCCTGGGTTCCTGGTGGCGAAATCACTGGATTTATCCTGGTAGGGGTGGTCTGGGCTATTGCTATACCCCTCTTTTTCTATTGGGACCGAGTCAATCAAGTACAACCTAGTCAAAAATCCGTAAATTCAGTTTAAAAGACGCTTGCAAAGACTACTGTTTTTATATACAGTAACTCCTAAGTTGTTACACAGTAGATAAAACTTCGGGAAAAAGCCCAGTACAAAGCGAAAAGGGAATCAAAAATGGCCTTGGATAACAAAAAGCAATCAGCCTCTTCAGAATTTGAAGGAATGAGCGGAGACAAGCAAAAAGCATTAACGGCAGCACTGGCACAAATTGAGAAACAGTTTGGCAAAGGTTCAATCATGAGATTGGGCGATGCCGAAATTAGTCAAGATATTCAGGTGGTATCTAGCGGTTCACTCGGGTTGGATATTGCTCTTGGAGTGGGTGGTCTTGCGCGTGGTCGCGTTATCGAAATCTACGGCCCAGAATCTTCTGGTAAAACGACTTTGACATTGCATGCGATTGCAGAAATGCAAAAGCTGGGAGGCACTTGCGCATTTATTGACGCAGAGCACGCTTTAGATGTGCAGTACGCATCCCGTCTCGGTGTAGATGTAAATAATCTGTTGATCTCTCAGCCGGACACTGGTGAACAAGCATTAGAAATTGCAGATGCATTAGTGCGTTCCGGCTCTATTGATTTAATCGTTATCGACTCGGTTGCCGCTTTGGTTCCACGAGCTGAGATCGAAGGCGATATGGGCGACTCCTTACCAGGCTTGCAAGCGCGTTTGATGAGTCAAGCTTTGCGTAAGTTGACTGGTGCTATCAAGCGTACCAACACTACCGTGATCTTCATTAACCAGATTCGTATGAAGATTGGTGTGATGTTTGGTTCTCCAGAAACCACTACCGGCGGTAATGCGCTGAAGTTCTACGCCTCTATGCGTTTGGACATCCGTCGTATTGGTAGCATCAAAAAAGGTGACGAGGTTGTTGGTAATGAAACCCGTGTGAAGGTTGTGAAGAATAAAGTTTCCCCTCCATTCCGCGAAGCGATTTTTGACATCATGTACGGCGCTGGTATTTCTAGAGAAGGCGAAATCATTGACATGGGTGTCGAGGCTGATCTCGTTGAAAAGTCAGGCTCTTGGTATAGCTATAACGGTGATCGCATTGGTCAAGGTAAAGACAATGTGCGCGAGTTCTTGAAAGAGAACCCAGCTATTGCCAAAGATATCGAAGCAAGGGTTCGTGAGAAATTAGGCGTTAAATCTGGTTCAGCAGTAGTAACAGATGTGCTGAGCGAGGAAGAGGAAGTCGAATAATTCGATGCAAGAACTGAGCAGTAATCAGAAGGTTAAACAAAGCCCGAGTCTCAAAGCTCGGGCTTTGCGCCTTTTGTCGCAGCGAGAATACAGTCGCAAGGGCTTAGCTGCAAAATTAGCCGAATCAGAGGCGAGATGGAGTAAGTTAGGCGGTGAGCAGGCTGAGCAAACGCCTGAAGCCAGAAATTCACAGATTGAAGCCGTTTTGGATGACTTTGAAGCCAGGGGCTGGCTGTCTGACGAGCGTTTTGCTGAGGCGCTGGTTCGCCGCCGCAGTGAGCGCTACGGGATGAGAAAGATTGCTGATGAACTTGACAGGGCTGGGGTGGGTGCCAAGCAGTCAGCTAAGTTGCTTGGAGCTCTAAAGGAGACTGAGTTTCAGCGCGCCTTCGATCTCTGGACTAGAAAATACGGTGTGCCCGCTCAGGACCAAAAAGAGCGAGCACGGCAGTATCGCTTTTTAGCTTCCAAGGGTTTTGGCTCCGAAGTGGTGGCAAAAGTGATTGGCGGTCAGCGCCCGGATTAGGGCAATTACGGATCCGCAGAGGCAATTTGCGGCATTGCAGCATGCTAGACTTATGGAGTCGGTCAAGCCGTTCGCATTTATTCAAATTTGGCTAATTAAGCTATTTCTAGGGTAAGTATGGGATCAAGGCAACATCGGTTTAACTAATCCTCATCGCTTGCTAAAAAAGATACCGTTTCGGAGTAATTATGAAAATTCACGAGTACCAAGGCAAAGAACTTCTTAGCCAATTTAATGTGCCAGTTCCTAACGGCATTCCTGCATTCAGTGTTGATGAGGCGATGAAAGCCGCTGAAAAACTCGGTGGCCCAGTATGGGTTGTGAAGGCGCAGATTCATGCTGGCGGTCGCGGTAAAGGCGGCGGTGTTAAGTTGGCAAGAAGTATGGATGAAGTGAAAAAATACGCTTCTGAAATTTTGGGCATGCAGCTCAAGACACATCAAACTGGACCAGAAGGTCAAAAAGTAAATCGCCTCCTGATTGAAGATGGCGCTGATATTAAAAAAGAGTACTACTTCAGTATCGTTACAGACCGCGGAACACAGAAGAATGTGATCATGGCTTCAAGCGAAGGCGGAATGGATATTGAGGAAGTTGCTGAATCTCATCCAGAAAAAATTATCAAAGTATTTGTTGATCCAATGATTGGTTTGACAGATGCGGATTGCGACATTGTTGCTAAAGGTATTGGTGTTCCAGAGGCGTCCATCCCAATGGCTCGCGATGTATTCAAGAACTTGTACAAAACTTACTGGGATACCGATGCTTCATTGGTTGAAATCAACCCATTGATACTTGAAGGTAACGGCAAGATTAAGGCTTTGGATGCGAAGTTCAACTTTGATCCAAACGCTTTGTTCCGTCATCCAGAAATCGTTGCGTACCGCGATATCGATGAAGAAGATGCTGCTGAAATCGAAGCCTCTAAATTTGACCTCGCTTACATCTCATTAGACGGCAATATCGGCTGTTTGGTGAACGGTGCAGGCTTGGCGATGGCGACAATGGACACTATTAAGTTGTTCGGTGGCGAGCCAGCGAACTTCTTGGACGTTGGTGGCGGTGCTACAGCAGAAAAAGTAACTGAAGCATTCAAGATCATGTTGAAGAACAAGAGCGTTGAAGCAATCTTGGTAAACATCTTCGGCGGCATTATGCGTTGCGACGTGATCGCCGACGGTGTTGTTACTGCATGTAAAGCAGTTAACCTCACAGTACCTTTGGTTGTGCGTATGAAGGGCACAAACGAGGAGTTAGGCAAGAAAATTCTTGCGGACTCTGGTTTGCCAATTATTAGCGCCGATTCAATGGCTGAAGCTGCTACTAAGGTAGTTGCTGCTGTTGCCAAAAACAAATAATCCAGGAATTTCAATATGTCTATTTTGATCAATAAAAACACCAAAGTCATTACACAAGGTATTACTGGTAAGACCGGTCAGTTCCATACTGAAAAATGTCAGGAATACGCAAACGGCAAAAACTGTTTTGTTGCTGGTGTTAATCCTAAAAAAGCAGGCGAGTCTATTTTTAATATTCCTATTTATGGGACTGTTAAAGAGGCTGCTCAGCAAACTGGCGCAACGACTTCTGTTATCTATGTTCCGCCTCCTGGTGCTGCTGCTGCGATTTGGGAAGCTGTTGAAGCTGACCTCGACTTTGTGATCTGTATTACTGAAGGCATTCCTGTACGCGACATGCTTGAAGTACGCAATAAGATGCATGCTAAAGAAGCTGCTGGTGGCAAGAAGACTTTATTGCTTGGCCCTAACTGTCCAGGCATCATTACTCCAGATGAACTCAAGATCGGCATCATGCCTGGTCATATTCATAAGAAGGGTCGTATTGGCGTTGTTAGCCGTTCCGGTACATTGACTTATGAAGCAGTTGGTCAGTTGACAGCTATTGGCTTAGGTCAGTCGACAGCAGTTGGTATTGGTGGTGACCCAATCAATGGTTTGAAGCACATCGATATCATGAGAATGTTCAATGAAGATCCAGAGACGGATGCTGTGATCATGATTGGTGAAATCGGCGGTCCAGATGAAGCAGAAGCTGCTCGTTGGTGCAAAGACAATATGAAGAAGCCAGTAGTTGGCTTTATTGCCGGCGTAACAGCGCCTCCAGGCAAGCGTATGGGTCACGCAGGTGCCTTGATTTCTGGTGGTGCGGATACTGCGGATGCGAAGCTTGCCGTAATGGAAGAGTGTGGCTTCAAGGTAACGAAGAACCCTTCAGAAATGGCTGCTTTGCTAAAGGCAATGTTGTAATTAGTTATAGGGAAAAGGATGCCGATAAAACGGCATCCTTTTTTATAGTGTCAGTAGTTAAAACATAAAAATAACGTAGGGAGACGACTCATGGATTTTTCAGTATTTTCAGGCCCAGCATTTTGGGCTGCACTTTTATCAATCATTGTTGCCAACATCTTGTTATCAGGCGATAACGCTGTGGTGATTGCATTAGCATCACGCAATCTGCCAGCTCATCAGCAAAAGAAAGCGATCTTTTGGGGTAGCGCAGCAGCGATTATTTTGCGCGTTGTTCTGACAGTGACGGCAGTTCAGTTGCTGACATTGCCTTACTTAAAGATTGTTGGCGCTATTCTGCTCCTCTATATCGGTGTGCAACTCTTGTCTGATAGCGGTGATGAAGAGGAAATGCATGGTCACTCCAATATTTGGGGTGCGATTCGCACAATCCTAGTCGCTGATTTGGTAATGAGTTTGGACAATGTATTGGCTGTTGCCGCAGCTGCGCAAAAGGGTCCAGAAGAAACTCGTTTAGCTCTTTTAATCATTGGTCTTGGCCTTTCTATTCCGTTGATCATCTTTGGTAGCACCATGCTTTTAAAGGTAATGGATCGCTTCCCAGTCATCATTACTTTGGGCGCTGGTTTATTGGGTCTATTGGCTGGTGGTATGTTGGTGGAAGATCCGGCGATCAAGGATTCTATTCAGGGCGCGATGGAAGATGCTCACATGATTTTTGAGGGCATTGGAGTTGCCTTTGTTATCTTGCTAGGCACTTATTTGAAGAAAAAGAATCGCGCTAAAGCATAAGCTTTTATTAGCCTTCTTCTAAATCAGAAAAGCCGGTTATATAAACCGGCTTTTTTTACGCCCCCGTTTCTTGTGAGCTAGGGGCATAGCCTGGATCATGAAGTATTTGACCTCAGGAGCCAGAAGATATGCGTATTCAAAATTTAGAAAATAATCAAGAAACAGGCTTTACCTTGATTGAAGTGATGGTGGTGGTTGCCATCATTGGTATCTTGGTTGCGGTAGCTGTTCCACAGTATCAAGACTACATCGCCCGAAGCAGGGTTGTAGAGGGTATGAATTTATCTTCCAGCGCAAAGCTTGCGGTGACAGAGGCTTTTGCAAGTCGTGGCACCGTTCCCATGGATGATGCAACGAATGGGGCTTTTACTTTTACACCAACACGTAGCGTCAAGTTAATTGAGATCACGCCCTCGGGTGCTATTGCGATTGACTATCAAGTTAGCGTAGCGCCTGAAGGAAAAAATACACTTCATCTCGTCCCGACTAACGAGCCTGATGCGAATTCTCCTAAGCCTATTGATTTGTCAAAGCCAGAGGGGGCAACTTGGGCGGGTGGATGGTCATGCAGATCTACTGAAACGAACTTGATTTCTCAGCTGCTGCCTTCTGAGTGCAGGATAGGTAAGTAACGAATTAAATAAAAGCCGCTCATGAAGCGGTTTTTATTTGTATCCATAGTATGGCCCGGTGCCCGCATTGGCGCTTGCTTTTCCGGTAATGCCAAAGAACACTGTCTTGCCGAAGAAAAATGGCAGGCCCCAATCGAATAACCCTAGTTGGCTGCCGGCTAAATTCGAGTAAGCATAGTTATTAGAGGCAAATAAAGAATCCGCATTGGCGACTGAAAAATTAATAGTGCCGGTCACATTATTCCTGAGTGGTACTGAAGCTATATAGTTTTGAGTGGAGCTAGGACAGTAAAAGCTAGTACTTACGCTACATGCTTTTAGGACTGCACTCTGATTGCCTGCAGGAAAAAATAGCCCATTACTTCCGCTATCGATAAAGCTGCTGCTATAACTAACCCCGTTAAAAGTGGTGGTGAACAAACCAATGCTATTGGTTGGAATGATGCTTGCCCCACTTGAGGAGTTATTACTCTGAGTATCCACTCCAAAGTATACGGTCCCTGTAGCTGAGCTTGCTCCAGCAGAGCTAATGGCGGGGGTTTGCATTAGCAGACCATTGTTATTTGTAGAAAATGCCGCCACAGGATTTCTGACTTGTAAGTTGGTGGCCTGAGTGATGGCTGTGCAAGTTGCATTCTGAGTACCGCTGCAGGAGAAATAGTCTTGATTATCTGAAATGAGTACTGACACCCCTAAAATGCCGTTTGCTTTGAGGGTCGAGGCATCTTGCATCGATGGTAAGCCATTGCAATAGCTATTTGGGGCGCTTAGATAGTCAGGGTCGCCGATTACTTGAATGGGTATAGAGCTTGCGACCTCCGAACTGATTTTGATATCAGCGGTTTTGACTGGCCCCCAAGTTAGTCCAGACAAAAAAGATGTGCACTCTAGAACCGGTAAGTTATTGTGTGTTTGTGTACTAAGTTGTAGAGATCCCAGTGCCGATGACAGCACTCTTAAACCGCTAGATCCTGTATCTAGAATAATATTTCCGATGATTTGGCATTGAGAGGTGCCCGGTTGACAGATGGTCACACTGACATAGGGGATATTAACGCTATTACTAGAGCTGTTTTGCACACTAAAACTGATTGCGTTCGGAGCGATATTGCTACTTATATAGTCGGGTATAGGCGTTGGAGTATCGGGAGTAGGGGTATTGCTCGATGTGCTTGAACTGCTCGATCCACCACCACCTCCACCGCAGGCAAAGAGCGTCAGCACTAATAGGGATATACAAACCCGCTTGTAAAAATGCTGGGTTTTCATTGGGGCAGATTATTTACGGTGAAGCCAGCAGGGGCTTGCTTCGGAAGAAAAGCAAAGCCCTGAAATGCACCCATCATCCCTGTTGACTGAATGACAAGGGAGTCACTGCTGCTGTAAATGGAGCGACGAGATTGCTGGGCAGCCGATAAATAATTGCCATAGTAGTTCCCGAAAATGGCTTGGATATTCGGGAGGGTTGGGCCGCTCCAGCTGATTGCAAAAACAATGCCACTAGGTGATACATATTCCTGGAAGCTTGTTCCAGAAGTTAGGATTTGGGAATATACCGAATAACCGTTTTGCTGTGTAGAGGTAAGCTGTGAATTAAATTGTTTTTGCTCTGCCAATATGGAAGCTGTGGTGCCACCTAATTCTGCGCGACTTAGCCCCGTAAATACGAGCCCAAAAACAAAAAGGCTATTGAAAATAAAACGTTGAATTTTCATGCAGCCATCTCTTTCAAAATTTATTCTGCTACTTTCCACTCCCCAGACTTCCCGCCACTTTTCTCTAGAAGTTTGATCTCTCCTATCACCATACCCCTATCTATTGCTTTAGTCATGTCATAAATAGTGAGTAATGCGATTTGGACTGCAGTGAGGGCTTCCATTTCTACACCGGTTGGTCCGGTGGTTTCTGCTCTGACTTGGCAGGTGATACTACTTTCTTGAGAATTGGTCTGAAACTCTAGGCTCACGTGGGTCAGTGCTAGTGGGTGGCAAAGGGGAATGAGATCTGACGTTCTCTTGGATGCCTGAATACCTGCAATTCGGGCTATACCTAGGACATCACCCTTTTTATGGGTACCAGCCTCCACCATTTTGAAGGTTTCAGGAAGCATGGTGATCTTGCCGGTGGCAATCGCTATACGATGGGTGTTAGGTTTATCGCCAACGTTTACCATGTGGGCTTGCCCGCTGGCATCAAAATGAGTTAGTTTGTTCATGGGATAAGTTTTACCATATAGAGATGCAAGACATAAAGTCAGTTCCAAAAACCTCTTTTTTGTACCGTGCTTTGGCTATTCAGCTGATGTTGGGGATGGCTTGCTCTGGGTTTCCTGCATATGCTGCTACCCCTGCTGGTGATGTGTCAGTAGAAGGTAACTCAGCCGCCATTCAGAATATCGGTAGGGCAATGCAGTCACCCGATGCGCGTCCTGCTAATGCGCCTACACGCAGCTCTATGCAGAGTCAGCCTACTATTGTTTTGCCGGATATGGGCGATCCTGGTGGTGATGCCTTAAGTAGAGTGGACGAGCGTAAGTATGGCGAAATGATCATGCGCCAGATACGTCCTGACCCTGATTATTCAAATGACTTGCCGCTCTATGACTTTTTAAATCAGATGGAGCGCCGCTTATTGCAAGCCGCCAGAAAGTTACAGCTCGGTGGCGCTAATGAGCAGGGTAGTGGTGCGTATAACTTTGAAGTGTTTGCTGTTAAAGACAGCAGCATTAATGCGTTTGCATTGCCTGGCGGATTTATAGGATTTCATACGGGCTTGATTGTGAGTGCCGAATCCGACTCTGAAGTCGCATCTGTCATGGGCCATGAAACAGGTCACGTATTACAGCGCCATTTGGCGCGTCAGATGGATAAGCAAACAACCAATACGATGATTGCTATTGCTGGTATGGTGCTTGGTGCATTGGCGATGTCTCGTAACCCACAGGCCGGGGCTGGTTTGATGCAAGGCGGGCAAGCAGTGGCGGTAAATAATCAGCTTTCCTATTCGAGAGATGCTGAGCGCGAGGCTGATCGTGTTGGTTTTCAGATACTGGACGCCAGTGGATATGACGTCAATGGTGCGCCAGGATTTTTCCAGCGCTTACAAAAGGCAACCGGTATTATGGATAAAGGCGTGCCTGCTTATGTTCGCACCCATCCTTTAACAACAGACCGTATTGCAGATATGCAAGATAGGGCGCGTACTGTTGCATCACGTAATGTGCCTACGTCAGTAGAGTTCTATTTCATTAAGGCCCGTGCGCGCATGGAGCAAGCTGGGACATCCAGTGGCATGTACGACTTAAAAAATACCTTTGAGAGCTTGAGTAAACAGCAGCCGATTGGTAAGCAATTAGAAGGTTTTTATGGCCTGGCCTTGATAGCGCAGCGCCAAGGAAAAATAGACCAAGCGGAGGCGGATTTGCAGCAAGCACGCAATCTAGCTCAGAAGGCAAGTGCACCAGGATCTCCTATTCAAAGACAGAGTCTATCCCTGGATATCACTGCCTCTGAACTTGCTCTAGCAAAAGGCAAAGGTGAGGAAGCATTGCAAATTGCCCAAGCTACTTTGCGCGCTTACCCTCAGTCATATGCTGCTGGTGCCGCCATGATTAACGCGGAGTTGAAACTAGGCCGCACCAATGATGCGATTACTTGGTTAAAAGCGCGCACAAGAGCTCAGCCTAACGAAGTCGTGTGGTGGAACCTGCTATCTAAATCCTATGATCAAGCCGGCAATATTCCCATGCGTCATTACGCGTTGGGTGAAAAATATGCGCTTGAGGGGGCTTGGCCTTCGGCGATCGAGCAACTTCGCATTGCTCGTTCAGCAGGTGGCGCCGATTTTTATCAGGGCTCGAGTATTGATGCTCGTTTACGAGAAATGCAAAGACAATATCAAGATGAGCTTAAGGAGCAAGGCAAGCAGATGCCTGGCTAAGGCTGTGGCTGCGCTATATAGCGAAAGCGAGAGGCTAATTCTTCGGAATGAATAGGGTCTAGAGGCAGCTGTTCATCTTGCCAAGTCCAGGAGCCACCAAAGCTACAGGCCTCCTCACGAAGCTTGGCTAGCTCAGAAAAATGATCTAGATCGTGATCGTGTAGGAGGGCGATTGTTTGACTCTCTCTTTTAATAAATTGATCGCTGGTGTTGCTGCTGTCGTAAACACTTTGAATTACGTTTCCAACAATATAAATATTGCCTTTTTCATCACTTAGTGCGGCAGCAGGTTCCATGGTTTGGTGGCATTGATTAGTCAGATTCGGACCGATGTCGCTTGGGATGATTCGCACTATCCAAGGGGTCGCATCTAGCGTAATAAAAACGCGTTGCGGACCATTCTGGAAAAAATATTTACCGAGCTCATCGCAAGCGTAGTTGCGCGCAATAAATTCGTTTAAGGCTACGTGCTTAATTACCTGGCCTGGAAGATGATTTTCTTGTGTGAACTCATCCCGCATGCGCCATTGACCACGGCGATCTAAAGCAAGCCAACCATAGCAATCAGGTACATTTGGCCACTTCATGAGTGACCGAAGCACTTGATCATCCATGATGTTTAGTGCAAGCCGTGCGGTGTAGAAGGAGCGTCGAAGGTGTCTTCGGTAGAATGGCTGGCATGCAAATGCGCAATGCGCCAGCCCTGACTGTCTTGAAGAAGTACGAGCGTAATATTCAGAAAAAATGCTGCTTCAACTTGATCGGCTCTTAGATGAACTGCTTCAGTGGTGTCATATACAGCAGCACCTAAAACGGAATGGCTAATGCAAGCAATCGGTTCTAAAAATAAAGGTTGCTTGGCGAGCAGTCTATCCAAGCCTTCACGAATTTCTGCATGACCCGTTAGGCGATGACCTTCTGGAAGAACGCAGGTAATGGAATCATCATCTAGCCAAATATCGAGAGCGCCTTGAACATCGCGATGACGTAAGGCATCTCGCCATGCCTCGACAACATCATCCGCGCTGTGAAAGAGTCTGGCAAGTTTGGTCATGGCTTACTGTTCCTGGGTTATGGCTGCAATGTATTCAGTGTAGCGAATACTTGTTCCGGTAAGATGTCGTTTAAGCACTTTAAGTGACCCAGTGGACATTCTCTTTTATGACATGGACTACAAGGGAGATTTAACCAAATGACTTTGGCTTTGTCTGATAGAGGCGGGGTATGGGCTGGGTCGCTTGACCCAAAAATGGCGACTTGAGGGGTTTTGAGAGCTGCCGCAATATGCATTAAGCCAGAGTCATTGCTGATAACTGCTTTGCTCATGCCAATCAGTGCAATTGCCTCATCCAGCGAAGTATCTCCACACCAGTTATGTATGTGACCATTTTGCTTGGACTGGGATTGAATTTCTTGGGCAAGAGCGTGATCCCCTTTGCCGCCCAAAAGAATGATCTGATTATTGGGATTGCTGGCAATTAATTTTTGTGCCAATTGTGCAAAGTGTCTGGTTGGCCAGCGTTTGGTTCGTCCATATTCAGCACCTGGGCACATCACATAGATATTTGCCGCATCAATATTGGCGCTGAGTAATTTGGCCTGTACTGATTGATGAGCTGCAATCGAAACATTTAACTTGGGCACGAGATTACTTGCGGTTGATGCAAATAATTCTTCATTGAGAAGTTGGCTCAATGCAAGATAGTGCTCCACCATAGGCGGACGATTTACCTTGCTTGGATTATCTAGTGCTAAGTTAATCAAGCCAAAGCGCAATTCACCGCGATAGCCTACTCGGAATGGAATATTTGCAAGCCAAGGAATGAGTGCTGACTTAAGGCTATTTGGTAATACAAAACAGGCTTGATATTTTTTTGTCGCCAGCTTTTTTGCTAGTTGTTTACGTAAGCCCCACTGCAATTGTTTGTGTTCGAATTTGGCTTCGATGACCTCATGTACTTCAGAGCAAGCGCGATATATTGGAGCAACCCAAGTGCTAGCAAGTACATCAATATTGGCTTCTGGATACTGTTCTTTGAGGGTTGCCAATAATGGCTGAGTCATCACAGCATCCCCAATCCAGTTTGGGGCAATGATCAGAATACCGTGCATGTAATGTATCTCGACTCAGCACCTCAAGAAGAGGTGCTGATAAGGCTTAGTGACCGTGCGGCTCAGTGCCGGGAATGAGTTTGTACTCTGTGCCACAGTATGGACACTTGGCTTCACCGGTCTCGGTAATGTCTAGAAAAACGCGTGGGTGCGAGTTCCATGCTGGAGTTTTATTGGTGGGGCAATGTAGAGGTAAATCTTTGCCATCCACCATAACCACTTGAGCTTGAGTCATGTGCTTTCCTAATTACTTAATGGTTTACTTAACGTAAGTGAGCCAAGATTTGTATTGGTCATTTCTGCCGTACACCGCATCGAAATACGTCTTCTGAATTTTCTCAGTGATAGGGCCACGCTTGCCATCACCAATGGTGCGATCATCTAATTCACGAATAGGAGTGACTTCAGCAGCCGTGCCGGTGAAGAAGGCTTCATCAGCAGAATAGACTTCATCACGAGTGAGGCGTTTTTCGCGAATTTCGTAACCCAGATCTTTTGCGATCTGAATGACAGAGTCACGCGTGATGCCGTCTAAGCATGATGCTAGGTCAGGTGTGTAAACGATGCCGTTGCGAACCATGAAAAGGTTTTCGCCAGATCCTTCAGAGACATAACCTTCGGTATCAAGCAATAAAGCTTCGTCATATCCATTGGCAGTCACTTCTTGGTTGGCCAAAATGGAGTTGATGTAGTAACCCGATGCCTTGGCGCGAACGAGTGAAGAATTGACAAAGTGACGTGTAAATGAGGAGGTTTTAACCCGAATACCCTTATTTAGGCCATCTTCGCCCAAATAGGCGCCCCATTCCCAAGCGGCGATGGAGGTGTGAATGCTATTGCCCTTAGGGGAAATTCCGAGTTTTTGGGAGCCGATAAAGATAATTGGGCGGATATAACAGGCTTCGAGCTTATTGCTGTTTACCACGTCAATAATGCCCTTGGTGATCTCTTCTGTGCTGTAAGGCATGTTCATTTGGAAGATCTTAGTGCCGTTAAAAAGGCGCTTTACGTGCTCTGGGAGGCGGAAAATAGCGGTTCCCTGGGGTGTTTTATAGGCTCGGATGCCCTCAAATACGCCCATTCCGTAGTGGAGACTGTGGGTTAGAACGTGAATATTGGCCTCGCGCCAAGGAATTAGCTTCCCATCAGTCCAAATAAAGCCATCGCGGTCGGACATCGACATTTTCTTTACCTTTTGTGTCTATTAAGTATCTGTAAAAGCGGTTTAAACAGGGCACTAGGCTGGCAGTTTTTGGTCTTCCGGCCCAGAATGCATTTAAGTCCTTATTGTAGAGCAGGCAGGGGAGTCTGTCGGCTCGGATCCTCGGGGGTGGATGGGCCAGAGCCTTTAGAATGGAACATTCCCCATAAACCACTTATTTACCCAAACTCATGCCGGAATCCTTATTTAAAGTTAATCGTTTAAGTGAATTAGCCCAATCAGGTCAGTTAAAGGGTAAGCGGGTATTTATCCGTGCCGATTTGAATGTTCCTCAAGACGAGGCAGGCAATATTACGGAAGACACGCGTATTAGGGCATCGATGCCTGCTATACAGATGTGTTTGGATGCTGGGGCGGCAGTGATGGTGACTTCGCATTTAGGTCGTCCAACCGAAGGGGAATTTAAACCCGAAGATAGCTTGGCTCCTGTAGCCGATCGCATTGCCACTTTCCTGAATCGTAAAGTCCCTTTAATTAGCGATTGGGTTGATGGCGGATTTGAAGTTAATCCAGGCGAGGTGGTTCTACTGGAAAACTGTCGATTGAATATCGGCGAGAAAAAGAATAGCGATGAGCTCGCTAAAAAGATTGCTGCATTGTGTGATGTGTATGTCAACGATGCATTTGGAACGGCGCATCGCGCTGAAGCCACTACCTATGGTGTGGCGAAGTTCGCACCAGTCGCTTGTGCTGGTCCTTTGATGGCTGCTGAATTAGATGCGCTTAGTCGTGCATTAGCCAGTCCAAAACGTCCTCTAGTTGCCATTGTTGCTGGTTCTAAAGTTTCTTCAAAGCTGACGATTCTCAAAGCCCTCTCTGAGAAAGTGGATGAACTCATTGTGGGCGGCGGTATTGCCAATACCTTTATGCTGGCCAAAGGATTGCCGATTGGTAAATCCCTTGCTGAGCCTGATTTAGTAGACGAGGCAAGAGAGATTATGGAGATCATGGAAAAGCGTGGCGCCCATGTTCCAATTCCTGAGGATGTGGTCGTTGCTAATGAATTATCTCCATTAGCCCGCGCAAACCGCGTACCTGCCGATCAGGTTGCGGAAGACGACATGATCTTGGATATTGGCCCAAAGACTGCTGCACGTTTATCCATCATGCTCGCTCACGCTGGCACGATTGTATGGAATGGCCCATTAGGCGTATTTGAAATTGATCAATTTGGTGGTGGCACCAAGATGTTGGCCGCTGCGATTGCGCACTCACCTGCATTCTCGATTGCTGGTGGTGGCGATACTTTGGCGGCAATTGCGAAGTACGGTATTGAGAATCAAGTGGATTACATCTCTACTGGCGGCGGCGCCTTCTTAGAATTCTTGGAAGGCAAAACTTTGCCAGCCTTTGCGGTACTTGCTGAAAGAGCGAAAGATTAAATATGTTGAGAGCAACAAAGATCATTGCAACCTTAGGGCCTGCTTCTGAAAAGCCCGAAGTGTTGCGTGACATGATTTGTGCTGGTGTAGATGTGGTGCGCATGAATTTCTCTCACGGCACCGTTGCTGACCATAAAGCACGTCATGATTTAGTGCGCACTATCTCCGCCGAAGTAGGCAAGGAAGTGGGCATCATGGCCGACTTACAGGGCCCTAAAATTCGTGTGGGTAAGTTTGCAGACAGCAAAATCCTCCTGAAAGAAGGCGAAAAATTTACCCTGGATGTGGCCTGTGAGCTAGGTGATCAAACTAAGGTAGGTCTTGACTACAAAGAGCTGCCAGGCGATGTAAAGCCGGGTGACCGTCTTTTATTAAATGATGGCTTGGTGGTTCTGACGGTTGAAAGCGTTAAGGGTGGCGAGATTTTTACCATCGTTGAGCAGGGTGGACCGCTCTCCAATAACAAAGGTATTAATCGTGCTGGTGGTGGTTTGACTGCACCTGCGCTGACCGAAAAAGATATTGCTGACTTAGATGCAGCGATTGCCATGGGCGTGGATTTCTTGGCAATCAGCTTTCCTAAAGATGGCGCGGATATGGCCTATGCCCGTAAGTTGGCTGATGCCGCTAGCGCTAAGTATGGCGTTGGCAAAGTCAGAACAATTGCGAAGGTAGAGCGCGCAGAAGCGATTGAGCCTGAAGCCCTTAAAAGCATTATTGCTGAAAGTGACGGCATCATGGTTGCTCGTGGTGATCTCGCTATTGAAGTTGGAAATGCTGCAGTGCCTGCGCTGCAAAAGCGCATGATTGCTTGGGCGCTTGAGGCAGACAAATTTACGATTACCGCTACGCAAATGATGGAGTCGATGATTAATGCTCCAGTACCAACGCGTGCTGAAGTGAGCGACGTTGCTAATGCTGTGTTGGATGGCACTGATGCAGTGATGTTATCCGCTGAGTCTGCTGCCGGCATGTATCCAGTACAAACCATCAAGGCGATGGCAGAGATTTGCGTTGAAGCAGAAAAGTCTGATCGCGTAAAACTCGATACTGATTTTTTAGATCAAACCTTTACTCGCATCGATCAAACGATTGCGTTGGGCGCCTTATTTACTGCCCATCATTTAAATGCAGATGCTATTGCAGCCTTAACTGACTCTGGCTCAACCGCGATTTGGATGAGTCGTCACAACATTCACGTGCCAATCTTTGCGCTCACTTCGAAGATCGCTACCCAGCGTGCTTTAAGTACATATCGCAATGTCACGCCAATCGGCTTGGATTACACCAAGGACCGTGATACCGCCTTGCAAGAGGTGGAGGCTTGTTTGAAAAAATCGGGTGCGTTCAAAAAGGGCGATACCGTTGTGCTTACTTCAGGTGAGCCCATGGGCGAGCCTGGGGGTACCAATACCCTAAAGATTATTCATGTGAAGTAATTTGCGCTTAAAACAGATTCAAAACAGATTTATTTTTAACTTTATTACTATTTATTAAGAGAACATCATGGCTTTAGTATCTTTAAGACAACTCTTGGATCATGCTGCTGAAAACGGTTACGGCCTGCCAGCATTTAACGTGAACAACTTAGAGCAAGTAACGGCGATTATGGAAGCGGCAAATGAAGCTGACTCCCCAGTCATCATGCAAGCTTCAGCAGGCGCCCGTAAATATGCTGGCGAAGCATTTTTGCGTCACCTGATTTCTGCAGCGGTCGAGGCTTATCCGCATATTCCGGTAGTGATGCATCAAGACCATGGTCAAAGCCCGGCTGTTTGTATGGCAGCGATCAAAAGTGGCTTTACTAGCGTGATGATGGATGGCTCTCTAGAGGCTGATGGCAAAACCGTTGCTAGCTATGAATACAACGTAGATGTTTCTAAAGAAGTCGTGAAGTTCTCCCATTCCATCGGAGTTACGGTTGAAGCTGAATTAGGTGTATTGGGCTCACTAGAGACCATGCAAGGCGACAAAGAAGATGGTCATGGTGCTGATGGCAAGATGACACGTGAGCAATTGCTGACTAACGTTGAACAGGCCGCTGATTTTGTGAAGGCTACTCAGTGCGATGCCTTAGCAATTGCTATTGGTACTAGCCATGGGGCATACAAGTTCACCAAAAAGCCAACAGGCGATATTTTGGCAATCGATCGCATTAAAGAAATCCATGCGCGTATTCCGAATACGCATTTGGTAATGCATGGTTCTTCGAGCGTTCCACAAGAGTTGCTTGCTGAGATTCGTGAATTCGGTGGCGATATGAAAGAAACTTACGGCGTGCCTGTTGAAGAGATTCAAGAAGGCATTAAGAACGGTGTTCGTAAGATCAATATCGATACGGATATTCGTTTGGCAATGACTGGCGCAATCCGCCGTTACTTTATTGAGAATCCAAGCAAGTTTGATCCACGCGATTATTTGAAGCCAGCCCGTGAAGCTGCTAAGAAGGTTTGTATTGCGCGCTTCCAGGCCTTTGGGTCTGCTGGTCAAGCCTCCAAAATTAAGCCAATTTCTTTAGAGAAGATGGCTGAGCTATATAAGAGCGGCAAATTAACCCAAATTGTGAAGTGATTTAAATATGCCTGCTTTGTACGCTACCTCTATTAAGTCATTGCCTTTGCTGTCTAAAGGCAAAGTGCGCGATGTTTACGCATTAGATGATGACAAGTTGTTGATGATTACTACTGACCGTCTTTCTGCTTTTGACGTAGTAATGGGTGAGCCAATTCCTGAGAAGGGCGTAGTTCTTAATCAGATGGCAAATTTTTGGTTTGATAAATTAGCCGCAGTGATCCCTAACCATTTAACTGGCATTGATCCAGCTACCGTAGTGGCGGCGGATGAGGTTAACCAAGTCAAAGGTCGTGCGGTAGTTGCTAAACGCTTAAAGCCTATTTTGGTTGAGGCGGTGGTTCGTGGCTATCTAGCTGGCAGTGGTTGGAAAGACTATAAAGAAACTGGCAAGGTTTGCGGTATTGCTCTACCAGAAGGTTTAGAGAACGCACAAAAATTACCTGAGCCTATTTTCACTCCTGCTGCTAAAGCGGAATTTGGTCAGCACGATGAAAACATCTCGTTTGAAAGAGTAATCGAACTCATTGGTGAAAAGTTGGCCAATCAAATTCGTGAAGTGAGTATTCGCTTGTACAAAGAGGCTTCTGAATACGCGGCTACTCGCGGAATCATCATTGCCGATACCAAGTTTGAGTATGGCTTGGATGCTAATGACCAATTGGTACTGATGGATGAGATCCTAACGGCAGATTCTTCTCGTTTTTGGCCGGCAGAGACCTACTATGTAGGCTCTAACCCACCTTCTTATGACAAGCAGTTTGTGCGTGATTGGCTAGAAACCGCTGTGGTGGACGGCAAGTTATGGCCTAAAACAGCCCCTGCACCGCAGTTACCAGCAGATGTGATTGAAAAGACTGCCCAAAAGTATCGCGAAGCGCTTACCCGTCTTACTGAGGCTTCTTGAGTCAGGGATAATAGAGTCCTTAATAGATATAAGGCATTTGGAGAGGTAAATGAGCAAGAAGCCAATCGTCGGAATAGTGATGGGATCCAATTCAGATTGGGACACCATGCAGCATGCTGCTCAAATGCTTGAGCAGTTTGGTATTGCTCATGAAGCTAAAGTACTCTCCGCGCATCGTATGCCAGACGATATGTTTCAGTATGCAGAACAAGCCCGAGCCAACGGTTTACAAGCAATTATTGCTGGCGCAGGTGGCGCAGCCCATTTGCCAGGCATGCTTGCTTCAAAAACTATTGTTCCAGTTTATGGCGTACCTGTTGCCAGTAAATATTTGCGTGGCGAAGATTCTCTCTTCTCTATTGTGCAGATGCCAAAAGGTATTCCGGTTGCAACTTTTGCGATTGGTGAAGCCGGTGCAGCAAATGCTGCCTTGCATGTGATTGCAGGTTTAGCGTTGCATGATGCTGAATTAGCTAAACGCTTAGAAGATTTCCGTGCAAAACAGTCTGATGCTGCACGCTCAATGAATTTGCCGGGATATTAATTACATGGCAGATCGCATGGAACCCATTTTGCCGGGTTCGTATTTAGGAATTTTAGGCGGCGGTCAATTGGGGCGTATGTTTACTCAGGCCGCCCAAGCAATGGGCTACAAGGTTTGCGTGCTCGATCCGGGCTCTGATAGTCCAGCAGGTTCTATTGCTGAAAAATTTATTCAAGCTGAATACACTGATAGTGCCGCTTTAAAAGAGATGGCTGCATTGTGTTCATCAGTGAGTACTGAATTTGAAAATGTACCCGCACAAGCCTTAGATGAGTTGGAATCCTTGGGTGTATTCGTGGCGCCACGCAGTAGCTGTGTGTCTTTAGCTCAAAATCGTATTGCTGAGAAAAATTTCTTAGCCACATGGAAGTCAGAAACCAATATTGGTCCAGCGCCTAACTTTGTGATTGAGCATGAGGCTGATATTGCCCATACTCCAGTCGATCTCTTTCCGGGAATCTTAAAAACTGCTCGCATGGGCTATGACGGCAAAGGTCAGGCGACTGTTTACAGTATTGAAGCACTCTCTACCGCCTGGAATGAATTCGGGCGCGTACCTTGTGTACTCGAAAAGCGCATGGAACTTGATTTTGAAGTGTCCGCACTGGTGGTGCGTGGCTATGATGATGCTGTGGTGGCCTATCCAGTGGCGCAAAACATTCATCGCGATGGTATTTTGCATACCTCGACTGTGCCGGCCCCATCACTTAAGCCTGCTCAGGAAAAGAAAATCATTGATGCCGCCAAGGCGCTGATTCGGAAGATTGATTACGTTGGCGTTCTTTGCGTTGAGTTCTTTGTTCTCAAAAGCGGTGATATTGTCGCTAATGAAATCGCTCCACGTCCGCATAACTCTGGTCACTACACCATGGATGCTTGTGTGAGTAGTCAGTTTGAGCAGCAGGTGAGAGCCATGGCGAGGTTGCCTTTGGGCGATACCCGTCAGCTTGCGCCTGTATCCATGTTGAACTTATTAGGTGATCTTTGGTTTGAGGGTAGTGAGGATCAACCAAAAGAACCTGCTTGGAATAAAGTACTTGCCCACCCTGATGCGAAGTTACATCTCTATGGCAAATCCGCTCCCCGTATGGGTAGGAAAATGGGTCATATTAACTGCCTGGGCGAGAATCTCAATGAAGCTCGTAAAAATTGCGCAGCTGTCGCTACTGAGTTAGGGATCGAGCCCTAGAAATGTCCGCAGACAGTACCCCGCTGCAAATGTCAGCAGTGATTAATGAGGCAGTACAAAGCTTGCGTGACGGTGGTTTGGTTGCATTCCCCACAGAGACCGTTTATGGCTTGGGTGCGGACGCTAAAAACCCTGAGGCGATTAAGAAAATCTTCACCACTAAGGGGCGCCCATCAAACCACCCGTTAATTGTTCACTTAGCTGCGCCAGATAAGTTTGATCAAACCCAAGTCGATTGGGTTGCGCTATTAGCGCCGTGGGTAAGAGACTTATCCGAGGAGGCTTTAAAGCTCATTAATGCCTTTTGGCCTGGGCCATTAACCTTGGTCTTCAAGAAAGATAAAAGCGTTTTAAATGAACTGACCGGTGGTCAAGATACGGTAGCGATTCGGGCTCCTTCCCATCCGATAGCCCAAGAGTTACTACGTAAATTTAAAGGTGGAGTTGTTGCGCCTTCAGCCAATCGATTTGGCAAGGTATCGCCGACTAGTGCTGCTGACGTCCGCAATGAGTTTGAGGGTATGTTGGATTTAATGGTCTTAGATGGTGGTGATTGTGAAGTTGGCATCGAGTCAACCATCATTGATTTGTCATCTGGCGATAAGGCCGTACTACTCAGGCCCGGTGCAATTACTCCCAGTGAAATTTTTGCCAAAACGGGTGTGAAGGTTTATCAGCCCGGAGAAGTAAAAAAAACTGAAGCGGGCAATGAAGCAACAACAGATCTACCTAGGGTATCTGGAAGTCTTAAGGCCCATTACGCCCCAACTACCCCTTTGCGTTTATATGCTCCAGGTCGTGTCTTGGATGCCTTGAGTGAATATCCAGATATTAAATCGCGCGTTGCTGTAGCGGTATGGGATTCAGAATCCCCCTTAAGTGAAGATGGACATCCTTCGGCCCACTTTGAAGAGGTTGAAGTCCCAAGTGATAGCGGCGCCTTTGCAAGTCGACTATATCGATCCTTGCGCGATCTAGATCAGCAAGGTTGGGATTTAATTTTGTTCCCTGAACCGCCAGCAGGCGAGGAGTGGGACGGCGTTAGAGACCGACTTCAGCGCGCATGCTTTGGTTCTGGCCCATCTTCAAGCAGCCACGATAGCAACTGATCGTGCGCCTCTAGACCTCTCCAAGCATTGGGGTGGTTGATGAATGAAGTCACTGCATACATCTTTCCAGATTTACTCATTACATAGCCTGAGATCGCTCGCACATCCGCAAGAGAACCGGTTTTAATTCTGGCCTCTGGTTTTTTCTTCAGATGTAAAAACTTGCGTAGTTGAACCATCAAGCGATTGCGCATCGTGCCATCGGTACCAGCAATTGGTAGGCTGTTATAAAAAATATCACCCACTGGTAAATTGCGAGCAGTGAGCAAGAGCTGATTCATCTGACTTGCAGAGATTGCTTCATTGCGAGATAGTCCAGAGCCATTCTCAATCACCAACCCCTGAAAGTCCAAACCATTTTGTTTGAGCCAACTCTGAATCACTAACTCACCATTGGCAGTTGTTGCTGGCTTACCCATTTTCTCTAAAGCCATAGTCAAAAGAACTTGGCGCGCCATGACGTTATTGGAGTACTTGTTGATATCTAAGACATCATCTGCAAGTTTGCTGCCTTCAAATTGCAAAAGAAGTCGAGCGGCCAAAGGAACTGAGCCATCCTTGCCGATAGGAGCTTGTGCCCAGCTGCCACCAGCCAATTCCCAAGCGGCAGCAAAGCCTTGCGTTAGAAAGGTATTGGCATCAAGCGCAACAACGTTAAAGTTCACTCCCTTACAGGAGCTTGGGAACGCCCCAGAGAACTGTGCAGTCAAAGGCTGATCGGTATTGCTGACGCCTTCAGGATCTAGGTTAAAGCGAATATTACTTTTCCAGTTATCGCAGGAACGATCAACCAATTGCATTTGATTGGACACCTTAAGTTGCGATAGTGCTGGTGTGTAGCTGATATCAATAAAGTCAGCTGTACGTGATTTGCCGATCTGAAACGACAGCGTTCTAAAGGCATATAGCAAAGGATCTGGGGGTACGTTATAGGCGCGCAGAGCTTCACCATCAATGGTGTTGTGCTCCATGACACTGGGTGCATATGCGCTGCGATCAAAGAATAGATTGCCATCAATCTTTTGGATACCAAGGCCCTGAAGATCTTTCATCATCTTCGCAAGCTCTTCAGGAACAAGCTTAGGATCGCCAGTTCCTTGCAAATACAAATTACCCTTCAATGCTCCCTGGCGAATAACACCATCGGTATACACATTGGTACGCCAACGATATTGCGGGCCCAAAATATCTAAGCCCGTTAGGGTTGTTAACAACTTCATCGTTGAGGCGGGGTTCATCGGATCGCCACCACGCCAGTCCAAAACTTTCTTAGATACATTCTTTCCGGGACGACCAGGCTCAATCTCCACTACTGAAATGCTTACCGTATCAAGAGGGATTTGATTGCGTTCTAGGCTGGTTACTACTGATTGTGGAATTGTCAAGGATGGGGTTTCACTGGCGAAGACCAAAGGACTAGCTAACCAAAGGAGGGTCGCAATAAAGGTGTGTGGGCGAGGAAGAGAAAAACGCATCTCCCATAGGATAAACCTACCTTATTAAAGATTAAAGCTTTGCATATCGAGATTGATAGCTATTAATAATTTGATTTTGCTCCTCAAGTAAATGGATAAAGGTGTGGATTTGAAGATCTAGTGACTCTACTTGCTCTAAAACCTCACATTCTTGAATAAAGTGTTTGGCATTGAGAAGCTGCGCTCCCCCTTTAACTTTATGAACCATGCTTCTGAAGGCGCCTTCATCTACGACTTCATTTCTTAGGGCGAGGAGAGTCTCATCATGAACCTTTTTAATTTCTTCCAGGATGATGAGTATGTAATCTGGACTATTTTTGAGGAGGTTTCCAAAGGCATCAAATGAATATTCCTCTCGATGGTTTTTGGGTATCTTAGTTTCAGTTGAGTCTTCGGTTTGAAAATACCGCGACAGCTCATTCTCTAAAGTCATGAGACTTAAAGGTTTGATCAGGACGCCATTCATGCCAGCCTCCAAGAATTGATGGCGTGAGTCTAGAGCATAGATATCTGCAGTAATGCCAATGATGATAAGGTCTTGATTTCCTGTATTACGTATATGTTTAGCAAGCTCTGAGCCCTGCATGCCTGGAATAGATTGATCTGTTAGCAGAAGATCAAAGTGATTTTGGCTAATAAGATCTAGCGCGGTAGTGGCGTTATCGCAAACCGAAGCTTTAATACCTAATGCTTGTAGTTGTAGCGAAATAATTTGACGGCTCGCTGGATGATCTTCTACTACTAATGCTTGCAAAGGTTCCCCGGTATTCTGGTTGCGCTTAGTAACCAGTCTTCTAGATGAGTTGATGTGTTCTCGTGCTGAGGCTCTTGTAGCGGCGATGCTGGTCCGTGGAAATGCCAAGCAAAAATGAATATTGCTACCAAAACCGGGCGCACTCTCAAAGTAGAGCTGACTGCTCATGGAGGTGACTAAGTGGTTGGTGATGGTTAGACCAAGGCCAGTTCCATTAGCTTGTTCGCTATTGCCTGGTATTTGCTCAAAGGCACGAAGTGCTATGGCAATTTCTTCTGTTCCCATCCCAACCCCGGTATCAATGATTCTGAATTCAATCAGCTGTCCCGCATGATCATCTGCCAGCACGCTAATGGAGAAATAGATTTCACCGCGATCAGTGAACTTAATAGCATTACTGATCAGGTTCTGCAGTATTTGGCGTAGACGTAAAGAATCTAACAATAAGACTTCTGCAATGCGTGGATCTTTGGAGGTTTGCAGCTTGAGATTCTGCCTATGCGCCACTGTTGAGAATGCCGAGTCAATGTCATCAATCAAGGCATTGAGATTGCAGGGCTCAATATTAAGTGTGAGCTTGCCTGCTTCAATTTTGGAGAGATCCAAGACTTGATTGAGGATGCCCAATAGAGATTCGGCAGATGAGTGCGCGCTTTTGAGCAATACCTTTTCATTGGTAGGCAAATGGCTGCTTAGCAATAACTCCTGCACTCCTAAAATGGCGTTCATTGGCGTGCGGATTTCATGGCTCATGGTGGCTAGGAATGCCGACTTCGCTGCATTTGCATTCTCGGCCTGCTCTTTTGAGAAAATAAGATGTCTCGCCTCTTGTTTTTGAAGTGTTTGCTTCTGATGCATGCGCCAAAGCAAGGTAGAGCCTATCAGTAAAATTGCCAAAGTGGAGAGCCAAGGTAAATGGTTGGGTGAGGATGGGCGTCCTGATTCAAAAGTAGATGCATTGATGTTAAAAAGATCTCGCGATGCGATTGGATCTAAGTTATTGAGAAAACGCTCAAGCACCCCATGCAACGCTTCATCTTGATTGGAGATGAGCCAACGATATTCAAATGGCTCTCTGCTGTAAAGCCCGTCAACTTGTAATTTATCTGCTTTGAATTTCTGAATGAGTTGTTGCGCAAGACGAAGCGGCAAGACGAGTGCCTCAATATCGTTTTTAAGAAGATCGAATACTAATTTATCCGCATGACCGGATACGCTAGCTTGGGGATGATTGGGTATTGGCGGGTTTTCAAAGCCGCGGTCAAAGTAGGCGATATTAATTGGCTCAATAGGCGCATCATTCTTTGACCGTTTAGTCAGAATAGCGTCATGCCCCCAAAAGATTGCCTCTGATAAGGAACCAAACTTCAGATACTCGTCATCTAGGGTCGGCGGGTCAATGATGAAATCCACCTCACCATTGGCCAGTTGTTGAAGCCCCTCCTGATCACTCTTTCGCCACTTCGGCAAAAACTCCTGTTGGGTAAATTTGCTGAGCTTTTTTAGAAGGCTATGGAAAACTCCAGGCTCACCCTTTTCATTTACATCTAAATAAGGCGCGTATTTCTCATGAATACTAAAACGCACTACGGGGTGGGCATCGATCCACCGTTGCTCTACTGAGTTCGGTAAGTTCGCATAGGTATTGCCTAATACCCCATTCAATAGGATAAAAACCGCAATACTGATGATGGATCGATGCATACTCATTTAACTTTCAATAATGTTGTTCATGCGACAGAACAAAATCAAGTCTGCAATATTGTTAATGCCTAGCTTGTCAAAGACCCTGGTCTTATAAGTTGCTACCGTCTTATTGCTGATATGCAACATTTCGGAGATTTGTTGATTAGAGTTACCTTTGCCAAGGTATTTCATGACCTGGAGCTCTCGATCAGAAATCAGCGCTAACTTATCGTTATCACTTAATGAGCTATTGCCATTTTTGCCATGAGTGAAAAAGTTATAGCCTTGGGATATGGCAACGCAGGCAGCTAGTATGACGTCAGCACCTGCAGTTTTGTTTACAAAGCCATGCCCGCCTAATGAGCGCACTCTACCGCCATAGACTGCTTCATCCATACTCGACAGCACTAGCATCCGCACATCTGGGTACATCAATCCAATTCGGCGGATTACATCAAAGCCATCCGTCTTAGGCATATCTAGATCCAGGATCACCATATTGGGATTCACCTCTTTCATGGATCTCAGGCACTCTTCGCCATTCTGAGCTTGTCCTGCAATCTCAAATAACAACTGGTCTTGCAACATACTTTTAAGAGCCATCAGCATTGCCGGATGGTCATCTACCAACATCACGCGTTTTCTCATTACTTGTCTCCGTTTTGGTTTGGGTGTTGATGAGGGTGCAGCGAAAAAATGGCTTTAGCGATACGGCTATCGTTAATTTGAAGCATCTGATGGCGGCTTACAGGCGACATCATGAGGCCACCATAAGAGTGGTCGGCAATCAGGGTTGAGGCATTTTCTAAATCCTTAACCAGGCTTATATTGCTCGCATAAATTTGCGTAGGTGAGTAGGGCGACTTTCTTAATTGAGATAGAGCATCGCTTGCCAGCTCGTGCTCACGTATCCGACTCATATCAATATGAACACCCTCCAGTTGCATCTCAGTAATCCAATGCAATTCTTCGGCGCTGCCAGAGAATTTTAAAAAGTGAAGCAGGACACCCAGTCGTCGCAAACGAAGTAACCCTTCTTTGCATGCATCGGCAATATCGGATTCAGGAATGGATTGAATGCCAATGCTGAACAAGCCTACAGGTAGGCGTGAGTTCAGAATGAGCTCACTCATTGCATCTACATAGCCACTTGAGGCGATGGCATGTGAAGGCACTGGCAAGATTCCAGGGATAAAGCGACCGCTGCGATACCAATAGGCAATCGTGTCTAAGCCTTCCATAAAAAGGCGTAGTAATTGCAGGTCAGAAGCAGTCAGTAATGGTCTAAATAAAGATCCTGTCAGTTTGGTTCCCTTGCAGTTAAAAATGGGTTCATGACTAATCGCTTGTCGTTTAGACCAGGATTGGTGTTCTTCAAGGGCTTGGCTACTCAGGCCAAGCCAGGGGTCGCCACAGGCGTCTCGTACTTCTTGGAAGGGTTTGTTCTTCCATGCCTTTACAAGCGTGTACAGCCGGGATTTCGGGCTCATCAGCATTCTCCAATCGGTGACTATCCAGTCTAGGCAGGACGGATTGGAGCGGTAAGGGCTTTGGGCTGATTTATCTGTAGGAATTGACCTACCAGCTTGTCCCCATTATAAAAAATAGGCTAAATCCTTAAAGAATTTATGGTGATCCGCCCTTGAAATCCTGGGAATCAGACCTATATAATCAGCACTCCCAACATGCGAGTGCTAAAGAGGCGATTTATTCGTAAATTACTCTTTGATTCCATGTGAAGAGATTATAAAGCATTGATTTATATAGTTTATTTAATTAGTTAACACTTACTAACATAGGAGAAGAGATGAATTTGCGTCCCTTACATGATCGCGTAATCATCAAGCGTTTAGATCAAGAATCAAAAACTGCTTCTGGAATCATCATTCCTGACGCTGCTGCAGAAAAGCCTGATCAAGGTGAAGTATTGGCAGTAGGTCCAGGCAAGCGCGATGACAGCGGCAAATTAAACGCACCTGACGTCAAAGTAGGCGATCGCGTTTTATTTGGTAAATATGCAGGTCAAACAGTCAAAGTTGACAGCGAAGAACTCATCGTGATGCGTGAAGACGACATCATGGCTGTTGTACAGAAGTAATTTCGGTATTTAAGAGAGGAATTTAATCATGGCAGCAAAAGACGTTGTATTTGGAGATAGCGCCCGCACCAAGATGGTCGAAGGCGTCAACATTCTTGCTAATGCAGTGAAAACAACTTTGGGACCAAAAGGTCGCAACGTAGTAATCGAGCGTTCATTCGGTGGACCAACGATCACTAAAGACGGTGTATCCGTAGCAAAAGAAATCGAACTCAAAGACAAGCTCCAGAACATGGGTGCGCAGATGGTTAAGGAAGTGGCTTCCAAAACTGCTGACATCGCTGGTGACGGTACAACTACCGCTACTGTATTGGCTCAGTCTATCGTTCGTGAAGGTATGAAGTATGTTGTTTCAGGCCATAACCCGATGGACTTGAAGCGCGGTATTGATAAAGCTGTTGCAGCTGCTATCCAAGAGCTCGCAAAGATCAGCAAGCCTTGCACTACTACTAAAGAAATCGCTCAAGTTGGCTCTATCTCTGCTAACAGCGATCACAGTATTGGTCAGCGCATTGCAGAAGCAATGGAAAAAGTGGGTAAAGAAGGTGTTATCACTGTTGAAGATGGCAAGTCATTAGAAGACGAGCTTGAAGTAGTTGAAGGTATGCAGTTTGACCGCGGTTACCTTTCTCCATACTTCATCAATCAACCAGAAAAACAAGTTGCCGTATTGGAAAGCCCATACGTTCTCTTGTTTGACAAGAAGATTGCTAACATCCGTGATTTGCTTCCAGTACTCGAGCAAGTAGCGAAGTCTGGTCGCCCATTGTTGATCATTGCAGAAGATGTCGAAGGCGAAGCCTTGGCAACTTTAGTGGTGAACAACATCCGCGGCATCATCAAGACTTGTGCTGTTAAGGCTCCAGGTTTCGGTGACCGTCGTAAAGCAATGTTGGAAGACATCGCGATTTTGACTGGCGGCACAGTAATCGCTGAAGAAATTGGCCTCACACTCGAGAAAACAACTCTTGAGCACTTAGGTCAAGCAAAGCGTATCGAAGTAGGCAAAGAAAACACCATCATCATTGACGGTGCTGGCGATGCTAAAGCGATTGAAGCTCGCGTGAAGAACATTCGTGTTCAGATCGAAGAAGCTACTAGCGACTACGACAAAGAGAAATTGCAAGAGCGCGTAGCCAAGTTGGCTGGCGGTGTTGCGGTGATTCGTGTTGGTGCTGCTACTGAAGTAGAAATGAAAGAGAAGAAGGCTCGTGTTGACGACGCATTGCACGCAACTCGTGCGGCTGTTGAAGAAGGCATTGTTCCTGGTGGTGGTGTAGCACTGATTCGTGCAATGCAAGGTATCAAAGGCTTGAAAGGCGATAACGCTGATCAAGACGCTGGTATCAGCATCGTATTGCGCGCTATGCAAGAGCCATTGCGTACTATCGTTAGCAATGCCGGTGAAGATGCTGGTGTGGTTGTTAATGCAGTACAAGCAAGCACAGGTAATAACGGTTACAACGCAGCTACTGGTGAATACGGCGACCTCGTTGCACAAGGTGTTATCGACCCAACCAAGGTAACAAAAACTGCATTGGTAAATGCTGCTTCTGTTGCTGGTTTGTTGTTGACAACCGATTGCGCAATCTCCGAAGCACCAAAAGATGAATCTGCTGGTGGCATGCCTGATATGGGCGGCATGGGTGGCATGGGTGGAATGGGCGGCATGATGTAATAGCCGTTACTTTCCTCAGCTATCTGGCTGTAGAAATAGGAGCGCCTGGTTCAAAAGACCAGGCGTTTTTTTATTTGGCTCTCTTCTCGAATTAATCAGGCTGTATACCGCCATCCTTAATCACTTTTTTCATCCTTACCAGTCCTTGCGCAATCATTTCTTTTAAATGATCTGGGCCAAGGGGGACAAATTCAAAGCCTTGCTGAATGAGTTGTTCACGCAGCTTTGGATCCTTTAGCGCATTTGCTAAAGACTCATTTAGTTTTTCAATAATTGCTGGTGAAGTACCCTTGGGTGCTAGTAGAGCGCTCCAGGTTGAGAATTCATAACCCTTCACACTCTCACTAATTGTTGGGGCGTTGGGTAGCAGCGGAGATCGTGTTTTACTCGCCACTCCCAATACCTTTAGCTTCCCAGCGCGAATATGTGGAAGTACAACCGATAAAGCGCTGATCATCACTGGTACTTGGCCAGCCATGACGTCAGTGACTGCAGCAGCAGCTCCACGATAAGGAATATGAACGATTGGGGCGCCGGTATATTGGCGGAAGATTTCCATGCCAATATGCTGTGGTGATCCATTGCCCCCAGATGCATAGTCAATCCTACCAGGCTTTTCTTTAGCAATGCGCACTAGGTCTGCTGCCGTATTCCCGGGAAATGTTGGGTTGGCAACCATCACAAAAGTAATCGCAGCTACTTCAGATATTGGAGCAAAACTTTGAATCGGATCGTAATCAATCTTTTTGTATAGATTGGGTAACATCGTTAGGATGCTGTCATTAAATGCGCCCAAGACATAGCCATCAGCAGGACTTTGTGCAACCTTAGCTGCGCCAATTATTCCCGCACCTCCTGGAATATTTTCTATTAAGATTGCTTGACCTAGGTTTTCACCCATTTTTTGTGCAACTGGGCGCATCAAGATGTCAACGCCACTCCCTGCTTGAAGTGGCATGATGGTTTGAATAGTTCGGTTAGGATAGTTGCTTTGTGAGCTGGCTGATCCTGCCCAAAAGATTGCGCAGATTGAGATGAGAAAATTAATAAATGCTGATTTGAATTGCATATTGTCTCGACTTATTAAGTGATGAAGCATTCTGTCGACGCTTCTATGACGTATCTTAGCGTAATAAAAAAACCGCCTGTAGGCAGTTTTCTAAAGCGACTAGTTCTTAAATTTACTAAACAACCTTCTTCGCATCACCGAACACCTAAAAGATGAATCTGCTGATGGTATGCCTGATATGGCCAGAATTATGTAATAGCTGTTAATTTCCTCAGTTATCTGGCTGTAGAAATAAGAGCGCCTGATTCAAAAGACCGGGCGTTTTTTATTTATGGGTGTAAGCTGTACCCAACATTACCACTGGAACGGGCGTCAAGATGACTAGTCGCAATCAAGCAACCCCCCTTATTTCAATGGGTTTGCTCTTTCTGAGCTCCACCTTCCTTTGTGGAGCTTCAATCGCCCAGTCATTCGACTCTCAGCCAGTATTTCAGAAAAGTGTCTCCAATCTGCGTAATCAGCGTTATTGCGAAGTTCTGGTGGGCAAGCGAGCGTGGCTTAACTTGGAAGTAAAGGTATTTAATACGCAAGGTCTTAATCTTTGCCCTGAAATACAGTGGAAGACTTTAACTAAAGAATCTATTGAAAAGAGTTTTGATGCCTCTTTTGCCGTCCTCAATGGACCGCGCTATTGGACTATGGATGAAATTCAGGCGGCGGGCAACACTATCAATGACGTAAAAGAATCTTTTGGCGGTATCGAGATGAATTTACGGGCAACAATCCAATTGAGTTTGTTAAAGCAATTGATGGGTAGCAAACAATACACCCCAAATGAAATTACGCGTACTACTAATTTTATTTATAGAGTTGGTAGCGCTGTATACGAACTGACTTCTCCTGGGGGTGATGTTTATGTAATGCAGTCTTATTCACAAATCGTGAATCCCGCGCTCAGTATGAAAGATCTCCCAGTATTGAGTGAGCAGCTGAAATTACCTGCTGGCTGGACTTACCGAAGCCGCGTGCTCGACCAAGACCTTTCTTTGGTAGCCAATGGCGTTGCCTATGTACTGCAGGACAACTTATCCAATAGTTACCAGAGAAGGTAATTTCGTAAGAATTACTGCCAGACTTTATGAAGTTTTAAAAAGTCTGCATTCATGAGTTGTGGATCTTGTAGTTGATGTGGAAATTCCAAGGCAAAAATCACGTAAAGCGCAAATCCCATCAAGCCTAAGTAGAGAGCTGTCAGAAACCAGTCCTCCTCTTTTTTGATTGCCATAGAGTAGCCGCTTAATAAGGCACCTATTGAGAGCAGGGTAAAGAGGAAGCGGTCAATAATTGCTGGGGGATGATGTTTTCCATTGAGTATTCCTTCTTGGAAAACATCTAATAGATGGGCGAGTTGAGGTCTCAAGATGGCATCAGCTAAATCCCTAGTGCTGACTGGCGCACGGCCAATAGCTTTATTGACTTCTTCATTAAGGGTATTTAAAGACTGAGCTAAGACATTATTATTGGCGTCAAGGTCATCCATTTTTTTAATGTTTTCATACTTAGACATTCTCAAGTCAAGTATTTGCTTTAGGGTATTTTGTACCGTAACACGATCTGTAGGATTCAGATAATTGCTCGATTGATAAACCTGCTTGAGGGTATACGCCTGGTCGCGTATTAAGCTCATCCGTTTGTCGTAGTGATCGGTTGCATTTGAAAAAGTAAAGCCGAGTACAAGTGCTGATAACCCAAAAATTGCTGTTGCTAATGAATCTCGGACGACGACGTGTTCCGTTGTGCGGGTTCGATATCTTCCATAGAGCCAGCCTAGTAATAAGAATGTCAGGATCGAAGTAAAAAATATTAGTGGCGCATATTGAACGATATTAAGATGATTCTCAACGAAATTTGGCATAGCAAGCTCTTGTAAGGGGGTATCGCTTTATTGAGGAGTTTGTTTAGTGTAATGAAAAACTATCCGAAAACGGTTAATTATTTGATCAGGCAGGCCCCCTTCCGACTTTTTGGAAACTTATCCCCGGCGCACATCAATCACCCATTTTTAAAAATGGCTCCATCCACAGAGCTCCTTCACCTCATTTTCCGCTAACGATTTACAATTTTTTAATTCATGCCTATTTGCAACTCTATTTTCAAAATGAGTGTTGTGCCTATAAAATGTCCGCTATGAACCCCCAATTTCAATTCATGCTTCAACAGGCCATTCAAGCATTTCAGGGTGGAAATTTTGATAGCGCTGATTTGATTCTAAAAAGAGTTCTTCAGGTAGACTCAAAAAATCTTCCAGCACTACATATTCTCGGCCTCATTAAGGCCTCGCAATCAAATTACAGGGAGGCTGCAGATTATTTAGCTAGGGCAGCTCGAATTCATCCAAATGATGCTTCAATACAGTACAACTTAGCCAAAGCCCTTTCGGATTCTGGAAATGACAAGGATGCTCTTGTCCATCACAAAAAAGCAGTTACCTTGGCCCCCAATAATCAAGAGGCTTGGCTTAGCTATGGAAAAACTGCGTCTAGTTTAGGTCGCTATGAGGATGCTTTGGTTTGGTATGGTAATGCGTTAAATTTGAAGCCTGACTATGCTGAGGCTGCATTAAATAAAGGCGCAACCCTTAAAGAGCTTAAAAGATACGAAGAGGCTATAGCTTTTGCCGACCAGGCTTTGTCC
>NZ_JACVPB010000002.1:0-62326 GCF_018882085.1 Polynucleobacter sp. AP-Reno-20A-A9 | reverse complement strand
CCATCGATCCTAATTTAGCCGAGGCTTGGTCAAATAAAGGCGTTGCCTTGAAAGAACTAAAGCGGCATGAAGAAGCCATTGCTCACTACGATAAGGCGCTTGGCATAAAGCCTGACTATGCTGAGGCTGCATTAAATAAAGGCGCAACCCTTAAAGAGCTTAAAAGATACGAAGAGGCTATAGCTTTTGCCGACCAGGCTTTGTCCATCGATCCTAATTTAGCCGAGGCTTGGTCAAATAAAGGCGTTGCCTTGAAAGAACTAAAGCGGCATGAAGAAGCCATTGCTCACTACGATAAGGCGCTTGGCATAAAGCCTGACTATGCTGAGGCTTGGTCAAATAAAGGCGTTGTACTAAATGAGCTTCAGCAGTATGAAGAAGCCATTGCTCACTACGATAAGGCGCTTGGCATAAAGCCTGACTATGCTGAGGCTTGGTCAAATAAAGGCGTTGTACTAAATGAGCTTCAGCAGTATGAAGAAGCCATTGCTCACTACGATAAGGCGCTTGGCATAAAGCCTGACATTGACTGGGTATTCGGAGATTTACTCCAGATAAAGATGAAAACAGGTAGCTGGTCAGACATGGCGGATTTTTTAGACATTATTTCTAAAAAGGTGATGGCCAGTGAGAAAGTTGCACACCCATTTTCATTGCTTGCATTGAGCGAAGACGCTTTTTTACATCAGAAATGTTCTGAGATTTATGCCCAAGATAGATATCCAGAAAATTTTGCTTTAGGCCTGATTCCTAAGACCGCTAAAAAGGAGAAAATTCGCATTGCTTATTTCTCTCCTGATTTTCGAAATCATCCAGTTTCTTTTCTAACCTCTGAGCTCTTTGAAATCCATGACAGAAGTAGGTTTGAAGTTTTTGCTTTTTCGTTAAAGAAGTCTCCTATTGGAGATGAAATGAACTTACGTCTAAGAAAGGGCTTTGATAGATTTATAGATGTTGAAAGCATGTCAGACAAAGAAATTGCTCAATTAGCTAGAGAATTAGAGATTGACATTGCCATTGATTTATCCGGGCCAACGAAATACTCAAGAGCTGGAATTTTTTCTTATCGAGCTGCGCCGATTCAAGTGAATTGGCTGGGTTACCCCGGAACAATGGGCGCTGAATTTATTGATTACATCGTAGCCGATAAAATTATCATACCTGAGATACATCAGCATTTTTATACTGAAAAAGTTGCTTATCTCCCTGATACTTATATGGTGGATGATTCTAAAAGAGTTGCCTCTTCCAGGGTATTTACAAGAGAAGAGTGCGGGCTTCCTGAGAATGCGTTTGTTTTCTGTTGCTTTAATAATGACTATAAATTTAACTCGAATCTTTTAGACGGCTGGTCTAGAGTTTTACATAGTGTAGAGAATAGCGTTTTATGGATTCCAGAAAATAATAAATCTTTTAAAATTAATATAACAACTGAATTTGAGAGGCGTGATATTAACCCTTTGAGAATAATTTTTTCTCAAAGAGAGGAGTTGATGGCCGACCATTTGGCGAGATATGCGCTGGCAGATTTGTTTTTAGATACCTATCCGTACAATGCACATACAACGACTGTGGACTCCCTAAAAGTAGGTGTCCCAGTTCTGACGCTAAAAGGCAAATCATTTGCTAATCGTGTAGCTTCCAGCTTATTAAATGCGGTTGGTTTGCCAGAGCTTATTACCAATACTGAAGAAGAGTATGAAGCGTTAGCTATTGAATTGGCCATGAACACCAAGAAGCTTGCAGATATTAAATTGAAGTTGGCCAGTAATCGCCTTAGTACGCCCTTGTTTGATACTCCTCTTTTCGCAAAGAATATTGAGGCTGCCTACACCAAAATGTATGAGAGATATCAGGCGAATTTACAACCAGACCATATATTTATTACTCAGTCGGAATTTTAAGCGCAGCTAGCGCTAATAATCATGCTTGCATAGTCTTTCGCAGCATAAATGCTATACATCCCGTTCCAAATGGACTGGAAATGGACAGAGTGATTTTTTGCGCTAATTTAAAGCAATGAAAAAGGACGGATGTCAGTGTTTAATTACCCACCAACTACCGTCCTAAATGATTTACGTGACTACGAAATCACGCAGAAAACTTAGCGAACGAAGATTTACTCAACAGCCTTGACCATCTCCTCAACCACTTTCTTCGCATCACCGAAGACCATCATGGTTTTATCCATGTAGAAGAGTTCGTTATCTAGACCGGCATAGCCAGCTGCCATCGAACGCTTATTGACGATGATAGTTTTGGCTTTAAATGCTTCCAAGATTGGCATACCAAAGATTGGGCTACCTGGAGTGCGTGCGGCAGGGTTCACTACGTCGTTGGCACCAAGCACTAGCACTACGTCAGCCTGACCAAAGTCGCTGTTGATGTCTTCCATCTCAAATACTTGATCGTATGGTACTTCAGCTTCAGCCAATAGTACGTTCATGTGACCAGGCATACGACCTGCTACGGGATGAATCGCATATTTCACGGTCACGCCATGATGAGTTAACTTTTCAGTCAATTCTTTGAGGGCATGTTGAGCGCGAGCCACTGCCAAGCCGTAACCTGGAACAATGATTACAGTGTCAGCATTTTCCATGAGGAACGCCGCATCTTCAGGTGATCCTGTTTTGTAGTTCTTAGGGCCACCATCATCGCCACCGCCGGCAGCAGCTTCAGCGCCAAAGCCGCCGAGCAATACAGCCAGAATGGAACGGTTCATTGCCTTACACATGATGTATGAAAGAATCGCACCGGATGAGCCTACGCAAGCACCCGCAATAATCAACACTGGGTTGTTCAATGTGAAACCAATACCGGCTGCAGCCCATCCAGAATAGCTATTGAGCATCGATACAACTACTGGCATATCAGCGCCACCGATAGGGATGATCAAGGTCACGCCCAATACCAAAGCAATGGCACACATTGCCAAGAAGGCTCCGTGGCTATCACCCATGTAATAGGCAACGCCGGCACCAACCATCGAAACGGCCAAAATTAGGTTGAGTAAATGTTGACCAGCAAAAGTCACTGGCTTACCACTGACCTTGCCAGATAACTTACCGAATGCAATCACGGATGCAGTAAAAGTAATCGCGCCAATGAATGCGCCGATGAAGAGCTCGATCTTCTGCGCGCCAGTATGGTCATGGGCTGGATTAAATACAGCGGCAATCGCAATTAAAACGGCTGACAAACCTACGAAGGAGTGCATCAAAGCAACTAACTCAGGCATCTTGGTCATTTGCACGCGTTTAGCGGCAATGGTTCCAATAATCGCGCCACCCACAATTGCAACGCCGATCAAAGAGATGACTGGTTTGAAATCAGGAATGAAGAAAGTGGTGACAACTGCTAACAACATACCAATCATGCCGAATGTATTGCCTTGGCGTGAGGTGGTTGGTGAAGACAAGCCACGCAAAGCGAGGATGAACAACACCGATGAAATGAGATAAGAAATAGCGGTTATGTTTGACATAGTTTTGGTCTCTATATAGGTCTTGTTCTAGGTTTATTTGGTTCCAGCCGCATCAGCTTTAGGAGCTTTTTTCTTGAACATTTCAAGCATGCGACGGGTGACCATAAAGCCACCAAAAATATTGATAGACGCGAGAAATACCGCCACTGCACCAATGATGCTGGTGAGAGTGATTTCATCGCCACCGATAACTTCAGTTTGGAGCAATGCGCCGACGATGATGATGCCGGAGATGGCATTAGTCACCGCCATTAAAGGAGTATGCAATGCTGGAGTTACGTTCCAAACTACGTGATAGCCAACAAAAATGGCCAATACAAACACGGTAATGTTTTGAACGGTGAGGATGCTTTGAAAGGCAGCGAGATCCATAGTGTTTCCTTAGTATTTTTACTATTAGTTTTTGCGGATGGCTTGACCATCACGACACATTAAGCAAGCAGTGACGATGTCATCATCACTTGGGATAACTAACTTAGCTTCTTTATCCACAATGAGTTTCATGAAATCGAGCAAGTTGCGTGAGTAGAGAGCGGAAGCATCTGCTGCAACCATACTGGCTAGGTTGGTGTAGCCAACAATCTTCACGCCATTCACATCTACTACTTTATCTGCTTGCGTTAACGGGCAGTTGCCTGAACCGTTATCACCTTTACCTGCAGCCAAGTCGATCACGATTGAGCCTGGCTTCATATTTGCAACAGTGTCGCTATGCAAAAGTACAGGCGGCTTGCGTCCTGGAATCAATGCAGTGGTGATCACAATGTCAGCTTGTTGCGCGCGTTCTGCAACCAAGGCCGCTTGACGCTTCATCCAGGCTTCAGGCATTGGGCGGGCATAACCACCAACACCTTGTGCAATCTCACGCTCTTCATCAGTTTCATAAGGAACGTCAACAAACTTCGCACCTAATGATTCGATTTGTTCTTTAGCTGCTGGACGCACATCAGATGCTTCAATCACGGCACCAAGACGTTTTGCTGTAGCAATCGCTTGCAAGCCTGCAACTCCGGCACCTAGGATTAGTATGCGTGCTGCTTTAACAGTTCCTGCAGCAGTCATCAGCATAGGCATGAAGCGTTGATATTCATTTGCAGCAACTAATACTGCTTTGTAGCCAGCAATGTTTGCCTGGGAAGATAAAACGTCCATGCTTTGTGCGCGTGTTGTGCGTGGTGCAGCCTCTAATGAAAATGCAGTTACACCTTGCGCAGCCATCGCTGCAATCATGTCGTTATCAAATGGATCGAGCATGCCCAAAAGCACGGTACCGGATTTAATTTGTTTGAGTTCGGCTGCTTCAGGCGCGCGTACTTTGAGAACAATCTCTGCGCCGAACGCATCTGCAGCGCTACCAATGCTGGCGCCCACAGCTTCGTAAGCGGAGTCAGGTTGACTGGCTTTTACTCCGGCGTCTTTTTGAATAACGACGGTATGACCTTGACCAATTAATTTTTTAACGGTTTCTGGTGTGGCGGCTACTCGAGTTTCCCCGGGCCTTGTTTCCAGTGGCACTCCTATGCGCATGGCATGTCTCCAAAAGCAAAATTTATAAAAAATCTATTTTAGTTAAATAGGGCTAATTGCACCCATTTACTTACTCCTCAGCCATTTTGTTTGGTTTTTGCCTGGAATTCTGTGAAATCAGGCTAAGACTTCTACAATATGGTCTGTAAGCTTATATTGAATTTTCGCATTTTTTGATGATCCCGCTCAATTCTTCCTCAATCCCGTCCTCTCAGCCCAAGAAAGTCGTTATTGGCATGTCTGGAGGGGTAGATTCGTCGGTTGCTGCCTGGATGCTCAAGGAGCAAGGCTTTGAAGTTATTGGCCTTTTTATGAAAAATTGGGAAGATGACGATAACGATGAGTACTGTTCTGCTCGTCAGGACTGGCTCGATGTGGTTTCAGTCGCCGATATGATCGGAATCGACGTCGAAGCAGTCAATTTTGCCGCCGAATATCGTGAGCGTGTATTTGCTGATTTCTTGCGTGAGTACGCTGCAGGGAGAACACCTAATCCCGATGTTTTATGTAACGCCGAAATTAAGTTCAAAGCTTTCCTAGATCACGCCATGTGTTTGGGTGCTGATGCAATTGCAACAGGCCACTATGCGCGTGTTCGTCATGAGGGTGGCAAAGTGCAATTGTTAAAAGCTGTCGATGCCAGTAAAGACCAAAGTTATTTCTTGCATCGCCTAACGCAGCAACAATTAGCAAACGTGATGTTCCCGCTTGGAGAGATTCCAAAAACGGAAGTCAGAAAAATTGCCGAGCAAATTGGTTTGCACAATGCCAAAAAGAAAGATTCCACCGGAATTTGCTTTATTGGCGAACGTCCTTTTAGAGAATTCTTAAATCGCTATTTACCGCGCGTACCTGGCCCGATTAAAACGCCAGAAGGTAAGACGGTTGGTGAGCATATGGGCTTGGCCTTCTTCACCTTAGGTCAACGCAAGGGCATTGGTTTAGGCGGTAGTCAGGACGGTAATGGTGATGCTTGGTATGTGGCTCGTAAGGACGTTCCTAACAACACCTTGTATGTAGCGCAAGGCCACGAACACCCGTGGCTATTGGCTAACAAGCTTTCTGCTATGGATGCCAGCTGGGTTTCTGGCGTGGCACCAACGCCTGGAAATTATTCTGCTAAGACGCGTTATCGACAAACAGACGCTGCTTGCGCTTTGAGTGCTGGTGATGATGCGCTAAGTTTTGACTTGAGTTTTCCAGAGGCACAGTGGGCTGTTACACCTGGACAATCCGCTGTCTTATATGACGGGGATATTTGTTTAGGTGGCGGAATTATTTCCTCATAATTTTTCAAACAGCAAATGCAAAAATGCCAATCAAAACTGATTGGCATTTTTAATTAAGCATCAAATTAATTAAGCAGCAGGTGGTTCGGTTTCAACAAAAGATGGTCGCTGCAATAATTTTTGATACAGACGATCTAAGTTTGGATATTGGGTTTGCCATTTCACTTCTGGAAAGCGAAATAATAAATATCCGATTGCGCAACCTACGGCGATATCTGCCAAGGTGATTTGATTGCCGTGACACCAAGCATTTCCACCAAGTTGTTCAGACATTTGACGTAGGGCTGCATTAATCTTGCCCATTTGACGGTCATACCAAGTTTGGCTTTGTTGCTCTGCTGGACGCAAAGTACGTTCCAAACGGGCCAAAATTCCAGCATCCATCACTCCGTCTGCTAGCGCTTCCCAGGTTTTCACGGCAGCACGCTCGCGGTTATCAGTCGGAATAAGCTTGCTGACTGGGCTCAGGCCATCAGCGTATTCAGCAATGACGCGGGAGTCATAGATAGCCTCTCCATCGTCAGCCATAAGGCAGGGAACCTTCCCCAGGGGGTTGGTAAGGGCAATTTTGGTGTCTGCAGCCCAAACATTCTCTAATTCGAGGTCAACATCGACCTTTTTCTCGTTAAAAACAATGCGTACTTTACGTACATAGGGGCTGGTGAGGGATCCGATAAGTTTCATGGCCTCAAGTATAGCTATCCTATTTGGGCTTTGCTGTACTCCAGAACGCATTAAAATCAGCTTTTATTGACATATTCAATGCAAAGGCAATATTCGTGAGTCAGCCGCTTTCAACCCTCAATGCCCTTTCACCCCTAGATGGCCGTTATGCCGGAAAACTGGATGCCTTGCGTCCATGGCTTTCCGAAGCCGCTTTTATGCGCCAACGTGTTTTTGTAGAGATTCATTGGCTCTTGGCGTTGGCTTCTGCCGGCTTGCCTGATGTCCCAAAAATTAATGCTGCTGACGAAGCTTTTTTACTTTCACTTCCAGAAAACTTTTCTGATGCGGATGCCCAGCGTATTAAAGATATCGAAGCGGTAACTAACCATGATGTAAAAGCAGTGGAGTACTTCTTAAAAGAAAAAGTTGCTGGACGACCAGATTTATTAAAAGCAAGTGAGTTCATTCACTTCGCCTGTACCTCAGAAGACATTAACAATACTTCTCACGGTTTAATGTTGCGCGGTGCCCGCGATGAGGTGCTCTTGCCGCAACTCAGAAAAGTACTTTCAGTATTGACTGATCTCGCGATTGAGAACGCTAAAGTTCCTTTGCTTTCCCGCACTCACGGTCAGCCAGCTTCACCAAGTACTTTGGGCAAGGAGATCGCCAATATTGCCAAGCGTTTAGAGCGCGCGATTGACTCTATCGCCGCAGCTCCTTTGCTCGGCAAGATGAATGGCGCAGTGGGTAACTACAACGCTCATATGTCAGCGTATCCTGATTTTGATTGGGAAAATTTTTCCAAGAACGTAGTTGAGAAACGTCTGGGTTTAACGTTCAATCCCTACACTATTCAAATTGAACCGCACGATGGCATGGCCCAGCTCTTTGATGCGATCGCTCGTGCTAACACGATTCTTTTGGATATGGATCGCGACTTTTGGGCTTATATCTCGGTTGGCTATTTTAAGCAGCGCACTAAAGCGGGTGAGATCGGTTCATCTACTATGCCGCATAAAGTGAACCCGATTGACTTTGAGAACTCTGAAGGTAACTTGGGTGTTGCCAATGCGTTACTGCGTCACCTTGCTGAAAAATTACCAATCTCTCGTTGGCAGCGTGACTTGACTGACTCTACTGTCTTGCGCAATCTAGGCCCTGCATTTGGCCATAGCGTATTGGCTTATGACAGCGCCTTGCGCGGGCTTGGAAAGCTAGAAGTAAACCATGCTGCCATAGCTGCTGATTTAGATGCATGCTGGGAAGTATTGGCTGAGCCAGTGCAAACGGTGATGCGTCGTTACGGTATTGAGAATCCCTATGAGCAGTTAAAAGAATTGACTCGTGGCAAAGGTATTAATCAAGCAGACCTGCAAACCTTTATTCGTGGTTTGAAGATTCCTGAGGATGCAAAAGCACGTTTGTTGGAGATGACGCCATCTTCTTACTTAGGTAAGGCGGTCGAATTGACCGAACGTCTCAAAAAGTGAGTTTGACTACCAATTCAGAATACGGGGCGCGTCCCCGGATCTGGTTTGCTGCTTACCAATTGCTATGGCATCTTTTATTGCCGTTGGCCTTTATTCGTCTAGCTTGGCGTGCATGTCATGCCTTCTCCTACCTTCATCACATTCCTGAGCGATTGGGCTTTGGCTACAGCAAGCCCATTGCTCAAGGATCTATTTGGATTCATGCAGTATCAGTGGGGGAGACACGTGCGGCTCAACCATTGATTGAAGCCTACTTGGCCAAGGGCGAAGCCGTTTTGCTCACCCATATGACCTTGAATGGCCGCCGCACCGGTAAGCAATTATTTGCTAAAGAGATTGCTTCTGGGCAAATTCGACAAGTCTATTTACCTTACGACCTTTGCTGGTCTGTAGAGCATTTCTTAAAGACATTTAAACCAAAGTTTGGCCTCTTCATGGAGACTGAAGCTTGGCCAACAGTGGTCTTTCGTTGCAAAGAAATTGACTTGCCCCTATTTTTAGTCAATGCCCGTTTATCTGAGCGAAGTGCCCGTCGCATCAATCGATTCGGTAAAGCAGGGCGCGCATTATTTCAAGCCTTTGCGGGGATTCTGGCGCAGACTGAGTTTGATGCAGGACGTTATCGTAGTCTAGGTGTTAAAAATGTTGTCATTACCGGCAATCTGAAATTTGATGTTCCTCTTGATGCTCAATTGCTTGCTAAGGGCAAAGAATGGCAGCGGGAACTGCATGCCGGGAATCGCCTGATGGTGTGTGCAGCAAGTACACGTGATGGGGAAGAGGCCATTATTCTGAAAGCCTGGAAAGATTTACTCTTGAGCAATGCATTTTCGACCCCCCCTTTGCTCTGTTTAGTGCCGCGTCATCCGGAGCGTTTCGCAGAAGTGGCAGACCACATCAATAATGCCGGCTTCAAGTTTCGCCGTCGTAGTGAGTGGACCGGTATTCCGAGTGAGTGCGCTGGATTGGATGTTGTTCTGGGTGACTCCATGGGTGAGATGCCGATGTATTACAGCGCCTCTGACTTAGTGCTGATGGGCGGAAGCTTACTGCCTTTTGGAGGTCAAAACCTGATTGAGGCTTGCGCAGCAGGCTGCCCTGTTCTTTTGGGTGAGCACACCTATAACTTCCAACAGGCTGCCTTAGATGCGATTGATAGTGGCGCAGCTAAACGCATTCATGGCGAATTACTTTTAACGGAGCCAATAGCCTTAATGGAGGCTTTGAAAGAATTGCTATTAAATGCTACCGAGTTGGCAAAGATGAGCGTAGCTGCTAAGTCTTATGCAACAGAGCATCAAGGTGCAACTAACAGAATCTTAGCTGCCCTTGATCAACAAAACTTACGCTGAACTAAAAGATTGGGTTAGACCCGCGCTCCGTAGTTGGGGTCATCTTTTCGAGCATCATCATCCGGCTTTTTATCACCCTTCACTAAATCTTCACGTGTAACACCAAGCCACATGGCCAATGCTGCAGCCACGAAGACTGAAGAGTAGATACCAAACAAAATACCAATGGTCAGCGCTAAGGCGAAATAGAAGAGTGTGGGGCCACCAAAGACCAGCATTGCTAGAACCATCATCTCAGTACTACCGTGGGTAATAACGGTACGACTGATGGTGCTAGTAATCGCGTTATCAATGATTTCACGGGTATTCATCTTGCGGTATTTGCGGAAGTTCTCACGAATACGGTCAAAGATCACCACAGATTCGTTGACTGAGTAACCTAACACTGCGAGAACGGCCGCCAGGACTGAGAGTGAGAACTCCCACTGGAAGAAGGCAAAGAAGCCCAAAATAATGACAACGTCATGTAAGTTCGCAATGATGCCAGCGAGCGCAAACTTCCACTCAAAACGGAAGGATAGATACACCACGATGCCAATGATCACAAAGATGAGTGCTTTTAAGCCATCAATAGCCAGTTCTTGACCTACCTGTGGACCAACAAACTCAACTCGTTGCAACTTCACGCCAGTAATCGCTGGTTCCAGTGCCTGCATAACTGCAGTGCTTTGGTCGGCAGAGGAGATCAACTTACCTTCCGCATCTTTTTGTAAAGGCAGGCGAATCATTACATCACGTGAGCTACCAAAGTTCTGAATCTGAGTATCGGCATAGCCAAGCTTCTCGACTTTGGAGCGAATAGAGTCCAGTGGCGCAGTCTGTGGGTAGCTGACTTCCATCACCGTACCGCCAGTAAATTCGATGGATAGGTGTAGGCCGTTATGCCAGAGGAAAAAGACTGCAGCTAAAAAAGTGATTAAAGAAATCGCATTGAGCACCAATGCATGGCGCATAAAGGGAATATCTTTTTTGATTCGGAAAAATTCCATGGCTTATTTCTCCTGTGGGCGCCAAACTTGGCCGATAGCGAGTTTTTGAATCTTCTTATGTCTGCCGTACCAGAGGTTAACAAGGCCACGCGAGAAGAAGACAGCCGAGAACATTGAAGTCAGAATACCTAAGCAGTGAACCACTGCGAAGCCTTTGATGGGACCTGATCCGAACGCTAATAAGGCTAGACCGGCAATCAAAGTTGTTACGTTGGAGTCCAGAATCGTTGCCCAAGCTTTATCGAAGCCTACGGAAATCGCCGTTTGTGGTGAGGCTCCGTTACGTAACTCTTCGCGAATGCGCTCGTTAATCAACACGTTGGAGTCAATCGCCATACCGAGAGCCAAAGCCATCGCAGCGATACCAGGCAAGGTGAGGGTTGCTTGCAACATTGATAACACCGAGATGAGCAAGAGCAAGTTCACTGCTAATGCAACAACAGAGAAAGTACCAAACAGTAAGTAGTAGGCCATCATAAAAATTGCGATAGCAGTAAAGCCAATTAAGAGCGACTTAAAGCCCTTCTCAATATTTTCTGCGCCTAGGCTTGGTCCGATAGTGCGTTCTTCAATGATTTCCATTGGCGCTGCTAATGAGCCAGCGCGCAAGAGGAGGGCTAAGTCATTGGCGCTCGCGGTGGTAGGTTGACCGGTGATCTGGAACTTAGAGCCAAACTCACTTTGAATAGTAGCAATGGTGAGAACTTCGCCTTTACCCTTTTCGAACAAGATCATGCCCATTGGCTTGCCGATATTTTCGCGAGTCACTTCTTGCATCACTCGACCACCAGCAGCATCCAGGGAGATGTTTACGGCAGGACGTTGGTTTTGATCAAAGCCAGCGCTTGCATCAGTAATGCGATCTCCACTGAAGATGACTGATTTTTTAAATACACCCAAGCGGTTTTCACCAAATCGGAAAGTGTCCATGCCTGGAGGAGGAGTTTCGCCTAAGCCAATGGTGGAAACCAAGGGGTCAGCCAAGCGAGACTCTAGTGTTGCTGTACGACCAATAATGTCTTTGGCACGAGCCGTATCTTGTACGCCAGGTAACTGCACCACAATACGCTCAGCACCTTGTTGTTGAATCACTGGCTCTTTAACTGCCAACTCATTTACACGCTTATTCAGAGTAATGATGTTTTGTTTAACGGCATTATCTTGAATTTCCTTTAAAGCGGTCGGCTTAAATTCACCTACTAATTTAGGTAAAGAGCCATTGGATTTGATTAGCCAAATCAGTTCAGGCTGTGCCGTTGTTAGTACTGTGCGCGCTTGATTGGCATCTTCGACATTAGCCAGGTTAATGGAGATAAAGTCCGCACCACGCTCAATCCCTTGGTGACGAATGCTCTTGTCACGCAATTGACTGCGAATATCGCCTGCTAAGGAAGTTACTTTTTTCTGAACTGCACCCTTCATATCCACTTGCAGGAGGAAGTAAACACCGCCACGTAAATCCAGACCCAGTGGCATTGGTAAGGCGTTGATAGCACTTAGCCAGCTCGGCGTATTGGACAGTAAATTTAAGGCTACGGTGTAGTTGGGATCATTTTGATCTACATTCAATTTTTGCTGCAATAGATCGCGTGCACGCAACTGAATGTCAGTATTGTTGAAGCGAACTTTGATAGAGCCTACATTGCCAGCGACTTCAAAGAAGATGCCGGTATTACCAATGTTTTCTTCTGCCAGAATTTTTTCGACACGAGACTGGGTTGCCAAATCAACCTTGATGGTTGGTTTGGCAGACGAGACTTGAACCGCTGGAGCCTCACCATAGAAATTGGGTAATGAATATAGTCCGCCGATCAGTAATGCAACAGCGATGACTAGATATTTCCAGAGAGGGTAGCGATTCATATAGAGATACTTTTAATCAAACAAATTAAGCGGATGCATTAAGCAGACTTCAGTGTGCCTTTTGGCAATACTGTAGTGATAGCACCTTTTTGCATTTGCACTTCAGTGCCAGCAGAAATCTCAACGGTAACCACTTGGTCTTTTAACGCCGTTACTTTGCCCATGATGCCGCCAACAGTAACAACCTCATCACCAACACCTAATGACTCAAGCATTGCTTTGGTTTCTTTTTGACGCTTCATTTGTGGGCGAATCATGATGAAGTACAAAACTGCAAACATCAAAATTAAAGGGAGAAAGCTCATCAAGCCATTGGAATCTGCGCCCGCTGCAGGAGCTTGGGCAAAAGCGTTACTAATCCACATACAAAACCTCCGTTAATTACCAATTGAAAACTGCGATATTTTTCGACCTTGAAACCAATGGCCGTAACCCGCAATTCTAAACTGTGTGGGGCTTTGGAGGTGATTTGCAGGGGGGGTTTTGCCCCCTGTAGGGCTATTAGTCCTGTCCGGGCTCAACGCCGCGCTGGCGATTACTATGAAATTCTTCCCGATAAGCGCTAAAACGGTCTTTGCTGAGAGCCTCACGGACCTCATTCATGAGCTGGAGGTAATAGGACAGGTTGTGGATGGTGTTCAGCTGGGATCCGAGGATCTCATTCGCCTTTTGGAGGTGATTTAAGTAGGATCTGGTGAAGTTTTGGCAGGTATAGCACGCACAGGTGGGGTCTACCGGGCGATCATCGTCCTTATACCCAGAATTGCGGAGCTTGAGGTCGCCAAAGCGGGTAAAAAGCCAGCCATTGCGGGCATTGCGGGTTGGCATCACGCAATCAAACATATCAATGCCTAAGCTAACGCCCAACATCAGATCTTCTGGAGTGCCAACGCCCATTAAATAATGAGGCATATGTTCTGGCAATTTTGGTGCTGTGAAATTGAGAATCCGCTCAAACTCGGGTTTTGGTTCTCCAACCGATAGGCCGCCAATTGCAATCCCATCAAAACCTTGTTGACTTACGGCGTCTAAAGAAAATTCACGCAGATTCTCAAACATGCCGCCCTGGACAATACCAAAGAGTCCGTTGCCAGTATTGAGTTCGCGGAAGCGCTTCAGGGAGCGATCACCCCAGCGCAAAGACATCTCTAGTGATGCACGAGCTGTTTTTTCGGAGGTTGGTTGACCTTTGATTTCGTAAGGAGTGCATTCATCAAACTGCATCGCAATATCGCTATTGAGTACCGCCTGAATTTCCATCGACACTTCTGGAGACATAAATAATTTGTCGCCATTAATTGGAGATGCAAAAGTCACGCCTTCTTCGGAGATCTTGCGCAATGCGCCCAAACTAAAAACCTGAAAGCCACCAGAGTCAGTGAGGATCGGCTTGTCCCAACCCATGAAGCGATGCAAGCCACCATGTTTTTTAATGACATCTAATCCCGGTCTTAACCAAAGATGAAAGGTATTGCCTAAAATAATTTGCGCTTTAGCTTCATTCAAATCACGTGGCGTCATTGCCTTTACGGTGCCGTACGTTCCAACAGGCATAAAGATCGGTGTCTGTACGCTACCGTGCGGCAGGTCAAGTTGACCAAGGCGCGCCGGGCTTTGCGAGTCGCGCGCCAGAATATTGAAGTGAACGGGTTTGGTCATAACTTTGGATTCTCGAGTCGACAAAGAAACATCGCATCTCCATAACTAAAGAAACGATACTTCTGATGAATGGCATGTTGATAAGCTGCACGGATGTTATCCATTCCGGCAAAAGCACTTACCAACATTAATAAAGTAGATTTTGGCAGATGAAAGTTGGTTAACAAACAATCTACCGTTTTAAATTGATAACCTGGGGTAATAAAGAGATTAGTCTCGCCGCTACTTTGTCCACTGGCTGCCTGGCTCTCCAGGGCGCGCAGACTGGTAGTGCCTACCGCAACAACTCTGCCACCATTTTTCTTGGTAGCCTCAATTGCTTGTAATGTCTCATTGGGAATAGAAAACCATTCGTAATGCATCTTATGTTTTGAAAGATCCTCTTCGCGTACGGGTGTGAATGTTCCAGCCCCCACATGCAAGGTGACGGCAGCTTGTTGAACACCTAATGCCTTGAGTTCTTGCAAGATGGACTCGTCAAAATGTAAACCTGCTGTCGGGGCAGCTACTGCCCCTGGATTTTTAGCGACTACCGTTTGATAGCGCTGCGCATCTTCACCATCGGGTTGATGCTCAATGTAGGGGGGTAATGGGAGTTCACCAAAACGCTCAAGCAAAGAAAAAACATTCTCCGGAAAGCGGACTTCGTAAAAACGTCCATCATAGCCAATCATCTCTACGGGGAATGTTTCGCCTACTTGGTTATGGATATGAACAATCATTCCAGTCTTAGGTACCTTAGATGCCCTAATTTGTACCCAAGCCTGCTTTTCTCCGCTAATGCGTTCGATGAGTAGCTCAACGTTCCCGCCAGTCTCCTTTTTACCGTGTAAGCGCGCAGGAATGACTTTGGTGTCGTTAAATACTAATAAGTCCCCGGGCTGAAGAAGGTTAAGAATGTCCTTAAACTGTCGATCTACCAATTCGACGTGATTTGGCCCATCAGCCTTGACCTCTAAGAGGCGGCTATCGGTTCTATTCGCCAAAGGATGCTGGGCGATTAGTTCGGGCGGGAGTTCGTAATTAAAGTCGGAGAGTTGCATAGCATTACCATCAGGTGTTAGATTTTAACGATGACTACTAAACAAGCGCCAAGCACACTCCAAAAGATGGGTTTAGACAGCCCTATGGCCCTTGCTTTGCACCTGCCATCCCGCTATGAGGATGAGACGGAGCTGCTGACTATTGAGGAGGCTATCCATCAGGGTAGGTTTAATTCGGCCCAGACCCAAGGTGTAGTCATTCGTAATCAGGTCCTATTTCGGCCCAGAAGGCAGATGATAGTGACTATTGAGGATGAAACTGAAACCTTAAACCTCCGTTTTCTCAATTTCTACCCTAGCCAACAGAAGCAAATGGCTGTCGGGGTCAATATTCGAGTTCGCGGTGAAGTGCGTGAAGGTTTTCAGGGTCCAGAGATGGTTCATCCTACCGTGCGAGCCGTAGCCCCAGATGCGCCTTTGCCAGCTAGTTTGACCCCGGTTTACCCGGCAAGCGTTGGGGTTTCGCAAACGATTATTCGTAAGGCCGTGACACAAGCCTTACGTGACTCAAGCCTGCAAGACAGTTTGGCTGAGTTCTTACCCAAAAAACTGATGGCGGAGTTATTGCCAAGTAATGACTGGCCAAGCCTTCAAGCAGCGATTACCTATTTGCATCAACCGCCTGCTGACGCTAATACCCAGGCATTGCTGGAGCGTACTCATCCCGCTTGGCGTCGAGTGCAGTTTGAAGAACTCCTTGCTCAGCAAATTTCTTTAAAGCGTGCGCATGCGATTCGTCAGGAGCGGCATGCGCCAAGTTTTGCAAAAAATAAAGAAGAGCGTAAAGACAAGAGAGGGCAGCAAAGCTTTGAAGAGGGTTTGCTAAAAGTGTTGCCTTTTAAATTAACCAATGCTCAAGATCGTGTTTGGTCTGAAATTAGCAATGATCTTTCCAAGTCATTCCCTATGAATCGCCTTCTGCAAGGAGACGTGGGTAGTGGCAAGACTGTTGTAGCTGCCTTAGCTGCCGCGCGAGTAATGGATCATGGCTATCAAGCCGCCATCATGGCGCCTACGGAGATCTTGGCTGAGCAGCACTATCTCAAAATGAAAGAATGGTTTGAACCTTTGGGGGTAAAAATCGCTTGGCTGTCAGGAAGTCTGAGGGCGAAAGAAAAAAGACTGGCACAAGAGATGATCGAGAATGGGCAAGCCCAACTCATTATCGGTACCCATGCCTTGATTCAGGAGAATGTCAGTTTTGCTAGATTGGGTTTAGCAGTAATTGATGAGCAACATCGCTTTGGAGTGAGGCAGCGTTTAGAGATTCAGCAACGGGTAGGTTCAGAATTGTTTTACTGCCATCAACTGATGATGTCTGCTACACCAATACCGCGTACCTTAGCGATGACCTACTATGCTGACTTAGATGTCTCCGTTATCGATGAGTTACCTCCTGGCCGAAAGACGATTGCCACTAAAGTGGTCAAAGCCAGTCGCCGTGATGAGGTGATCGGCGGTTTACAAAGTTGGGTATCCAAGGGGTTGCAAGCGTATTGGGTTTGCCCCCTGATTGAAGAATCTGAAGTGTTGCAATTGCAAACGGCAGTTGAGAGCTTCGAGCAATTGACGCTGGCTTTACCTGACTTTAAGGTTGGCTTGGTGCATGGCAGATTAAAAGCGGAAGAAAAAGCAGCAGTCATGGCCGCCTTCAAGGCAAATGAGATTGACCTCTTGGTTGCCACTACGGTAATTGAGGTTGGGGTAGATGTACCGAATGCGGCCTTAATGGTGATTGAGCATGCTGAGCGTTTTGGTTATGCCCAGATTCATCAGCTGCGCGGCCGCGTGGGGAGAGGATCTGCAGATTCCGTTTGTATTTTGATGTATGCCGAGCCGCTTTCAATGGCTGCTAAGGAGCGTCTACAAACTTTACGCGAGACCTCAGATGGATTTGTGATTGCTGAGCGGGATTTATCGCTGCGTGGTCCGGGTGAGTTACTAGGTGCGAAGCAATCAGGTGATGCTATGTTGCGCTTTGTCGATTTGCAACGCGACGCCTGGCTAATTGAGCTGGCCCAACAGGCGGCTGAGCGCTTGCTTGCTGAGCATGCAGATCTAGTGGAGCGTCATTTAGAGCGCTGGCTCGGATCTCGAGCGGAATTTTTAAAGGCCTGATAATTACCCTATGAATTTAAAAGAGCGCTTGATATCTTATGGATACTTAATCAGGCTAGATAAGCCGATTGGTACGCTATTGCTGTTGTGGCCTACGCTCTGGGCTCTTTGGTTGGCAAGCAGTGGCATGCCTGATTTGTCTATTTTGTTGATCTTTACGGCGGGCACATTTCTAATGCGCAGTGCTGGCTGTGCAATTAATGACTACGCTGACCGTGATTTTGATCGTCATGTTAAAAGGACGCAAGACCGCCCCGTAACGAGTGGAAAAATCTCTGGCAAAGAGGCTATAGCTGTAGCCGGGACTTTAGCCCTCATTGCGTTTTTACTCATTCAGCCTCTGAATACATTTACAAAACAACTATCAGTACTTGCTTTGCTGGTAGCCTTTATCTACCCCTTCACTAAACGCTTTTTTGCCATGCCCCAAGCCGTCTTAGGTATTGCCTTTGGGTTTGGTATCCCGATGGCTTATGCGGCTATTTTGGATTTCATTCCCCTTGAGGCTTGGTTCTTATTTATCGGAAACATCTTTTGGGCAATCGCCTATGACACTGCTTATGCCATGGTGGATCGAGATGATGACTTGCGCTTAGGGCTGAGAACATCCGCAATTACTTTTGGGCAGTACGATGTCGTCGCTATTGCAATCAGCTACGGCATGCTTTTTCTGAGCCAGTTATGGGTGGCTCAATTGGCTAACTTGAGTAATTATTTTTTATTGGGATGGTTCCCCGCGCTAGCTTGCGCAATCTATCACTTGAAGTTGGTGTCAACCCGCAATAGAGATAATTGCTTTAAAGCATTCCGCCATAACAATTGGTTAGGCGGATTTTTATTTCTGGGGATTTTGTTGGGTCTAGGTATTAATTAACTCTGGCCGAGTTCATCGCCCATCGCTTTACCACGCTGACTTGCAGCATCAATCGCTTTTTCTAAGATCTCGTGCCAACCTTGTTGCTTCATGACATCTAGAGCGGCAGCAGTAGTTCCACCCTTTGAAGTGACTCTCTCGCGAAGAACCCCAGCGTGTTCATCAGAGTTATGGGCCAGCTGCGTAGCGCCTTCAAGAGTGGCATAAGCCAGCTTGCGAGCTGTCTCTGAATCAAGGCCAAGCTTCTCTCCAGCAGATTGCATTGCCTCAAGAAACGCAAAGACATAAGCAGGGCCGCTGCCAGAAACAGCAGTTACTGCATCCATCAGCTTTTCTTCTTTTACCCAAACGGCTTGACCTACCGCATTACAAATAGTTTCAGCTAAGGCGCGGTCAGACTGATCAACAGCCGTATCTGCAAAAAGACCGGTAATACCTTTGCCAATTAAGGCTGGAGTATTAGGCATGGCGCGCACACAGCGCGTGTGGTCAAGCCAGCGACTCATATCTTTTAAGCGAATGCCGGCAGCGATACTCAGAATGAGTGGACCGGGAGCGCTGGCATGCTTTAACTTGGACGCCAAACCTTTAGCAACGACATTGAAGTCTTGTGGTTTGATCGCCATGACAAGCACATTATTTTTGGAGAAGTCAAAAGCGATGTTCTCCAGAGCACCAATACCTTGAACACCAAAATCTTCATATAACTTTAGGGCGGTTACAGCATTTGCCTCTACGACAGAGATTTGGTTGGGTTCGAATCCATTGGCAAGAAGGCCGCTGATGAGGGCGCGCCCCATATTGCCACCACCAATAAAGGTAATGTGCGCATTGCTATTATTTTGTACGATTTTGTTTGTGCTCATTTGCTAATCTTATCGCGCTTCCCAAAAATGGCTGTGCCAACACGAACTATAGTGCTGCCTTCAGCGATGGCAGCCTCTAAATCATCGGACATGCCAATCGAAAGGGTGTCAAAGAACTGGTAGCCGAGCTCAGTGAAGTGTGTGGCCTGTATCCGCTTGAAGCAATCTTGCACGGCTGCAAAAGCCTGACGCTGCAAAGTTGGATCTGGATTGGGGGCAGGAATGGCCATCAAGCCCCTCAAAACCAAGTTTGGCAAAGAGGCAATGGCATTACAGAGCTCTTCAACTTCAACCAGGGAAATACCACTTTTGCTTTCTTCCTCGCTGACATTGATTTGTACGCAAACCATCAATGGCGGTAAATCTGGAAACTCGCCACGTTGAGCGGATAGGCGTTCTGCAATTTTGAGACGGTCCACGCTATGAACCCAATCAAAGTGCTGCGCTACTTCTTTCGTTTTATTGCTCTGTAAGGGGCCTATAAAATGCCAGATTAACCATGGGCGTAATTTGGCTAGCTTCTCAATTTTTTCAACGGCCTCTTGCACGTAGTTTTCACCAAAGGCAGATTGTCCAGCGTGCATGGCTTCTTCAACTGCTGAGGCCGGAAAGGTTTTGCTAACCGCCAGAAGTTCAATTTCTTCGGGCTCACGTTTTGCGGCTAAGGCAGCCAGCTCAATCCGTGCTCTGACTTGCATCAGATTAACAACAATGGAATTCATGCGGCCTTAGAGGTTTTGCTCAGCAATTGATCTACGATTTCGATCCAATGGACCACTGGAGTGTCATCTTGTTGTAGATGAGTAATGCAACCAATATTCCCGGAAACAATCACTTCGGCACCAGACTCCTCACATGCTGCATTTAAGTGAGTTAACTTGTTTTTACGAAGTTGCTCAGATAGTTCTGGCTGAGTCACTGAATAAGTGCCGGCAGATCCGCAGCAAAGATGGCTATCGGCACATAAACGTACGCCAATACCGATGCTAGAAAGTAATCCCTCAACCTTGCCACGAATTTGTTGGCCGTGTTGCAAGGTGCAGGGTGGGTGATATACGACACCTGGTTTTGGGTCTGTACCCACCAGCTGAACTAGCTCATTTTGTAAGGAAGGTAGTATTTCGGAAATGTCTTTGGTTAGCTCGGAAATTTTCTTCGCTTTGGCCGCATAGGCAGAATCATTTGCAAACAAGTGGCCATAGTCTTTCACCATCACACCACAACCGGATGCTGTCATCACAATAGCTTCCACGCCACTTTCAACTAAAGGCCACCACGCATCAATATTTTGCTTGGCATTATCTAGGCCGCCAGCTTGATCATTGAGGTGATAACGTAGCGCTCCACAGCAGGTGGCATTGGGCGCGCTAATCATTTGAATTTTTAACGCATTAAGTACACGCGCTGTTGCTGAATTAATATTCGGGAGCATGCCAGGCTGTACGCAACCTTCGAGCAAAACCATTTTGCGCTGATGGGCTGCAGTAGGTCTTGCATAGGCATCGGTAGAATTGGCTAATGCTTTATTAACGGTCAGCGGAATCTTGCGTTTGATACCGCTTGGCATTAACGGACGTACTAAGCGACCTAGGCTCATAGCCGTATTAAATAAAGCCGGCTTAGTTAAACCTTCTTTTAGGGCCCAACGAGTCAGGCGTTGGCCGATTGGGCGCTCAGGCGTATTTTCTTCTGCCCATTTGCGACCAATGTCTATTAAATTGCCATATTGCACACCACTCGGGCAAGTACTCTCGCAATTGCGACAAGTTAAGCAACGATCTAAATGCAGGCGAGTCTTTTCAGTGGGCGTTTGACCCTCGGCGATCTGCTTAATCAGATAGATACGTCCGCGAGGACCATCTAACTCGTCACCAAGTATTTGATAGGTAGGGCAAGTGGCTGTACAGAAGCCGCAGTGAACACATTTGCCCAGAATGCGGGCTGCCTCGATACCTTCCGGCGTGTTGGCAAATTGAGGAGCGAGTTGAGTTTGCATAGAAAGACTTATGGAAGACGTTTAGTAGCGAATACACCTGCAGGATCAAAAGCTAATCTCAGGCGTTCTTGCACTGCCTCAAGGGCAAAGGAGTGAGCTTGCTCGGATAGCAAAGTAAAGCGCTGATTGCTAGGGTTTACATTTGCACCCTGTCTAAAGCGAGTTGTATGTCCGCCATGGGAGTTGGCAATGGCCTTGAAAGCTTTAAAGGTGGCCTCATCGCCAGGCGCCTTTATCCAGCGCTGTTGACCATGCCACTCCAAAATGATTTCATCGGCAGTGCCAGGGATAGTGATTGGTCCACAGGCCGCAGGTAGCGCTAAACGATAGAGCGTTTGATCTGCGCCAAGATTACTGAAGGCGGCAATTTTTTGCTCTCGCAAATCATTCCAGAAATGCTCAGCAATATCTTCTTTGACCTCAGCAGCCATTACCAAAGAACTCATGAGGGGGATGGCGGCTTTTACAGCAGCTGCCGCACCGGCGAGACGGAAAGTTAGCTCTCCATTTCCACCTTTGGCGGAACCAATCCAGCAACTTGCAGATAGAGGTAATGGCTGGCCAGCCCATTCATTCAATATCTTGAGGGCTTTCTCTTGAGAGATCTGACAACGTAAGATTGCGGTCGCAGCGGGTTTAGGCAAAACTTTGACTGAGGCCTCTAACAAAAGAGCAAGCGTTCCCAAAGAGCCAGGCAACAAACGAGAGACGTCATAACCCGCTACGTTCTTCATGACCTTACCGCCAAAGGAAAGATCTTGACCTTTGCCATCCAAAATTCGAGCGCCCAATACAAAGTCGCGGAAGTTGCCAACTGTAATGCGTCCTGGACCCGCTAGGCCAGCGGCAATTGCGCCACCAAAGGTTGCGTTCTCGCCAAAATGAGGTGGTTCAAAAGCAAGTACCTGATTTTTTTCTTTGAGAGCCGCTTCAATTTCTTTCAGCGGAGTGCCGGCACAAGCGGTGATGACTAATTCTTCTGGTTGGTATTCCAAAATGCCTGAGTAGGCACGTGTATCTAGTTTGGTATAGCTATTTGGATTGCCGTACCAAGACTTAGTGCCACCGCCTTGAATGGAGAGCGGGGTTTTGTTCTTTGCTGCATTCAGAATTTGCTCTTGGAATGCATTAATTTGTGGGTTGGAGTGACTCATCAGAAGCGCTCCAATTCTGGGTGAGGTAATTGACCACCGCTAATGCGCATACGACCATATTCTGCGCACCGACTCAAAGTCGGAATAGCTTTATCTGGGTTGAGTAATTTTTCTGGATCAAAAGCACTCTTCACACCCCAGAAGGATTCACGCTCACCTTCACCAAACTGCACGCACATCGAATTAATTTTTTCGATGCCAACACCATGCTCACCAGTGATCGTGCCACCGAGTTCTACACAGGCTTCTAGGATTTCGGTGCCGAATTCTTCTGCACGATGCCATTCTTCTTGGTCAGCACCGTTAAATAAAATCAGGGGATGCATATTGCCATCGCCTGCATGGAATACGTTTAAACATCCAAGGCCGTACTTTTCTTCCATACCCTGAATGCGCTTAAGTAGGGTGGCAATGTGGCGACGAGGAATAGTTCCATCCATGCAGTAGTAGTCTGGCGCTAGGCGCCCAGCTGCTGGGAAAGCATTTTTGCGCCCACTCCAAAACTTCAAGCGCTCACCTTCATCTTTAGAAATCTGAATACCGCTTGCGCCAGCTTCTTCAAGCACCTTGGTCATGCGTTCGATTTCTTCAGCAACTTCTTCTGGAGTGCCATCAGATTCGCAGAGCAAAATAGCTGCAGCGTCTAAGTCATAGCCTGCATGGACAAACTCCTCTACAGCGCGAGTGGTAGCTTTGTCCATCATCTCCAAACCAGCAGGAATAATGCCGGCTGCGATGATGGCAGCAACTGCATTACCACCTTTTTCGATGTCATCAAAACTTGCCATGATCACGCGAGCCAATTTTGGTTTCGCTACCAACTTAACTGTGACTTCAGTAACTACGGCAAGCATGCCTTCGCTACCCATCATGATGGCGAGTAAATCGAGTCCAGGTGCATCTGGTGCTAAGCCGCCAAATTCAACGATCTCACCGTTCATGAGTATTCCGCGCACACGCAGAACGTTGTGCAGAGTGAGGCCGTATTTAAGGCAGTGCACACCACCAGAGTTTTCATTGACGTTGCCGCCAATTGAACAAGCAATCTGAGAGGAGGGATCTGGAGCGTAATACAAACCGAGGTGGGCAACTGCTTCAGAAATAGCAAGATTGCGCACGCCAGGCTGAACAACTGCAGTGCGAGTAAACGGATCGATGCTGATAATTTTCTTGAGCTTGGCTAATGACAGCACCAACCCTTGAGAAAGGGGCATTGCGCCACCTGAGAGACCGGTTCCTGATCCGCGAGGTACTACTGGGATTTGCATCGCGTAGCAAATCTTCAGAATTTTGGCGACCTGCTCTTCTGTTTCTGGCAAAGCTACTGCCAAAGGCATCCGACGATAGGCGGCCAGACCATCACATTCGTATGGAATGGTGTCTTCTGGCTCCCATAGAAGGGCATATTCCGGCAGGATTGGGCGCAAGGCCGCAACCAATTTGGACTGAAGGGCGCTAATAGCGGCTAATTCGGGGGGTGGGGTCACCATATTCATAAGAATCATTTTAGCCATTTACCTATAATTAAGCTTATGGGAAATCGACTATCAAAAATCGCCACTAGAACCGGTGACGCAGGAATGACGGGCTTGGGTGACGGAAGTCGCGTGGAGAAGGATCACCTGCGGATCTGCGCCATGGGCGATATCGATGAGTTGAACTCAGAAATCGGGGTTTTAATGACCGAGGAGATCCCAGGAAGCATTTCTTCTGAATTACAGGAGCTTTTTCTGCAGGTGCAACATGATTTATTTGATTTGGGTGGTGAGCTCTGTATTCCCAATTACAAATTACTCAACCCTGAGCACGTAGCGCAGCTAGATGTTTGGCTAGAAAAATACAATTCACAACTACCTCCGTTAACGGAATTTATCCTACCCGGTGGTACACGTGCCGCAGCTCAAGCTCATGTATGTCGCACTGTGTGTCGAAGAGCGGAGCGTTCGATTGTGCGTTTAGGATGGGAAGAGCCTCTCTATGACTCTCCTCGTCAATATGTCAATCGCTTATCTGACTTACTCTTTGTGCTATCGCGTATTTTGAATCGTGCAGCTGGCGGTTCGGATGTATTGTGGAAGCATGAAAAAAAAGAGACCAAATAAATTAGTCTCTTTTAGTTTTATTCCTTAGCAATTAGAAATACAACTACATTATTTTTTCTTGCTTCTACGATTCTTAACGGCCGTAGCCAGACGCTCTAATACTTTCACAGAATCATCCCAGTTAATGCAGGCATCAGTAATACTCTTACCGTATTCCAAATTGCTTGGATCATCTTTTCCTGGCGTAAATTTCTGGGCGCCATCATTCAGATGGCTTTCCACCATCACACCAAAAATCTGATGTGAACCAGATTCAATTTGCTGCGCTACATCGTCAGCAACCACAATTTGACGCTCATGCTTCTTGCTTGAATTGGCATGTGACAAATCCACCATCAAACTGGCTGGAAGCTTGGCTGCTTCTAGCTCAGAGCAGGCTGCCTGCACAAACTGTGCTTCGTAGTTTGGCTCTTTACCGCCACGCAAAATCACGTGACAGTCTTTATTGCCTTTAGTTTCCACAACGGATACTTGACCATTTTTATGAACGGATAAGAAGTGATGTGGACGACCTGCTGCTTGAATGGCATCAGTTGCAATTTTGATGTTGCCATCAGTGCCGTTCTTAAATCCGATAGGTGCGGAAAGTCCGGAAGCAAGTTCACGGTGAACTTGGCTCTCGGTAGTGCGTGCACCAATTGCGCCCCAAGAAATGAGGTCAGCAATATATTGCGGTGAGATCACATCCAAAAACTCGCTACCAGCTGGCATTCCTAGGCGATTAATTTCCATCAATACTTGGCGCGCAAGGCGGAGACCTTCTTCGATGCGATAGCTTTCATCTAAGTAAGGGTCATTGATCAAACCTTTCCAGCCAACGGTAGTGCGTGGCTTCTCAAAATACACACGCATCACAATTTCTAATTCACCAGAAAAACGCTCACGCTCAGCTAAGAGGCGTTGGCAATATTCCAGTGCCGCTTTTGGATCATGAATAGAGCATGGTCCAATGATTACGAGTAAACGGTCATCTTTGCCATGAATAATGTCGCGGATCTTTTTGCGAGTGTTGCTGATCAACGCTTCAGTCGGAGTTCCAGAAATCGGAAAGAAGCGGATTAAATGCTCTGGCGGAGGCAGAACAGAAATGTTGTCAATGCGTTGATCGTCAGTATCTGAAGTCTTGTCGACAGCGGAGTACCAATTAGCGGGATTCGTATTTTGTTGGCTCATCCGGCTATTTTAAGCCGTAATTAGCCAATATTAGGCAGTCCCACCCACGGTCAGGCTGTCAATCCTTAGGGTAGGCTGTCCAACCCCGACTGGAACGCTTTGCCCTTCCTTCCCGCAAACCCCCACCCCACCGTCTAATTTCAGGTCATTTCCGATCATGGAAACCTGTTTTAGGGATTCTGGTCCGCTACCAATAATGGTGGCGCCTTTTACGGGGTATTGGATTTTGCCGTTTTCAACCCAGTAGGCCTCTGAAGCAGAGAAAACAAATTTGCCACTAGTGATATCAACCTGGCCACCACCAAAGTTCACTGCATATAAGCCGCGCTTGATACTAGCAACAATCTCTTGAGGATCATCTTTGCCGGCCAACATATAGGTATTGGTCATGCGCGGCATTGGCAGTGAAGCAAAGCTTTCACGGCGACCATTGCCGGTGAGGGGCATATTCATGAGTCGGGCATTCAGGCTATCTTGAATGTAACCTTTCAAGATGCCGTCCTCAATTAAGGTAGTGCATTGAGTCGGAGTGCCTTCGTCATCGATATTCAAAGAGCCTCTGCGCCCAGATAAGGTGCCATCATCCACAACGGTAACGCCCTTAGCCGCAACGCGCTGCCCAATGCGACCGGCAAAAGCAGAGGATCCTTTGCGATTAAAGTCTCCCTCGAGACCATGACCTACTGCCTCATGCAATAAAACGCCAGGCCAGCCCGGTCCCATGACCACTGTCATTGGGCCAGCAGGTGCTGGGCGAGATTCGAGGTTCACTAAGGCGCCATCAACTGCTTCATCGACATAGCGATTAATTAACTCCGTATCGAAGTAGAGATAGTCATGACGTGCGCCGCCGCCAGAGGAGCCTGATTCACGGCGACCATTCTGTTCTGCGATGACGTGTACCGAAACGCGCACCAGAGGGCGAACATCTGCGGCTAATAAGCCATCTGCTCGCACCACTAATACGACATCAAATTCTCCGGCCAGACTTGCCATTACCTGGATGATTCTTGGGTCACGTGCTTTAGCCCGACGCTCGATGCTTTCTAGTAATGCAATTTTTTCTTTGGGCTGAAGAGAATCTAAAGGATTGACATCGGAGTAGAGCTTATTGGATACGGGGTTAAATAGTTTGCTTGCAACCGCCTGCTTACCGCCCTCGGGTCCAATCACTCGAGTGGCTTTTGCCGCTTTATTTAAAGCCTCTAAATTAATTTCATCTGAATAAGCAAAAGCTGTTTTATCGCCATAAATAGCGCGCACACCGACGCCTTGATCAATATTAAAGCTGCCGGATTTAACGATACCTTCTTCAAGACTCCAGCTCTCGCTACGAGTGTGTTGGAAGTAGAGATCTGCATCATCAAGGCGATGGGCAAATAGATTTCCAAAGGTGCCGTGCAAATCTTGCTCAGATAAGCCTGTTGGTTCTAGCAAAATAGATTTGGCTAATTTGATGAGGTCTGCTTGCTTTTTGGCTTTGGTCCAATTAGCGGGAAATAGTGCTTCTGGTGCATTCATGTGATTCAGAAAATCTTTCTTTAAAGCTTGCGATGCGCAAGTGCGGGTAACTTAGAGCGTACCTCGTTTAATTTATCTTTGCACAAAACCCCAGAAATAAAGCCTTCCCCCTCGGGGAGGTTGGCCAAGATACTGCCCCAAGGATCAATCAACATACTGTTACCCCAAGTGCGACGTTGATTTTGATGGGTGCCGCCTTGGGCGGAGGCCAATACGTAGCATTGGTTTTCGATAGCGCGAGCACGCAAGAGGATTTCCCAGTGGTCCTTGCCGGTTGTGTAAGTAAAGGCGGCTGGTATGATATGGCAATCTACCTGTCCAAGAGCGCGATAGAGCTCTGGAAAGCGCAGGTCATAACAAATACTCAAGCCAAATGTCCATTCATTTCCATTGACTGCAATCTTTAGGATGCCCGGTTCATTACCTGCTTCAATCGTTTCAGATTCTTGATAGCGCTCGGTTGCTGTTTGAAAACCAAATAAATGAATTTTGTCGTAACGAGAAATTTGCTTGCCAGTAGGACCAAAAGCAAGCGTTGTGTTGAGTACTTTATTGGGATCTTTTGCTTCCAGCGGAATAGTGCCTGCCACTAGATAAATATTATTTTGTCGAGCAATATCTGAAAGTTGCTCTTGGATGGGTCCGCTTCCAAGGCTTTCGCGGACACGCACTTTATCAGTGTCTTTGAGGCCCATTAAGCAAAAATACTCGGGCAATACGGCTAGTTGTGCGCCGTCAGATGTAGCTGCCGCAATGAGTCTACTTGCGGTAGATAAGTTCTCCTGCAAATCAGGAGTAGAGACCATCTGTATAGAAGCAATCTTGAGATCTGCGCTGTTTGCTGATTGGCTCATGATGATTTAGTTGGAAGTTTTATTAGGGTTGCCTGAATTACTTGGATTGCTTTGTGGTCCAGAGCTATTGCTGCTTGGTTTGCTTTGCTCTTTTAACAAGTCCTTACTGCGAATGGTGTCTAAAGTTTTCGAGTCAATTGGCTGACCCTTTTGATCCAGGGGAATCACTTCTGGATCATCCCAAGAACCCTGGACTAAATAGTCTGATTGGAGATTGCGGTTAATTTGGCTGGTAATTAAATATTGCCCAACCAACGCGCCTAGCCCCACGATAGGATTAATGGCAAAGGCGGCCAATGAGCCTGCTGTTGCATCAATTGTTGGGAATATGGTGACACGCAAATCCTGCGTTTGTTTAGGGATATTAATTTGCCCATTCATGGCAACCCGCGCTTGATCTAAGCCCATTGTGAATTGTTTTGTCTGGGCAACCCCAGAGCTAATATCAAAAGAAGCATCAATGGAATTAAATGGTGTTCCCTTGGTCACAATGTTACCCAAGCTCCCCTTGAGGTCCAGGGTAGCAAATCTAAACAAACTTTGTAGGCTGAGAACATCGAGTAGCTTGGCGCCGCTGGTATTCACCTCTAACAGACGACCTTTTTCAAGATTTAAAGTTACCTTGCCGGCTAAGGTCTCGTATTGAGGCGTGAAAGGGGCCCCATCCCATTCGACCTTACTGGTCAGTTTGCCCTGACCACCTTCAACTGATTTTTGGCTGGTCCAATGTTCAATAATTTGACCGGCATCCTTAATATCTAAATCGACATTGACCGTTGTATGCTCCACTTGATTCTGAGTGGCGCCAACCCATTGACCAGTTAAGACAGAACTTCCCTGGGGATTATTAAATTGGATGGAATCTATATTAAGGATATTGTTATTTGTCCTGGTTTTAATTTTCACCTGACCAAGTTGAGCTTTACCCCAGTTGAAGTCATCAATAGCTAAGTCAACACTAGGAATAGAGTCGGGTTTAATCGTAGTTTTGACGGGAGGATTTTTTGAGGCTGGCTTTTTGGCCTCAATTGGAGCGCTGACTCTCTCGGAAAACTTGAGTCGCGCTAGTCGTCCACTAATCAAGCCACTCGGCTGTGACTTATTGGGCTCTATGTATTGCAGTTGACCAGCGATGGAGGGTGAATTAATACGCATTTGCCAGGCGGCATTTTTATTGCTTGCTGAAAAATTCAGATCCTGCCAATTGCGCTCAAACAAAGTTACTTTTTTTACTTGAGCAGCAATTTGAATATTGACTGGGTTAGTGTCTTCAGCTTTAGAGGGCCCAATTTTTTTCTTTTGACTGTTTAAAAAATCTTGCCATACATCAAGGTTGAGTTCCGCGCTTGCAAGATTTAACTGAAATCCTTGGGCCGGGGGCGCTGCGGAAGTACCGATTCCTACGGCATGACGCAGGGTGTCATCACTGCTAAGTTCGCCTTGAATAAAGTAGGCATCACCAATTCTCCCATCCCATGTAAAGCGAGTGGAAGAGGAAGATGATTTTGCAAACGTCTTCAGTGTCAATTGGCCTGACATAGGGGTCCCCATCTGCTTTTTCGCAGGAGCAGGTGCAGAGCTAGCCCAATCGCGCATGTCAATCTTGAGATTGGTTTCGCTATTGCCTTTATTGAAGTGAATTGCACCCTCATATCTTGCTACACCACTCATTGCTTGCAAAATGGGCGCCACCTCAACCGATGAATCTTTTGCGAAGTAGTCTTTAATAAAGCTGGCGCTAATATCACCCGAGATGTTGTAGCTCTGGCTACCTTGATTAGGCGTTGCGCTTGAAATCTTGATGGCGCCACCAAGGAAATTGGCAGTGATATCTTCGAATTCCGGATTGATCTCGGTAATTCGAATCTTTCCTTTGAGGTTATCCAGAGGCGGTAAGTTATCCCACTGGACCCTGTTGCCAGGAAAGTTTAATTTAATGTCGGTTTTGGTGTCTCCGCTGCCAGACAAGGGAATGTTAAGGTCCAAGCTGAGGTTGGTGGGCCCTGTAACCTTTAGGTTCCGCTCAAGCGCAACCTGTTTTTTACCGACAGGTGAGGCAAATAGATATTCAAGCAGTTGTGGCGCATCACCTTGTACCTCGCCATTTACTGTCAGCAGTAATTGCTTTGCGCTAACGCTAGGAATTTCCGCATGAAATTTGCTCAGCGCGACTTGTTTGTAGCTTGCTTGATCAATATCTACCGTGAAGTTGGCATTCTGCATACTGATCACGCCATTTACTTTATTGAAGGCGGGCCAAATACCTTGATCGGTAGTTGAGGCCGGTACTGGGCTGAAGGTAGCGCCATTAATCGGCAGTTTAAGAGTGAATTCTCCTGTACCCACTTTAGGGAAAGGTACTTCATTGGGGTCACCTTTAATATGCAAGCTACCATTTTTGATGATCCCCGTATCAAAGGCTTTACTTAAATAGGATTTGGCATCACTGCCCATGCCAACAGGTAAATAACGATAGGCGGTCTTAAGATCGGCCCGAGCAAAATCCATGTCTAGACTCATGAAGTCAGGATTTTTGCCTTCACCAATGATGTAATTTAGATTGAGTGTTGTTGAAATCTCAGGGTTGCTAAGCGCCAACTGCTTTGCATTAACGACCCAATTCCCTTTTTGTTTTGACCAAGAAATCTGACCATTAGCTTGATCAAGTCTTATTTTTGGGTCGACTAGTAAGTCCTTAACCTCAAGCTCTAGTTCGCTTGATTTAATCGAGATGCTTCCCTTGTTTTGGTCGGCAGAAAGAAAGCCAGACAGTTTGGATACTGAGGGCATGGCTTTATTGATGCCAACAAAGCTGAGGTCGATGAGTTTTCCGCTCACAGTAAAGTCTACTTTGTTCGACTTAAACCATCCGCCAGGAATATTGAGGGCAGATAAGGGTGATTTACTTTCAGACCAGTTGATATCGAGATCTTGTAACTCACCATCAGCTTGTGAGGCCTTAATCCACTGATGAACTTTTTTTGATAGTGGAAGATTGAGGGCAAATAAGGCCACATCATCAACAGAAATCTTTGGCGATGAAAAACCAAATTCTTTAATTTCTCCATCTCCAGCTGGCGGTCTCCAACGGAAAGTCATTGGGCTTAAATTTTCGAGAGGGGTGGATGCTGGGCTCTCAATATCTCGCCAGGCAAATGTCTTGGTGGTGACAGATATCAATCCATTATCAGTTTCTTGGGTGAGATTGGTTTCCAATCTCCCAAGGGCAATGGCATCTTCATCTTTTGATAGTTGAATTATTAAATGATCGGCAGCTAGATAAACTTCTCCGCCATCAGGCTGGCCGTTGTCAATTTTTAATTTACCGTTTGAGTTCAGTATCCCTTCAAGCGTATTCAGCGAGAGAGCAAATTCACTTGCTATTTGAGTGAGCTGGAGTTCGTTTACATTCCAGGAGATGGTTCCAATCCAATCGCGCCAATTACCCGCTTGGCCGCCAATATGGTGTACTAGATCGATATCAAGTGATGCAGGTCCTTTGGTCCAGGGCGTAATGATGCTCAGTGAGCCTTGATGACTGCGAATGCCATTGCTAAGCGAAAGGTTCTGAATATCTATTGAAGTAATTGATTTCTTTTTGAGTTGATCATCCCAAAATAATCTAACATTACTGACGCGAATCTCATTTTGAGCAAAGAGCCAATTCTCAGTGGAATAGTCATTGGGTTTGCCGTCGATAGAGATGCCGGCTACAGTAACGACGCCTTTGTTATTACGTTGCCCATAAATTTCAGCACCCTCAATATTGAGCTCATGAAAGAATGGGGCTAGGTGATAAAAAGTTGCCCAGCTGAGTTGCCCATTAATTTTCTGAATGAATAAGAATGGTTTCGCTTTATCGGGACCGTTGAAGCGTAAACCTTCGATTTCAAAGTTGGGTCTAATTCCCGTCCATGAAACTTGTAGAGAGTCCATGGAAACATCCGCGCCAATTCGAGCGCCAATGAGTCTTTCAACCGAGACTTTAGATTTCTCAATTTGCGGCCAAAGAACAAACCGCACCCCAACATGTACTAGCACGCTAAGAGCTAAAACAGCACCCGTCAAGATGAGGGCACGCTTTCGCCAAGCCCTGCTCGAACCTTGAGGACGTTTAGCAAGCACGCTCTTGAGGCGAGGTGGGATGAAGTTTTGCAGCATGACCCCTATTATCGTTCAGCCTTAGCCTGATCGACAAGCTTCTGGCTTGGGTCTCGGGGACGGATTAATATGGGGGAATGGATGATTTTTCCCGGCAAATCGATTTTTTAGAGCAACACTCGACTTATGCGCGACGTTGGCTAACTGCTCACCCTGAGTGGCTGGAGTGGCTCCGTATTCAGGGGCGGAAAAAAGTCGACATACAGGGCATCAAGACTCTACTAAAAGACTGTGGCGTCGAGGAGCGGGCCGATGAGCAAGACGAGGCCCTATGGATGGCCAATTTGCGCTTGGCAAGACAACGTTTGATGCTGTGGGTTGCATTTCGGGATTTAAATGGCATGGCTGATTTGCAAGAGGTTACACATGCGCTTAGCCATTTTGCTGAATTAGCTGTTTCTGTATCCATTGCTTTTATTCGGGAAGATCTCAAAGCCCGTTTCGGCTTACCTTGGAGTAACGCAACACAAGCAGAGATGCCCCTCATGGTGGTCGGTATGGGCAAATTGGGCGGCCTTGAACTCAATCTCTCTTCAGATATCGATTTGATTTTTTTATATGAGCACGAAGGTGAAACTTCTGGTGGGCCTAAGAGTTTATCCAACCAGGAATGGTTTACGCGAATGGGCAAGCGCTTAATCAAGCTGCTTGCTGAACATGATGCTAATGGGTTTGTATTTAGAGTGGATATGCGCCTTCGTCCCAATGGAGATTCAGGACCGCTGGTATGTAGTTTGGATATGTTGGAAGAATATCTATTGGTTCAGGGGCGAGAGTGGGAGCGCTATGCCTGGATTAAAGGTCGATTAATCGCGCCTCTACCAGGGTCTCCAGAATTTTCTCGCTGTCAAAAAGAGCTTGATCAGCTGATTCGCCCCTTTGTATATCGTCGGCATTTAGATTACGGTGTAATTGCCTCCATTCGAGATTTGCATGCGCAAATTCAGGCGGAAGCAGAAAAGCGATCCTTAGGTCATCAAGGGCGCTCGCGTGATATCAAATTAGGGCGCGGTGGTATACGAGAGATTGAGTTTTTAGCGCAAATGTTTCAACTCATGCGGGGTGGTACAGACCCTCGCTTTAGAGTCCGCCCAAGTTTGGAGGTCTTAGAGCTCATCAAGCAATGTGGCATCTTGCCCGTTGATGATGTAGACGCGTTGCAGGCAGCCTATGTGTACTTGAGGCGCTTAGAGCATCGTCTTCAGGTATGGGATGACCAGCAAACCCACTATCTGCCTGACGACGCTGAAGTGCGGTCACGCTTGGCAATTTCGATGCAAGGTCAAGAGGCACAGGTAAACGCTTTTATGACCGAACTAGAGCGGCATCAAAATAAGGTTGCCCAACTTTTTGGAAAAGCATTTTTACTGGATGATGGCTCACGTCTTGAGATTGCACCCTTAGCGCAGGACTGGGCGCCTGACCCAATATTTTTCCCTGATTCTTATGCTCGTTGGCAGACCTGGATTGATAGCCCAAAACAAAAATTATTACCGGAAAAAAGTCGTTTAATTTTCGATAACTTGATGTGCAAGGCAGCAGAGAGTTTGCAGATTGAAAGCTCCACCTCCGCACATGCAGACCAAACGCTGTTGCGCTTGTTTGATTTGCTGGAGGCAATCGCGAGGCGTAGTGCCTATCTTGCTATTTTGGCCGAGTATCCCAGGGCATTATCTAATGTGCTTGACTTACTCAAGGCATCACAATGGGGTGCGCAATATCTGACGCGTCATCCACATTTGTTGGATCACTTGTTGAACTCACAAACTGAGAGAGCTTTGATCGAGGATCCGGAGGGGTATTGGGCAGAGGTGCGCGCTAATCTCAATATGCGGCTCGATGATGTCATGGCTGATGGTGATGGCCCTGAGCAGGCGATGGATATCCTGCGAGTCACCCATCACAACGAAACCTTCATCACGCTATTGACTGATCTAGGTATTGGCGTCCAACAAGCGCTACCGGTAGAGCGGGTAAGCGACCATCTATCTGCTTTGGCAGATTTAATTCTGCAGACAACATTTGAGCGGGTTTGGCCTAGTGTGGCCCAAAAGTTTGATTTGTCTCTCGAGCCTAGCCCTCCATTTGCGATTATTTCTTATGGCAAGTTGGGTGGCAAAGAATTAGGCTATGCCTCCGATTTAGATATTATCTTTTTGTATCAAGCGGAAGACTCAGATTACGCTGCTCAAGAAATTTATGCCTTACTGGCAAAGCGCATGATCAATTGGTTAACTGCGTTTACCTCTACTGGTAGCTTATTTGAGATCGATACACGTCTTCGTCCCAATGGCTCTGCTGGATTTTTGGTGACGAATGCTGATGCTTTTAGAAAATACCAACTTCGTGAAGGTGATAATGCGGCTTGGGTCTGGGAGCATCAGGCTCTTACGCGAGCACGCTGCTCAGCTGGTAATCCAGGTGTCGGCCAATTTTTTGACTCAGTTCGTTCCGAGGTATTAAGTCAGAAACGAAATATTGAGCAGCTTAGGACGGAAATTTTAGAAATGCGCCGTAAGGTGCATGCGGGTCATCCAAATAGCAAAGTTGAGTTTGACTTAAAGCACGATGCTGGCGGTATGGTCGATATTGAATTTATGGTGCAGTTCTTGGTCTTAGCTTATGCCCATCAGCACACTCAACTCATTGGCAATCTAGGTAATATTGCCTTGTTACGAATCGCTGGTAATGTGGGTTTAATTACCCAAGAGGCTGCGCTATCCGTTGGCGATGCCTATCGATTATTGAGGGCCCGTCAACACCGCTTGCGTTTGGATGGTGCCGAGAAAACCCAGATCAATCTAGAAAATGAGCTTGAGCTCATTGCGGCAAGAGATGTAGTTCAAGCACTTTGGCTGGAGATATTCAAAGCACCTTCAAGTGTTAGCTAGAGCTAATACAGATTTAATTTTGCTCTAACAACTCACGGGCATGACGACGAGTGGTATCGGTAATAGTGGCGCCACCAAGCATGCGGGCCACTTCTTCAACCCGTTCAGCTCTACCCAAGATCTGCACTTGCGATACCGTCTTCTCGCTGTTTTGAGATTTACTCACTTTGAGATGATGATTGCCTTGAGCGGCCACCTGTGGCAAATGGGTTACACATAAGATTTGGTGAGATTGACCCAATTGGTGCAATAGTTTGCCAACCGTTTCAGCAACTGCCCCACCAATACCCGCATCCACTTCGTCAAAGATGAGTGTGGGGGTGAATGAGGCCTTGCTGGTTATCACGCTAATTGCTAGGCTAATGCGGGCCAACTCACCGCCAGAGGCCACCTTGGCAAGAGAGCGAGGAGTGCTACCAGCATGACCTGCAACTAGGAATTCAATTTGCTCAAGACCATGGGATCCGCCCTCGTTAAGGGGTGTCAAAGCAATCTCCAAGCGACCACCTGCCATGGATAAATCTTGCATGGCATTAGTCACTAAATCGCCGAGCTCCTTCGCTGCCTTGCTACGTTTTTGCGAGAGCTGTTTTGCCAGTTTTAAATAAAAAGCTTCCTCTTGTTTAACTTGCTCTCGGAGTGCTTCAATATTTTGGGATGCTGTTAAAGCATCCAGTCGCTCTGAAGTATCCAGCACGAGTTTTGGTAGCCCATCTACTTCTACGCGGTATTTGCGAGCCGTACTATGCAATGCTTGCATACGCTCCTCAACTTCAGAAAGTCGAGCTGGATCTAAATCAATCTTTTGTAAGTAACGATTAAGGCCATGAATGGCTTCATCCAACTGAATGCTGGCTGACTCTAGAGCTTGATTGATCTCGCCTAATGCTGGGTCATGCTCAGCTAGAGCGCCTACAGTAGTACATACCTTCGATAGCGAAGATTCCAGCGAATTATCGGCATCGCTCAATATATCAATTGCCTCTTGGCAGCCGCCAATCAGTTTTGCCCCATTTGCTAAGCGGGCGTGCTCGCTTTGAATGTTGGCCCATTCACCTTCTTGCGGTGAAAGCTCAGTCAGTTCTTCTAGTTGCCACTCAAGACGCTCGCGCTCGCGTTCAACATCTTGACCTGTATTTTCAGCTTGCTCAAGTCGGCGACGAGAGTCAGCCAGTGTTTTGAATATTTGGGCTACTTCTGCAGCAAGTGGTAGTAGGCCGGCATGACGATCGAGAAGTTCGCGTTGAGCGCCACCCTTTAATAAGAGTTGGTGCGCATGTTGCCCGTGAATGTCTACTAATTGATCACCAGCTTCGCGCAATTGCGCTAGCGTGGCAACACTGCCATTAATAAAGGCACGACTGCGCCCATTGCTTTCCACGGTTCTTTTGAGTAATAGGCTTTGCCCATCATCCTCTAGCGGGAACCCTTGACTATCAAGCCACTGACTAAACGATTTCACTAGCTCTAGCTCAATCCGAAAGAGTGCGGAAATTTCTGCGCGGTTACTGCCTTCACGTATTTGGCTGCTATCAGCGCGTTCACCCAGCACTAAACCGAGAGCATCCAGCAGAATCGATTTGCCCGCACCGGTCTCTCCGGTGAGTACGGTAAAGCCGCTAGAGAAATCTAACTCTAGCTGATCAACAATGACAAAGTCACGAAGTGAGATGGTTTGAAGCATGTATTAGCGTAGCAAAAAACTCGACATCAAAATGTCGATGGATACTCATTCCAGTGCAATTTCTCACGCAAAGTTTTGTAGTCGCTGTGATTGCTGGGGTGTAATAGGGCGATTGTTTTATTGGATTGACGTACCTCAACCTTGTCGCCGCTTTGTAGATTGGTTTGCGATTGCATGTCGAAATTGACAATGACTTCAAGTCCATTCACTACCTCAATCACAGTGACGCTATCTTGTGGCAAAACAATAGGTCGATTGGAGAGAGAGTGTGGCGCAATTGGGGCAAGTAATATACCCGCCACATGAGGATGCAAAATAGGCCCACCAGCTGAAAGTGCATAGGCGGTTGAGCCAGTGGGTGTTGATACGATCAGACCATCGGAGCGTTGGTTGTACATAAAAGAGCCATTGACATGTACTGCCAACTCCACCATTCCTGAAATTCCAGAGCGGTTCACAACAACATCATTGAGTGCTAACGCACGATTAATTTCTTTGCCATCACGAAGAATTACGGCATCGAGCAAAGTGCGTGTATCGGCTTCGTATTCCCCAGAAATAATTTTGGGTAGCGTGGTTTGAACCGACTGAATTGGGATATCAGTCATGTAACCAAGGCGACCCATATTGATTCCAACTAGCGGAACGTTGCTGCCTGCTAATTGGCGTGCAATGCCGAGCATGGTGCCATCACCACCCAAAACAACGACAAGGTCAATTGCTCCAGCAAAGTCTTGCGCAGTTTTTGTGGGGTAGCTGTTCAACCCAAGGTGATTGGCTGTCTCAGACTCAATAAAGACCTCACAACCCAACCCTGAGACCAATTTGGCCAGGTCTTTTAGGTGCTCCTCAATGCCATCAGCATGAAATTTGCCGACAAGCGCAATCCGGCTAAATGCCTTTTTGCTGGAATTTGGGGATGGGCTTAACATATAACGATTAAACCATAGGCATAAAATCCCTTCCACCATGGATGAACGTTCCCGCGCCTTACTAAAAACTCTCATCGAGCGCTATATCGAGGAGGGCCAGCCTATTGGCTCGCGCACGCTGTCTAGATTCTCGGGTTTAGACCTCTCTGCAGCCACTATTCGCAACGTGATGGCGGATTTGGAGGATATGGGGCTTGTTACTAGCCCCCATACTTCAGCTGGCCGTATTCCAACCCCCCGGGGCTACCGCCTCTTTGTAGACACTATGGTGACCGTTCGCCCCCTAGAGGCGATGGCTGCTCGAGAGGTTGAAAAGGGTCTTTTACCGGATTCCCCGCAAAGAGTTTTGAACTCAGCAGCGCAGATTTTGTCGAACTTGACCCATTTTGCTGGGGTGGTCATGACACCTAAGCGGGCTCAGGTTTTTAAACATATTGAATTCTTGCGCTTGGGCGAGGGCAAAATTTTGCTCATCATGGTTACACCAGAGGGTGATGTGCAAAATCGCATATTGCCAACGACTCAGGACTACACGCCAAGTCAACTCATTGAAGCAGGTAACTTTATCAACGCCCAGTTTGCTGGAAAAAGTTTTGATCAAGTGCGCATGCATCTGAAATCCGACTTAGATAATTTGCGTACAGATATTGCTGGGTTAATGGCTTTGGCCTTGCAAACTGGCGTTGCTGATTACGACATGGGTCGTAGCGAGATGGTTTTATCTGGTGAGCGTCGCTTGTTGAATGTCGGCGATTTAAGCTCCAATCTCGATAAGTTGCGCAAGATGTTTGATATGTTGGAGCAAAAATCGGTGCTCATGCAATTGCTCGATGTATCAAGTCATGCGGACGGTATTCAAATCTTTATTGGTGGTGAAAGTGATCTATTGCCTTATGAGGACCTCGCTGTGATCAGCGCCCCATATAGCGTAGACGGTCAAGTTGTGGGCACGCTGGGCGTGATTGGGCCAACACGAATGGCCTATGACCGAGTTATTCCAATTGTGGATATCACCTCAAAATTACTATCGGGCGCCTTAAGCTCCTAAGTGCAAATCTAAATTTTTATATTTAAAACTCATTACTAGAGACAACATATCTTGAATCAGAACCCGCATCTACGTGCATCCAAAACAGCAGTTTTACTATTGAACTTAGGGACGCCATCTGCTCCAACATCCAAAGCAGTGCGTGCCTATCTAAAAGAATTTCTTTCTGATCCACGCGTAGTAGAAATTCCGCGCATTATTTGGTGGTGCATTTTGAACGGTATTATTTTGCCAATTCGTAGTAGCGCGTCTGCGAAAAAATATGCCTCTATTTGGTTGCCAAAGTTGGGTTCTCCATTAATGCACTACTCGCGCTTGCAAGCAAAAGAGTTGGGTGAGAAATTTGCCAATGAGGGGCATACCGTCTTGGTGGACTTAGCAATGCGCTATGGTCAACCGTCGACACAGGCAGCCCTGGAGAGCCTAAAGGCGCAGGGTATGGAGCGCTTACTGTTGCTGCCTTTGTATCCCCAATACTCCGCCACAACAACGGCGTCCAGCTTTGATGAAGTCTTTCGTGTTCTCGGCACTTGGCGCGACCAGCCTGAGCTGCGTTTAGTGAAGCACTATCACGACAATCCCGCCTACATCTCTGCACTGCGTGATCAAGTATTGTCGAGCTGGGATAAAGATGGCCGTCCTGATTTTACAAAAGGCGATCGTTTGGTAATGTCGTTCCATGGCTTGCCAAAACGCAATCTCATGAAGGGTGACCCCTATCATTGTGAGTGCTTAAAAACAGGACGTTTGCTGGGCGAGTCCCTGGGTTTAGAGCCGGGTCAATATATTGTGACCTTCCAGTCGCGCTTTGGTAAGGCGGAATGGTTAAAGCCCTATACAGCCCCAACGATTGAAAAGTTAGCTAAAGAAGGCTGTCGGCGCATCGATATTTTTTGCCCTGGATTTCCTGCGGATTGTCTGGAAACGCTCGAAGAGATTGCGATGGAAGCCCGCGAAATTTTCTTAGAACACGGCGGTAAAGACTATCGCTATATTCCTTGCTTAAATAGCAATCCCAAGTGGATAGAGGCTCTGGGCGATATTGCCCATCACCACCTTCAGGGCTGGTCTTTAGGGGTCGAGTCTGAGGCTGAGTTAGCCAAGCGCAATGAAAGGGCTGAAATCGCCGAAAGAATGAAGGCTTGAAATTGCGGTAATCAGCCCCATATTGCAAAGTAATAGTGATCTTTATAGAAAAGTAAAATAGCGTCCATGACACAAGAAAACCAAAACCCATCCCCAGAGCGAGAGAATCCTGCAGCAGAGCCAGTTAACGAAACTGCAGCAGAAACTCCGGCTGTAAAAACGCCTGAACAGGAAATTGCCGAACTCAATCAAAAGATTGGCGAGTTGCAAGACAATTTCTTGCGCGCCAAGGCGGAAGGCGAGAATATTCGTCGCCGTGCTGTTGAGGATATTGCGAAGGCACATAAATTTGCGATTGAAAGTTTTGCAGAGCATTTAGTGCCCGTGACTGATAGTCTTTATGCCGCATTGAGCACGGATGCTGGTGATGCCAAAGCCTTCAAAGAAGGTTTGGAAATTACCCTTAAGCAGCTACTGTCTGCTTTTGAAAAAGGTCGTATGACAGAAATTAACCCTGCAGTTGGGGATAAGTTTGATCCACATCACCACCAGGCCATTGCTTCGGTACCCTCCGAACAAGAGTCCAATACGGTGGTTTCTGTGTTGCAGCGTGGCTATACCGTAGCCGATCGGGTACTGAGACCTGCTTTAGTGACAGTTAGCGCCCCAAAATAAGCGAAATTAGGGCTAAAACCCCCAAAAAAAGCATTAAAAGGTAGAAAAAGGCAGATTTCTGCCTTTTTTGCTCTTTATCCCCTTGAAATCCCCTTTTTAGACCCCATTTACTGGGTATCGAAATATTTATCAGTACAACAAACAATTTAATTTTTTGGAGCAATTATGGGAAAGATTATCGGAATCGACTTAGGAACCACGAATTCATGCGTTTCAGTCGTTGAAAACAATGCACCTAAAGTAGTTGAGAACGCTGAAGGCGGTCGTACAACTCCATCCATCATCGCTTACGTTGAAGATGGCGAAGTCTTGGTTGGTGCGCCAGCAAAACGTCAATCAGTGACGAATCCTAAAAACACCATCTACGCAGTGAAGCGTTTGATGGGTCGTAAATTTACTGATCCTGAAGTGCAAAAAGATATTGGCTTAATGCCTTATTCAATTATTGCTGCTGATAACGGCGATGCTTGGGTATCAGCACGTGACAAGAAAATGGCGCCACAACAAGTGTCCGCTGAAATTCTGCGCAAAATGAAAAAAACTGCCGAAGACTATCTCGGCGAAGAAGTGACAGAAGCGGTGATTACTGTTCCTGCTTACTTCAATGACAGCCAACGTCAAGCTACTAAAGATGCTGGCCGTATTGCTGGTTTAGATGTGAAGCGCATCATCAACGAGCCAACTGCTGCTGCATTGGCCTTTGGTCTGGACAAGCAAGACAAAGTGGATCGCAAGATCGCTGTATATGACTTGGGCGGCGGTACATTCGACGTCTCCATCATTGAGATTGCTAACGTTGACGGTGAGAAGCAGTTTGAAGTGCTTTCTACCAACGGCGACACATTCTTGGGCGGCGAAGACTTTGACCAACGCATCATTGACTGGATCATTGCTGAGTTCAAAAAAGAGCAAGGTGTTGACTTGAGCAAAGACGTATTGGCATTGCAACGTTTGAAAGACGCTGCTGAGAAAGCCAAGATCGAATTGTCATCTGCACAGCAAACTGAAATCAATTTGCCATACGTGACAGCTGACGCTAGCGGTCCTAAGCATTTGAACTTGAAGTTGACCCGTGCTAAGTTGGAGTCTTTGGTTGAAGAATTGATCAGCCGTACAGCTGGTCCTTGCTTAACCGCCATTAAAGACGCCGGCGTGAACGTGGCTGACATCGATGACGTAATTTTGGTCGGTGGTCAAACCCGTATGCCTGCAGTTCAAGACAAAGTAAAAGAAATCTTTGGCAAAGAGCCACGCAAAGACGTTAACCCAGATGAAGCCGTTGCCGTTGGTGCCGCAATTCAGGGTTCTGTATTGTCTGGCGATCGTAAAGACGTATTGCTCTTGGACGTTACCCCATTGTCATTGGGTATCGAAACTCTTGGTGGCGTCATGACCAAGATGATTCCTAAGAACACCACGATCCCTACCAAGCATTCACAGGTTTACTCCACTGCGGAAGACAACCAGCCTGCTGTAACCATTAAGTGCTTCCAAGGTGAGCGCGAGATGGCTGCTGCAAACAAGTTGCTCGGTGAATTTAACCTCGAAGGTATTGCTCCTGCGCAACGCGGTATGCCGCAAATTGAAGTGACTTTTGACATCGATGCCAACGGTATTTTGCATGTAACAGCAAAAGACAAAACCACTGGTAAAGAGAACAAGATCACCATCAAGGCAAACTCAGGCTTGACTGAGGAAGAAATTCAACGCATGGTGAAGGATGCTGAAGCCAATGCTGCTGAAGACAAGAAAGCGCTTGAGTTGGTAACTGCACGCAATACTGCAGACGCCTTAGCTCACTCAACCAAGAAGGCTTTGGAAGAGCATGGTGCTAGCTTAGAAGCTTCCGAAAAAGAAGCGATCGAGGCAGCCTTGAAAGACTTGGACGAAGCCATTAAAGGTAGCGACAAAGAAGCGATTGAAGCTAAAACAGAAGCTTTAGGTAAAGCAAGTCAGAAGCTGGGCGAAAAAGTCATGGCTGCTGAACAAGCTAAAGCTGGCGGTGCCGCACCTGGTGCAGCCCCTGGTGGCGCAGCTCCTGGCGCCGCCCCTGATGCGGATGTTGTGGATGCTGACTTTAAAGAGGTTGATGACAAGAAGTAATTCTGCAATCAGACATCCATTAACGTAGTTTTGATGTACTTAAATAACAAGTCGGCCTCGTGCCGACTTGTGTCATTCAGGTTGTTGAGAGGAATAGGCCGTGCCTAAAAGTAAACGCGATTTTTATGAAGTGCTTGGTGTAGCAAAAGGTGCCAGTGATGATGAGTTGAAAAAAGCTTATCGCAAGATGGCGATGAAACATCACCCTGATCGCAATCCCGATAGCAAAACGGCTGAAGCCCAATTTAAAGAAGTTAAAGAAGCTTATGAAACCTTAACCGACCCCAATAAGCGCGCGGCTTACGACCAATATGGTCATGCTGGTGTTGATCCATCTATGGGTGGCGGATTTGGCGGTGGCGGTTTCGGTGGCGGTGGATTTTCTGATGCGTTTGGGGATATCTTCGGTGATATCTTCGGTCAAGGTGGTGGCCGTCATTCTGGTCCTCAAGTCTATAAGGGCGCAGATTTACGCTACAACATGGACATTACTCTTGAGCAAGCTGCTGAAGGCTACACAACCCAAATTCGTGTACCGAGCTGGAGCAATTGCAAGCCATGTCATGGTACTGGCGCAGAACCCGGATCTAAGGCTGAGACATGCACCACTTGTAATGGTCATGGTCAGGTACGCGTTCAACAGGGTTTCTTTTCCATGCAACAAACTTGCCCTAAGTGCCGCGGCACTGGCGAGTACATTCCTAAGCCATGCAAGACTTGCCACGGTAGTGGAAAACACAAAGAACAGAAAACACTTGAGATCAAAATACCAGCGGGCATTGATGATGGTATGCGCGTCCGCTCAGTGGGTAACGGCGAACCAGGCATCAATGGTGGACCATCTGGTGATCTCTATGTAGAAGTGCGCGTTAAGCCGCATAAAGTATTTGAGCGCGATGGCAGTGATTTACACGTGCAAATGCCAATTTCTTTTGCAACTGCAACAATTGGTGGCGACATCGAAGTGCCAACCCTTGCTGGACGTGTTGAGTTTCCAATTCCCGAGGGGACGCAAACTGGCAAGACATTCCGCTTGCGTAACAAAGGTATTAAGGGTCTGCGCTCCACCTTGGTAGGCGATCTCTTTGTCCACGTTTTGGTGGAAACTCCGATTAAGCTGACGGAAGAGCAAAAGAAATTATTGCAACAGTTTGACGACAGCCTGAAATCTGCGGGCGATAAACACAGCCCTCAACAAAAGGGTTGGTTTGATGGTGTAAAGAGTTTCTTTAGTTAGTAACTAGTGGGTGGGCTAGCTGGCAATCAGCCAGCAAAGCCATGCTCAGGTCCGGGGAATTTACCGGACTTCACTTCGCGTACATATGCCTTGATGGCGGCTTCAATGGATTGGTGACCATCCATAAAGTTTTTAACAAACTTTGGTGGCTTGCCAGGGCTAATGCCCAACATATCTTGCAGCACTAGTACTTGACCAGAGCAGTCTGGACCAGCGCCAATACCAATTGTTGGAATATGAAGTTCAGCAGTAATTCTTTCGCCCAATGAAGATGGAATTGCTTCTAGCACTACCATTTGGGCTCCAGCTTCTTGACATGCAAGTGCTTGCTCAAGCATAACGCTTGCAGCGTCTTTAGATTTACCTTGTACCTTGTAACCGCCCAAGACATGAACGGATTGGGGTAGTAATCCTAGGTGGGCACAGACGGGAACACTGCGCTCAACCAAATGACTGATGACATCAATTTGCCAGTCGCCACCACCTTCAAGCTTGACCATATCTGCACCGGCACGCATCAATTGGGCGGATGACTCTAAGGCCTGTACTGGATCTCCGTAGCTTGCAAATGGCAAGTCAGCGATGAGAAATGCATGAGTATTGGCACGTGCAACACATTCGGTGTGATAAGCCATTTGTTCAATGGTCACTGGCGTAGTGCTCGAATGCCCTTGAATAACATTCCCAAGGGAGTCACCAATTAAGATCGTTTCCACAGCACAACGATTGAGAAGCGCTGACATAGTGGAGTCGTATGCCGTGAGCATGGCAATTTTTTCACCCTCAGCATGCATTGCGAGGAGTTTAGTAATTGTGATTGGCTTGTCGCCTTGTAAGTAACCCATGGCGAGAGTTTAATGAATTAATGCGCCGTTTGGCTATAAACGTTTTTTTCCCCACAATTGCAGTTCCTGCAGGGGAGTTTTTCAATTCTCTGGTGTGCCACATTCGGTAAGTAGGTCTTGAGCTCACCCCAGTTGGGCAAAAAGATATCAGGAGCAATCTCCAGAAGGGGAAGGAGTACAAATGAGCGCTCAATAATTCTGGGGTGCGGCAGCATCAAATCCGTTTCATTTTGAGTAACCCCCTCAAAAGAAAGGATATCTAGGTCAAGAGTCCGAGGGGCATTTGCATAGGGCCGCTCACGACCAAATTCTTGTTCAATAGTTTGGCAAACATGCAATAGGCCGTATGGGCTTAACTCGGTTTCGACTTCAATGACGGCATTAATGTAGTCGCCACCTGTAGCCTCAACCGGCGCGCTTTGATAGAAACAGCTTTTTGCCAAGATTTGAAGTTCGGAGCGCAATGCTAAACAAACAATCGCATCAGTAATAAGCTGACGCGTGTCGCCGATATTGCCACCAAATCCGATATATGCCCGTGCCATAGGTTTCCAAACTAGAGATGAAACTACTTTACTGAAATTTCTCTAAGTCTGCTTAGCTTGCTGCACTCTCTGGGGGCACTGCAGCTTTTGGCTTTCTACGGCGCCGTCTTTTGGCGGGGTTTGAACTGTTGCTAGATTCATTTTTGATGCTAGCCATGAGCTCATCTTGCCCTGTGGAGTCGGTTGCGATGAAGTCTGTCCACCATTGCCCGATCGCTGGGTTTAATTCCCCGGTGGCGCAGCGAAGCAACATAAAGTCATAACCCGCTCTAAAACGAGGGGATTCAATGAGGCGATAAGGATAGCGCCCCACGCGTCTCTCAAAGCGGGGCTGCATAGACCAAATCTCACGCATATCGCTTTCGAAGCGTCGCTGAATGGTCATACCACTGCTTTGGGTGGCAATCGTGTCATCCATCGCATCATGCAGAGCGGGAATATTGGCCATGCCCTTGGACGAATTGGCTTTCCAATTCTTTAGCAAGTCTGGCCACAGGAGGGTGGCAAATAAAAATCCAGCAGAAACACTTTTACCCGACTGAATACGGTCATCAGTATTGGCTAAGGCAAGCTTTACAAAATCATTAGCCCCCTTGGAGTCTGCGCCTGTATCCAGAATGTGATCTAGGAGCGGGAGTAAGCCATGATGTAATCCAGCATCTTTGAGGCCTTGGATAGCTGCCCAGGAGTAGCCAGACATCAAGAGCTTCAAAATTTCATCAAAGAGTCTCGCAGAGGGAACATCGTTTAATAGTTTGCCTAGCTTTGCAATGGGCGCGCGTGTAGCGCCATCTAACTCAAAGCCAGTCTTGGCGGCGAAGCGAACCGCTCTGAGCATGCGCACCGGATCTTCTCGATAGCGCTTTGCTGGATCGCCGATCATGCGTAAAGTTTTCTTTTGCATGTCTGCCATACCGCCGTGATAGTCGAGAACGGTTTCAGTCGAAGGGTCGTAATACATCGCATTGATTGTGAAATCGCGTCTTGCAGCATCTTCACCTTGTGAGCCCCAGACGTTATCCCTTAGGATCCGGCCACTTTCAGCAACATGGTCTCCAGCGTTATCCAATAGGGCTCTGAAGGTTGATACCTCAATGATTTCGGGATGGCCTTTCCCAAAAAAAGTCACGTGCACAATTTGAAAGCGGCGACCAATCAGGCGCGCCTTACGAAAGAGCCTTTGCACTTGATCCGGTGTTGCATTGGTGGCAACGTCAAAATCTTTGGGGCTGATGCCTAGGGCAAGATCTCTGACAGCACCTCCAACAATAAAGGCCTCATATCCTGCTTGCTGCAATGTGTGCGTTACCTTGACTGCATTCTTAGAAAGCAAGTGGGGATCAATGCGGTGCGCTTTTTTGGCAATGCGTTTTGGTGCGCCAGAGTGATTGGATTGGGTGTGCTTGACCATCGGGTCACGCCGCAAAATACGTTTAATAAATTTAGTGATCATGCAAACAATTCAAGAATAGGCCAGTTGCGCTGCTTAGCCTCGTTACGAAGGCGATCATCTGGATTAGTAGCAACGGGATGACTTACTTTTTCAAGTAAGGGAAGATCATTCATCGAGTCAGAATAAAAATAACTATAAGGTAATGCATCTAAAGATAGTTTTTGCGATGCTAACCAGTCATGCAGATTTTGAATCTTGCCTTCGCGAAAATTTGGAATACCTTTGACTTCGCCAGTGTAGTTGGCTAATGGATGATTATCTGCAGTGGCTGGCTCTGTAGCAATCAGATGCTCGATACCAAAGCTTTCAACAATGGGGCGCGTCACAAAGCTATTGGTGGCGGTGATTACGCAGCAAAGGTCGCCAGCATCTTGGTGGCGTTTTACTAGATCGATTGCCTGTTGTCGGAGTTGGCCATTAATAACTTCTTTCATAAAAGCGTCATGCCACTCTTTCAGTTGCGCGCGCGAATGCTCTGAAAGTGGTTTCAAGGCAAAGCGTAAAAACTCATGGATATCAAGCTTACCTTCTTTGTAGTCTTGATAAAAGCGTTCGTTTTGTCGTGCGTAGTATTTGCTATCTACAACACCAATGCGAGCCAAAAATTGGCCCCATTCGTAATCGCTATCGCAGGGCAAAAGAGTGTGGTCTAAATCGAAAAGGGCTAGCTGAGTCACGAATTGGATATTTAATTAATTATTTGGGCTGCAGGAGCTCACGAACAAGAGGTAAGGTTACAGCACGTTTTGTTTCTAAGGAGTAAGCGTCTAAAGCATCAATCAAGGCCATCAGACTAGGCATATCTCGATAAAAGCGACTCAATAACCAAGGCAACACATCGGGCGATAAAACGAGCCCTCGCGCTTTGGCTGCTTCCTCTAATGCCTGTATTTTCTCATCATCATCCAAAAGCTGCGTTTGGAAGATCAAGCCCCAACCCAGGCGGGTTCGCAGGTCTTCTCGGAGCTTCAGGTTGGCTGGTGCGGCATTTCCGGCCATAAAAATATGGATCGCTTTGCTCGCCTGTACTCCATTCAGAATGCGAAATAGAGAGCCAACAAGGCGATCATCTAGCTGGTCGACATCATCAACAGTAATGACTGAGGGGGTGTCGCTTTCAGTCATTGCGCTCATCTTTTCTTCTAGGCGAACCCAAGTGGTTGGCTCGAAAGGAGAGAGGGCAATATGTATTAGGCCAGCATGCTGGGCTGCATTCCCAATCGCATTGAGTAGGTGGGTGCGACCAGAACCTTCAGGTCCCCACCAGTAGATCCAACGTTGATTGAGTGGATTGCTGGCTTGCTGGGGATTTGCTTCCCCCCAAGATTGCTCAATGTCTTGCAGTGCAGAAATTAAGGCAAGATCTTTTCCGGGGAGGTAGTTTTCTAGGCTAGCAACGGGAGAGTGGCTGATGTCTAGCGCAAATTGTTTTGGAAGCGAGGGTGTATTCATTACTGCAAATTTATTTTTGATACCAAGAGCTTTGCGTATAGATAGACCACAAGTATTGGACTAAGACTAAGCTGACTGCGCTAATTGGCAAGGCGAGTAATACGCCAAAGAAGCCAAATAGCTTGCCAAAGAAAAGCAAGGCAAACAAGACGGCAACCGGATGCAGTCCAATGCGCTCGCCCACTAGGCGGGGCGTTAGGAAGAAGCCTTCTAAAAATTGCCCAATGCCAAATAAAATCAGCACACCAATAATTTCAGTGCCTGGACCAAATTGAAGAAGTGCTGATAAGGTTGCCAGTGTGAGGCCTATGGTGATGCCGATGTATGGAATCACAATCATCAGGGCAGTAAAGATGCCTAGTGCGGCGGCACCTTTAATGCCAATCAAGCTTAAGCCTGCGCTGTAATAAATTGCCATAATGGAGATGACGATCAACATACCGCGTAAGTATTGGGAAAGTAATCCATCGGTATGCATTGCTAAGTGGTGCACGGTTTCTTGAGCGCGCACTGGCACGATGTTTTTGACTAGATTAAAAAAATGATTCCAGTCCATTAGTAAATAAAACATCACGAAAATAATCAGTACTGCATTCACAAAACCAGCAATCACTGAACTGCCAGACATCAGAACGGTGTCAATAGTTGAGGACATCAACGTATCTGCGTTGTCATTAATGTGCTCAGTAATTTTTTGGGTGGCACTGGCTTTCAGGGTGCCCCAATCAAAATTAATGTGAAATTCACTGAGTTTTGGACCAAGCCAAGCCTGGGTATTGGCAATCCAGTCTGGTAGCTGAGCCTTAATGAGGGGTATTTCATACCTCAGGAGGCTAACGAGCAGGCTCAAGATGAGGAAAACGAGGCTTAGACCTATCAACATAGCCAAGGCGGCGGCGAGCGCGCGAGGCGCTCGATGCTTCTCAAGCCACAGGCAAAAAGGGCGTAGGGCATACGCCAGAATGAATGCGGTAAGAAAAGGGGTAAAAATTTCGGCCATCTTGCTTCAATCCTCTAGAATTCAATGATTCTACTGACGAAGTAGCATTTTTTACTAATATTCCGGCTCTGACATGACCTCATCTACTAATTCTTCCTCTAAAGGCCTTTCCTACCGTGACGCTGGCGTCGATATTGATGCTGGGGACGACTTGGTCGACCGTATTAAGCCGCTTGCCAAGAAAACCATGCGCGAGGGTGTTTTAGCTGGAATTGGTGGCTTTGGAGCCCTTTTTGAGGTGCCTAAGCGCTACAAAGAGCCAGTATTGGTGTCTGGTACCGACGGTGTGGGTACTAAGCTGAGACTGGCTTTTGAGTGGAATCGTCATGAAACCATTGGTCAAGACTTAGTAGCCATGAGTGTGAATGACATCCTAGTTCAGGGTGCAGAGCCTCTTTTCTTCCTGGATTACTTTGCGTGCGGCAAGTTGACTGTAGATACAGCGGCAACCGTTGTTGGCGGGATTGCCAAGGGTTGCGAATTATCTGGCTGTGCATTAATCGGTGGCGAAACTGCAGAAATGCCAGGCATGTATCCCCCAGGTGAATATGACTTAGCTGGATTTGCCGTGGGCGCAGTTGAAAAGTCAAAAATCATTACTGGCGCAACGATTGTTCCGGGTGATGCGGTGTTGGCAATCGGCTCAAGTGGTGCGCATTCAAATGGTTACTCATTAGTGCGTAAGATTATTGAGCGTGCTGGTGCAAAGCCTACTGATGATTTAGGCGGTCGCCCATTGGGTGATGTTGTGATGGCGCCAACAGAAATTTATGTGAAGCCACTTCTAAAATTGATTTCTGAAATCAATGTAAAAGGAATGGCGCATATCACCGGCGGTGGTTTGGTTGATAACGTGCCACGTGTACTTCCAGAAAATACTCAGGCAGTGTTGCATCGCGATAGCTGGCAAATGCCAGACCTGTTCCGTTGGTTGCAAATGAAGGGTGGCGTTGCTGATGCGGAAATGGTGCGCGTATTTAACTGCGGCATCGGCATGGTAGTGATTGTTGCGCCCGACCAAGTGGATGCAGTAATCAAATCATTGACTGCGCAAGGACTTAAGGCTTGGACAGTTGGCGAAGTGGTTGAGCGTCCAAAAGATGCGCCACAAACTATCGTCATCTAAACGAACTACCTTGATTTTTTGATTAGATTGCTTTTGCAGTAATCTAAAGCGGCCTTCAACTCTTCGGGGTTGAAGGGGTCAAATATATTTCTTCCATCTATTGCGCGTAGCCATGTGAGCTGACGCTTGCCAAGCTGACGCGTGGCCGCCAATGCTTTGTAGCGCATTTCCTCAGCATCAATTTCACCATTGAGAAATTCCCAGGCTTGGCGATAGCCTACAGAACGAATGGCTGGAAGATCTGCATGTAAGCCACCATTGGTTCGCAGGGCTTTGACTTCATCTATAAATCCGGCGGCAAGCATTTCATCAAAACGTTTTTCTAGATTGAGATGTAATCGCTTGCGATCACTTGGCTCTAGCGACACTAAATTAATCCATGATGGAATCGCTGAGCCTTCTCTGCCATCATCACTGGGTGAGTCAGCCAGCAGTACGGACATCGGTTTACCGGTGATTTCATAAACTTCTAAAGCACGCTGCACTCTTTGAGAATCGTTTGGCTTTAAGCGCGCTGCAGTTTCAGGATCAAGCTTTTTAAGTTTGTCGTGCATTGCTGGCCAGCCAATAGTTTTACCTTCTTCGTCTAAACGAGTACGAATTTCTGGATTTGCTGGAGGTAGTGAGGAGAGGCCATGTGCCCACGCACGCCAATACAGCATCGTTCCACCTACAACCACCGGAATATTTCCTCGTGCACGAATCTCGGTGCAAAGACGTTTCGCATCATTGGCAAAACGTGCTGCTGAATAGACTTCGGTGGGATCGATGATGTCAATCAGATGATGAATAACAGCAGCTTGTTCTGACTGAGTTGGTTTGGCGCTACCGATATCTAAACCGCGATAGACCAAAGCGGAATCCATGCTGATGAGTTCAATCGTTAGGCCAATGGATTTCGCATACTCGGCCAAAGACATGGCGAGATGGGTTTTTCCTGCGCCAGTCGGCCCCACAATACAGAGGGTTGGGACTTCATCTGAAGCAAGCTTGGGCTGAATGTAGGGTTCAGTTTGCATGCCTAATTATAAGAGCCTGTTAAGATCCGCAACAACCCATAAGTTAGAGAGCGAGTTGATGGATACCCTTTTGCAAATCAGTGATTTATTGCTACACATTGATAAACATCTAGATGTGGTGATTCAGCAATACGGCCCTTGGGCCTATGGCCTATTGTTTGCTATTGTTTTTGCAGAAACAGGCTTAGTGGTTGCGCCTTTCTTGCCTGGGGACTCTCTCTTATTTATTGCGGGCGCCTATTGCGCTACCGAGCATTTCAATATTTGGACTTTGTGTATTGGTTTGTTAATTGCCGCAGTCGCAGGCAACACCGTGAATTACTTTATTGGCCGCTGGATTGGCAAGCGAGTCTTCAGCAGTCAATCACGCTGGATTGATCAAGGCGCCTTATTGAAGACCCACGCTTTTTATGAAAAGCATGGTGGCAAAACGATTATCTTGGCACGCTTCTTACCTATCATCCGCACCTTTGCACCTTTTATTGCCGGCGTATCCGAGATGAACTTCTCACGCTTTCAGTTATTCAACATCACTGGCGCGGCGTTGTGGGTCTTTGGTTTGGTCGTGGCGGGATATTTCTTTGGCAACATCCCCCTCATTCGTCAGAACCTCAATGTGATAGTGCTTGTTGGTGTTGGCGCAGCTGCGGTGCCCGTTTTATTTGCGGCTATCTACAAAATTTTTCAGAGCAAGAAAAACTAAAGGAAGTTTAAAAATTAAAGCGCCAACACTAAAGCCAATGCGGCTTTAGTGCAGCTTGGTTTGACTTTCGAGGGTGGCGATATGCTCACGGATATCGCTGGCATCTTCAGCTTCTGGAACTTCGCTGAGATAGCGATGCATATCCGCCAATGCTGGACGTAAATACTCTAGCTGTGCAAATATCAAGCCCCTATCCCGAATTTCTTCAATAGAGTCTGGCAGCAGAATGACGAGACGTTCTTGAATGCCTAGTAAACGCTCCCAGCGCTCATGTTCTGAGTAAATCATTTTGAGATTTCTCAGAAAGCGGGACAGAATCTCTCTCGAGCTAGAGGCGCGCAGGAAGATATTAAGCGGCAGGCTCAACTCACCTCTATAGCCTTTAGCGTCCAAGTAGGGGTCAAGCATTTCTTGTAACTGAGCCTTTGATAACGATTCACCAGTCAAGGGATCCATAATCACTTCACCTTGTTGCAAAGAGATGCGCATCATGAAGTGATTCGGAAATGAAACACCGCGAATCTTCAAGCCGATCTGGTTTCCCAACTCCATCATCAAAATAGCTAATGAGATTGGAATCCCTCTGCGATTTTCGAGTATGTAATGCAAGTATGAATTTTCAGGGGCATAAAAATCATTTGGGTTCGGACCAAAACCCAACTCGGTATAAAAGAAATGCTTCAGAATTTGTAAGCGCTGAACGGGTGATGTATCCGGCGTGATGCGAGTTTTGAGTTTGTTGCCCATCTCATCAATTTGATCGAGTGCGCCTTGAACATCAAGATCGGGATAAGCGTGCTGTGCAACAGCGATTGCTGCCTCGGTTAGCGGGAGGTGTTCGTCTTCAGCAACTAGGGAGGTGAAATAGTCGAGTTGTTGTGTTGGCATACCAGCTATTTTGCATGACGCAAGAATTTTTGCCAGCGAATTCCAACTAAACCCAAGGATGCGAAGTAAACAATGGCAGCAAGACCAAGCCATACTCCTACCAAGCCAATACGCAACCATGGTTCAGTTTGGAGGGCAATCCAATTGTGCGTACCAGCAGCATAAAAAAGCACTGCTGCGAACGGGATGAGCGCGAATAATAGCTGACCTAGGTACTTGATCCAGCCAGAATGAGGGAGGGCTCCACGTCGATGCAAGCCAACCCAAAGCAAGGCGGCATTCAGGCAAGCACCAGTACCTACTGAAAGGGCAAGTCCAGCATGACCGAGCCAAGGTACGAATACTAGGTTTGCTAACTGGGTAGCTACTAAAACGAGTAATCCAATCTTGACGGGGGTGCGAATATCTTGGCGAGAGTAAAAACCAGGCGCCAAAATTTTTACGAGAATCAAGCCAATGAGGCCAACTCCATAGGCTGCCAATGCGCGTTGGGTCATCAGGACATCGAGTGCAGTGAATTTGCCATAGTGGTACAAGACCGCTGCCAAAGGCTCGCCGAAGATAAAGAGTGCAATTGCGCAAGGCGCTGCTAGCAAGAAAGTAAGTTGCAACCCCCAGATGAGTAATTCACCGGCATGCACTAAATCGTTTTTGGCATTGGCCTTACTGAGGCTTGGCAAGAGAACGGTTCCCAGGGCAACACCCAGTAATGCGGTTGGAAATTCCATCAAGCGATCTGCGTAGGATAACCACGACACACTTCCTGCCTGCAGACGTGAAGCTATGTTGGTATTGATGATGAGGGAAATTTGTGCAACAGAAACCGCAAATACTGCGGGCCCCATTAATTTCATGACGCGTCTAGCTTCAGGATTGGTGATTGCTGATTTGATAGCGCCAGGCAATAAACCAATGCGAGGTAATAGCCCAAGGCGAGCAAGCGTTGGAACTTGAAGGACAAGCTGGAGTATTCCACCAAGTAAGACACCAATACTTAAGGCATAAATCGGTTGCTCTAAGTGGGGCGCTAAAAAGATGGCGCTACCAATTAAGGCGAGATTGAGCAAGACAGGGGTAAAAGCTGGAATTGCAAAGCGGTGATAGGTGTTTAGGATCCCTGCTGAGAGTGAGACCATAGAAATCAGCCCGATATAAGGGAACATGATTCGGGTCATTACGACGCTGGCGTCATAGGCGGATCCACCTTTAAACCCTGTGGCAATGACCAGAATGAGTACTGGGGCGCCAATGACTCCTAGCAATACTGTGAGCAGCAAAGCCCAAAATAAGAGCGTGGCGACCGCATTTATGAGGATTTTGGCCTTAGTTTGATCTTCTTTTGTGGCAATTTCGCCCAAAATCGGCACAAAAGCTTGAGAAAAAGCCCCTTCCGCAAACAGCCGACGCAGCAAGTTGGGTAGCCTAAAAGCAACATTAAAGGCGTCCGTCCACTCGGAAGCCCCGAAACTACGGGCAATCAGGGTCTCCCGGAGTAGACCCGTAATACGGGACAGCATGGTTAGGGAGCTGACCTTGGCGGCGGCGGAAAGTAGATTCATGAGGCGATTTTCACCTATTTATCTGTCGGCTGGGCTTTTTTGCCCCTTTAAGGTAAAATCTTGGGTTTTGGCGAGCTTGCTTATGAATCTGGCAAGTCCGCAGGATTTTTAACTAATCGCATTTTGCAATTTATAGAGGCAAGGTTTAAAGATGGCCAATACAGCACAAGCGCGCAAGCGTGCACGCCAAGCAGTAAAACAAAACGAGCACAACTCCAGTTTGCGTTCAAAGCTCCGCACTTCCATTAAGGCAGTTCGTAAAGCAATTGAAACTGGTGACAAAGCTTCTGCAGCGAAAGTTTTCGCGGCAACTCAAGCAACAATCGACAAGATTGCTGACAAAAAGATTGCTCACAAAAATACTGCGGCACGTCAGAAGTCACGTTTGTCTGCAGCTATCAAGGCGATGGCAGCGTAATACAGTTTTAGTTTTAGGCTGGTCGAAGAAGTTTCGACCTAAGCCCGCTCCTCATCAGAGCGGGTTTTTGTTTTTAAGGCTGGGGTGGGGCTGTTGGGTTGAACTCACACGCCTCTTCGATTGGTAGGCTGTTGTCTTTGGCAAAGTTCATGACAAAGTCTAGCGCTCGAGGATCTAGGTCCCTCAGTCGAGTATCGATAACAACGCATTTCACTTTTGCAATAAGCACTGGTCTGACATAGGGCGAATAAGTGAAGCGAGGGTCCCCGGAGTCACCGGGAGGGCGAAAAGTAGCCATCACCCCGCACAGACGCTCCGCCCAATCACTGGGCCGAAATGGTTTGCCAGAAGTGGTAATGCCTTGAATGAAAAGCTTTTTGTGGTTCAAGTTCGCGTAATGATGGTAGTAGAAATAGTGTTCTAAGTCCTCTAGCTTAACAGCCCAAGTTGGCCGTAAGATGGCTTTAGGGTCTATTTTCGTGCAACCGAATGTTTGAAGAAAAAAATGCAAGCCAAAACTTTAGTAGAAAGCTCAACTATGACATCTCTGGCGAAGCCGCAAGTGCCCGGTCAGGTAAAGCACTACCTGCAGTTTTCTGACCTCACACGTGAAGAGTACGACTATTTGCTCAAGCGTTCGGCGTGGCTCAAGGCCAAGTTTAAGAGCTATGAAACTTGGCACCCACTGCATGACCGCACCTTGGCAATGATTTTTGAGAAGCATTCCACCCGTACCCGCCTGTCCTTTGAGGCAGGCATCCATCAGCTTGGTGGTCATGCGGTATATCTAAATACACGAGATACTCAGTTGGGTCGTGGTGAGCCTGTAGAAGATGCTGCTCAGGTAATTTCGCGGATGACTGACATCATCATGATTCGTACCTTTGGCCAAGACATTATTGAGCGTTTTGCATCGAATTCACGGGTGCCGGTCATCAACGGCCTCACAAATGAATTTCATCCTTGCCAAGTATTGGCCGATATCTTCACCTTTGTAGAGGCGCGTGGCCCAATCCAAGGTAAAACAGTGGCTTGGGTAGGGGATGCCAATAATATGGCCTATACCTGGTTGCAGGCTGCTGAATGTCTCGATTTTCAGTTGCGCTTCTCCGCGCCAGAGGGTTATCAGTTGGACGAGACGCGTTTATCGCCACAATCTGCAAGGCATTTAACAATTTGCGCTGATCCAAAAGAAGCTTGCAAAGGTGCTGACCTAGTTAGTACCGACGTCTGGACCAGCATGGGTTATGAGGCTGAAAATACTTCACGTATGAATGCTTTCCAGGATTGGATGGTTGATGAAGAGTTGATGTCCTTGGCTAAGCCTGACGCACTATTTATGCACTGCTTGCCAGCGCACCGTGGTGAAGAAGTTTCAGCAGGAGTGATTGATGGGCCGCAAAGTATTGTTTGGGAAGAGGCGGAAAATCGTTTGCACGTCCAAAAAGCCCTGATGGAGTATTTACTCTGCGGTCGTTTGGATTAACCAACACAACTTCAGCAATAAAATAATCAGTAAATAATCAGCAATTCGTTTTCATTAATTTTGATTGAATAAGAAAAATATGTCCGACATTAAAAAAGTAGTCTTAGCGTATTCCGGCGGTCTAGATACAAGCGTGATCTTGAAATGGCTTCAAGATACCTATGGCTGTGAGATCGTAACCTTTACCGCTGACTTAGGTCAGGGTGAAGAGTTGGAGCCGGCACGCGCTAAGGCTTTGCAATTTGGCATCAAGCCTGAAAACATTTTTATTGATGACTTGCGCGAAGAGTTTGTACGTGACTTTGTATTCCCAATGTTCCGCGCGAATACGATTTACGAGGGTGAATATTTATTGGGTACATCTATTGCGCGTCCATTAATCGCTAAGCGTCAAATTGAAATTGCTCGCTTAACTGGCGCCGACTCTGTATCGCACGGCGCTACTGGCAAAGGAAATGACCAGGTTCGCTTTGAATTGGGTTACTACGCTCTTGAACCAGGAATCAAGGTAATCGCTCCTTGGCGTGAATGGGATCTTCTCTCGCGTGAGAAGTTGATGGCTTACGCAGAAAAGCATGGCATTCCGGTTGAGATGAAGCATAAGCAAGGCGGTTCACCGTACTCAATGGATGCCAACCTTTTGCACATCAGTTATGAAGGCCGTCACCTCGAGAATCCAAATGCAGAAGCAGAAGAGTCTATGTGGCGTTGGACCGTTTCTCCTGAAAAGGCTCCAGATGCTCCAGAAATTATTGAAATCGAATTTAAAGCTGGTGACCCAGTAGCAATTGATGGCAAAGCCTATAAGCCGCACGAGTTGTTGGCTGAACTAAATCGTTTTGGCGGCAAACATGGCATTGGCCGTCTTGATTTAGTAGAAAACCGCTTTGTTGGCATGAAGAGCCGTGGCTGTTACGAAACTCCTGGCGGCACAATTCTTCTAAAGGCTCACCGTGGTATTGAAAGTATTACCTTGGATCGTGAAGTGGCGCACTTGAAGGATGACTTGACGCCACGTTACGCCAGCCTGATCTATAACGGCTTGTGGTGGGCACCAGAACGTCTCGCCCTACAAACCTTGATTGATCACACGCAACAGGCTGTTAACGGCGTTGTGCGCTTAAAGCTCTACAAAGGTTCCGTCTCTGTGATTTCACGTGACTCAGTCAATACTTTATTTGATCAAAACATCGCAACCTTTGACGATGATGGCGGCGCATACAACCAAGCAGATGCTGGTGGTTTTATTAAGCTCAATGCCTTGCGTATGCGAATTGCCGAAACAGCTAGACGTAAGCGCGCTCAGAAATAACTAAAAGTAAACGATTAGAACCAAACAGATAAGAAAGAATTAGCATGCAATTTGATCAAGTTTCCGTAGGCAAAAAAGCCAATGTATTTTTTGATGGCAAGTGTGTTTCCCATACCGTGACATTGCCTAATGGCATTCGCAAGTCGGTTGGCGTGGTGTTACCAAGCACTTTACGCTTTGACTTAAGCACCAGCGAGATTATGGAAGTAGTTGATGGCAATGCTTTTGTCAGCATCAATGGCGCCCCTGAGCAAGAGTTCAAGGCCGGTCAAAGCTGGGAGGTGGAGAAGGGTGGCTACTTCATCATTCGTGCTGAGCAACCAGTGCACTATGTTTGCCACTTTGAATAAATCAAAGATGCTCTAAAACAAAACGCAGACCTCGGTCTGCGTTTTTTATTGGCTCAAGATGAATTATTTCGAACTAGCCCAGATTATTTTTTTGGTAAACCCGTAACCACCGTACCTGGGACAATCACGCGCTCAGAGAACCATTGCTTATTCATCTCCAGTGCATAACGCACTGCCGCCTTAGGGCAGTGATTATTGGTAGTTTCAGCCTGCATCTCTTCAATATTCACAATTCTCCCATCATCTGCAATGAATGCAATTGAGAGTGGGATCTTAGTGTTGTTCATCCAGAAGCAGTGACCTGCCTTTTGTTCAAAAATAAATAACATTCCAGAATTCGTTGGCATGCTTGTGCGGTTCATGAGGCCAACCTCTCTAGCCTTCGGTGTATCGGCAAGCTCAGCCTGTATGCGATAGATGCCCGTCTTTAATTCAATAGTGGGTAGTCCGACGTTAACCTGAGCAAGCGTTAGGGTGGAGCAAAGAATGAGCGCAGTAGAAAATACTTGGCGCAAGAAGGTTGGGGTACTAAGGATTGTTATAGACATGCCTTGTATTTTAAGCGAGGGAAATTGCAGACGAAAAAAAACCCAGGAACAAGTCCTGGGTTTTTAATAATGATCTAAGGACTATTAAGCCGCTTGGATATTGGTAGCTTGCTTGCCTTTAGGACCTTGGGTAATGTCAAACGTTACCTTTTGGTTTTCCTTGAGGGTTTTGAACCCAGGCATAGTAATTGCGCTGAAATGCGCGAACAACTCTTCTTCACCATCATCAGGTTTGATAAAGCCAAAACCTTTTGCATCATTGAACCACTTAACAATTCCGGTCGCCATGCGAACTCCATTACATAAACTTAAAACAACCGTGATGAGGGTAAATACTTTTTAATCAGTCTCAATCCACAACACGCCTAAATAGAACCTCTTTTGAAGCCTACCCCCCGATTGTTTGCCCTTTTTCGAGGGGTGTCAAGGAGTTATATGCCCCTACCCCCTAGTAATTACCCCTTTTTTTATAGAAAAATGCCCCAATATGGGTTTAAGAGGGGGTTTTTGCGTGTTTTTCGCAACATGACCCCTGTAAATTAAAGTTTGGATATCTGTGTTTAGAATGTTTCTCATGAGTCGCGCGCCAAAAAATCCCACTACTGGTAATCCCAGTAATCCGTATATTGAAGACACCCTTCTGCTCGAAAAGCAAATCGAGCAAGTAAAGGCGCCTTCGATGTATAAAGTTTTATTAATGAATGACGATTACACGCCAATGGAATTTGTGGTGATGGTGATTCAGGAGTATTTTAATAAGGATCACGAAACAGCTACACGCATCATGTTGCAAGTACATTTAGTTGGCAAAGGTGTTTGCGGAGTATTTACCCGCGATGTTGCCGCTACGAAAGTGCATCAAGTTATCGAACTCTCCCGTGAAGCGGGTCACCCACTACAGTGCACTATGGAGGAAGCATGATTGCCCAAGAATTAGAAGTGAGTTTGCACATGGCGTTTGTTGACGCAAGGGCATCCCGACATGAGTTCATCACAGTTGAGCATTTGCTCGCGGCCTTACTGGATAACGCTACTGCGGTAGAGGTCTTAAAGGCTTGCGCAGTCAATATCGCAGAGCTACGCGCTCAACTCAAAAACTTTATTAACGACAACACACCTGTGGTGCCAGGCAATGATGAGGTTGATACACAACCCACGCTAGGATTTCAGCGTGTGATTCAGCGCGCCATCATGCATGTGCAGTCAACATCGAATGGTAAGAAAGAAGTGACTGGTGCAAATGTGCTGGTCGCCATCTTCGGCGAAAAAGATTCGCATGCGGTTTATTTCTTGCAACAGCAGGGCGTTACCCGCTTAGATGTTGTGAACTTCATTAGTCATGGTGTGCGTAAAGATCAATCGGAGCATGTGAAGCCCGTTGAGCCCTCCCAGGAGGCTGAGGAGTCTAGTGCTTCCGGTAAAGAAAGTCCCCTTGAGCAATACACGCAAAACCTCAATGTCATGGCTCGTCAAGGCAAGATTGATCCATTGATTGGGCGCGAGAGCGAGGTAGAGCGCGTTATTCAAGTGCTGTGCCGTCGTCGCAAAAACAACCCGTTATTGGTGGGTGAGGCTGGGGTAGGTAAGACAGCAATTGCTGAGGGCTTGGCCTGGAGAATCGTGAAAGGTGATGTGCCTGATATTTTGGCCAACGCCACTGTTTACTCTTTAGATATGGGCGCTCTTTTAGCGGGTACTAAATACCGTGGTGATTTTGAGCAGCGCTTGAAGAGCGTTCTCAAGTCACTCAAAGATCATACTCATGGTGTTTTGTTTATTGATGAGATTCATACGCTGATTGGAGCGGGCGCAGCTTCTGGCGGTACATTAGATGCGAGCAATTTATTGAAACCCGCTTTGTCTAATGGCCAGCTGAAATGTATCGGTGCAACTACCTTTACAGAATATCGCGGCATCTTTGAAAAGGATGCGGCTTTATCACGTCGTTTTCAGAAGGTGGATGTTGTAGAGCCAACCGTAGATCAAACAGTGCAAATTCTGCGTGGCTTGAAATCACGCTTCGAAGAACATCACAGTGTGAAGTATGCGGCTGCTGCTTTGGTGGCTGCCGCAGAACTTTCCGCTCGCTATATTAATGATCGTCATTTGCCTGATAAGGCAATTGACGTCATCGATGAAGCTGGTGCTGCTCAGCGTATTTTGCCGAAGTCTAAGCAGAAGAAAACTATTGGGCGCCCTGAGATTGAAGAGATCGTAGCGAAGATTGCACGCATACCGCCGCAATCAGTCACTGTAGACGATCGTAGCAAGTTGCAAACTTTGGATCGCGATATTAAGAGTGTGGTCTTTGGACAAGATCCTGCGATCGAAGCCTTGGCTAGTGCTATCAAAATGACTCGTGCTGGTCTGGGCAAGATTGATAGACCGATCGGATCATTCTTGTTCTCTGGACCAACAGGCGTTGGCAAGACTGAAGTTGCTAAACAGCTTGCCTACATTCTAGGTATTGAGTTACTCCGTTTTGATATGTCCGAGTACATGGAGCGTCATGCAGTGAGTCGCTTGATTGGCGCACCTCCAGGTTATGTAGGATTTGATCAGGGCGGATTGTTAACTGAGGCCGTGAATAAGAAACCGCATTGTGTGCTCTTATTAGATGAAATTGAAAAAGCCCACCCAGATATTTTCAATATTCTGTTGCAGGTAATGGATCATGGTACTTTGACGGATAACAATGGTCGTAAGACTGATTTCCGTAACGTGATCATCATCATGACTACCAATGCTGGCGCTGAGGCGATGCAGAAATCGACCATTGGCTTTACCAATGCGCGTGAGTCTGGCGATGAGATGGCCGATATCAAGAAGTTCTTTACGCCAGAGTTTCGCAATCGCTTGGATGCTATTGTTTCCTTCAAAGCTCTTGATGAGTCCATCATCATGCGTGTAGTTGATAAGTTCTTGATGCAGCTAGAAGAGCAACTCCACGAGAAGAAGGTGGATGCCACCTTTAGTCCCGCTTTGCGTGCTCATCTAGCAAAACACGGCTTCGATCCTCTAATGGGTGCGCGTCCGATGCAACGCATTATTCAGGATACTGTGCGTAAAGCCCTTGCTGACGAGCTACTGTTTGGTAAGTTAGCTCAAGGTGGTCACGTGGATGTCGATATTGCTGCTGATGGCAAGGTTCTATTGAACTTCGAAACTCCAGTATTGCCAGGTAAGCGTGCTAAGGCTGATATAGCGCCTGCTGAAGAAATTTAATTAACAAACATTTTTAAATAAAAACAACCCAAAAAAGGAATATATGTCTCATCACGATAAATTACTAGAAGCTTTTGAAAACTACAAAGCTGAGAACGAAAAGTTTCAAGGCAAAGGCATTAAAGCTTCTGCAGCGCGCGCACGTAAGGCTTTGCAGGAGATTGCTGGTTCTTGCAAAGAGCGCCGTAAAGAAATTACTGCTGAAAAAGAGTCTCGTGAAGGCGCTGGTGCTGGCATGTCGCAAGATGCTGCTCGCAAAGCGCATATCCGCAAGTAAGCAATCTGCACTTATAAGAAAAGCCACCTACTGAACTGACCCCCAAAAGTTGGACATTATGTCCAACCAAGGGGGTTTTGTTTTATGAGCAAGTACAGCAAGCAGTTCAAGCTAAAGGTAGTTAAAGAGTTTTTAAAGTCAGGCGGTCTTAGGCGGGTAGGTCACTTATTTAAGATTAGCCATTCAGATGTCCGTAAATGGACCTTGGCTTATCAAGCCCATGGTCATAGTGGCCTTAACCCCAGCTTCCAACGCTACTCCCCAGAGTTTAAAGTCC
>NZ_JACVPB010000029.1 GCF_018882085.1 Polynucleobacter sp. AP-Reno-20A-A9 | reverse complement strand
ATGCTCAGCGGTACCACCAACGCATCGGGTTTATCTCGCACTAAACGTTTTCGGGGTTTGATGCGTAGGTTGAGCTCAAGCTCGCGGTAAATCCGGTAGATGCGTTTGTGGTTCCATGTGTAGTTCTTGACATTGCGTAGATACAGATAGCAAAGGCCAAAGCCCCAACTGCGGTTGTTATCCGTTAAGCGGATCAGCCAATTCGCAATGAGTTCATTCTGCGCATTGTTCTTCGCTTCATAGCGGTAACAGGTCTCACTCACGCTAAAGATAGCGCAGGCCAACCGAATGGGGATTGCCTTATCTCTGACTGCCTTTTGGGCCATCTCACGTCTGTGAGACGGCCTCACCACTTTTTTGTGAGGGCCTCATTGAGTATCTCTGCCTTGAGCTTCTCTTCGATGTACATCTTCTTTAAGCGGGCGTTCTCAGCCTCAAGCTCCTTCATGCGAGCCATCATGGAGGTATCCATGCCACCATACTTGGCACGCCACTTGTAGAAAGTAGCTGAACTAATACCTAGTTCGCGACAGACTTCGGGAACCGCTAAGCCAGCATCAACCCGCTTTAGGGCATCCATGATCTGGCTGTCGGTAAATTTAGAACGCTTCATGTAGAACTCCTCTTATTGAGAAAATTCTACCTCTGAGATCAGTTAACCTGTGGGGGGATTACC
>NZ_JACVPB010000028.1 GCF_018882085.1 Polynucleobacter sp. AP-Reno-20A-A9 | reverse complement strand
TTAATCAGGCCACACTCAAGTTTGGATTATCAAACCCCAACAGAGTTTGTCGCTGGATGGCAAAAGGAATTAATAACGGGAGCCAGAGTTTCTAGATGAAATTGGTCCGATAAAACCAGACAGGTCAACGCCACCGCGAATTAGCAAGATAGGCTTAGTTGCCGCGCGAATAATTGATTCGGCAACGCTTCCTAGCAGAAAGTGACTGAAACCTCGCCGTCCGTGGGTCCCGACAACAATTAAGTCCGCCCCCCATTTTTCTGCATCAGCAGCAATTGCTTCGGCAATTCTTGGTTTTTTCGTGGTAGTTTTCAAAAGATGCTGGCTGAATGAGATTGCGGATGACTTTAAACTAGCCTTTGCAGCATCAAGAATTAATTTACCCTCTTGCTCCATCGACTCCTTCAAATCTTCATAGCTCACATACTCGGCTGCAGGATAAACATTAAAGGAATCGATCACATAGACTATACGTAACTTTGACCCAAGCTCTTTAGCGATCTTGACAGCCTCCTTAAGGGCTAATTTCCCGGTATCACTATTGTCTACTGCTACTAATATTTTTTTATACATATCATCTACCGATTGGTTAATACCAAATACTGATCTTATGTTTTTATCTTATACAGTAATCGTCTACTAAGTTTGATTTAAATCAAAATAAAGACTAATAATTCAGCCTTCATAGGCAATGTTATTTGCAATAACAGCGCAATGTCCGCCCACCGGTTTGCTTGCCTCACGTTAATTTTTTTTGAATCGCTACTACTTCTATAGACACTTTCTAGCCTAATATTTAGTCTATTAGGAGGTGTGTCATGAGTACAAGAAGACGGTTTACTGAAGAGTTCAAGTTAGAGGCAGTCAAACAGGTAGTTG
>NZ_JACVPB010000027.1 GCF_018882085.1 Polynucleobacter sp. AP-Reno-20A-A9 | reverse complement strand
CCTTGATTTCAACCCGTCGATGCAACACACTACAAACTGCGTAAGCGCAAGGAGTGTTGCTCATGAAACAACGACCTCGAATCTATTACACAGCTACCCAGAAGGCTTTAATGTGGGAGCGCTGGAAAAAGGGAGATTCTCTCCAGCAGATTGCCCAGTTATTTGATCGCAATCATTCATCCATACAAGGCATCTTTGTGCAAACTGGTGGCATTAGACCGCCAGAGCGAACTCGATCCAAACTAGCATTAACCTTAGATGAACGGGAAGCCATCTCACGCAGCATAGCAAGTGGTCAATCCATGAGATCAATTGCTACCGAGTTGGGCCGCTCGCCTTCTACGATTAGTCGTGAGATTAGCCGCAATGGCGGTCCAGAGAGCTATCGAGCCAATCAATCAGACCAGTCTGCTTGGGATCGGGCACATCGCCCTCAGACTTGTAAACTAGTCTTGAATAAAGCCTTAGCGCATCTGGTGGCAGATAAACTGCAGCACTACTGGTCACCACAACAGATTGCCGGATGGCTAAAAGAGACTTATCCAGATCAGGAGGACTATCAGGTGTCACACGAAACGATCTACCTTAGCCTCTTCATCCAAGCCCGCGGAGCCTTAAAGAAAGAGCTCACACAGCATTTACGACGCACCCGCATCATGCGCCGCTCACGGCATCACACGTTGAAGGATGTGGGGCTTGGAAAAATTAAGGATGCAGTCTCGATTAGAGAAAGGCCAGCCGAAGCAGAAGATCGCGCAGTGCCAGGACACTGGGAGGGTGATCTTTTATATGGGGATGCCAATAGTCAGATCGCCACTCTCGTAGAGCGCCAGACTCGCTATGTGATGCTAGTCAAGGTGGCTCGTAAAGACAGTGAGACGGTGGTCAATGCACTCATCAAGCATGCCCGCAAGTTACCGCAAGAGCTCTACAAATCTTTAACATGGGATCGAGGTAAAGAAATGTCTGAACACAAACGCTTTACTCTAGCTACCGATGTGCAAGTGTATTTTTGTGATCCTCAGCATCCTTGGCAACGAGGATCTAATGAAAATACCAATGGGCTATTAAGACAGTACTTCCCAAAAGGAATGAGCTTAGCTAATTACTCCCAAGCCAAACTCAATGCTGTAGCAAGGCAACTTAATGAACGCCCTAGAAAAACACTAAACTATCAAACACCGGCAGAACGTTTTGCCCAATCTGTTGCATCGACGGGTTGAAATCAAGGCC
>NZ_JACVPB010000026.1 GCF_018882085.1 Polynucleobacter sp. AP-Reno-20A-A9 | reverse complement strand
TGAATCGCTACTACTTCTATAGACACTTTCTAGCCTAATATTTAGTCTATTAGGAGGTGTGTCATGAGTACAAGAAGACGGTTTACTGAAGAGTTCAAGTTAGAGGCAGTCAAACAGGTAGTTGAACGGGGTTTTGGTGTTCGAGATGTGGCTGCTAGGCTGGGCACCTCACCCCATAGCCTGTATGCCTGGGTTAATAAATATGGCATTCCAGCTGAGCAGCGTCTAGTGGGGGATGATCAAACGGCTAAGCTTAAAAGACTGGAGGCGGAGCTGCGGCGGGTTACCGAAGAGCGCGACATCCTAAAAAAGGCCGCCGCGTACTTTGCCAAGGAGTCCGGTTAAAGTACGCCTTCATCAAAAAGCACCAGCATGAGCATGCCATCCGCACCATGTGCAAGGTTTTACGAGTCCACCACAGTGGCTATTACGCCTGGCTTAAAGAGCCACTCTCGTCTCGAGCGTGTGAGAACCAAATGATTGTGACCCAGATTAAGCAAGCGTGGCTGGCAAGCGGCACCATCTATGGTTATCGCAAGATCCATGATGATCTGCAAGATCTGGGGATTGCTTGTGGTGAGCAGCGGGTGTATCGCTTGATGAAGGCGCAAGGCCTACGCTCTCAAACAGGTTACAAGCGCAAACCACGGCATCATGCTGGTAAGCCTCATGTCGCCGCTCCCAATCACCTGGCTCAGCAGTTTGATGTTTTAGGGCCTAATGAGACCTGGGTAACGGACATTACTTATATCCGCACGCATGAGGGTTGGCTGTACCTGGCGGTGGTCTTGGATTTATTCTCCCGCCAGATTGTAGGCTGGTCGATGCAAGGGCGGATGGATAAGGAGCTCGTAGTCTCAGCTTTGCTGATGGCTTTATGGAAACGCAAACCCCAGCAAACAGTGATGATCCACTCCGATCAAGGCAGCCAGTTTTCTAGTTACGAGTGGCAGGCGTTCTTAAAAGAACACAACCTCAAGCAAAGCATGAGTCGGCGTGGAAACTGCCATGACAACGCCGTAGTGGAGAGCTTTTTTCAACTACTCAAGCGGGAGCGGATCAAACGTAAAACCTATGCCAGCAGAGCAAAAGCAAGAGAAGATATCTTTGATTACATCGAAATTTTTTACAACCCGGTTAGACGCCATAGTTACAACAATGGGCTTTCTCCGGTAAGATTTGAACAGCAGTACCAAGCGAGGTTGGGAAGTGTCTAGGATATTGGTAGCGATTCA
>NZ_JACVPB010000025.1 GCF_018882085.1 Polynucleobacter sp. AP-Reno-20A-A9 | reverse complement strand
AGGCGGGTAGGTCACTTATTTAAGATTAGCCATTCAGATGTCCGTAAATGGACCTTGGCTTATCAAGCCCATGGTCATAGTGGCCTTAACCCCAGCTTCCAACGCTACTCCCCAGAGTTTAAAGTCCAAGTTCTGCAGCACATGGCTGCGCACCAGATATCGGCTAGGCCAGCTGCCGCCCACTTTGGGATTGGGAGTATGACCACCATTTTGCAATGGCAAAAACTCTACAATGAAGGCGGTATTACAGCCCTTGCTAATCGACCGAGAGGACGATCTCCTATGCCCCACTTCAATATCAAAGCGCTACTTAAAAAGCCCATCTCTGAGCTCACGCCAGCAGAGATGCGAAGACGCCTGGAATATGCCGAGGCCGAGAGTGCCTACCTAAAAAAGTTAGAAGCCTTAGCTCAGAGCAAAGCAGCAAAAGAGAGCAAGCCCAAGTAATTACTGAGCTAAGGCAGCACTACCATTTATCCGATTTACTACTCATCGCCAAGATGGCTAAAAGCGTTTATTACTACTGGCGAGAAGCCGGTAGTAAAGCCGACCCTTATCAGGGTACTAAAGAGCGCATTACCCAGATCTTTAATGTCCACCAGGGCCGTTATGGCTATCGGCGAGTACACCTAGAGCTATGCAATCAGCACCAACACTTAAACCACAAGACAGTGCAAAAGCTCATGACCCAATTAGGACTTAAATCGACTGTGAGACCTAAGCGATACCGGTCTTATAAAGGCACTATCGGTAAGGTGGCACCCAATTTACTAGAGCGTAACTTTGGAGCAAGCAAACCCAATCAGAAGTGGGTCACTGATGTCACTGAGTTCAATATCAAAGGTGAGCGAGTATACCTATCGCCGATCTTAGACCTCTATAACCAAGAGATCATCTCCTATGAGATTGCCGATCGGCCACAGATTAGCTCAGTAATGCAAATGCTCCAAAGCGCATTTAAACATCTGGGACCAAAAGACAAACCTATGTTGCACTCAGACCAGGGTTGGCAATACCAGATGGGGCTGTATCAACAGGCCCTGCACAAGCAAGGCATTACTCAAAGCATGTCTAGAAAAGGTAATTGCTTAGACAACGCTGTCATGGAGAACTGGTTTGGGGTTATGAAGACCGAGTTCTTCTACCAAAAGAAGTTTGAGACTATTGAATCATTTAAGGCGGGGCTAGAGGAATATATCCACTACTACAACCATGATCGAATTAAGCAAAAACTAAAGGGACTGAGCCCGGTAAATTACCGAACTCAATCCCTCGTGCTAACCTAACTAAACTGTCCAACTTTTGGGGGTCAGTTCA
>NZ_JACVPB010000024.1 GCF_018882085.1 Polynucleobacter sp. AP-Reno-20A-A9 | reverse complement strand
GGTAAATCCTTCTTTACCTGACAGATAGTGATGAATGACTTCTAGCTTAAAGTCTTTGCTGTATTTGGACATGAGACTGACCCTTTTGAGTTGGATTGGATGTCCAACTTTTGTGGGTCAGTTCATTCGACTCCCTTTTTCATTTAGCGCTTAGATAACACTTATTCTGACTGACCTGGTCTAGGCGCTTGCCATGGCCAGCGACCATCAATCTCTAAAGTCAGGGACCAACTTAAGAAGCAACGAATCAAAACGATGGCGCCCAATACCGCCACACTAGTCAAAGTTGGGCTGATTGCTACTGTCCGAATGACATCTCCCGCAACCAAGACTTCGAGCCCCAAAATGAGTGAGCGCACGATTTGTATGCGAAAGGTTTTATAGGCGACATCAGCCGTCTGAGTGATCAGGCCTTTTGCAAAACAGAAGAGGCCCCATAAAACACCGATGGAAACTACTGCAACCCCCAGAGCATCCATCACATCACTGACATCCCGAATAATTTCAATTTGATTCATGTTCCGGTCTTTTGAGATTGAATGCCTACATATTAGCTCGTTTAGCACTAGCCCCCGTTATAAATTACACTGTGCCATCTTTTACTATATTAATTCCAAGGAAATCAGAATGAGCTTGATTGACAAACTACAGTGGCGCTATGCCACCAAGAAAATGGACCCCACAAAGTCTGTACCACAGGAGAAGGTAGAGCAAATACTAGAGGCCATTCGTTTGACTGCTAGCTCCAGTGGATTACAGCCTTATGAAGTGCTTGTGATTACCAATAAAGCCATTCGTGAAAAGATCAAAGTAATCTCCTGGGATCAAACCCAAGTGGTGGATTCTTCTCACTTGCTCGTTTTTGCTGCTTGGGATACCTATACAGCAGACAGAATCAATCAATCATTTGATATGACTGAGAAGCTGCGCAATTTTAAGAGTGAAGCTGGTGACATCTATCGTCAAAAGCTCCTGACTGGCTATACCGCAAGAGATGCTGAAACCAATTACACCCATGCCGCAAAGCAAGCTTATATTGGACTTGGAACCGCCCTCATTGCAGCCGCATACGAACAAGTGGATTCCACACCCATGGAGGGATTTGATGCTACGGCTCTCGATGAAATCCTCGACCTCAAAGCAAAAGGTTTACGGAGCGTTGTCATGCTGCCGCTGGGATACAGAAAGGCAGATGTGGACTGGTTGCTCAACTTGAAAAAAGTTAGAAGACCTAAGGAAGACTTTGTTACTTGGATTGAGTAGGTAGCTCAAGCTATCAGGAACAAAAAAGCCACCCGAATGAACTGACCCCCAAAAGTTGGACATTATGTCCAACCAAGGGGGTTTTGTTTTATGAGCAAGTACAGCAAGCAGTTCAAGCTAAAGGTAGTTAAAGAGTTTTTAAAGTCAGGCGGTCTCAGGCGGG
>NZ_JACVPB010000023.1 GCF_018882085.1 Polynucleobacter sp. AP-Reno-20A-A9 | reverse complement strand
TGAACTGACCCACAAAAGTTGGACATCCAATCCAACTCAAAAGGGTCAGTCTCATGTCCAAATACAGCAAAGACTTTAAGCTAGAAGTCATTCATCACTATCTGTCAGGTAAAGAAGGATTTACCGCAACGGCAAAACGGTATGGCGTTAAATTTACCTATGTCCGCACATGGGTTCATGCCTTTAAAACTCATGGTCAAAAAAGTCTAACCAAGACTTACACTCATCACCCCAGTGCTTTTAAGCTTGCCGTACTCAAGGCAATGGCGCAAGATCAGCTCTCCATTAATCAAGCGGCAGCCCACTTTAATATCGCCTCTCCCAGCACTATCTCCGCATGGCAACGCCTCTACAATGAAGGCGGTATTACAGCCCTAGAACCTAAACCCAAGGGACGGCCACCCATGTCAAAACGAAGTGAGATCCAAGCACTCCTAGCTAAACCTTCAGAGCAGCTTACGCATGAAGAACTCTTGCTGAAGTCGCACTATTTAGAGGTGGAGAACGCTTACTTAAAAAAGCTCGAAGCCTTAGCTCAGCAAAAGTACTTGGCAAACAAGAACAGATCCAAGTCGTCACCGAGTTAAGGCAGCAGTACCCTTTGCAAACTATCCTAGGCATTGCCAATATGGCCAGGAGTGTCTATTACTACCAGCTAAGTGCTAGCGCTAAAGTCGACCCCTATCTGGATGCTAAGACTCAAATTGGCGCAATCTACCATCGCCACAAGGGCCGCTATGGCTATCGGCGAGTCCATTTAGAGCTGAGCAACCAACATCGTTACCTTGATCCCAAGACCGTACAAAAGCTGATGGGGCAACTAGGGCTTAAATCCCTTGTTAGACCTAAACGCTATCAGTCCTATAAAGGCGGCATTGGTAAGGTAGCACCCAACTTATTAGAGCGTAACTTTGCGGCCAGTAAACCCAATCAGAAGTGGGTTACTGATGTGACGGAGTTCAACATCAGGGGTGAGAAGGTATACCTCTCGCCGATCTTAGATCTTTATAACCAAGAGATCATCTCCTATGAGATTAGCGATCGGCCACAGATTAGCAGCGTCATGCAGATGCTCCAAAGCGCATTTAAACAACTGGGACCAAAAGACAAACCCATGCTGCACTCAGATCAGGGCTGGCAATATCAAATGGGGTTTTATCAACAAGCTATAAAGAAACAAGGCATTACTCAAAGCATGTCTAGAAAAGGTAACTGCTTAGACAACGCAGTGATGGAAAACTGGTTTGGGATTATGAAAACAGAGTTCTTCTATCGGAAGAGGTTTGAAAGTATCGAATCATTTAAAACGGAGCTTGAGGAATACATCCACTACTACAACCATGATCGGATCAAACAAAAACTAAAGGGATTGAGCCCGGTTCATTACCGAACTCAATCCCTTCTGGTAACCTAACAAAACTGTCCAACTTTTGTGGGTCAGTTCA
>NZ_JACVPB010000022.1 GCF_018882085.1 Polynucleobacter sp. AP-Reno-20A-A9 | reverse complement strand
GCCAGCATCAACCCGCTTTAGGGCATCCATGATCTGGCTGTCGGTAAATTTAGAACGCTTCATGTAGAACTCCTCTTATTGAGAAAATTCTACCTCTGAGATCAGTTAACCTGTGGGGGGATTACCGGGGTAGCGTTAAAACAGCGGGGGTAGCGTACAAACTAAAACACCCTAACCATTCGATTAGGGTGTATCAGTGTTATCTATGGTGGCCCGGGGCGGAATCGACCAGGGCCCAGGATGCCTGACTCTATTTCCAGCTTTTAGCCTGTTGAGATAGATGCTTCTTAAAGATTGTGGCTATTGGAGATAACTTTTTGCCTTTAGGACTCACAAGGTGCCAGCTTGATTCAATAGGAAATTCTTTACATTTCAATATAGCAACCTCTTCTTGGTCTGTCTTATCACCCAGAGAATACTTGGATAAAACTGCGATACCAAGACCACCTATAACTGCCTGCTTAATTGCTTCGTTACTTCCAAGCTCTAACCTAACATTAGGGCTGTACTTCAGTCTTTTGAAGTGAGCATCCGTTGCCATTCTTGTGCCAGAGCCCTTTTCTCTAAAAATAAACTTTTCACTCTTAAGCGCACTGATATCAATATTCTTTTTTTTGGCAAAAGCGTGATCTTTTGGGGCAACTAATAACAAAGGGTTTGGCATAAACACTTCATCTTCTATATCGAGATGAAGTGGTGGCTGAGACATGATGTAAAGATCATCCAAGTTTTCTTCCAATCTTTTCACTACACCATCACGATTGAGCACCTCTAGAGAAATATCGATTTGAGGATACTTCGCACAAAAAGTTCCCAATATTCTGGGAATGAAATATTTAGCGGTACTTACCACTGCTACTTTTAACTTTCCTCGTGTTAACCCTTTGACGCCATTAACTTGCTGTTCGAAAGAATCCCACTCCCCAGAAATCGCACGAGCCGTCTTAGCCAACTCATGACCCATTTGCGTTAAATGTACTTTCCTGGCTACCACTTCGTAGAGAGGCACTCCAACAGCATCCGTAATTTCTTTTAAGCCCATAGAGGCCGTTGGTTGGGTGACATGAACCATCCGCGCCGCCGTACTGACGCTTCCAGTCTCAGCCAGCGCTAGAAATAGTCTTAACTGCCTAAAAGTAATATTCATCAGGATTTATCTATATATAAACGTATTAATATCGATTTTACTTTACATATAAATTTCCCTAAGATCGCCTCAAAGGACAATTTATGAATATCTTGTTAGATCCCACCATCCTCTTTTTCATCTTCGGCATCTTTGCGGGCCTCGTGAGATCCAATTTAGAAATTCCACAGCCCATTTCTCGATTTCTTTCGCTATATCTTCTGATGGCTCTGGGATTAAAAGGTGGATTTGCTTTAAACAAATCAGGCTTTACTCCTGAGATTGCTATTAGTCTTGGTCTGGCGATCACTTTAGCAATAGCCATTCCGCTATTGGGCTACAACTGTCTTAAATACAAACTAGATAAACTGGATGCCGCCGCGATTGCCGCTACTTACGGATCTATTAGTGCGGTTACTTTTATTACTACTACACAGGTCTTAGATCAAAGCGGTATTAGTTATGGCGGACACATGGCCGCGGCAATGGCCCTCATGGAGTCGCCAGCCATCATCATCGCCATCATTCTTGCCAACAGAATTCGTCAACAACGCTCAGGCAATACCAGTAGCCACACTTCATTGGGCAAGATACTTCACGAATCATTTACTGATGGTGGGCAACTACTCTTATTGGGAGCCTTAGTAGTAGGGCTCATTTCAGGTGATTCGGGCCATAAAGTCATGGCGCCCTTTTCGATTGATTTATTTAAGGGTTTATTAGCATTCTTCTTGCTCGATATGGGATTGCTTGCCGCCAAGAGTTTAGGGGAGCTCAAAGGCAAGCCTTCGGTGACTTTAGCTTATGCCTTCATCGCGCCACCTACCCATGCCATGATTGCCTTATGTCTATGCCATATATTTCATATCTCTTTGGGAGATACAATCCTTTTGATGATTTTGGCGGCAAGCGCTTCTTATATTGCGGTTCCAGCAGTATTACGCCATGCCATGCCCGAGGTAAGTCCAGCCTTGTATATGGGCATGTCCCTTGGCATCACCTTCCCTTTAAATATTATCTTAGGCATTCCAATCTATAGCGCAGTAGCCAAATATTTTGTTTAAAAACATCCAAATAAAATGCTAATTCATCCAAAACCCTATTCTGGACTCAAGGCGAGTTTGCTAACCCAACATGGCAAAGAGTCGGTCATTTGCCCACAACTCCTTGACTCTAATGGCTTAGAAGTTGTCCATATCTCTGGGTATGACACAGACAAACTAGGTACCTTTACTAGAGATATTCCAAGATATGGCTCCCAACTAGATGCCGCCAGAAAAAAGGCTAGGGTTGGAATGGAATTATCAGGTTCTATGCTTGGCATTGCCAGCGAAGGTGCTTTTGATAATGATCCCTATACGGGCATGCTTCCTTGGAATTACGAGTTAGTAGTTTTAATAGATGACATACGCAAACATGAAGTTATTGGTTTTTTTGGCGGTCACGCTCAAAGCACCAGCCGGCAAGTATCAAGTTGGGATGAATTAAATGCGCTTCTTTCAGAGGCACAATTTACTACCCATCAATTAGTCGTTCGACCTGATGATGAATATCACCCAGAGTGTCGTAAAGGAATCAAAGATCTTGAGTCTTTGAAAGAAGCCTTCGATTGGGCAACTAACCTTTCAAAAAAGGGTAATGTATTTGTAGAGAATGATTTAAGAGCTCATACCAATCCCACTCGTATGGCCAACATATTGAAGGCTACACAAGATCTCTCAAGAAAGATGAATTCTGTATGCCCAGAGTGTGAGTCGCCTGGCTTCTGGATCACAGAAAGAAAGAAGGGCTTGCCATGCTCTGGCTGTGAAGCGCCAACAAATCTGCCAATAGCTAATGTATGGTCATGCGTAAAGTGTGCGTACAAAAAAGAAGAAATGTTGCTGGATCAAATCAAGGCGGATCCATCAAAGTGCGATTACTGTAATCCCTAAATATATTTGTCGTTTAAAACGACATTGCCAACACAAGGATGAATAATTGACTTGTCCTTTTAAAGGACATTTGATGACCCTGATATCCCAATCTAGAGCCAGAGTGGCTGAATCCTGATTGACGGATTGACTCTATGGAAAGTGACCGACTACGCTAGGCGCTAGGTCTAAGCACCATTGAGTACTTCTAATAAAAATAGCCCAACAAGTGGGCTATTGAGATTCTTGGTGGCCCGGGGCGGAATCGAACCACCGACACAAGGATTTTCAATCCTCTGCTCTACCGACTGAGCTACCAGGCCAATACTTCGAATTATAAATGAAAGTGTAATCAAGCTACACAAATGTGTGCAACTGTACTCAATCGCCTTGTATTTGCTTAATCCTACGGCAGTTAAGGATGTTTAATCCTGTTTAACGGTGTTCTGCTTTTCCTGCTTACGCAGATAATGCATTGCGTAAGTTTTGCTGTGCTTTCGTTACTTTTTGACGCTTTCTTTCGCTGTCTAACGCTTTACTGACATTGTCTTTCTGCGTTTTTAATGCATTCAAGCGTGCTTGTTGCGGTGTAAGCGGACTAGTAGTAGTCCTCTGCTCTATCTCTTTAATACGCATATGGCTGAAGTCCTTATGTTACTTGGCTTGGCTGGTGGGGCACGTTGGCGGCACCGAAGATGGACTTAAACAATGCGTATGCTTGTGCTTGGTTTTGTGCAAACACGATTGTTTCTGTCCATAGTCCGCTTGCTTTAACTGTTGCTCGGTATTTGTGCATATAAGTATTTAGTGGTTTCAAGAAACACAAGGCTGCTTACTACATATTTTTACTTTGTAATAAACCAACCCAAAACAATAATGACAAGTCCAGCTATCCACAGAATTGCATAAACATTTGTTTTCTGTTTGAATCGCTACCAATATCCTAGACACTTCCCAACCTCGCTTGGTACTGCTGTTCAAATCTTACCGGAGAAAGCCCATTGTTGTAACTATGGCGTCTAACCGGGTTGTAAAAAATTTCGATGTAATCA
>NZ_JACVPB010000021.1 GCF_018882085.1 Polynucleobacter sp. AP-Reno-20A-A9 | reverse complement strand
TCTGCCTCTTGCAATATCCGAACAATCTGTTCGTCTGAAAACCGTGCTCTCTTCATACCTGCTCCTTAGGTTGAAGGAGTCATTATCTCTAAAAGCTTTTGGTCTGAAAATCCCAGGACAGGTCAAACCCCAGACAAAGAATCTAAGCTTATATTTCCAAGTCCAAATAAAAAAGCTCTCAGCGATATGGCACTCTCAGAGTTGATGAGGGGCATGATTGATCGAGGGGAGTTAAAAGAAAAAGCAGTCCCTCACGGTTTTAGGTCTACATTTCGTGATTGGGCTGCAGAACAAACTAACTATTCCGAGGAATTGAGGAAGGTTGCATCAGGACATGCAGTTGGTGATGCAGTTCAGCAAGCCTATCAAAGGACTGATCTACTGGAAAAGCGAAGAAAGCTGATGGCTGAGTGGGCAAATTTCCTAGATAAGTCGAAGACAACTAATACTGATAAGCCAAGCCCCACAAAAAAGAAGATCTGATGCCGAGAAAAAAGCTTCCGAAGCCAAATCCTCTAGAAACTTACTTTATTGAGAATGGAATAATGTCTGTTGCTGTTGAGGTATGGGCAAATAAAGCTGATGCTGGAGGAAGCGGTTCATGGCGGATGCGAAAAGCGAGTGCTGCTTTAGACACACTCATTAAGGCATATGAAGATAAGCTATTGAATCCATATCACTCTAGGAGTGTTAGTGAAATTGCCCTCAAGAGACTCTTAGGCAAAAGACAAACCTCAAAATTAGTAGAGGAAATTAGACCAATACTCAAAAAAAATGGTTTCGAGTTTCAAAAGACTGCTCTTTGGACATTAGCCGAGGAGTTGCAAAAGACCTTTATCGCCCTACGAAATGGGGTAGTTTCAAATCAAAGCACCCTACCGCATCTACCCGTTAATTCGGAAGAGGCTCGAATTAGAGATCGAATGCTTAAAGGTACGTTTTAGCGGAAATTTCCAGTCATATGATCTTCCCCATGGATGTGACATGTTGTTTCATCTAACTTTATAGGGAGTCAAAAATGGCTAAAAATTTATCTACAGGCTACTCGAGAATTACTCAGGTTTGCGAGAAATACGCAATAAGCCCAGCAACAGTCTGGCGAAAAACAAAAGAAGGTACTTTCGCAAAGTCACACAAGCTTTCTGCTGGTGTAACGGCTTGGAAAAACAGCGATCTAGAAGAGTGGGAAAAAGATCCCCTCAACTACAAGGCTTCATGATGAAGCTACAAACAAAACGAGCCAAACCAGGACGGCAATCCAAATTTGGCTCTAACCACCCCATCCGACAGAAATCAAATAAGGAAGCTACATCATGTTACACAATTTTAAAACTATAGAGCAGTTACCGCAAGCTATCAAGGAGTTAAATACGTTTGTTCTCTGGGAGCATTACCTTGATGATGGCGAACCTAAAAAACGTCCATTTGACTGGCGAACCAGCACAGGCAGAGGCAAGGGGAATGACGATCCCAGCCTACACCTCAGTTTCCATAATGCAATCACTAAGATAGAAGAAACAGGTAGCGAGGATGTTGCGTTAGCAATTTATCAGCCTGAAGAAGGCACTCTAATTACATGCGAAGGAAAGCAGGGTTATCTATATATGCTGGATTTAGATGGCTTTGTTGCAAATGTAGGGGGCAGTACTCAAATCCTCGGTTTAGGTAAAGATATTGTTGAACTATGTAACAACAGTTACTTTGAAATTAGCCCAAGCGGTACAGGAGTAAAGCTTTATGTTGTAAGCGATATGCCTCCTTCCAAGAAAAAGGTCTTCAAGTTACCGCCTAATGAGCTATCAGCCGAATATCCAGAAGTTAAAAAGTACTCAGAATCTCATGCTGTAGAAGTATTTAGTAAAGGGTTTTGGAATTGCGTAACTGGTGATGTTTGGGCTAGTAAATATTCGCAGCTTAAATTTGTTAGTGAATCTGCGTTAGAGAAGGTATTTGCACATCTTCAATCACTTACACCTGTTCAAAAGGCACCCGAAGTAGCCCAAATAATTGAGACACCTCAGGTCAAAAGTAAGTTGACCAAGAAAAGCTTGATTGATCTTCTGTCAAAGATTGATAACCAGATAGAAGAAACGTGGTCTGCTGTAGCCAATAGTCTGGCACGCATTCATGGAGTTGATGGTGAACTGTATTTTGTTCGCTACAGTAAAGGCGAATACAACAATAAATCCTATGCTAAATACGATGAAGTAGCGGTACTGAACCGCTTCAGAAGAGCCTTGAAGGATCTCGGATCTAGACCCAATGGGTACGGCATCAGTCATTTATGTCAGCTTGCTGGGATTGGTATAAGTACTTTAGAGTTTGAACAGCCAACAGTCACTCTAGGGGCAGGGATTACTGCTGAAGAGTTATCTGGCAAAGTTTTTCCGCCTTTAAATTGGGTCATTCAAGATATTCTTCCAGAGGGCTGCTACCTACTCTCAGCCAGACCTAAAACTGGCAAATCGTGGCTTGCTTTGCAAACTTGCCTTGCAGTAGCTTTTGGTGAAACTGTTTTTGGAAAAAAGGTTGTACAAGGTAAGGCTGTTTATCTAGCACTTGAAGATAATCACCGTAGGCTTCAGTCACGTCTTAAACAGTTGCGACCTCAAGGCTACTCCACACCAAACCTGCTACTTCATACCAAATGGGAAAGGTTTGATAAGGGCGGTGTTGAGGCTCTGGTAAAGCTGATTGAAACAGAAACGCCCAAAATCGTAGTGATTGACACACTAGCAAAGGTAAGACCGACTGCAGGCAGAAATAACGTCTATGAGAGCGATTACAAGGCATTAGAACCCATCACAGAGGTTGCTAATAAATACCGCTGCACTATCTTGATAGTTACCCATAACCGTAAGGGTAAAGCTGAAACCGACCCATTAGAGCAAGTAAGTGGTTCTTTGGGATTAACTGGTGCGGTAGACGGTGTGATGATTATTGATGGAAACCGCTCCGATAAGATGTACACCTTGAGTCTAATTGGCAGAGACATACCTAATGATGATGATCTTGCTATTGCAAGGCAGGCTAATGGTGAGTGGAGGCTACTGGGTACTGCTAAAGCAGTATTCATTAGCGAGGAACGGCAGGCAATTACTGATTTATTAAAGCTACACACCAAGGGATTAAAACCTAAGGACATTGCTGAATTGCTGAGCAAAAAACAATCTACCGTCAGAAAATTACTTGCCTCAATGACGGCTGAGCAACAAGTTAATAACAATAAAGGTGTCTATACCCATCTAAGCAATACACCTGCCTATATAGACTACGGTAGCAGTAGTAACGGCAAGGATATTGGTAATAGTGGTAGCAGCGGTAACACCAGTAACTCTAGTAGCGATGTAACCAATCCTTGGGATGAAGAGTGATGAGAGTTACCGAAGTTACCTCTTTCCATAGGGTGAGTGCTTTTATTTTTTTTAAGGTGCTTAAAAGACCCCCTACACATTATGTAACTACTTTTGCAAAATTTAGACATATTGAAATATTTGCGTTACCAGAGTTACCGCTGTTACTGGAGTTACCTTAATATGCCACTTCCTAGCGTTGCAATACATGGAGCAAGGCAATGCAAAGCGATCACTAAACGATCAAAAAAACGTTGCCTTAACCCTGCAGCTTACGGCTGTTCAACATGCAGGTATCACGGTGCCACCCCTGTTCATACTAGAAAAAGTGTAGCTGGAGAAGACCACCCACAATTCAGGCATGGCAGGAATACAAAGCAGTCTAAAGAGCAACATCAGAGAACAACTGCAAAACTACTTTTTTTAGAAGATTTGGGCCATCATATTAAGATGTTCCACGAGCATGCAACGAGGACTAGGGGCAGGAAACCAAACGGTTACTTGAAGTTAAATTTAAACGATCCAAAACAACTGCTGAGTGTATTAATGAAATCTGTAGAAGATAAAGATGAATGAAGAACATTTAACGGGTATTTACGGCATATTTCTAAGTGATGGTAGATGCTATGTTGGCTCTACTGCACAAGCGTTCAAGAAGAGGTGGAACGAACATAGGCAACGTTTAAATAAGGGCAATCATCCGAACATACATCTAATTAGAGCGTGGCAGAAATATGGCTCTGAAGCATTTGAATTTAAGATTCTTGAGACATGCAATATTGATAAAGAAGAAATCAGGATTCTGAAGGAAAATTTTTGGATTGGTAAGCTAAAACCAGAATTTAATATGGCTCCAGTTGCTGGATCTGTTAAAGGCATCAAAAGAAGAGAGGAAACTAAAAAACTCCTTAGCGAACTTAACCTTCAGCATTGGAAAGAAAATCCCAGACCTACAGGCTACACAAGACCAAAAAAAATAGCTGATGCGATCTCTAAAGGACGTAAAGGCATTAAATTTACAACCGAGCATATTGATAATCTCTCACAATCCCTAAAAGGTAGGAAGTCCCCCAGAAAGGGAGTGATATTGAGTGATGAAACCAAAAATAAGATATCCAAAGGAAGATCTGGTATTCCAAGAAAACTGGAAGACTCACTAAAGGCTGCTGAATCTAATCGTGGTCGTAAAAGGACTAATGAACAAAAGGAGCAAATTTCACAAGCCCTGAAAGGTAAAGGCGGGAAGATTGATGAGACTCAGGCAAGGGAAATTAAATCTAGCACCGAGAAAACAAGTGTATTGGTCGAAAAATATGGAGTTAGTAGATCCCAGATTAATCACATCAGAAGTGGAAGGAGTTGGGGGCATATTTAAAGTCCAAAATACTATGTAAGACAGTCGTGGGACTCCTAACCCCAATTTAGGGGGGTACGGGTAAGGTGGGGTCTTAAGACAAGCCATCCCTAACCAGTAACTAATCTTTATTTGGAAGAAAAATATTGTTTATTTATTGGACGCTCTGTATGTCTATTTTGATCACTCAATAGAATGCCGCCAGTAACAAGAGAGGCCAGCCCAGCCCAGCCCTCCAGACTAGTTACTTGGATGTCTTCATAAACCTCATCATCCTGCTCGGTGACCATTGCAGGAAAAGGTTTCTCCCCTTTAAGAATAGAGCCAGTTATGACTCTTTTGAATCTGCCGTTTTTATATTCAATAATGTACCTACCAAAGTTTTCAAGATCCTCGCATGGCGGCCACTCTAGTATCTTGCATACCTTATTGGCAAGTCTTTTTTTAAACCATTTCTTTTTATCCAACATCATCTGAATTCGATTGGCCAAACAATCAAGCCAGATATCCATAGTCACCTCACCTGGCGGCACCATGGCATATAAAACTCTATTTGGAGCAAGAATACCCTTTGGGCAATAAGCTACTAGCTTCATTCCATGCCTTTTCTAATAACTAAATCATGATCACGCAACATGATCACAATTAAATAAGTTGCATATATGGACAGCCCCAAAAAAAGTACATAGATCGCTGTACTAAATTCATCAGCATAGGTAAGAAAAACTTTCCATATACAAATTAAGATAAATACAACTGTTATCAGCTCAACAACCTCTTTAATTCCTCTGTCTCTCATTTCTTATCTCATGGCTATATAAATAATATCCTGAAATGGGATATTCGAAATTAGAATCTAGCATGGATTCATGCTGGAACGTCAAAAGTATGAATTTCTAAGATCGGAGCTTAAAAAAGCACGGCTGGAGAGCAACATTCTGCAAAATGAATCGCTACTACTTCTATAGACACTTTCTAGCCTAATATTTAGTCTATTAGGAGGTGTGTCATGAGTACAAGAAGACGGTTTACTGAAGAGTTCAAGTTAGAGGCAGTCAAACAGGTAGTTGAAC
>NZ_JACVPB010000020.1 GCF_018882085.1 Polynucleobacter sp. AP-Reno-20A-A9 | reverse complement strand
ACTAGACGGCACCCATCTAAGTTCAGACATTAAGTTTGAATATGATGAAGGCATAGTCCAGGGAGTAGTGAAAGCTACACAAACCGGAATCCTTTGGTCCCAGGTTCAAGTCCTGGTGGGCCCACCAATGAAATCAACGACTTAGGAAGAAATTCCTAAGTCGTTTTTCTATTTGTGTAGTTGGTGTGTAGCAAATATCACCAGTAGACCCCAATAGATATATGGCGCTAGCTCGGAGCAATGAACTACTTGTTGCCCTTGGTTTGTAAGTGCTCAAGGGCTGCTTTCGGCCACAAACAGCCATATCCCAGACGGCACCTAAAAGCATTATTTTCAGGATTTTTATACAAATCCACTCAAATCTTTATAACTTTTTTACACACTTCTTTATAAGATCAAACCATCTAATTGGATAGAGGTGGATATGAGCTTACTGTTTCTCGGCTGCATTTTTATATTTCTTGCGTTGACCATTGGTCTGGCTAAGGGTTGTGCACGATTGAGGGGTGAAAAATGAACTTTATTCAGATCATTAGTGGCTTAGCCGCTGCATTGCTTTTAATTTATTTAGTTGCTGCACTATTAAATCCAGAGGACTTCTCATGAGCACCCATGCAATTTTGACAATTGTTCTGTATGTTGGGGTCTTATTGCTTTTAGCTTATCCCCTTGGAGGCTTCATTAACAATGTGATGAGCGGTCAAGCCATTGCCTCTAAGAAACCTTTTAGATCAATAGAAGGTTTCATATGCAAGGTATGTGGCATTGATCCAGATGTTGAAATGAGCTGGTTAAGCTATGCAATTGGTTTAATTGTCTTCAATATCCTGGGTGTTCTATTTGTCTTTGGATTGCAGTTATTTCAGGGAGTCCTGCCGCTAAACCCTCAAGGTTTTGCAAGCGTTTCCCCAGACTCATCCTTTAATACTGCCATTAGTTTTGCCACAAATACTAACTGGCAGGCCTATGTAGGTGAGGGGACAATGAGTTATCTCACGCAAATGCTGGGGCTCACCACACAAAACTTTCTCTCTGCAGCAAGCGGTATCGTGGTTGTAATTGCACTTATTCGCGGCTTTGCTAGAAATAGCATTAAGACAATTGGTAATCTTTGGGTGGATTTAACCCGCATTACCTTATACGTGTTGGTACCCATTGCAGTTGTATATGCAATCTTTCTAGTTGGTCAAGGCTCCATTCAGAACTTTGATGCATACAAGGATGTCAAAACGGTGGAGGTCACTAAGTTTGATGCGCCTAAGCTTGATGCTGATGGTCAAGCGCTCAAAGATGAAAAGGGCGTAGCTTTAACTGAGCCAGCCTCGACAGACCAGCAAACTTTGCCGATGGGGCCGGTGGCTTCTCAAGAGGCAATTAAGATGCTCGGCACTAATGGTGGTGGATTCTTTAATGCTAATTCTGCACATCCATACGAAAACCCAACACCTTTATCTAATTTCATTCAGATTCTTTCTATCTTTTTGATTCCAGCTGCATTGTGTTTTACCTTTGGGCGAATGGTTGGAGATAAACGACAAGGATGGGTAGTTTTAGTAACTATGCTGCTCATTTTCTTAACAGTGACTTTTACCGCCGTTCATTTTGAGTCTCAAGCGAATCCAGTTATTACTAGCTTAGGTGTAGATGGCGCTATGGGAAATATGGAGGGCAAAGAAACTCGCTTTGGAATCGATGACTCCAGTATTTTTGCAAGCATAACAACGCTTGCTTCATGCGGTGCAGTCAATTCAATGCATGATTCTTTTATGCCAATGGGCGGCTTTGTTCCTCTTTGGAACATGATGCTTGGTGAGGTCGTATTTGGTGGTGTAGGGACAGGCCTGTATGGAATGCTGGTCTTTGCGATCCTAGCAGTATTTATTGCGGGTTTAATGATTGGTCGCACCCCCGAATATCTTGGCAAAAAGATTGAGTCCTACGAAATGAAGATGGTTGCAATTGCAATCTTAGTTACTCCTATCTTGGTATTGGTAGGCACAGCAATTGCGGTGATGAGTGCCGATGGGGTTGCGGGAATTGCCAATCCTGGCGCTCATGGTTTTTCTGAGATTTTGTATGCGTTTACCTCGGCCGCTAATAACAACGGTAGTGCCTTTGCGGGTCTCTCGGCTAATACCCCTTTCTATAACAGCTGGTTAGCGATTGCAATGTGGTTTGGTCGTTTCGGAGTCATCGTGCCAGTGCTTGCGTTAGCCGGGGCATTCGCAGCCAAAAAGAAAATAGCGGTGAATGAGGGGACTATGCCTACGCACGGACCACTTTTTATTGTCCTCTTGGCCGGTACTGTGATCTTGGTTGGAGCATTGAACTATGTGCCAGCCCTTGCTCTTGGCCCCATTGTTGAGCAGTTAATGCTCCCAGTGATTCATTAATTAATCTCGGAGATAAAAATGACTAAAAGAAAATTAGGCATGTTTGATGCCGAGTTAGTAAAACCAGCCATTGTGGATAGCTTTAGAAAGTTAAGCCCGTCAATTCAATGGCGAAACCCAGTGATGTTTGTTGTCTATATCGGCAGCATCCTGACCACCTTGTTGTGGATTCAATCTTTAAATGGCGAAGGTGAGGCTTCTTCAAGTTTTATCCTCGGCGTCATGCTTTGGCTTTGGTTCACAGTGCTCTTTGCGAATTTTGCTGAAGCATTAGCAGAGGGTCGTAGTAAGGCTCAAGCAGCATCGCTGAGGGGCTTAAAGAAAGAGACATGGGCTAAGAAGGTAAAAGCGGCCAATATTCCTGAAAATTGGGATAACCGTCCAGCATCAGAGCTTGTTTCTGCAACACAGTTGCGTAAAGGCGATATTTTTATTGCTGAGGCAAATGATGTAATTGCTGCAGATGGTGAAGTGATTGCAGGGGTTGCCTCTGTTGATGAGTCTGCTATTACGGGTGAATCAGCCCCGGTTATTCGTGAGTCTGGAGGAGATTTTTCTTCAGTAACTGGAGGTACTCGCGTTTTATCGGATTGGATTGTGGTTCGTGTAACCGTTAATCCAGGGGAGACCTTCATTGATCGAATGATCTCAATGGTCGAGAATGCAAAACGTCAAAAGACTCCCAATGAAATCGCCTTAACAATTTTATTGGTGGCACTAACGATTGTTTTCTTAGTGGTGGTTGCAACTTTGCTACCGTTTTCTATGTTTAGCGTTGCTGCAAGTGGCAGCGGATCACCAATTCAGATAACAGTTTTGATTGCCTTATTAGTTTGCTTGATTCCTACAACTATCGCGGGCTTATTGTCTGCAATTGGAGTTGCCGGAATGAGCCGTATGATGGCCGCCAATGTCATTGCAACCTCTGGCCGCGCTGTGGAAGCTGCAGGTGACGTTGATGTGCTCTTGCTAGATAAAACAGGCACTATCACCTTGGGCAATCGTCAGGCATCCAATTTTGTAGCTGCATCTGGAGTAACCGAGTCAGAACTTGCTGATATTGCTCAATTAGCATCATTGGCAGATGAAACTCCCGAGGGCAGAAGCATCGTTATCCTCGCTAAGCAAAAATTTAATATCAGGGAGCGGGAAATAAACTCTATTGGCGCACAGTTTGTGCCATTTACTGCTCAAACACGTATGAGCGGCGTGGATATGAATGGAGAACAAATTCGCAAAGGCGCTGCAAGTGCGATTCAAAAACATATTGAATCCTTGGGTGGCCAATTTCCTCAGGAAGTTCTGAAATCGGTTGATGACGTATCTCGACGTGGCAGCACACCTTTAGTTGTATCGCAAGGTACACGCGTTATGGGCGTAGTTGAGCTCAAAGACATTGTTAAAGGCGGCATCAAGGAGCGCTTTAACGAACTGCGTCAGATGGGTATTCGTACCATCATGATTACTGGTGACAATAAATTGACTGCTGCTGCTATTGCTGCTGAAGCGGGGGTGGATGATTTCCTAGCCGAGGCAACACCAGAAGACAAGCTTGCTTTGATTCGCAAACATCAATCAGAAGGCCGTTTAGTGGCGATGACTGGAGACGGAACAAATGATGCTCCAGCGCTAGCGCAGGCAGACGTAGCTGTGGCGATGAACTCTGGTACTCAAGCTGCTAAAGAAGCGGGCAACATGGTCGATTTGGATTCCAACCCTACTAAGTTGATTGAGGTTGTGGAGACAGGTAAGCAGATGCTCATGACCCGTGGATCATTAACGACATTTAGTATTGCTAACGACGTAGCAAAATACTTTGCCATCATTCCAGCGGCTTTTGTGGCGACATATCCGCAGCTTGAGGCATTAAATGTGATGCATCTCTCTAGTCCGTCATCGGCTATTTTGTCTGCAGTGATCTTTAACGCCTTAATCATTATTTTCTTGATTCCATTGGCGCTTAAGGGAGTTGCTTATAAGCCCTTGGGCGCAGCCGCACTCTTGCGCAGAAATATGACGATTTATGGCTTAGGCGGTCTTATCGCTCCATTTATTGGCATCAAGATCATTGATTTAATTATTTCAATCATTTGATCGCTAGACGTTATATTAAGGATAGAAAATGAAATCCATCATGAGAAGTTGTTTAGGACTATTTGTTTTGTTAACTGTGATTACTGGTGTTATCTATCCAGTATTTGTCACGGGATTAGCGAAGACGCTTTTTCCAAGTAAGGCGGCAGGAAGCATTGTTTATCAAGGCGATCAGGCTATTGGTTCAGAGTTGATTGGGCAAAACTTTACTGATGCTAAGTACTTTTGGGGTAGGCCATCAGCTACTGGGCCCCAACCCTACAATGCCACCGCATCTAGTGGATCAAATCAAGGCCCATTAAATCCAGCCTTGGCAGATGCCGTTAAAGGAAGAATTGAAGCATTGCAGAGCGCTGACCCTGCTAATAAATTGCCAATACCAATGGATTTGGTAACTGCCTCAGCTAGTGGCTTGGACCCTGAAATTAGTCCCCAGGCTGCACAATACCAGGCATCTCGAGTAGCAAAGGCTCGCAAAATGAGTATTGATCATATCAATCAACTCATAGTAGCAAATACACAAGACCGCCAATGGGGAATTTTCGGAGAACCTCGTGTTAATGTATTAAAGCTTAATCTTGCTTTAGATGGAAATTAAACTGAATGCCTGAGTCACGACCAGACCCTGATCAATTACTTGCTCGTATACAGAGCCAAGAAGTTCAGTCTGGTCGAGGTAAATTAAAGATCTTCTTTGGAGCGAATGCTGGGGTAGGTAAAACCTATGCAATGCTTTCTGCCGCTCATGAGCAAAGCAAAAACAAGCGAGTGATTGCTGGTGTCGTAGAGACACACGGTCGAAAAGACACTATAGCAATGCTTGATGGCATAGAAGTTCTACCCTTAAAGGAAATTGACTATAGGGGCAAGAAGCTCAAGGAATTTGATCTTGACCAAGCCCTGATTGAAAAGCCTGATTTAATCCTAATGGATGAGCTTGCTCATTCAAATGCAGCTGGCTCGAGGCATCCGAAGCGCTGGCAAGATGTTGAAGAGCTCTTGGCAGCTGGTATCGACGTCTACTCCACAATCAATGTGCAACATATTGAAACTCTGAACGATATTGTTGGCGGAATTACGGGTGTTAGGGTTTGGGAAACAGTCCCAGACCATATATTTGACTCTGCGGACGAAGTTGTTTTAGTTGATCTGCCTCCCGACGAGCTGCTTCAAAGGCTTAAAGATGGAAAAGTGTACCTTCCACAGCAAGCTGAAAGAGCAACTCAAAACTTTTTCCGCAAAGGAAATCTAATTGCGCTACGAGAATTAGCGCTTCGTCGCTCGGCTGATCGTCTGGATGGCGAAATTATTAAATACCGTAAAGATAATTCGGTATCCAATGTTTGGAAAACGCGTGAGTCTATTTTGGCCTGTATCGGCCCTGGAGATGAGGCGGAGAATGTTATTAGAAGTGCTGCAAGAGTTGCTGCGCAGCTTCAAATTCCATGGCATGCCATTTATGTTGAGACCCCTAAATTACAAAACCTCTCTCAAAAGTCTAGGGAACGCATTCTAAAAGCTATCTCTATGGCAGAGGAGATGGGGGCAAAAGCAGTGACTGTTGGTGGAAATGATGCGGTTGAGTCCATCATTAATTACGCAAGAGAAAATAACCTTTCCAGGGTCATCGTGGGTACCGGCGCCCTTAGTAGATGGCAAATTTGGAGAAGGGCGTTTTCAGAATCAATTTCTAGACATGCCCCTGATTTAGATGTGCTCAAAATTGCTCAGGGCACAAACTCGACAAGCATTACGCGTGATGGCTTTGATATTGAATCCTTAGTTTGGCAACTAAAAGCTCCTTGGCAATCCTATGCATTGAGCTTGCTAATCTGCGGTATTGCCGGAGTTGTCGCAACACCTCTTAATACCATAGTGGAGTTACCAAATATTGCTATGCTATTTTTGCTGGCAGTCGTTTTGGTATCCGTTAAATTTGGCTTGGGACCATCTTTAATGGCCTCAGTTGTTAATGTACTTGTATTTGACTTCTTCTTCGTGCCGCCACGTTTTTCATTTGCAGTAACCGATGTCCAGTATTTATTTACCTTTGCAGTAATGTTAGTTGTTGGTTTGATTACAGCAAAACTGACTACTGGATTGACTTATCAAGCTAAAGTTGCAAATCGACGCGAACAAAGAGTGAAATCTCTTTACGAGATGTCTAGAGATTTATCGGGTGCCTTGATGCCAGAGCAAGTGGCTGAGATTAGCCAGCATTTTGTTGAAATTGAATTCAAAGCTAAATCTACCTTGTTATTGGCCGACGATGATAATCAGTTGTTAGAGATTGTTATCGATAAGAAAGCCAATATTCAGGCAGATTTATCCATTGCCCAATGGGCTTTTGATAATTCTAAAGAGGCTGGCAATGGCACTGATTCTTTGCCAGGTGCGCCTTTGCTGTACATTCCTTTGCGAGCACCAATGCGTACTCGTGGAATCTTGGTGATTGATGCTCCAAGTTCTACCCGCTTAAAGTCCCCTGAGCAGCGTAGATTACTCGATACATTTGCTCGTTTGCTGGCAATCTCGTTAGAGCGAATTCATTATGTTTCAGTCGCCCAAAGCTCGACAGTGCAAATTGAATCAGAACGCTTAAGAAACTCTCTGTTATCGGCTATTTCACATGATTTACGAACTCCACTCACGGCATTGGTTGGGTTGACTGATGCGTTGGAGATGTTAGATGCACCGCTGACTTCCGAGCAAAAAGAGATTGCAGTGCTTTTGCGTGAAAAAGCTTTAAAAATGAGTTCACAAGTAAGTAATCTATTAGATATGGCCCGACTTCAGTCTGGTACGGTCCAATTAAATAAACAATGGTTTCTGATTGAAGAGGCAATTGGTGCCGCCATCAAGGCTGTTGAGTCGGCGAGTGAAGGTAGGCATGTCACAGTGACGTTACCTCCTGATTTGCCCCTATTAAATTTTGATGCGGTTCTGATAGAGCGTGTCTTTATTAATCTTCTAGAAAATGCTTATAAATACACCCCTAAAAACAGCAGCGTATCGATAGGTGCTTCAGTCGCTTCTCCACACTCTGTCGAGATTTGGGTGCAGGATAATGGACCTGGTCTTCCCAGGGGGAAAGAAGAAGATATTTTTAGAAAATTTGAGCGAGGCAATAAAGAAGGTGCAATTTCTGGTGTTGGCCTGGGGCTCACTATTTGCAGGGCCATCATTGAGGCGCATGGCGGCAAGATCACTGGAAAGACAATGGAAGGTGGCGGTGCGCGGTTTACCTTTAGCTTGCCCCGGGGTAATCCCCCTAAAATTGATGTAGATGATCAGTAGAAGTTGATAAAGTAGCTAGATGTCACAACCAATTCCCGTCGCAATCGTTATTGAGGATGAGCCAAATATTCGTAGGCTTATCAAGATGGCGTTAGAGGCGGAGCAATTTCAGGTACTTGAGGCAGCCACAGTTTCTCGTGGACTAATAGAGGCGGGCTCACGTCAACCGGATGTAGTGTTAGTTGACTTAGGTCTGCCTGATGGTTCGGGCATTGACTTCATTCGAGATATTAGAACTTGGTCAGACGTGCCAATTATTGTGGTTTCTGCAAGAACCCATGAGGATGACAAAATCGAGGCCCTAAATATTGGCGCCGACGATTACCTATCAAAACCTTTTAGTCCTGGGGAGCTAGTGGCTAGGGTCCGAGCGCAGCTACGTAGGCGTTCGATGGCATCCGATAAGGGTGAGACGGTTTTCAAATTTGGAAATATCAATGTTGATTTGACAACAAGGATCGTAAAGCGGGAAGAGGAAGTTCTTCATTTAACCCCCATTGAGTATCGTTTGCTAGCATTTCTAGTAACGCATCCAAATATTGTATTGACCCATAGACAGCTTTTGCTGGGTGTATGGGGGCCGAACGATGTTGATAATCATCACTACGTGAGAATTTACATGGGGGCGCTTCGTAAAAAAATCGAAGATGATCCTGCGCAGCCAGAGCATGTCATTACTGAAACTGGTGTTGGATATAGGTTTCTCTTCTAGGATGGCTTGCCGTGAGCGTCCGATATGGGCCTTGATTTCAACCCGTCGATGCAACAGATTGGGCAAAACGTTCTGCCGGTGTTTGATAGTTTAGTGTTTTTCTAGGGCGTTCATTAAGTTGCCTTGCTACAGCATTGAGTTTGGCTTGGGAGTA
>NZ_JACVPB010000001.1 GCF_018882085.1 Polynucleobacter sp. AP-Reno-20A-A9 | reverse complement strand
GCGGTAAATCCTTCTTTACCTGACAGATAGTGATGAATGACTTCTAGCTTAAAGTCTTTGCTGTATTTGGACATGAGACTGACCCTTTTGAGTTGGATTGGATGTCCAACTTTTGTGGGTCAGTTCATTGCAGTCCTTTTTTTATGCATGCACACTTAATTTCATACCCAAGGCATGTATTACCCTGGCTACAGTCTCAAATCGTGGACGTGCTTCAATTTTTAAGGCTCTATAAAGAGATTCCCTGGTTACTCCACTCTTTTTAGCAATAGCAGTCATTCCTTTTGCCCTAGCAATATCGCCTATTGCCGCAACAAATAAAGCAGGATCTCCATCCTCTAGCACAGCAGTTAAATATCCAGCGATATCTGCCTCAGTTTTTAAGTAATCAACGACATCAAATTTAGGTAAATCTTTTATTTTTATTTTTTTTGTATTTTTCATTCAATCCTCCATCGTTAAAAGCAACTTCTTAACCTTTTTAATATCGGCCTTTTGAGTTCTTTTATAACCGCCGCCCAACATCACAATTACTACCTTCCCACGCCGCAAGTAATACATCCGCCAACCGGAACCAAAATGCTCTCGCATCTCCCAAATTCCATTTGCATCAGTTATTGGGGCAACATCACCCAAATTTCCCAATGCGGCCCTACGCAGTCTTGCTAATAACCGACCTCGAGTTAAAGGATCGCGAATAGCCTTTAGCCAGACCTCAAATTCAACTGTTTTATTGATTTCATACATCTTCAAATTGTAATCAATTGGTTACAGTATACACAAAACCTTACCAATTACACTGCTTTAAAACATTAAAAAATTTAGATAATTAAGATAATGTGAAGTTAGATAAGTAAATAAAAAAGTCTGTAACAGCAGACTTTTTTGAAATTACGAATATCCCTTAGGATTATTTTTTTGCCATCGCCAAGAATCAGCACACATGCGATCAATCCCCAATTGAGCTTCCCAGCGTAAAACTTTTTTAGCTAACGTTGGATCTGCGTAATATTCAGATAGGTCACCAGCTCGTCGAGCAACAACCTCATAAGGAATTTTTACTCCTGATGCCGCCTCAAAGGCCTTAATCATGTCAAAAACGCTATAAGGCTTTCCGGTTCCTAGATTTACTGTGATGGATGCATTCTGTTCTAAGGCTTTTAAAGCCGCCAGGTGACCTGCAGCCAAATCTTCAACGTGAATGTAATCTCTTAAACCCGTTCCATCTGGGGTTGGGTAATCATTTCCATACACCATCAATTTTTCTTGAGCACCAATGGCGACCTGAGTCATAAATGGCATCAGATTGTTTGGTTTGCCAAAAGGATTTTCACCAATCTGCCCAGACTCATGAGCTCCAACTGGGTTGAAATATCTCAGTAAAGCAACTTTTAGAGCAGGATTGGCTTTTCTGAGGTCGCGCAAAATATCCTCCACCATCAACTTCGTCCTGCCATACACATTGATCGGCGAAACAGGGGTCTCTTCGGTATAACAAACTGATCCAGGATTGCCGTATACGGTAGCTGAAGAGGAGAAGATCAACTGATTTACATTAGCCAGCATCATCTCTTCAAACAAGACAATACTTCCGGATACATTGTTATCAAAGTATTTCAGGGGGAAGGCTTCGGATTCACCCACTGCTTTGAGGCCTGCGAAATGCATTACCGAATCGAATGCATGTTGCTCAAAAGTGGCTCTGACTAGCGCCCTATCTCGTATATCGCCCTCAATGAACTCAACGGCTTTTCCAGTTAAGCCCTCTATGCGCTTGATAACCCCCAAGCTACTGTTGGAAAGGTTATCCAGAATCACAATTTCTTTACCGGAATTTAATAGCTGAACTACGGTATGAGAGCCGATATAACCAGCGCCACCTGTGACCAGAATTTTTTTCATATTTTTAATTGCATCTTCAGCGGTAAATGCTGCGCACCAAATCGGCTACTTCAATTCTTTTAAAGCACTCTCGAAAGATTCGATATCCGCAAAGCTTCTATAGACCGAAGCAAATCGGATGTAAGCCACTTTGTCGAGACGCTTGAGTTCACGCATCACCAATTCACCTACGCGCTCACTCGGGATCTCTTTTTCGCCAAGACTGAGAAGCTTCTCTTCAATACGGGCAATCGATTCATCAACGGAGTCTGACGAAACTGGGCGTTTACGAAGAGCCAGCTTGAGTGAACTTGCCAACTTATCGTGGCTGTATTCCACCCGGCTGCCATTCTTCTTGACGATCGCCGGGAGAACCAACTCAACACGCTCATAAGTAGTAAAGCGCTTATCGCACTTGGCACAACGGCGACGACGGCGAATGGTATCGCCCTCGTCTGATACCCGGGTATCTAGAACCTGGGTATCTTCGTTATGACAAAAAGGGCAGCGCAATGAGGGCTCTTTTCTTTAGTGGTTATTGATTTTTTGTTGCTTAACCGTAGACCGGGAAACGCTTCGTGAGCTCTGAAACTTGAGCACGTACTTTGGCGATGTTCTCGGGATCATTTGGGTTATCCAAAACATCCGCAATAAAGTTACCTACTTGTCTTGCTTCTGCTTCTTTAAATCCACGGGTAGTCATCGCTGGTGAACCCAAACGAATACCACTGGTCACCATTGGTTTCTCTGGATCATTCGGAATACCATTCTTATTACAAGTAATGTGCGCTTCACCTAAAACACGCTCAGCTTCTTTACCGGTCATTTTCTTGGCACGCAAATCTACCAACATCACATGAGAATCTGTTCCACCAGAAACAATTCTTAAGCCACGCGCAATTAAAGTCTCCGCAAGTGCTTTTGCATTCGCTATCACTTGCTTTTGATAATCAATAAAGCTCGGCTCCTGCGCTTCTTTAAATGCTGCCGCCTTACCAGCGATTACATGCATCAAAGGGCCGCCCTGTAAGCCTGGGAAGACTGCGGAGTTAATCGCTTTCTCGTGCTCAGCCTTCATCAAGATGATGCCGCCACGAGGGCCGCGCAAGCTCTTGTGGGTAGTAGAGGTAACAATATCTGCATGCGGTACGGGGCTTGGATAAACACCAGCAGCAATCAGGCCAGAGTAATGCGCCATATCCACCATAAAAATCGCGCCCACTTCTTTTGCTAACTTACCAATGCGCTCCCAATCGATGACGAGGGAGTAGGCAGATGCACCAGCAATAATCAATTTAGGTTTGTGCTCACGTGCCAAACGCTCCATTTGCTCATAGTCAATCGCTTCGTTTTTATCAAGCCCATAAGAAATAGGATTGAACCACTTACCGCTCATATTCAGAGCCATGCCATGCGTTAAGTGACCGCCCTCAGCTAAGCTCATACCCATGAAGGTATCCCCTGGCTTTAAGAAGGCCAAGAACACCGCTTGGTTGGCAGAGGCGCCGCAATGCGGTTGCACGTTTGCAGCTTCAGCACCATAAAGGGCTTTGACACGATCAATTGCTAATTGCTCAGCAACGTCTACGAATTCACAACCACCGTAATAGCGCTTTCCTGGATAACCTTCGGCATATTTATTGGTCAACTGAGAGCCTTGGGCCTCCATTACCGCTGGTGAGGTGTAGTTCTCAGAAGCAATCAACTCAATATGGTCTTCCTGACGCTTATTTTCGTTATGAATGGCTTCCCATAATTGGGGATCGGTTTTGGCTAAAGTGTTCTGACGGTCAAACATAGTAATAATCCTGAAAAAGTTGGATTGCTGAGTGAATTAACTTAGTAAAATCAACCTACATCATACAAAATCCACCATGACCTCTACACAAGACCTCTCATTCCTCTCCCTAGTCCTTAATGCCAGCCTATTAGTACAGTTGGTAATGTTGTTATTACTAGGGATGTCCGTGGCCTCTTGGACCATTATTTTCAAGAAAACCGCTGTTTTGCGTGGGGTCCGCCAGGATACCGAGCGCTTTGAGCGCGACTTTTGGGCCGGTGGAGACCTGAACACCCTCCTGGAGGCAGCCCAGCGCAATACCCGCAGCGACGCCGTCCTAGAGCACATCTTTGAGGCTGGTATGCAAGAGTTCAACAAGGGGCGTGAGATTGATGCTGCCCGTCGCGCCATGAAAGCTACCTACCAACGTGAAATGGACCTCCTGGAAGCCAATCTACCTTTCTTGGCATCCGTAGGCTCAGTTTCTCCCTATATCGGCCTCTTTGGCACCGTTTGGGGCATCATGCACTCCTTCCGCGGTTTGGCCAATGTGCAAAACGCGACTCTTTCCGCTGTAGCCCCTGGTATTGCAGAAGCGTTGATCGCTACAGCGATTGGTCTGTTCGCAGCAATTCCGGCAGTAGTTGCATACAACCGTGCAGCAACTGATGTAGACCGTCTCTCCATTCGCTTTGAAACTTTCATTGAAGAGTTCACCAATATCTTGCAGCGTCAAACTGCAGGACGTTAATTGCAATAACGAGTGCATCGATAAGCGAAAAAATTATGGCTGGATCTTCATTACGTAAAAACAAACGTCGGGCAATGTCTGACATCAACGTCGTTCCATATATCGACGTGATGCTGGTGTTGCTTGTGATCTTTATGGTCACCGCACCGATGGTCAATCCAGGCGTCGTCAACTTACCAACCGTTGGTGGCGCCAAAGTGCAATCACTACCGCCAGTCTTTCTAACGATTGATGCCAATGAAAATGTCATCGTACGTAAAGATGGTGATCCGACGCAAACACTCAATAAATTTGAACTCGGCGCCTTTGCGAGATCACAAGCAGAAAAGTCTGCTGATCAACCAATTGTGATCGCCGCTGATAAATCCATCAAATATGAAACAGTGATGGAAGTAATGTCCAAGCTCAAAGAGAATGGCGTGAAGCGCGTTGGCCTTGCGGTCAAGACCCAGTAAGACTCAGGCCTTCATAGCTGCTCATGAATAGCGTACACTCTTTTCAGCCACCCCTCTCGCAATTCAAGCGAGGACGTTTTACGAAAGAAGAAAGCACTAAGCGCGCGTTTACTTTTTCACTCATTGCGCATTTGGGATTGCTTGCCTTTCTCATGATTGGCATTAGCTGGAATAACACCACCTCTTCTGGTGTTGAAGTTGAACTCTGGGATTCTGCTCCGCAGGTTGAAGCGCCGCCTGAACCAGAACTCAAAACCGAAATGAAAGAAGAAGCTGCAGATATCGCCATCAAGAAAAAGAAGGTTGAGAAAGAACCGCCCAAAAAAGAAGTAAAAGAAACTCCTAAAACGGTAAAACCCCCTCCACCCAAGGAGAAGGAAAAACCGAAGAAGGAAGAGCCGCCGAAAAAGGCTGAAGCCCCTAAAGCGCAATCTCCTGCAGAAACCAAAGCCAATGCCGCAGCAGAAAAAGTACGTGCAGATCAGTTAGCGCGTTTACGTGCTGCAGCTGGTGCCGAAGGTGGAAGTGGTGGCACAGTTGGAAGTGGTGTTGGTGGCGGAGGCAATGCGCCTCCAGGCTGGACCGATAAAGTGATTAAGAAGGTCAAGCCATTGATTGTCTTTAACCCTGAGTCCGTAAGTGGCAACCCTGCTGCAGTCATTCTGGTGAGCCTTGCTCCAGACGGAGCTATTCTGAGCACCAGCATTCAGTCCTCTAGCGGCAACGCTGGCTGGGATCGCGCAGTACTACTTGCACTCTCTCGCGCAGAAAGCCTGCCGAAAGACGACAATGGCAAAATTCCTCAACGCGAAGTAAAACTGACTTTTAAACCCAAGGATTAATGCATGTTGCAATTAGCAAAAAGACAGCTACAGAAGCTAGCATCAAAATTAAACTCTTTTAGCTTGATTGTTATTGCTCTTTGTATCAGCTTTGCAATGCCTGCGCTAGCGCAGATGCATATTGAAATCACGGGCGTTGGTCAATCACTCTACCCAATCGCGGTAATGCGGTTTAAAGACGAAAATAAATTGCCTACCAGTGTTACTGAAATCATTCGGCAAGATTTAGCACGCAGCGGTTACTTTAAAAATACTGAAAACGGTAATGCTGTTGAGAGTGATGATGGCACGCCTAACTACAAGTCTTGGGCGGCACGCGGTGCTGATGCACTAGTCGTTGGATCAGTCGTGCAGACTGGCAATAATCAGTTTGATATTCATTACAAGTTATTTGATGTTCGCAAATCCCAAAGTCTTGGCGGCTTAAATCTCAACTCAAGTGCCGATAACCTGCGTGCAGTTGCCCATAAAATTGCTGATGACATCATCTTCAAATTACTGGGTGAACGTGGCGTGTTCTCAACCCGCCTCTCCTACGTCATCAAGGATGGTAAGCGTTATCGGCTGGTGATCTCCGATGCGGACGGTCAAAATATTCGTAATGCTATGAATAGTGGCGAGCCGATCATTTCTCCATCATGGTCGCTTGATGGCAAGAAAGTAGCTTACGTCTCTTTTGAAGATCGCAAGCCAGTCATTTATGTTCACGAGCTTGCCACTGGTCGTCGCATTTCCCTATCAAACCAAAAAGGGAATAACAGCGCTCCAGCATGGTCGCCTGATGGTAAGAAATTGGCAATCTCATTATCTAAAGACGGCAATACTCAAATTTACGGTATCAGCGCAGATGGCACGGGTTTACATCGCTTAACTCGTGGCAACACCATTGATACTGAGCCACAATATTCTGCTGATGGTCGCTATATCTATTTCACCAGCGATCGCGGTGGTAACCCACAAATCTATCGCATGAGTGCTGATGGTGAACAAGCTGAAGGTGTCAAACGCATTACCTTCAAACAAGGTTTTGTAACTTCACCTCGTATCTCTCCAGACGGAAAGTACTTGGCTTACATTGCTAACGTTGGTGGCGCATACCGCCTCTACATTCTGAACTTAGCTACTGGTGATACTCAAGCGCTTACCGATGGCACTAGCGATGAATCCCCTTCCTTTGCAGCCAATGGACGCTATGTTCTTTACTCCACCAAAGTTGGTGGCAAACGCGTTCTTGCTGCTGTCTCAGTAGACGGGAACTCCAAGCAGGTGTTGAGCATTCCAGGATCTGACGTACGTCAGCCTTCCTGGGGTCCATTCATGGACTGAGTCAAGGCTAGCCCTAACCAAGCCTTCACTACGTCCAAACCCCTTTTTAGGGGTTGAAATAGTCACTTTTGATGTTCTTGGGGGCATAATATTGTCTATTGATTCATTTATAGATTTAGCTCGTAGGAAAAAGGAAAATTCATGAAGATTTCTATCGCACGTCGCGCAGCGACATTCGCCCTGATTGGTGCCGCAGCATTTTTGATGGCAGCCTGCTCCAGCGTCAAGCTAGATGACACTGATGGTGCCAATGGTAGCGGTAGTGGCAAATTTGGCTCACAGCCATGGAATGATCCAAGCAGCCCACTCTTTGAGAAAAGCGTTTACTTTGGCTTTGATGAATACACCGTTCAGACTAAATACCAAAAAATGCTGTCTACTCACGCAAGCTACTTAAAAGCCAACCCAAAGCAGAAGATCATTATTCAAGGTAATACTGATGAACGCGGCACAGCTGAATACAACTTGGCGCTTGGCCAACGTCGTTCTGATGCTGTACGTAAATCATTGAACTTGATGGGCGTTTCTGACGACCAAATGGAAGCGGTAAGCTTTGGTAAAGAAAAACCAAAAGCAGAAGGTGATACCGAAGCAGCTTGGGCAGAAAATCGCCGCGCTGATATTGTTTACATCACCAACTAAATGAAGATGCTTTCATACTCAGCAAAACAAACGCTCTCACGAGCGTTTTGTTTAAGTGCCGCACTCATTTGCTTAGGCGCCTCTAATAGTGCTTGGGCCCTCTTCTCTGACGATGAAGCGCGTAAAGCGATTCTGGATCTACGTAAGTCTCTAGCCACCACCCAGCTTGAGTTGCAGGGGCAAATCGACAAACTCAAAACTGAGAATGCCGAGCTGCGCGGCAAAGTTGAAGAGCTTGAAAAGCAAGGTGAGGACATTAACAATAGTCAGAAAACTTACTACCAAGATCTCGATACGCGCTTAGGTAATTTTGAGCCTCGTACCGTAACAATTGAAGGTGTTTCTGGAACAGTACAGCCTGGCGAGAAAAAAGCCTACGACGATGCGTTGAAAGCGTTCCAGGCAGGTAATCTGAAAAAAGCTGACGATAGCTTTGCTGCTTTCACAGCGAAGTATCCAAAGAGCCCTTACTTACCGCTTGCCCTCTACTGGAGTGGCAATAGTAAATATGCCAACAAAGAATATGCTGGCGCCATCAGTCAACTGCAAAGTTTAATTAAGCGCTACCCAAATCATCCGCGTGTTCCTGCAGCAATGGTTACATTAGGAAGCTCGCAATTAGAAAGTGGTAACAAGGCAGCAGCTAAAAAAACATTTAGTGAAATTATTGCCAAGTACCCAGATACTGACGCCGCTAAAGATGCACAGCAACTCATTGCTGGCACCAAGTAAGCACTTCAACAGCTATGTCAAAGTTATCCGCCGCATTTGAATCACTCGCGCCCCGTAAATCAGGCGCTCCAGCAGTCATCCTCTTTTCAGGTGGATTGGACTCCACTACTGTTCTAGCGCTTGCAAAAGATCTGGGATATACGCCATACGCTCTTTCGGTTGGATATGGTCAGCGTCATTCATCTGAGCTGGCAGCAGCCAAGCATATTGCCAAGCAAGTTGGAGTGGCAAGACATGAAGTGGTGAATTTAGATCTCACTCGCTTTGGGGGCTCTGCTTTAACTGACTCCTCGATTGCGGTCCCAACAACGCCTGGCAAAGATCAAGAGATCCCCGTTACCTACGTGCCAGCACGGAATACGATCTTGCTATCACTTGCATTGGGTTGGGCAGAGTCATTGGGTGGTCTTGATATTTTCTATGGCGCTAATTCGGTTGATTACTCTGGCTACCCTGATTGCCGCCCTGAATATGTTGCCTCTTTTGAACATATGGCCAACCTAGCCACTAAAGCAGGTGTAGAAGCCATCAATGATGCAAATCGTTTTAGAGTACACGCACCTATCATCAGTCTGACTAAGGGTGAAATCATCCAACTAGGAAGCACACTAGGCGTGGATTATTCTCAAACAGTCTCTTGCTACCAAGCCAACGATTTAGGCGAAGCCTGTGGTGAATGTGAGTCTTGCCGTCTAAGGCAGGCGGGCTTTAAGCAAGCTAATCTGGTCGACCCAACCCGCTATAGGTAAGACTACGACAAAGAAGTAAACCCATAGGGCTATCAGGCCCTATATTTTTGCGTTTGACATTTGTCAAAAAGCACATAATAATGCACTAAATTATGGGTATTTTAATATGAGCCTTACACAGACAATCCACGCTAAAACCACAGTCAGCATGACTGACTTAAGGCGCAACCCCAGCAAGATTATGGAGATCGCGGGAGATCTTCCTGTTGCCGTCTTAAACCACAATAAGCCAGAAGCCTATCTTTTATCTGCAAAGGCTTATGAAGCATTGCTCGATCTAATTGATGATGTCTCACTAATTAAAACTATTCAGGCTCGCAAAGGCGGCAAAACTGTGAAAGTGAAGCTTGAAGAGCTTTAGTCTTGAGTTTCATGCTCTTGCATTAAAAGAATGGCAAAAATTAGATAACTCAGTAAAAGAGCAATTTAAAAAGCAACTGCAAAAACGTCTAGTTAACCCAAGAGTGCCCTCAGCAAAACTTCATGGTGACTTAGACAACTTTTATAAAATTAAACTGAGAACTGTTGGTTATAGACTTGTTTATGAAGTTATTGATCACAAACTTGTAGTGCTAGTGATTGCTGTAGGTAAGCGAAATCAAGATGTAGTGTACAGAAAAGCGGAAAGCAGAAAATGAGTAATCAACCTTATTTAGCTTGAGTTTCCAGCATTCTTGCAACATAGCGCGCAATCAAATCTACTTCAAGATTCACCGCATCACCTTGCTTGAGATTACCCAGCGTAGTGTTTTCCAAGGTGTGGGGAATGATATTGATATTGATCACGCAAGCAGTTGCCGTGTCTTCGGTCTGATTGACTGTGAGCGATACACCATTCACAACAATCGAGCCTTTGTAAGCCAAGTATTGCGCCAGTTCTTTTGGAGCTTCAATACGTAGTAGCCATGAACCATAAGCATCATTAGCCACTTGGGAAAAATGCGCTACTTTACCAAGACCATCTACGTGCCCGCTAACTAAATGACCGCCCAAGCGATCATTTAATCGCATGGCTTTTTCAAGATTGACTGGGCCGATCTTATCAAGACCAATTGTTTTATTCAGAGACTCACGAGAGATATCCAGGGCAAAAGAATTGCTGGTTAACTGGGTAGCTGTCATGCAAGCACCCTGAATAGCAATGCTGTCACCTAAGGCAACATCATCCAAATAGCCGGATGGAACCTCAACAATTAAATGCAAGCCATCGCCCTTTGCTTGAGCGCTCTTAATTTGACCAACAGCAGTAATGATTCCAGTAAACATAGTGTGATTTTAGTAGTTATTTTTTACTTAATTAAGCGGAGTCGAAGATCGGGCCCAAAGAGACTGTGATCAGTGACTTTCCACTCTTTTTTGTCAGTCAAAGAAATTAGGGGTGAAACATTGGCCATACCAATACCATCGCCCATCAAGAATGGCGCGTAGTAGAGTAACAACTCATCTACACAATCTTCTCTAAGCAAAGAACCATTGAGCTTAAAGCCTGACTCTATATGAATCTCGTTCATCTCACGCTCTTTGGCTAAATACGAGAATAGCTTTGGAAGATCTACTTTGCCAGATGGATTAGCCATAGCAATGACTTCTATACCGCGCCCAGTAAATGCTTGCGCTTTTTGTTGCATTTCAGGGTCATTCAGGCTGGCACAAACAATGATGACGCCTGATTGATCAATATTATTGAGAACCTTTGCTGTCGGCGGCGTTTCTAATTTGGAATCTACGATGATGCGCCAAGGTTGACGCTCAGTTTGAACATCTCGTACATTCAGAGTGGGATCATCCTCTTTAACGGTGCCTACACCAGTCACAATGGCACAAGCTTGGGCACGCCAATGATGTCCATCTGCTCTCGCCAATGGTCCGGTAATCCATTGACTTCGACCATTAGGCAAAGCCGTTTTGCCATCCAGGCTTGCTGCGATTTTCATGCGCACCCAAGGCAAACCTCGGGTCATTCGTGAAATAAAGCCTGGATTTAATGCACGGGCCTCAGACTCCATTAATCCACAGTGCACTTTGATTCCCGCAGCCTTCAGACGCTCTAAGCCTTTACCAGCAACTAAAGGATTGGGATCCGACATCGCCACAAATACGGTTGCAGGTTTTGCTGCGATCAATGCATCTACACAGGGAGGCGTTCGTCCAGTGTGATTACATGGCTCTAGCGTGACATAGATAGTGGATCCAGTCGGATCATTTCCAAGAGATTTGGTATTGGCCAAGGCTTGTACCTCAGCATGAGCGCTACCCACCTTCTGAGTGAATCCACGTCCAATCACTTGGCTGTCTTTAACGATGATGCAACCCACCCTAGGATTAGGATTGGATAAATAAAGTGCTTTTTGAGCCTCGGCTAAAGCCTCGCTCATGAACTGGTGGTCAACTGCGCTGTACATGGGGTCTATTAAACCATTCAATGACAGCGCTTTGCGTCCCTCTCGGGATCACAGATCCGCCAACGCCCTCCACTGCCCAGAATCATTTGGCGCTCTAGGTCGGGAGCCCTGCTGTGACCCAAGATCAGCCGATTGGCAACAAATCCCCCGTGGGCCGTCTTAGCAGCTCCAGCAGCATTAAATAAGATGCCCTTCTTACCAGAATTAGGATCAATGAATTGCTTACCTCCACCCTTAAAGTAAACAGGGTCAATATTTCCCTGCGAAAACCAGGGCTTTTCCATACAGCCTGATTTAACTGGCCTCCCGATACAGCCGCTTTTAACTACCCATCCCGCCTCCCATCGATCGTCAGAAATAGGCGCCAGGCGCACAGGCTGACCTAAATACAAAGCTTGCTGGCGAGCAAAATGGGCGTGGGTAATAAATCTTCGAGCGATAGTCTCGATTTCTCGAGCGGCAATTTGCTCTTGCAATAAAGGCATTGTCATCATTGCAACAATTGCAATGAGCAAAACGACAGCCATTAATTCCAGAAGACTAAATCCAAATTCCGAATGATGGCGTTGACTTATAGATTGCTTTAAATCATTCAAAGACTTGGCGCCAGTTAAAACGAGTTGCAATGCCTGTCTTTTCATCAATGACAACACCGATTTGAATCACTGGTTTTTCTTTACTCGAAATCAACCAGCGATTTTTACCAGCAGGCTGAATGAAGCAAGCATTCCCTTCTAAGTCTGCAAGCTTAGTAATATTTTTCTCGCACTCTAATACTGCTTTCTCAGAAGCAATAAAATGTTTCTGGGCCATCTCCATTGTTTTTACTTCAACAATACGCAATGCATTCAACCTCTCTAAATACGCTATGAGAGATGAGCAGAGCAAGAGCAGCGATATCACCCAAGCCAAAATCACAAGAGATTCCTCGTCGCAAATGTTCGCTCTAGATCCAGGTTGAGCTTGGCTCCGTCGGTCATCTGTAGCGTGACCTTAAAGAGCCTTTGGACCATATTGGTATTGGCTTGAGTGGGATTAAGCTCCTCAATCAATAAACCATTGACTCCATTCATTAAGGTGGTATTTTGAACGTGGCCTTGACGATCCAGCGACTCACATATCAATGAGCCGCCATTCACTTTTTTACCTTTAGGAACTCCCGCCTGACGATCTACTAAAAATCCTTGCAGCGCTAAGTGACTCTTGGTACGTTCTGCAGTGATAGCGTTACCAACACAATCAAAACCCACACCATTGGATAGCTCATGACGAACAGTCAATGAATCAGATCCTCTAAAGCCAACCTTTTTCTCTACATCCAAAAATATATTTTCTTTTTTTAACTGTCCTGATTTATTTATCGGCAAGACCTTAGATTGAATATTCCGATAACCTGCGATACGAATAGCTCGGCCAATCAATTCGAATGCACGATCTGCTTCCGAAATTAAAGATTGTGATTTCTCATGCTCAATTTGCTTGATCACCAAATCAGCGCTTGTCTTTAATAGTGGATTGAGCAGAAGTGCGCACAGCGCGATTCCGACTAAGCACTCGAGCAGACTCATTGCTTAAGGCTTTATTGGGTAGATTGAGATTGATCCTGCTGTGTTCTTGCATTTCAAAAACATCTGAATCCTTTCTAAGTTGTGATCTTTTGCTTTCTTGTTGAGTCAGGGTTAAGGCTAGGCGCTGATAAACACCTACCGATGCCATCCAGACCCCCAAAATCATGCTCATGGCCACCAAAACCTCTAACAAAATAAATCCCTGGCAATTTATAGGTCCGAGTCCTGGGTTGGAGTGCTTTTTAGGGGGCATCGCCCATTTTCAAAGGCAGTCTTCCGAACTGAAACTCCGATCCAAGGCTCTTGCTGTCAGAAACACGGGATATTGAGGTGGGACAGCACTGCAAAGGGCTCCTGAGCTTAAAATAGAGGGCTATGCCAAATACCCTTGCCTCCACCGAAGAAATTATTGCTGAGCTGCACGCCGGCAAGATGGTGATCCTCGTAGACGAAGAAGATCGTGAGAACGAAGGCGATTTAGTTTTGGCCGCCGATCATGTCACAGCTGAAGCAGTGAATTTCATGGCAAAACATGGTCGCGGCCTGATCTGCTTAACCCTGACTCGCGAACGCTGCCAACAACTTAATCTCCCCCTAATGGTTCGGGATAACGGCACATCGATGGGAACCAATTTCACGGTCTCCATTGAAGCAGCCAGCGGAGTAACTACTGGCATTTCTGCAGCTGATCGTGCACTCACCATTAAAACTGCAGTAGCACCAAACGCTAAGCCCAATGACTTAGTTCAGCCTGGACATATTTTTCCATTGATGGCGCAGCCTGGCGGCGTACTCATTCGCTCAGGACATACTGAAGCCGGCTGCGATTTAGCGGCAATGGCTGGATGCTCCCCTACTTCCGTGATTTGTGAAATCATGAAAGATGACGGTAGCATGGCACGCCTCCCAGATCTTCTGGAATTTGCCCAAAAGCATCAATTAAAAATTGGCAGTATCGCTGACCTTATTCAATACCGTAGTCAGCATGAAAGCATTGTGGTTCGTGAAGGTAGTAGAGAATTCATCACCCCATGGGGAAAATTCCAAGGCATCATTTACCGCGATACTCCAAGCTCATGTGTTCATATTGCATTAGTGCATGGCAAGCCTTCTGAAGCTCAAGAAACTTTGGTGCGCGTGCATGAGCCAGTTACTGTGTTGGACTTCCTGGATTCGAATGTCAGCACCCATTCTTGGCCACTCGCCAAAGCCTTAGAGCAAATTGCTGCTTCACCAGCTGGCGTAGCCGTACTGCTCAATGCCTCTGGCATTGCTGCCCCGAATGATCAAGATTGGTTAGCTCAGTTCCAAAAACTCAATCAGTCACAGGAAGAAGCCAAGAAACCTTTAGCCAGAAAAACGGATTTCAGAAGCTATGGCATTGGCGCCCAAATCTTGAAAGATATCGGTGTTGGCAAAATGCGCTTGCTTGCCAACCCAAGTCCGGTACCTAGCCTTTCTGGCTATAAGCTCGAAGTTACGGGTTACAAGCCGTACACTTCTTAAGTCCCCTAAAGCCAAAATATTTTTAAAGATTGCTATGACTAGTTCCACGAATGATTTTGTAGGCGTATTAGAAACTGATCTCAATGGTCAAGATCTCCGCATTGGTGTTGTACAAGCGCGCTTTAATGAAGATCATTGCGTTGCCCTAACAAATTCCTGTATCAATGAATTGATTTCTCTTGGCGTTTCTCAAGCAGATATCAAATTGGTTACCGTTCCTGGCGCCCTAGAAATTCCATTTGCCCTCCAAAAAATGGCAGAGACTGGTGAGTTTGATGGTTTAGTTGCCCTGGGAGCAGTCATTCGTGGTGAGACCTATCACTTTGAATTAGTCTCCAATGAATCTGCTTCTGGTATTACTCGCATTTCTATTGACTCTGGATTACCAATCGCCAATGGCGTACTCACTTGCGACACTGATGAGCAAGCCCTTGCTCGTGTTCAGGTAAAAGGCGCAGAATGTGCTCAAGCAGTAGTGGAGATGGCAAATTTAGCCTTGGCATTAACTCCTGATATTGATATCGAAATCAACTCGAGTGAAGAAGAATAATTCGCATGACTACATCTAGCCAGAATCCACTAAATCCACAAGCTGACAAGGAAGTGAAGTCCGCTCCAAAGCGCTCACTCACGCCACGTCGTCGCGCTCGTGAATACGCTCTTCAGGGTGTTTATCAAAGCCTAGTTATGCGTCGTGCTGGCAGCATCCCCAATGCCGCCGCCATTGCTAAGCAGCTTGCAGAAGATCCAGCCTTCCGTCGCTGCCAGCTTGATCTATTTCAAGGTATTTTTGATGGCGTATTAGCTCGCACCGATGAGTTGGAGGCCATTATTACTCCAGCATTAGATCGCCCTATTAACGAACTCTCACCAGTTGAGCATGCAGCATTGCTCATTGGCGCCTATGAGTTAGCTATCGATCTTTCGGTACCTTACAAAGTGGCCATCAATGAAGCAGTTGAGCTTGCCAAAACCTTTGGCGGCACAGATGGCCATAAATATGTCAATGGCGTACTAGATCTACTGGCCCAAAAGCTGCGTACAGCCGAGACTCAGGCAGGCTAAACATCCCCTAAGCAGCAGTACAGCATCTCAGCCTCCAGACCCCAAAAGCTCGGAGGCTTTTTTATTTATTGGGGGATAAAATGATCCACATCTATACCAAGGTCAAACATCATGCAAAAAGTAGACATTCGCAGCCAATTACAAGATTCAAGTCTTTTTAGGGAAGAGGCTTTTATCGATGGTAAATGGGTTGGCTCTAAAAATACCTTCGTAGTTTCTAATCCGGCTACTGATGAGATCATTGCTTCGGTAGCTAATCTAGAAACCAAAGATGCTGAGCTTGCTATCATCGCCGCTGAAAAAGTGCTCCCTGCATGGCGCAGTAAATTAGCCAAAGAGCGCGCGCAAATCATGCGCAAGTGGTTTGACCTCATTATTGACAATACACAAGATCTGGCAAAGCTCATGACGCTCGAGCAGGGCAAGCCTTTAACTGAAGCTGCAGGTGAAGTTGTTTATGGCGCCTCATTTGTGGAGTGGTTTGCTGAAGAAGCAAAGCGAGTTGAAGGGTCTATTCTGGGAACCACCTGGAGCGATAAGCGCCTCATGGTATTAAAGCAACCGATTGGTGTTTGCGTAGCCATTACTCCTTGGAACTTCCCGATTGCGATGATCACGCGCAAGATTGCACCCGCATTAGCAGCAGGCTGCACTATCGTCATCAAACCCGCTGAATTAACGCCGCTATCCGCCTTGGCCCTAGCTGAACTAGCTAAGCGTGCTGGTATTCCGGATGGGGTGATTAATATTGTGACCGCCGATGCCAATCAATCCATTGTGATTGGCAAAACACTTTGCTCCTCGCCAACAGTGCGCCATCTATCGTTCACAGGATCTACAGAAGTGGGCCGCATCCTGATGGAACAATGTGCTCCAACTGTCAAAAAACTCGCTCTAGAGTTAGGTGGGCACGCCCCGTTCATCGTTTTTGAAGATGCCGATATCGATGCCGCAGTCAGTGGCGCCATGGCTTCTAAATTTAGAAACTCCGGTCAAACTTGCGTCTGTGCAAACCGCTTTTATGTTCATAAAAAAGTGCATGACCTGTTTGTTGAAAAGTTTGCCAAGGCGCTATCCGCCATTAAAGTGGGTAACGGCATGGAAGCTGGTATTAGCCAAGGCCCTTTGATTGAAACTGCAGCTCTTGAGAAAGTACAAAAGCATGTTGCTGATGCACTGAGCAAAGGCGCCAAGCTTGTTACTGGCGGCAAACAGTCCATTGAAGGCAAGAACTTTTATGAGCCAACTATTTTGGCTAACGTAAATAGCCAAATGCTCATTACGTACGAGGAAACTTTCGGCCCTGTAGCACCCATCATTCCTTTTGAGAGTGATGAAGAGGTTATTCAGCTAGCCAATAGCAGTCAGTTTGGCCTAGCATCTTATTTCTATAGCCGTGATATTGGCCGCGTATGGAAAGTGGCTGAGGCCCTTGAATACGGCATGGTGGGCGTCAATACTGGATTGATCTCTAACGAGGTTGCTCCCTTTGGTGGCATCAAGCAATCTGGCCTGGGACGCGAAGGCAGTGTCTACGGCATGGACGAATACCTTGAGATGAAGTACGTCTGCGTGGGCTTATAGGCCTATAGACCTCTTTTTATTGATTTATTTTTTAGTTACTTGGTTTATTTTTTCTTGTAGACCAAATCCCAAACGCCGTGGCCTAGCTTGATGCCACGGTTTTCAAATTTGGTCACTGGGCGATAGTCTGGACGCACGACATACCCCTGATGCTCAGCATTGAGCTGCTCAAGAGTGGGCTTAAATTCATTGCAAACCTCATCAGGTTTGGCCACATCCTCAGCGGTGAAAGTTTCCACCTTCATCAATTCACTAGAAGTATTTTGTATAGTATTTTCAGCATTCAGCACCAAGAGCATTTGCTCGGCATAGTTATGCCAATCGGTTGCTAAATGTAAATAGCCCCCTGGTTTTAATCTGGAGACTAACAGTCTTACAAACTCTGCCTGAATGAGGCGGCGCTTATGGTGGCGCCTCTTATGCCAAGGATCTGCAAAGTAAATATGAATTCCATCCAGCGAATCTGGCGCAAGCATGTTCTCTAAAACCTCAACAGCATCATGCTGTATGAGTCTGAGATTGGTCAGCTGGTTTTCACCAATCAATTTGAGCAGGGCCCCGACACCAGGAGGATGAACCTCGATCGCCAAAAAGTCATCATCCGCTCTTAAGGCAGCAATCTTAGCGGTGGTCTCACCCATACCAAAGCCAATCTCCAATATCTTTGGTTTAGTTGAGCCGTTAAATGCTTCAATTAAATTGAGATTGGATGCTTGATAAGGTAGTAAAAACTGGGGTCCCAATTCTTCAATGGCGCGTTGTTGACCGGCGGTAGTTCTTCCAGCTCTCAATACGAATGAGCGAATCCTATCTACTCTCTTCATTTGTCAAAGCCATTTGGCGTATTCCAACCTGCCGAGCGATAGGCATAAACAACCTCGGCCAGAACAATGGATAAAGAGGTCATAAAAAAGACGAGGCCCAGCACAAATGTCCAAATGACATAAGCCGTCTGCAAAGAACGGACCGCGCCCGCTTGAAAGAAAAATAGTTCAAGAACCGTTAAGGAAATAAACACACCGCTGAGGACATCAAAAAATATGGCAGCGGTACAAAGGCGACCTCGAATTTGAGCCTCATCCGCCTCTTTATGCATGTGCTGCAGTATTTTCGCGTCCTTTACCTCACCCAGATTAATAGAATGCCGAATCGCACGCATACGATCAACTGAACGGGCTAAGCGCCCTGAAATCGCATTAATTAAAGTTGCTACGGCAGTTAACAAAAATACAGGGGCAAGTGCCAGCTGAATATTATTGGTAATTGCGTCTATTGATACATCCATATTGAATTGCCTTAACTTTGATAAAGGGTATTGGTTAGATCAGTGAGACCAAGCAATCAATCCACTGTAAGCAGTAAATAACACTAACAAGCCGAAAGCGATTCGATACCAGGCAAATGGAATGAAGTTATGGTGTGCCACATAATGAATTAACCAGCGAACGCAGATAAATGCTGAGATAAAAGCAGCAATGAAACCGACAATAGTAGCTAGAGTGAATTCTCCAGAGAAAAATACTGGCGCCTTCCAAAGCTTCAGCAACTCATAAGCGGTGGCACCACCAATGACTGGTATAGCCAAGAAGAATGAAAACTCAGTTGCAACGGCACGGGGCAAACCAAATAACATGCCACCAATAATCGTTGCACCCGAGCGAGACGTTCCCGGAATTAATGCGGCACATTGCGCTAAGCCGACTTTGAGTGCATCCAAAGGAGTGAGGTCATCTACTGATTTAATGTGGCTAGAAACATCTGCACGATTTTGTTGGCGACGTTCTGCCCAAAAAATAACTAAGGCCCCCACAATAAAAGCACTCGCCACTGGAATCGGCGAAAACAATACCGCTTTAATATGCTTACCAAATAAGAACCCCAAGCCCATCGCAGGAATAGAAGCGATTAATAAGTTCAGTACAAAGCGACGCGCAATGGGGCTACCCGAGAACGAGGTAGCAACTTTAATGAGTTTCTGGCGAAACTCCCAGCAAACCGCCAAAATAGCGCCAAACTGAATAATGACCTCAAAAGCCTTCCCTCGATCATCATTAAAGTCGAGCAAATCCCCAACCAAGATGAGGTGTCCAGTGCTAGAGATCGGCAAGAACTCCGTGAGCCCCTCTACCACCCCCAGAATGACTGCTTTAAGTAACAAAATTAGATCCATAGGCCAAATTTTATAGGTATATATGGGTAACTCAGAGGATTTGGCAAAATAGCGTCTAAATGAGCATTTTGAATAAATTAGCCTTAAACTGCATGGCACATTGAAAAGTATCCGAATTACATGACCCCAACCCGCTTCAGACTTTCTAGACTTACCGCCTTTGGTTTGATCCTCAGTCAAGCGCTTGGTCTCGGTACCTGGTCCTTCGATGCGTTTGCGCAAAGCCCTAGCGCAGCCGCTAGACCAGCCCTACCAACCCCAATGAGTGCATCGACCCTGATTGGCTTAGAGCAGCCGCCACAGATAGCGCCTCCACCCAATAAGACCGCATTACCAAATAATGCAACTCCGTCCTATCTAGATAACAGTAAGTCCAGCAATAGCAATGCTCAATTTAATGACCTGATTCAGCTCTATCAAGATGCTGCATTTAGTGATCCGGTATTAAATGCTGCGCGCTTTAACTATCAAGCCAGTAAAGAACTGTATTGGCAAGGCCTTGCCTTGCTGCTGCCTCAGGCCAATGCAACACCTGGAGCCACTCGCTACTACCAGCACGGAGCTGGATCAACTGTAGTTGCTACGGGCGCAGGCAACTCTCGCGTATTTGACCAAAAAAGCTACACGGTAACTCTTACCCAGCCTGTGTTTAACGTAGGTGCGCTCGAGGCTTTTAAGCAAGGTGATCTGAATACCAAGATTGCTGATATGAATTTCTTTCAAGCCCAGCAAGATTTGATTTTGAGAGTTTCACAGGCTTACTTTGATGCGCTAACAAGCCAAGACAATGTAGCGCTCTATCGCAACAAGAAAGATCTGATTAAGCAACAGCTAGATGTTGCGCAAGCCAAATTTGATGCCGGTCTAGCAACTATTGTGGACGTCAATACAGCTCAAGCCAGCTACGACCTGACTATCTCTCAAGAGATAGCTGCGCAAGCAGATTTAGTAGTAAAAAAAGGAGTTCTAGAGCAATTGGTTGGACACCCAGTCGGCCCCCTCAGACCCTTAGTTAAAGCCGCCAAGATTGATGGTGTCCTGAAAGATCCCCGTAGCAAAAGCAAAGAAAACAAAAGCGCCCCTCTGGTGGATAGCGTCAATCCAGTACTGCCTCCTGGGCAAACTTTAGATGACTGGATCAATCAAACAGAGGCGGCGAACTTTAAAGTATTGGCAAGTCAGCTCACCGTAAACTTGGCTGAAAGTACCTATCGTGCTGCCCAGGCTTTGAACTACCCATCACTCAATTTAGTGGGTACTTCAGGATATAACACTTCGAACGGCACACCGAATAGTTACACGCCATCTCAGACCAATGTCTACAACAACACTGTGGCCTTACAGATGACTATTCCGTTAGTGTCCGGCGGATTCAATAGCTCTGTCATCAGACAGAATGCTGCTTTGGTGGATACCGCAAAAGCGAACTATGACAATGCAAGGCGTATTGCAGCTCAAAATACACGTGCAGCATTTACCGGCTTTTATGGTGGTCTCGCGAGCGTTAGAGCCTATGAAGCTGCAGAGAGATCTTCAGAATCCGCCGTGGAATCTAGTCGACTAGGCTTTCAGGTTGGAACTTTAATTAATATCGACGTATTAATTGCAGTCGACACCCTATTTACTACGCGCTCTCAGTTACAACAAGCACGCTACAGCACAGTCTTAAATGCGCTCAAACTCAAAGCGAGCGCATCAACCTTATCTGACGAAGATTTGTTGGCGATTAATTCTCTGCTGCGTTAAGCCTGCGCAACTTTAAGGCAGTAAATTCATAGAAGCTTTAATCACTTCTGCCACACTAGGTGGTGCTTGAATATCACCCACATTACGAATATTCTCAGACCAATAACCTTCGGTCTTCCATCTCGGTGAATCGCAATAAATTTCGACTGTTGGCTTACCCAACACTGCAGCTAAATGGGTCAAGCCCGTATCCACACCAACTGTGAGTGCAGCACCCGCAATGACTGTGAAAGCATTCTCAATTGAAAATGCAGGAGGGACTATCGCGCCCGGTATTTGATCCGCAATTTGAACGCTGACATCTCTCTCAGCAGCACTTCCCCAGGGAAGTACGATCTGGTATCCCTTGCTAGATAACTCTTTACCCAGCATTACCCAATTCTTATTCGACCAACGTTTTGCTTCTCTAGCAGTCGAGTGAAAACATAGAACATAGGGAGACTTCAATTTCTCAAAGATGCTTAATCCACTCGCATTTAGAGAATCAACGCAAGTCTGTGGATAGAATTTTGGGGCACTAGCACGATCAACCAGGGGCCAATCTAAAGCCGAGCACATTACCCAACGCGAACGATCTACAGCGTGACACTGAGTAGGTACCTGGACCGATTGATTGTAAAAATATCGGGCTATCGGCTCGTAACCAGAAAACTCGGTTGCATTGGCAAGTCCTGCAATCACTACATTTGCGGATTTGCTAGCCAAAGAACAAACAATGGCTGATTTAAGCAGTCCTTGAGTTTCAATAATGACGTCATAAGAAACCTCTTGCAGCTCTTTTTTGAATCTAAAAAATTGCTGCCATGTTGACGCCTTGAGAAGATTCTTTTTCCAGCGACGTAAACCAACCGGAATGATGCGATCGATACCCCTAAATCCATCACGACTCAAAAGTGGCTCAAGCAAATGAACATACCCCTCCTCAACTACCCAGTCAATTTGGGCATGCGGTAGGCGTGCACGCAAATCCCAAACAATCGGTAGGTTATGAAGTACGTCTCCCAATGAGGAGAGCTTCACCAACAAAATCTTAGGATTGGCAGAATGATTTACCGCGGAGGTAGAAGATACAGCGCTCATATGAGCATTATCTTATCTTTTTAAGAGCGCCTGATATTGAATTAGAACTTCGGGGCTGCATCCCATGAATAGCCAGCTGCATCTTTAGCATTCATATTGGGCTGAATACCAGTAGGCAAAGGCCACTCAATAGCAACCGTTGGATCATTCCAGGCAAGACAGGCTTCGCTTTGCGGGTGGTAGTAATCGGTGGTTTTATATAAAAATTCTGCCGTTTCTGAAAGCACTAGAAAGCCGTGTGCAAGTTTTGCTGGAATCCAAAGTTGCTTGTGATTCTGCGCACTGAGTTCAACACCAACCCATTTGCCATAAGTCGGCGAATCTTTACGGATATCTACTGCAACGTCAAACACGCTACCTGCGACGACTCGCACCAATTTTCCCTGAGTCTGCTCTAACTGATAGTGCAAACCACGCAAAGTCCATTGACGAGAAAAGGAATGGTTGTCCTGAACGAACTCAACCTCTACTCCAGTTGCTTTTGCGAAGTCTTCCGCATTAAAAGATTCTGTAAACCAACCGCGCTCGTCACCAAATACTTTTGGCTCTACGATGAAAACATCATGAATAGCGGTTGGCGTTATTTGTAACTTAGAAGGGGCACTCATTTGCTAGTCTTCTTGGCGGATAGAGAAATAGGCTGTGCAGAGGTATTGAGCTCATTCAAAATCTTGCCAAGATACTGTCCATAACTATTTTTACTGAGCTGCGCTGCCACTTTCTGAACTGCTTCTGCGGTGATCCAGCCTTGACGATAAGCAATCTCTTCGGGGCAGGCAACCATCAATCCCTGGCGCTTTTGCAAGGTTGCAATAAAGCCAGCAGCATCGAGCAATGAGTCGTGAGTTCCCGTATCCAACCAGGCAAAGCCACGGCCCATGATCTCTACGCTCAATTCATTCTTTTCCAGGTAAACACGATTTACGTCGGTAATCTCAAGCTCCCCACGAGCACTAGGCTTAATAGAGGCTGCAATGTCGCACACTTGGTTGTCATAAAAATATAAACCAGTAACCGCGTAACTACTTCTTGGCTTTAGAGGCTTCTCTTCAATCGATATTGCTTTGTAATCTTTATCAAACTCAACTACGCCGTAGCGCTCAGGATCATTCACGTGATAGGCAAACACTGTTGCACCCGCACCGCGATCGTTTGCACTATCCAATTGGTCAACCAATTCATGACCATAAAAAATATTGTCACCAAGTACTAAGGCGCTGGGATTATTTCCAACAAAGTTTTTTCCCAAAGTAAATGCTTGTGCCAAACCATCCGGTGAAGGCTGTACACAATATTCAATATTGAGACCCCACTGCGAACCATCACCCAATAACTCTGAGAATCTAGGCGTGTCATGTGGGGTGGAGATGAGCAAAATGTCACGAATACCGGCCAACATTAGAGTGCTTAAAGGGTAGTAAACCATCGGCTTGTCATAAACCGGCATTAGCTGCTTAGAGACAGCCTGAGTAACTGGGTACAGACGAGTTCCAGACCCGCCAGCCAAAATAATGCCCTTACGATTTACGGCCATGCAAATTACCCCTATTTAGTACCTCAGGCAGCAAGGGGTTTTTAGATCAAACCGTCCGCAGCAAGCTTGGATACGTATTCTTGAACCATGCCATCCCAAACTGGGAAATTTGGCACATTTTGGGGTTCATTATAAGAGTTTGAAGCTTCGAAAAGACCGCCCTGTAGTGCGCGACGTAATTTAGCGCTATCCATGCGGGAATTCATTGGCCTTGGGGCTGGTAAGGGGTATTCAATAGCCGGAATGGGCTTAATAGCCTCTGGTTTAGCTTTCAGCTGGATTCCTAAATCAAGGGCAGCCTGAATCGCCAAACAGGCCAATCCATGCCAAGTCGTTTCCCCCGCAGGAACAGCGTGATAAATACCTGATGCAAAATGCCTGATCTTGAAATGCTCATCCAGACTCAGACTAAGACTCACCTGAGCAAGCCAATTTGCGCTAGTTGGAACACCATGCTGATCATGAATGACTTTAAGCTCTTCACGATCCTTTGCTAGACGCAACATTGTCCGAATGAAATTACCGCCATCACCATAAACCCAGCTTGTTCTGAAAATAGCAAACTGCCCTAGTGCTGAGTTTGCAAAAGCCTTTTCTATAGCAAGCTCGCCAGCTGCTTTACTTTTTCCGTACACACCCAAGGGGTTACGTTCATCATCCTCTAGGTACCAGCCATCTTTACTGCCATCAAACACATAGTCAGTGGAATAGTGCAAGAAAGTGGCGCCATGTTGTGCGGCATATTGCGCCATGAATTCTGGGGCTCGCGCATTAATAGCGAATGCCATATCAATCTCAGTCTCAGCCTTATCAACTGCCGTATACGCAGAAGCATTAATGATGAGGCTTGGCTTTTCTTGAGCAAGCAAAGCATTAAGAGCGTCGCCGTTACTGAGATCACATTCAGTGCGACCAACATACTGAATGTTCACTTCATCCGGAAGTGCTACAGCATCAAAAAGCACTCGGAAGGCTTTACCTAGTTGACCATCTTTGCCAAATACCAGAATATTCATTGGAAACTTAGTTGTATTGCTTTTGGACCCAGTCGCGATAAGAGCCACTCACTACGCCCTCAATCCAAACTGGATTATCCAAATACCACTGAACCGTTTTACGAATACCGGTATCAAAGGTTTCTGCAGGGCGCCAGCCAAGCTCACGCTCTACTTTGCTAGCATCAATTGCATAGCGACGGTCATGACCAGGACGGTCTTTTACAAAGGTAATTTGCTCGGCATATAACTTGCCGTCAGCGCGCGGCTTGAGCTCATCCAAAATACGGCAAATGGTTTTTACAACATCGATATTGGCTTTTTCATTCCAGCCGCCAATGTTATAGGTCTCGCCCAATTTGCCTTTAGCCAATACATCACGAATCGCAGAACAGTGATCACCAACGTACAACCAATCTCGAATCTGTTGACCATCACCATAAATTGGCAAAGGCTTGCTATTAAGTGCATTCAAAATCACCAAGGGAATCAACTTCTCTGGGAAGTGATAAGGGCCATAGTTATTGGAGCAATTAGTAGTGACTACCGGGAACCCATAGGTATGGAACCAAGCGCGCACCAAATGATCCGAAGCTGCTTTAGATGCTGAATACGGACTATTGGGCTCGTAAGAATTGGTTTCTGTAAAAGCGGGATCAGTTAAAGATAAGGAACCATAAACCTCATCCGTAGAAACATGATGGAAACGGAATTCATCCTTCTCTTTTCCTTCAAGAGCATTCCAATACTCGCGCGCGCACTCTAATAAATTAAAGGTACCAACAATATTGGTAGTTACAAATTCAGCTGGGCCATGAATTGAGCGATCCACATGGCTCTCGGCAGCAAAGTTGACGATGGCACGCGGCTGATGCTCTTTCATTAATTTAGCAACCAACTCTTTATCACCAATATCGCCATGAACAAAGATATGGCGTGGATCATTTTTTAAAGAGTCTAGGGTGGCCAAGTTGCCGGCATACGTTAATTTATCTAAGTTAACAACGCCTTCATTGCCCGGAACCTTCAGCCAATCCAAGACAAAATTGCCACCAATAAAACCTGCGCCGCCTGTTACCAAAATCATTTGATTGCCTCTAATTTAAGGGGTATGCATCAATTGTAGATACTTGTTAAAGCGTTTCTTACCAAATAACAAAATGCCTAATTTTTTAACGAGCTTTACTGCACCTCTAGGTTTAGGAAGCACCACAGGCTCATCAGAACCAGATGCCTTATTACAGTTAATCAACGCGGGGTTAATAAAGATGCGAAAACCTTTTTGACGCAACTCTCGATGATAGGGAGTATGGTCAGCAACATCTATCCCTCCGGCCTCTGAATCGGTGCCTGCATATCTACCCGCCAGAAATGCTTCACGCTTATAGATTCCCAAGCCACCAAATGCAGAATCCACCTCAATGAGGTCTGCACGAGGATCAATCACCACCTGCTTGCAACCAAGCGCAATCTCGGTAGCTGCCTTGTCACCCAGAATGGCTTCTAAGCGATGCTTTTGCTCCCAGCAATCCATGGGGTTCCAATGGGGATGACTTAAGGCCCAGATGTCATAGTAACCACCAAGCTGGTTTGCTGTAATGACATCCCAGGGTTCATCCACTTCCCAGCATTGCGTAATTTTTTCTTGAGTAACTAGACCATTCATGCCGTCCAAATCGGCCATAGCGACGTAATCAATATTTTGATACTTTGGATCGTTTGCTACTGCGTCAATAATTAAATTTCTAGCGTACGCAATTCGATCAGTTCTTTTTGGAAGTTTTTTACTGAGCTGACCGGCGGTGATGAATGAGAAATTCTTGAATTTCTTAGACATCTCTTCCAACCTTTGCAGAGTGTCGTCACTAGAATCACTCTCAACAATAAAACAATAGACCGCTTTAAATTGACCGAGGCTCGTCAGAACCTTTTCAATATCGTTAGCAATATGACCAGAGGCATTTCTGACGGGGCCAGCTAACAATATCTCTGATTCAGCGATAGGCTTTCTAGATCGTGAGCTGAAGTTTATTAGAGTCATAACGAATTATTGCACGGCCAATAGTGCTTAAGGTCAGCAACAATGCGCTTAGCAAAGCTCTCGGAGGTGTACGGGGTAAATCCTGAGCTCTTCAAAAACTGAATGGAGGCGTTTTGATAAGAGGCAAAGGTTTGCGCAGTCATAGTGCTAATAAATTGATTTAGCGCACTGTAATCAGCGAATTTTCGGAAATCAATAAAACAGTCAGATGGAATCGCATCGGCCACATTGGCCTCACCCCAATAAATAGGAATGCAGCCAGCAAACAAACAGTCAAAGATCTTTTCGGTTAAATACCCCGGAATATCTCTCGCATTCTCGAAGCAAATGCAAAACTTGGTCTTACTTAAAACTGCATGCTTAGTTGTTGCGGGCCCTTGATAACTAGGAAACACTGGATTTGATGTAATCCATGGATAAATTTTTTCCATGCGGTAACGCAGCTTGCCTAATTTACCCAATCGCTTTTGTGGCACCTTCCAACCGTTGCCATAAAGTTTCAATTCTCCTGGCGCGTGTTTTTCAAACCATCGAACCGCTCGCACCCTTTCTGAATAGAGCTCTCGGTCGTCATGCGCATTGGCATGGCGATTGCTCCCAATCAAACAGACTAAATCTGGTCGCTGAGAAAATGGCAAGCTTACAAAGTCTTGCCCGCACTCTGACGGGATTGGATTGGGGTGGAAGATTTCAATAAAGCGTTCAGCAGGGATAGCTCTTCCTTGATCATCGGAAAAACCTCTTTCTATCAGATCCTTATTCCAAGTGAAAATACCGTCGAATTGATTGAGGTATTGATATTCGGCATTTCTGGGGACGGTCAGCGGTGTTTCGTACAGAATTAAATAATTTTTCTTAACGGATGGGGAAGCAAAGTCGATCGACTCAACATAGAGCCCAAAATCCGGACTCACGCCATTCTTCTCATTGACGTCTGCCGTGTGTAGCTCGACACCCTGACTCAGTGCAACTTGCTGCAAAACACGCATTGGCTCGAGACAATTGTCTCGATTACGTTGGCTATGAGGATTGAAAATGTCATCTTCCCCGTTTTCCCAACCGTAAATACTGCCAATAAGCATAAAAGACCTATTTATATGAAATATATAAAGAATGGGGGCTCTACGTTTTTAGCAAATGCACCAAAAGCCCCATCTAATGTTTTAATTATAAAGTTATGAATATCATCGCACAGCTACAGGGTGGACTTGGCAACCAACTCTTTCAATATGCCACTGGAAGGGCTCTTGCCCTGCAAAAGCAAGCCTCTTTACTACTTGACCATAGTTGGTATACCCAAACCTACGATGATGTGACTCCTCGAGAGCTACTCCTTAGTGAATTAAATACTAAAGGGTCCTTAATTTCCTTTCAGCCAAAGATTCAGCGCCCAAAACGCATACAACGGATTGCACAAAAATTCTGGCCCATTAATCCGTTTGTCTTTACAGAGCAAGCCCCTTATCGATTTGATCCTCGACTGATTAAGTCACCTGCTTTTAAACAGCAGAATCTCTACCTCATGGGCTATTGGCAATCTTATAAATACTTTGAGAGTATTAAATCTATTCTCCAAAGTGAAATCAGCCCAAAAAAACCTCTCGACACTCATTACCAAAACTATCTTCTGAAAATTCAAGCGACTACTTCAGCCATGGTACACGTGCGCCGCGGTGATTATGTGAATCTAGCTAGCGCTGCAAAAGTGCATGGCTTCGTAGGCCTTGATTACTATCATGAGGGCATGAAGTTATTACTAGAGAGAAATCCAGAAACGCATTTTTTTGTTTTCTCAGATGATATTGAATGGGCAAAAGAAAAACTCCCATATCCAGAAAGAGCTACATTTGTGCAGTCCCTCAATAGCAGCGATGCCGTCATTCAAGAACTTGAACTCATGACTCATTGCCAGAATCATTTGATTGCCAATAGCTCCCTTAGTTGGTGGGCTGCATGGCTTAGCAAGAATCCAAACGGCACTATTTACTGTCCAAAAAAATGGATGAATGACACCAGCTTAGATTTAAATGATCTACTTCCGCCTAGTTGGCAGCGTATTTAACCCACCTAAGCTAGTCGCCCATAAAGACTGACAACAGTCGACACCATCAAGCGCTCTAGCCTAGTGAATGGTGTCAGAACGCCATTGCCGCGGAACTGGAAGCGCGCATAGATCTCGTAGTTGGCCATGATTGAAATGCCGGGAATATGTTGGTTGAGCCTTTTGATCATCGGCATGGCATAGCGTAGCCTGTCCATCAATGACATTGGACGTGGGCAATAATCAGGGCCTATATTCATACCTTTTAAATAATGCAATTGCATTTTCTTAAAGATCTCTCGAGCCGGGCCACCCTGCACTACGCTGATCTGATTCTCATGCAAGCGGTAAGTCAGCAATCTACTTTTAAGATTAGCAAAGCGCCAGCCTTTTAATGCAGCCTCAACAAAAAATGCATAGTCTTCAGCATGCTTATTTTGCTGCAAATAAGGCAAGTTCTTAAAAATTTCCACCTTACCCATTACTGTAGGATTACAAAACGGACTTCCAATAGTCAGTAAAGCCTTTAGATCCGCATTGGAGTATTTTTGTTTGGATTTTTTTCTGATGCCAGATTGCTCATTGATTGTCCAGTATGCCGTGCCACACAAATCACATTCACCGCTCTCTAGGTAAGCTACCTGCTCTTCAAGTCTAGTGGACTCTGCAACATCATCACAATCCAGTAAAGCGATGTACTTACCTTGAGCCTGCTTTGCTATCGCATTTCTGGCAACAATGAGTCCCTGGTTTTGGTCGGCAAGAATAGTTTTAATGCGTGGATCTGAGAAGCTCTGAATGATTTCTCGTGTTTGGTCGCTTGAACCGTCATCGTAAATAATCAACTCAAAATTTTGGTAGGTTTGATCAAGTACGCTCTGAATAGATGATGCAATGTACCTTGCAGCGTTAAACGCTGGCATAGAAATACTCACTAATGGGTGTGCGGCCATATGCTATAGATAGCTTTGCAGATATCGGCCAAAACGCTTTAAGCGCTTCAATAGACGAGAAGGTAATGATTTTTGTGAAGCGCCGAAATTCAACTCAGATTCCCAAGCAGACTGATAAATAATCCCCATGTAATGCTTTGCAACCTTAGCTTCGGTTTCACCTAGGCGCTTCATTAGGAAATACTGCCAATCGTAGTGATAAATCCGAAACAAGGGCTCAATCGCAATTAGCGGAATAGCGTGGAACTTTAGGAGGGTTTCTCCATAAATCAAAGTCTCAGGATGTTCCGGAGTAATTAAATCCCAAATGCTGATACCTTGAGGTTGTAGAAATTGTGCGTCCAGAGATTGCCAAACTTTGGCAGACCAAATGAACGGGGCTGGCGCGCAATAAAAATTCGGACCTATGCGACCAAATAATTTTTGCACGCGATCTGCTTCCGCCTTAAGTTCTCTCTCAACCTTATCCTGACCGCGATTAGACGCAATCTGAAAAAGTTCTTTGTTCTGATGCAAGACCGTATAAGGCATGCCATCTGCAGATAAGAAATCGGATTTATGAAAATCTCGAATAAATAGACTATCGGAGTCTAGGCATAAATAGTTTTCAGCTAAACCTAAGCGCCAAAACTCAGATTTCACAATCTGCTGAGACAAGCCACCTGGCATAGCTTGGTATTTTTCAAAACTTGCCTTAGGATTGGCCGCCACAATATCCTCATCAGCCACCCAGGTGTAACCCTCTTGCCCCAAAACTTCTATAAGAAGGGCTTTATCCGCTTTTGGCGTGGAGATATAAAAAGGCAGGTGACCAATATTGAACTTGCTAATGGAGTCCAGCAAGCGCTTTAGACGCAGAAAATCCCTTGAGTAGGATTTGCAGTAAAGAACAAAATCTTTCAAACGATTTTCCTGTTTTTATTAGACGCGGCTTTGTACATTCGTCAATATTGTATTGACAGCTTGATCAACGCCAATCGGCTTCCAGATGGGCTCAATCAAACGCTTCTCCTGCCAGTCTAACCAAATTCTTTCCAAGGCCATGGCAATCCCCTCAGAATCGCCTTCAGCACTTAAATATGCCCCTCTATCAAGCAACATTTGATCCAGCTGTGGATTGCGGTGGGTAATACCCCAGATAGGACGACCGGCCCAGAGGTAATCGTAGAACTTGGATGGAATGTACTCGGCACACCACTCATCATTACCATGCAGCAATATTAAAACATCTGCCTCTTGCATCTTTTCGACAACTCGCTCACGCCCAGACTTACCGCTGACAGGATCTTTTTCTAAACGGCCATGCGCAAGTAATACATCAGAGAATCCCAATTGATTGATTGCCTCAAGTGATAGAGAATCTAGAGGCGCTCCATACGCATGGACCCGAATTAAATTTCTAGCTTCTGGATATTTCTTAAAAAGGGGAACCAAACCATTTAATACAGTTGAAAGTGATCGATCATTAGCTAGCGAGCCAAAATGACATAGATTTAACTGTGAAGAGTAGGAATGCGCCTTATTGGCATTGAGACTGCCAGGAGGCTCAGCACCAGGGGTTACTACAAAGCCATGGGCATTATGAGGTGTATTGAGATTGGGATTACGCACCTTAGCGTAATGCAAAGCACCTTCAGTAAACCACCAGACCTTGTCAGAAAAACGAGTGAGTTGGTTTTCTAGATAATGTCTAAATCGTGCGTCACGATTTCTGGGCTTCTCAAACCCTGGATCATTAGGATCCTTACGAATCACCAATGGGTCATGAACTTCAGAAATTAATTCAATGCCGGTTGCTTTCTTAAGCCATACGCCAGCTAAGTGAGCAGACCAAGCGCTACCAACAGACATCACTACATCCACCTTACCTGCACGAATCAATCTCCAGCCATGCAAAAAGGCTGGCAATGCCCATGACCATTGACTGGAGTAGCCAAGGCAAAGCTTTTCAATCGCAATCAACGGGGCTAACAAGATCGAAACCGTTCTCGTCGTAATCTTATAAATTAATCCACGACCGTATTTATTAGCTACCCAATGACGAAAGTCAAAACGAAATCCCGAAGGGCCCCAAGCAATAAATTGGTAATGTGGAAAGCGTTGGTCTTTAATACCAGTAATAGCGCTAAATACAATCGGCTCAACACCCGCTTCTATTAAATAAGGGATTTTGTCGGTAATGGTTAAGCTAGCTGCACGCCCATCCATATTGAAAGCATGGGTCAAAATCAACCAACGCTTTTTTTCCGTCACAGCGGGCAAAGAAATGGTCACTCAATTAGCTCGATTAGTTACCGGCAACAATGGACATCACAGCCATGCGGACTGCAATGCCAAACGTTACTTGGCTCAAGATCACGGATTGAGGGCCATCGGCAACAATTGAATCAATCTCAACCCCGCGATTCATGGGTCCTGGATGCATGACGATGGCATCCGACTTGGCCAAGGCTAAACGCGCAGGATTTAAACCATATTGCTTAAAGAAGGCGTCTCCCTCGGGAACCTGACCAGTTTCCATGCGCTCCTTTTGAATGCGCAGGGTCATCACAACATCTACATCCTTGAGGCCCTCCTCCATGCTATGGAAGACCTTGACGCCCAACATATCTAGATTACTTGGCAGCAAACTTTCTGGACCAATCGCACGAATATCTTCACAGCCTAAAGTAGTCAATGCATGAATATTCGATTTAGCAACACGGCTATGAACAATGTCCCCCACAATCGCAACCCTCAAACCTTTGAAGTTTTGCTTAAAGTGGCGCATCGTATACATATCCAACAAGCCTTGCGTTGGATGTTGATGACTACCATCGCCTGCATTCACAACGTGCACATGTGAGGGTACGTGATTTGCGATTTCAATTGGGGCTTTAGATACGCTATGACGCACAACAAAAATATCAGCCTGCATTGCCACTAAATTATCAATGGTGTCGAGCAAACTCTCGCCCTTAGCGGTAGACGAAGTTGAAATATCTAAATTAATCACATCTGCTGATAAACGCTTAGCGGCAATTTCAAAAGTGGTTCTAGTACGGGTAGAGTTTTCAAAGAACAGATTAAATACGCTTTTGCCGCGCAGTAACGGAACCTTCTTCACCTCGCGGGCCGGATCTGTCACGCTCACAAACTGTTGCGCAGTATCCAAAATATGCAGAATCTGCTCCTTAGGCAAGCCCTCTAGAGTGAGAAGGTGCGTTAGCTCTCCAGCCGCATTAAATTGATTTACCAGCTGACTCATTACTCACGCTCCTCTAGCTGAAAGCTGAACTTGCCAGCGGTATCTTTTTCTAAAACCAGAATTTGGTTATCCGGAACCTGTACCTGCTCACCTACAAAGTTAGCGGTTACTGGTAATTCACGATTTCCCCGATCGGCAAGGACCATGAGCTCAACTTGAGCAGGCCTTCCAAAATCAAATAACTCATTGAGAGCTGCTCGAACAGTCCTGCCAGTGAGCAACACATCATCTATCAAAACTACATTGGCACCATTGACATCAAAAGGTAAATGCGTAGTCATAGTGCTAGCAGTACGTAAAGCAGTCATGCCTTTTTCCGCATAGTCATCCCGATGAAAAGCGACATTAATGATTCCAAAGTGTGGAAGCCCTAAATCATGGGCGAGCCGCTCTGCAATCCATGCACCACCCATAGCAAGCCCAGCAAGCTCGAAAGAGCCCTCTTGCGCTCTCTTGCGCAAGTTCTCTAGTAATTTTCCGTATAACTGTTCAGCGTTCATTCTCTGGTCCGGGCTCTATATAAGATTTATTTCTTTGTCTGGTGTTTAACTTAATCTAACTTAGGGGCTTCACACTATGTTCTGCAAAAAACTGCTCCAAAATAAGCGCTGCAGAATGCGAATCTAGATTGTCGTGCATCTTGGAGTCCCCCTCCAAAACTGCTGAGGTATAGCGCTCATCTACCCAGGAAACCGGCAACTGAAAGCGGCCATTCAGTTGATTGCCGAAGCGGACTGCCTTTCCAGTCATTTCATGGGGGGTGCCGTCTGGATGTACTGGTCTGCCAACCACCAATTGGTCAGGCTGCCACTCCTTCAAGAGCTTCTCAATTGTCTGAAAAAGAACATCGCTACTTGGCGCTGCAATGGTCTTCAAAGCTTGGCCTGCTTTTGTAACAGAGTTTCCGACTGCCACACCCACTCTACGGGTTCCATAATCAAATGCCATCACCGTCAATGCGTCAGGCATGCCCAGCCTCTCCAGACAGATGAGACAAATCAAAACCAAGGTGACTCACCGCTTTTTCGTAACGCTGACTTGATGGGGTATTGAAAATGATCTCAATCATTTGTTCGCGTGCCAGCGGCACATTCATCCAGCCATTCAGCGTAATCTCTTCTTCAAGCTGACCAGCACCCCATCCGGCATATCCCAGGGTCATCAAAAAATGTTGCGGGCCTTTGCCTGCAGCAACCGCCTCAAGGACATCCTTTGAAGTAGTCATCGTCAAGCCACCCGGAATAATTAAGGAGGAGCTATAAGGAGACAACGAATCAGACTCATGCAAAACGAAACCGCGCTCTATTTGAACTGGGCCACCGAAATAAACTGGCTGCTTCAATAAAGGGGCAATTTCTAATTTCAACTCAATCTTGTCAAAGAGCGTTTCCAAATCGACCTCAGTAGGTCGATTAATAACCAAACCCATTGCACCCCTCTCGGTATGCTCAAACAGGTAAATCACAGAACCAGCAAAATTAGGATCCACCATGCCCGGCATAGCAATTAAAAACTGATTAGCGAGATGGTCTGCGGAAAATGAAATTGATGACTCTGACACAGAAGCTCGTTCTGAAGCAGGGGGTGCTTTTTTAGCCGAAGTCATATGGCTTATTTTACAGAATATCTAGATTTTTCCGGTAATCCAGTAAGCAAAAAGGCCAACAAGCTCATGAACAACATCATGCCAGTTTTGCGCCCCATCCACCAAATCAAATTCAGTCCACTGAAGGTGATTGGCGGTCTGATAATCTACCGGCAGAGGTAATACTGGCAAGTCTTGTTTTTGAAAGATCCTTACAGATCGATACATGTGGCTGGCAGAGGTAATTAAAAGCCAGGGTTTTAATTGTCCAGACTCATCCTTGGACCCAAATTCTTGAATGATGGGCTTCATATACAGCACATTTTCGTAAGTGTTACGAGACTGATTTTCATAATGCGCGTTCTGCTCGCTTAAGCCCTGCTCTTGAATCAACTGCTTAAATGCATCTGCCTCAGATAAACCTCTAGGTGTAATGCGCCCAGAGTAGCCACTGAATATATATGGCAATGAAGGATTCTTACGAATCAGCTCGAATGCCTTAGTAACCCGCTCAGCCGAGGAATGAATCGATACCTCACCTCTATCAACCGCAATTTCGCTACCGTTGATTGCTCCACCCAAAATAATGATTCCACCAACTTCACTCACTAGATCTTTGGATAACTCTACTTTAGGAGTGAGATTCTCAATACTGCTCAATAAAATCTCTGAGGTCGGGAGCCAGCCGACAATAAATAGATCTAGTAGCGCTAACAATAAAAATCGTTTGCACAGGTGCGGTTTTCGTAGGGATAAAAAGAAGAGTGCCAGCAATACGAAAATAGGCACCCAATTGAGCGGCTCAATGCAAAATTGCACTACCTTCGAGAGAATAAAAAAGATCGTATCTATCATTCATTAGGATCTTAACCTGATTGCCCCGCCTAGCCGCCTGCATTTACTCTGAATAAGCCCTAATATAGGGGCTATGCAAAAAGCTCTCGTTTGGCTCCGCCGTGACCTCCGCCTCTATGACAATGCTGCGCTTCACCACGCCCTAAAAGAAAGTGGTCAAGTTTGGCTTACGTTCATTTTTGATACAGACATTCTCAAACCCTTATTGAAGGGTGATTTAGATGCCAATGGGCTCAAGCATGATCGCCGTGTAGATTTCATCTGGCAGGGCGTAAAGCAAATCGATGATGAACTTCAAAAGCAAGGCGGTGGACTGATCGTTCGCTTTGGCAACCCTACCGAATGTGTTCCTCAAATTGCAAAAGAGTTGGGCGTTGAAACCGTTTTCACCAATCACGACTATGAACCCTCAGCAATTGAGAGAGATGAAGCTGTTCAAGCATCTCTAGAAAAATTAGGAATTGATTTTAAGAGCTTTAAAGACCAAGTCATTTTTGAGAAGAAAGAAATTCTTACAAACTCAAATACTGTCTTTTCGATCTTTACGCCTTATAAAAACAACTGGCTCAAGACTCTTCAAGAAAAAGATCTTGCTGCATATGAGTGCAATCCAAAACCTGGACAGTTTTCAGCTGTCCCTAAAAAATTAGATCAAGAATTTCCTTCGCTTGAGTCGATGGGCTTTTGCCCCACCGGCATCGAAAGCTATCTACCGCCTGGCTCCGAGGGTGGTCAAGCCTTTTTAGAAGATTTCCTGCCACGCATTGATCAATATCAGATTGGCAGGGACTTCCCGGCCATTAAAGGGGTCAGCTACCTATCTACCCACTTACGCTTTGGCATGCTCTCTATCAGAGGTTTAGTACGTGAAGCCCATCGCCGCATGTTGGCTGGCAGCATGGGTGCAACCATTTGGTTAAGCGAACTGATTTGGCGTGATTTTTATTTCATGATTCTGGCTAATCATCCTCGCTTAGCCACAGGTGCATCTTTTAAACCTGATTATGACAACATTGTTTGGGAATCTGGTCCAAAGGCAAAGAAACTTTTTGCCGCTTGGTGCGAAGGTAAAACAGGCTACCCATTAGTTGATGCCGCCATGCATCAACTTAACCAAAGTGGCTACATGCATAACCGCTTACGAATGGTAGTAGCAAGCTTTCTGACCAAGGATTTGGGAATAGATTGGCGCTGGGGTGAAGCTTACTTTGCAGAACATCTCAATGACTTTGAGCTTTCCTCAAACAATGGTGGTTGGCAGTGGGCCTCTTCATCAGGATGTGATGCGCAACCCTACTTCCGCATCTTCAACCCCATTACCCAATCAGAAAAATTTGATCCAGAAGGTAAGTTTATTAAACGTTACCTTCCTCAACTGGAAAAGCTCTCCAAAAAGTCTGTTCACGCCCCCTGGAAAGCGGGCCATATTGAGCTAGAAGCCGACGGACTGGTGCTTGGGCGAGACTATCCACTGCCAGTGATAGATCACGATGAAGCACGCAAAAATACCTTGGTGCGGTATAGCGTTGTTAAAAAAGTTGCCTAATCTATAGAATCATTCAAGGCCTATTCACAGTTCCGATTTAAGATAGGGCATGAGCAAGATATACGCTATAGGCGATGTGCAGGGTTGCGCACCCTCCCTTAAAGCCCTAGTTAAGAAACTCCCTAAAAAATCTAAGATGATTTTTTTGGGAGATCTAGTCAATCGCGGCCCAGACTCGCTTGGTGCATTACGCCAACTAAAAGCCTTACAAGAATCTGGTCGCGCTGAATGCATCTTAGGCAATCATGATCTGCACCTCCTAGCAATCGATGCAGGGCTTCGCAAATCTAAGGGCTTGGACACCATCGAACCCATACTATCGGCGCCAGATCGCAAAGAACTGATTCACTGGATTCGTAATCGACCCATGGCCTTGAGCAATGGCAAAGTATTAACAGTTCATGCGGGAGTGTTGCCGCAATGGGATCTGCAGCAAACCATTGAATGCGCTCAAGAAGTAGAAAAAACTTTACGTAGCAAATCGTATAAAGATTTTCTGGCCAATATGTATGGAAATACACCAAATCAGTGGAGCAACTCGCTGAAAGGCTATGAACGCCTACGCGTGATTACCAATACCCTAACCAGAATGCGTTTCTGCACACCCACTGGAAAAATGGAATTTGAGAGCAAAGAAGGCTTGGAGCAAGGCCCCAAAGGCTATATCCCGTGGTTCAAGGTTCCAGGCAGAAAGACTCAGGACGTTCTCACGTACTTCGGCCACTGGTCAACATTGGGCTTACTACGTCAACATAATGTGATTGGCTTAGATACTGGCTGCGTATGGGGTGGCAAGCTCTCTGCCCTAGAAATCCCCAACTCAAATAAAGACTCCAAAAGTCTAGAGCTCATTCAGGTGAGTGGTTACGACCACCCACTCAGAATGTAAATAATCAGAAATATTGATTGTTTAATGCTTAAAGCTCAAAGCTTTTTAAATGATTTCTCGGCAGCGGCAATAATGGTATCAATCACTGCGTTGTCATGAGCAATTGAAGTAAAGCCAGCCTCATAAGCTGAAGGCGCCAGATAAACCCCTTCATCTAGCATCAGATGAAAGAATTTCTTAAACGCTTCAATATTGGTTTTGGTAACCGCCTCATAAGAAGTTGGTACGTGATCGGTGAAGTAAAAACCAAACATACCGCCTACGCTATCCACAGCAAAAGGAACACTGGCCTTATCTGCGGCTTGCTTTAAGCCGGTCATCAACTTTTCTGTTTGGCCAGATAAGCATTCGTAGAAACCTTCGCGAGAAATAATCTCCAAAGTTTTCAAACCAGCAGCAACTGCTACCGGATTACCGGATAAAGTGCCTGCCTGATAAACGTTACCCAAAGGGGCAAGCTTATTCATGATCTCTTTCTTGCCACCAAATGCCGCCATCGGCATACCGCCGCCCATGACCTTGCCTAGGCAAGTGAGATCAGGGGTGATGCCCTGCAAGGACTGAGCGCCACCTAGGGCGACTCTAAAACCAGTCATCACTTCGTCGTAGATTAAGACGCCGCCATGCTTACTAGTCAAGCTTCGAATGGTCGATAAAAATTCTTTTGAAGGCTGAATCAGATTCATGTTGCCGGCAATCGGCTCCAAGATCACAGCAGCGATCTGATCGCCCTGCTTTTTAAAGACTTCCTCAATTGCTGCCACATCGTTATAAGGCAGAACTAAAGTGTGCTTCACCAAATCCTGCGGAACGCCACCAGAAGACGGTGCATTGTGGGTGGAATCGGCAAAGGTAAGCAAGCCTGAACCCGCTTTGACTAAAAGACTATCGGCATGACCGTGATAGCAACCTTCAAACTTAATAATCAAGTCACGACCGGTGTAACCACGAGCTAGACGTAAAGCGCTCATCGTTGCTTCAGTTCCGCTAGAAACCATGCGCACTTGTTCAACGCTCGGCATCAGAGCGCAGATGCGCTCAGCCAATTCAATCTCGCCTTCAGTCGGAGCGCCATAACTAAAGCTAGTTTCAGCAGCCTTCTGAACCGCAGCCACCACTTCAGGATTGGCGTGGCCCGCAATCATTGGGCCCCAAGACATAATTAAGTCGATATAACGCTGATCATTGGCATCCCAGAAATAAGGACCTTGGGCTCTAGTAACAAAACGGGGGGTGCCGCCCACCTGACGAAATGCTCGCACTGGAGAGTTGACGCCTCCAGGAATAGTCTTTTGTGCACGCTCAAATAAAACTTCGTTTTGATCTACTTTTACCATCATTACTTCCGAATTAAATTGCCATCATTTCAAAATCTTCTTTACGAGCGCCGCATTCTGGACAAGTCCAATTCATAGGCACATCTTTCCAAAGCGTTCCCGGTGCAATACCTTCATCAGGTAAACCAGCGGCTTCGTCATAAACCCAGCCGCAGATCAAACACATATACGTTTTAAATTCCATTACCCTCATCTCCGAATATTTTTAGCTGCATGAATGAGCTGTATTAAGCTTGCTCGTTTATTTTAAGGTTTTTGACTGTATTAAGCTGGTCGCTTGGCATGCATCTCAAACTTGAATAAACGGCACTCCAAAGGACCATTAAATAAAGGTGTGCGCTTGGATTCTTTGATGCGCAACTGGCCTGGCAGAGCCATATCAGCCGTCAAAACAAAGATATTCCAGCCACCGAAATCTTCTTTGAGATGCTGTCCAAATTGACGCAAAAACTCCACAAACTTTGGATCCTGCTCTTCTTGAGCTTGAAGCTTCTTCAAAGACTCACGGCTTGAACGCTTAGCACTTTGACGACCAGTTTCTAAATTCAACTCAAAACGATTATCAGGTTCATCATCGTAATTAGCATCTTCACTAGAGACGTGATCCTGACCACGTCCACCCTTAATAACTAAGCGCTCTCCATAAGGAGGGTTCAATAACATCACGCCCTCGCTGAGATTACCCGGGGCTTTGGCTGCCAAAGCATCAACCTGTCGTACTACTGGCTGATCGGGCAATTGGGCTCTTTGCCAATTGCCTTTGAACATCGATACTAATTTCTCATTGATATCACCACCAGATATTTTCAGAGCATCAACACTTGGATATTGCTTACGCTTTTCTAATATCAAAGCAAGTGCCGCCTCTTTCAAATCTACCCAGCGCTTCTGCTCAGCAGCCTCATTAAATGGCTTGAGTCTCTGAAACCCAAAGCCATGAGAGGAAGTCACCAAGGGGCGATAAGCTAATCGACTTGGCTTGGCATCATCGCCATACATGCCTGCACGAATAGCGCCAGGAGGAATAGCCAATGCTAGCTGCGCAGCCTCAATTAAGAAGGTGCCGCTACCGCACATAGGATCAAATAAAGCTTGTCCTGGTTTCCAAGCGGTAATCGATAAGATGCCAGCGGCTAAGTTTTCCTTTAGGGGTGCATCGCCTTTTTCATCGCGCCAGCCACGCTTAAATAATGCCTCACCGGAAGTGTCTAAATAAATCGTGATTTGAGTGGCTGTTAAATGGGCCTGCACTCGCACATCCGGAAAGGCGGTATCAATGCTAGGGCGGTCACCAGTCACATCACGTAAACGGTCAACGATGGCATCTTTAATTTTGAGAGTTGCAAAATTTAAGCTCTTTAATGGGGAGCGATGTGCTGTCACATCCACTCGTAACGTTTGCTTTGAGCTAAACCACTCCTCCCAAGCCAAGCCGCTCGCCAATTTATACAAGTCTTCTTCTTGCCTATAAGGTGCTTGGGCCATTTGCAACAACACCCGACTCGCAATACGTGAATGCAAATTCAATGCCATTGCAGCAGAAATCGGCGCAGCGAGACCAACACCACCAGTAGGACTAGTAGGCGTAGGATCAATCACCCATGCTCCCAAGGCCTTACATTCTGGGCGTCCAGCAATCTCTGCCAGCTCCTGGGCAAGCGGCACTTCCAAACCGCCTGGACAAACAACAAAAAATCTCATGGGGCTAACAATCTTTAAATGGGGGGATTAAAAAAATAAAACAATATTTATAGGTTGGTCTTAAGGCTTAAACAATACCAAGGCAACAATAATCACCAGCAATATCACCGGGACTTCATTAAACCAACGAAACCAAACACCAGATCGCTTGTTGACGCCTGCGCGAAACTTCTTAAGCAGACTTAAACAGGCATGGTGATACCCAATCACCAAAATTACCAAGAACAATTTGGCGTGCATCCAGATATCGCCAGCGCCAATGCCAAAGTAAAGCCATAGCGTCAGACCTAGTAGTACCGCCGGCACAGCCAAGATTGTCATGAATCGAAAGAGGCGATCAGCCATACCCAAAAGACGAGCATATGCCTCAGAGTTTTTCTCTTCAGCCAAGTTCACAAAAATTCTGGGCAGGTAAAACAAACCGGCGAACCAAGAGGTAATGAAGACGATGTGAAAGGTTTTTACCCAGAGGTAGGCGTTGCTCATATGTAGTTTGTTCTATTTATCTTTTTACGTTATGTCCGAATCTCACCATGACCCATGACCACATACTTCAATGAGGTCAATCCATCAAGGCCTACAGGGCCACGAGCATGCAATTTGTCATTAGAGATGCCGATTTCAGCCCCTAGGCCATATTCAAAGCCATCCGCAAAGCGGGTGCTCGCATTAACCATCACGCTCGCGCTATCTACTTCACGCAAGAAGCGATCAGCCTGTGCTTTGTTATTAGTAATAATGGCATCCGTATGCTTGCTGCCATATTGCTCTATATGGTTCATGGCCTCGTCGATATTAGCCACCGTCTTAATCGACAGGATTGGGGCCAAGTATTCAGTTTGCCAATCTTCTTCATTTGCATCGACTAGATTCTGAAATCCATTTGCCTCAAGCGTTTTGCGAGTCAAACTATCGACCCGAAGCTCCACGCCTTTGTCTTGATAAATCTTGCAAAGCGTTGGCAACACTTTTCCTGCGACCTCTTGATTAACTAGCAAGGTCTCCATTGCATTGCAAGGGGCGTAGCGTTGAGTCTTGGCGTTATCACATACCTTCACTGCCATTGCTATGTCTGCATCAGCATCAATATAAGTATGACAAATTCCATCTAAGTGCTTAATCATAGGCACACGCGCTTCAGCCATAAGGCGGGCAATTAAACTCTTACCGCCGCGAGGCACGATCACATCAATATATTGGGTCATGGTGATCATCTCACCGACGGCGCTACGATCGGTAGTAGTCACCACTTGCACAGCATCTTTAGGTAAGCCGGCAGCAGCCAGACCCTCTTGAATAATCTGGGCTAACAAAGTATTTGAATCAATTGCTTCGGAACCACCACGCAATATCACGGCATTGCCAGACTTTAAGCATAAGGCGGCCGCATCAATAGTGACGTTTGGGCGAGACTCATAAATGATGCCAATCACACCCAAAGGTACGCGCATCTGACCCAACTCAATGCCGGAAGTCTGCTTTTGCAAAGCGGAAATCTTGCCAATCGGATCATCTAAAGAAACAATTTGCTCTAGACCCAAAGCCATGGTTTCAATCGTTTTAGGGGTCATAGTTAGGCGATCAACAAAAGCAGGATCCTGCCCATTGCCTTTTGCGCGCTCTACATCCACTTGATTAATCCTCTGAATTTCAGCGGCTTGCTGACGAACTACTTTAGCAATATGTAATAAAGCCTGATTCTTTTGCTCACTTGATGCGCGCGCCATTGCACGCGATGCGGCACGTGCTCGCATCCCAATGTCTTGCATCATTTCTTGAATGGATGAACTCATTTCTTAATCTCTTATTTCTTAACGGAGTAAATTTCCAACTAAACGCAAACCATCCCATGGATCGGCAGGTAATTCAGCCGCATGCAAACCCTTTACTTGGCGATCCAATCCTGCCGCAACCTGCATCGCTCTTCGCAGCTTGAGGGGCTGAACCCTTCTTAATGCTGCCGGGTATAAACGTTCTTTATTTCCCCAAATTCGGTTGGCCCGCATCAAGTTCTGCACTGATTCACCAGCATCGCTTGCAGCCTTTAATTTAGATAGTATCCGAAGCTCTTCAGTTACGCTCCACAGAATCAATACTAGCGGTTCACCCTCACCTTTGAGGCCATCAAGCATGCGATTTAGCCTAGCCAGATCTCCAGCCAGCATTGCCTCAGTCAATTCAAAGACGTTGTAGCGCGCCACCTTCAAAATGGATGACCGAATTTGCTCCTCAGTCAATTTTCCGACTGGATATAACAAACCTAATTTCAATATTTCTTGATGAGCAGCAATCAAGTTGCCTTCTACCTGATCGGCAATAAACTCAAGTGCGCGCTGACCCTCCGGTCCTGCCTCAACCTCTTGATCTTGGCGCTTGAGTCGTCCCGCGATCCACTGTGGCAAATGGCTGCGATCCAAAGAATCTATCTGAATAGCCATTCCGGCATCGTCCAAAGCGCTGAACCACGCAGAAGTCTTAGTCTTGCCATCCAAGCGAGGCAACACAATACAGACAACGGTATCCGGACCATCAGACCCAACTGATTGCGAAGCAATTTGAGCAGCGAATTGTTTTAAAGCATCGGCGCCATCGCGCCCAGGCTTACCAGTTGGAATGCGCAACTCGACCCAACGCTTGTCACCAAACAAAGACATTGTCTGACCTGCATTCAGCAGAGCGCTCCAATCAAATCCTCGCTCCTGTAATAACACCTCACGTTCGGTGAAGTTTTGTTTCTTAGCAGAAGCTCGTAATTGATCCATAGCCTCCATCATCAACAGCGGCTCATCGCCACTAAAGATATAGAGTGGCAACATTGCACCACCAGAACTCAAAGACTTGAGGTGCACCTGCAAGGCATCAACTTTAACCATGCCTTAATTCACCTCTAAAATGCTCTTGCTTGCGGCGCTCTTGCGGCAGCAGCAACACGACGTAAGATCTGAATAGCCAAGTCTTTACGCATGAGAGTTAAGAATTGCTGAATTTGAACATCAGTAGCCAAAACCGTAGAGACAGTGAAGTCCATATCGCGAGTCATGTAAATCTCTGCCTCAGGCACGATTTCTGCTCCAGCTAAATCAAAAGCTCTAAAGCCAACCCGAATATTGAGGCGATATGCAGATACCTGACCATTCGAGTTGTAAGCCAAAATCTCACGACCATTAATGTCGTTGGTAATTTCCAAGATGAGATCTGCATCTTTCGGATTAATAGCTACTTTGGCATCGGTGCCGGTCAAAATCGCTGTCTGCAAGTCTGCCCTGAGAGGTGGGGATGGATTACCGGTAATGGCAATCACCTTAAACGGCAAATCCACCATGCCTCGCAAGCGATAGCCACAAGCGATCAATCCACCTAATGGAGCAGTAGCAATTAAGCCTAGCATTGCACGACGAAGGGAATTTACGCTCATGTCTCTTTTTTCTATTTAAGCAACAATATTGACCAAACGTCCAGGCACCACAATTACCTTTTTCGGTGAATTGCCATTCAAAGCTTTTTGTGCGGGCTCACTTTGTAAAGCCAATGACTCAACCTGCTCTTTGCTGGCATCTGCTGGCACTTTAATATCGCCACGCAACTTGCCATTAATCTGAAGCATCAAAGTCAGTTCAGTCTGCACCAATGCCGCTTCATCTACCGAAGGCCATGGAGCATCAAGCAAAGGCCCGTAAGTTTTTGTATAACCAAGATCTTTCCACAACACATGGGTCATGTGTGGAACCACTGGATAGAGAACGCGCAATAAAATACTTAAGCATTCACGCAAGACTGGCGCACTAATGGCGGTATTCTGCTCCAACTTGATAGGCTCAAGAATATTGAGCATCTTCATTGCTGCAGAAACCACCGTGTTGTATTGACGACGTTGGTAGTCAAAATTAGCTTGCTTCAAAATGGTATGCACTTCACGACGCAGTTCTTTCTCAGCATCACTCAAGTTACCAGGCAAGCTATCAGAAGCATCACGTAAGGCGCTTGCCTGACTGCTGGAATACATCCACACGCGGCGCAAGAAACGAGAGGCGCCATCCACACCAGCACCAGACCACTCTAGCTGTTGCTCAGGAGGAGCAGCAAACATCACAAATAGACGCGCGGTATCAGCACCATGTTGATCAATCAAAGCTTGGGGATCAACACCATTGTTCTTGCTCTTAGACATCTTCTCAACGCCACCAATGATTACCGGTGTATTGGAAGCGTCACCTATCAACTTGGCGCCCTGTGGACGACCCTTTTCATCAAGATCTAATTCCACATCCAAGGGATTAAGCCAAGTCTTTTTACCCGAAGCATCTTCAGAATAGTAAGTCTCATTGAGAACCATGCCTTGGGTGAGCAAATTCTGGAAGGGCTCATCAAAGGTAATGAGATTAAGGTCGCGCATGACCTTAGTCCAAAAGCGCGCATAGAGCAAATGCAAAATCGCATGCTCAATACCACCAATATACTGATCCATTGGCATCCAATATTCGTTGCGCTCATCGACCATGGTCTTAGCATTAGGTCCGGTATAGCGCATGAAATACCAAGAGGAATCCACAAAGGTATCCATGGTGTCAGTTTCACGACGCGCAGGCTTGCCGCACTTCGGACACTTCACATTCAAGAAGTCGGCACGTTTATTGAGTGGATTACCGCTACCATCTGGCACGCAATCCTCAGGTAACACTACCGGTAGATCTGCCTCAGGCACAGGCACAGCACCACAACCAGGATTGCTGTCATCACCACAATGAATGATCGGGATTGGCGTGCCCCAATAGCGCTGACGAGAAATACCCCAATCACGCAATCGATAGGTAGTTTTGATTTCGCCAATGCCGAGCTTTTCAAATTCTTTCGCAACCGCACTCACCGCCTCTTCATGCGATAAGCCATCAAACTGAGCGCTGTTAAAACAAACTACACCTTCTTTTTGGGCATACCAATCTTCCCAGCGAGTGGCATTAAACATAGGCGACTCATCTTTGAGTGCAATCACTTGCTTGATCGGCAATTCATACTTCAGCGCAAAAGCAAAGTCGCGCTCATCGTGAGCAGGCACACCCATTACTGCGCCATCCCCATAAGACATTAATACATAATTACCAACCCAGACTGGTACCGGCTCTTGCGTCAAAGGATGTGTGACATACAGACCAGTAAACATCCCTTCTTTTTCTTGAGTAGCTAAATCAGCCTCAATCACACTACCTGTTTTGCATTTCTCAATAAATGCAGCGAGCTCTGGATTGTTGGCGGCTGCCTTAGTAGCCAATGGATGCTCTGCTGCTACTGCACAGAAAGTAACACCCATGATGGTGTCTGCGCGCGTAGTGAACACATACAAAAGACCGTCTTGAATAAAGTTACCGTGCTCATCAGCAATGTCATGCTTAAAAGCAAAACGCACGCCACGGCTTTTACCGATCCAGTTTTGCTGCATGGTCTTGACGCGCTCAGGCCAGCCCAAGCCATCTAAACCAGAAAGCAATGGTTCTGCATAGGCAGTGATATTGAAGTAGTAACCAGGAATCTCGCGCTTTTCTACTAAAGCGCCAGAGCGCCACCCGCGACCATCAATCACCTGCTCGTTCGCCAAAACCGTTTGGTCAATTGGATCCCAATTCACTACTTGCGTTTTGCGATACGCGATACCCTTTTCGAGCATCTTTAAAAAGAGCCACTGGTTCCAACGATAGTAGTCGGGGCTACACGTAGCAACTTCACGTGACCAATCAATCGCCAAACCCATCGCAGCCATTTGCTTTTTCATATAAGCAATGTTGTCGTAGGTCCACTTAGCTGGAGGAACTTTATTCTGTATCGCCGCATTTTCGGCCGGCATACCAAAGGCATCCCAACCCATAGGCATGAGAACGTTATAACCTTGCATGCGAAGCTGACGCGCCATTACATCGTTAATGGTGTAGTTGCGTACGTGCCCCATGTGGAGCTTGCCAGATGGATAAGGCAACATTGAGCAGGCATAGTACTTTGGCTTCTGCTTGCCCTGTGCATCGACTGCGTTCTCCGCTACTTGATAGACTTGCGCACTTTCCCAATCAGCTTGCGCTGCCGCTTCAATACTGCGGTAGTCGTAATCCTTACTCATTCTTCAGCAACTCTTTTCTTCTATTTTTAATTGATTGACTAATTATTTGCGCAAGCCGAGAACATCTTGCATATCGAATAAACCAGCACTTTGGTTTTGCAAGAAACGGGCTGCGCGCAATGAACCTTGAGCATAGGACTGACGGCTTGAGGATTTATGACTGATTTCAATGCGCTCACCATCACCTGCAAATAACACAGTGTGGTCACCAACAATATCGCCACCACGAATCGTTGCAAAACCGATTGAGCCTTCTTTGCGCTCACCGGTATGACCTTCGCGTGCATACACAGCAACGTCATCGAGCTTTTCACCTAAAGCATCCGCAATTACTTCGCCCATCTTAAGCGCCGTACCAGAAGGGGCATCCACCTTATGCTTGTGATGAGCCTCAATAATCTCAATGTCATAACCTTGATTGAGCATCTTTGCTGCGATCTCCAGCAACTTAAAAGTCGCATTCACACCCACACTCATGTTTGGCGCAAAAACAATTGCTAATTTTTCGGAAGCTTTTTTCAAACTCGCAATTTGTTCGGTAGTCAGACCAGTGGTACCAATAATCATTTTGGTACCGGTCTTTTCAGCAACAGCCAAATGGGCCATAGTGCCTTCAGGCCTAGTGAAGTCAATTAAGAATTGGGCATTGGCTAAAACCTGATCGACATCAGAAGAAATCTGTACGCCAGTCTTTTTGCCCAAGAAGGCACCAGCATCTTCACCCAACTGTGGGCACGCATTATGTTCAAGCGCACCAACCAACTGTGCATCAGCTGTATTGAGAACAGCCTCAATCAACATCTTACCCATACGGCCTGTTGCGCCTGCAATTGCAATCTTCATCATTTTTCTTCGCTTCTGATTAAAAGTTGCCAAAGGAACTCACTTCAGCATCAACACATAAGTAATTTTTACTTGGCTTCACTAGCCTGCGGAACATTGAGAGCGCCAGGCCCTAAAGGCTGAGGCTGAACATTGGGATCCTTTTTAGAAAAACTAAAAAAGTCCCAGAATGAACTGCCAGTAGTGGCTGGTGGTATGGCTGCACCAGCTGCCAAATTATCCGTTTTACTTGGCACCATCAGCTCAGGTTGCTGTAATGGTGGCGTGACCGGCGGCTTATTGGACCCCGTAATGACATCCCAGAACGAGCGCTTAGTTTTAGCGTAGTTATCGATCTCGGCAACCATCTCAACTTCGGTTGGCAAAGCATCGCCTTCAAACTTCACTACTTTGTCGCCATCAAAAAATATGGTCACATGACGGTCTTTACCGACAACTTGACCAGAGCGCTTAAATTCAAAAATATAATCCCAGCGATTTGCATGGAAGTAACTTGCTAATAATGGTGTGCCTAAAATTTGACGCACTTGCTCACGAGTCATACCTAATTGCAACTTAGCGTACTGCTCGCTAGAAATAAAGTTGCCTTGTACAACATCCGGAACATAAGGTCTAAAAATCTTATTCATCCAGGCGCGTTGAGTTTCATCAACTGCAGAAGTACACCCAACTACCCCCATCAATCCCAGCAGAGCGAAAGATACTAGTCCCAATCTAACGGGGGAATAGATACCCTTCAAAAACGGGTTCAAAAGGCGGGTAAAAAGTTCAAGGCAATTTTGCATGGCTGGCCGTATCATTAAGACATTGATTTTAGCTCCCAATGCCATAAATATGACCCAAAACCCTACCCCTGAAGATTTACGCGATATTGGCCTAAAAGCTACCGGTCCAAGGATGAAAATCCTCGATTTTTTTCATCAAAACGGCGGGACGCACTTTAGCGCTGAAGATGTCTTTATGGCCCTAGCCAAAGAAGATAAAGAGATCGGTTTGGCAACGGTTTACCGGGTGCTTACCCAGTTTGAGCGAGCCGGCCTATTGCTCCGTAGCCATTTCGAATCCAGCAAAGGCGATAGCAGGGCTATCTACGAACTCAATGAGGGTCAGCATCATGACCATCTGGTTTGCATTGATTGTGGCCATGTTGAGGAGTTTGTGGACGAAGCTATTGAAAAAAGGCAGCGTGATATTGCCAAAAACCTCGGTTTTAAGCTCCAAGAGCATTCTTTAGCCATGTATGGCCATTGCTTAAAGAAAAATTGCCGCAACAAACAAGCTAAATAACACAGCCAAAGTAAACAGTTTTCAGAACTGTAGAAGCAAAAAAGACCTCAAATTGAGGTCTTTTTTACAAAGTTAAGCCTAAAAGTAAGATTTAAGGTTTTTTTAACAACTTTTAGATACTCTTAGATACTTTTATCTATTTTTCTTACTTTACAGCCATTAATGCTTCTGCAGCATTCAGCATCTGCACTGAATAACCCCATTCGTTGTCATACCAAGCCAATACTTTCACTAGCTTGCCATCTGCAGAAACGCGAGTTTGGGAGGCGTCGTAAATACTTGGGCGTGGGTCGTGATTAAAGTCGATGGATACCAAGGGCAAAGTGTTGAAGCCCAAAATACCTTTAAGCTCGCCTTCGCTAGCGGTCTTGAGGATGGCATTGACTTCGTCAACGCTGGTGGCGCGACTTGCAGCAAAAGTCAGATCCACAACAGAAACGTTGATGACTGGTACGCGCATCGCAAAACCATCAAAGCGACCTGCCAAAGCTGGCAGAACTAAACCAACCGCCTTAGCAGCACCCGTCTTCGTTGGGATCATGCTGGTAACGGCAGAACGTGCGCGACGCATATCCTTGTGATACACATCAGTCAACACCTGATCGTTTGTGAATGCATGAATCGTTGTCATCAAACCAGATTCAATGCCAATCTTTTCTAAAAGCGGCTTCACTAATGGAGCCAAACAGTTGGTAGTGCAACTTGCATTCGATACAACAACATCGCTTGGCTTCAATACATTTTGATTTACACCATACACAATCGTTGCATCCACATCTTTTTCACCAGGAGCAGAAATCAATACTTTCTTCGCGCCCTGCTCAATATGAATCATGGCTTTTTCTTTTGAAGTGAACTTACCAGTACATTCCAAAACCAAATCAACATCTAACTCACCCCATGGGGTTTCTGCAGGATTACGTGTGCAGAACATTTTGATGCGGTCACCATTGACCACCATGCAGTCACCATCAACAGATACGTCTGCTGGGAAGCGGCCATGAGCAGAGTCATATTTTGTAAGGTGGGCATTGATTGCAATATCACCCATCGCATTAATTGCGACGATCTTGATATCACGACGTGGCTTCCCATTTACTTGATCTTCATACAAAGCACGCAATACCATGCGGCCAATACGCCCATAACCATTAATTGCGACACGAATTGTCATTTATTTCCCCTTACTAATATTGAATTTGTACTTTGCTTTATTTCGCGCTTTGCTTTATTTCTTTTCGATGCATTGTTTAACTGTCTTTGCAATCTGATCAGCCGTTAAACCAAAATATTCATACAGCACTGGTGCTGGTGCTGATTCACCAAAAGTATCCACGCCATGAACTGCTGCGCAACCATATTTCCACCAGAAATCACTCACGCCTGCTTCAACTGCAATGCGTGGAATATTCGCAGGCAATACTTTTGCTTTGTAGGCAGCATCTTGTTGATCAAAGACAGTCGTTGAGGGTATCGAAACCACTCGAACTCCTAAACCTTCAGCCTCTAAGCGCTCTGCAGTTTGTAATGCAAGCGCAATTTCAGAACCAGTCGCAATAATGACTGCATCAATCTTGCCAGAAGGATCACGCAAAACGTAACCGCCACGTGAGATTTCTTTAATTTGTGCAGGGGTACGAGATACAAATGGGCAGTTTTGACGACTAAAGATCAGGGCGCTAGGACCATTTTTACGCTCAATGGCTGAACCCCAGGCTACGGCGCTCTCAGTGGTGTCACAAGGACGCCAAACCATGAGGTTCGGTATGAGGCGTAAGCTAGCTACATGCTCCACAGACTGATGGGTTGGGCCATCCTCACCCAAACCGATTGAGTCGTGGGTAAAGACAAAAATACTGCGCAATTTCATCAAAGCAGCCATGCGCAAAGCGTTACGACTGTAATCGGAGAAGGTTAAGAATGTGCCACCGAATGGGATGTAACCACCATGCAATGCAATGCCGTTCATGATAGCGCTCATACCAAATTCACGAACGCCGTAATTAATATGGTTGCCCCATTGATCGGCGCGCACGGCTTTGCATGTTGACCAATTAGTCAGGTTCGATCCCGTTAAGTCAGCAGAGCCACCCATAAATTCTGGCAAAGCAGGTGCCAAAGCTTCGATCGCGTTCTGACTTGCTTTACGAGTCGCAATGGTTTCTGCTTTAGATTGGCAAGTTTTTAAGTACGCATTTAATGTGGATGAAAAATCTTTAGATAAGTCACCTGCCATACGACGTTGCAATTCAGCAGCAAGTTCTGGAAATTTATTTTTGTATTTCTGGAATTCTTTATTCCACTCATGCTCGGCAGCTTGACCACGCTTTTTAAAATCCCATGCTGCATAAATATCTTTCGGAATTTCAAATGGTGCGTAAGGCCAATTCAATGCAACACGAGTTTCAGCAATTTCTGTCGCGCCCAATGGAGAACCGTGAACCTTGTCGCTACCCGCCATATTCGGTGAACCTTGGCCAATCGCGGTCTTACAGCAGATCAGGGTTGGCTTATCGCTCTTTTTAGCCTTGGCAATCGCGGCAGATACAGCCTCTGCATCATGTCCATCAACAGCCCGAATCACATTCCAGCCGTAAGCCTCAAAGCGCTTCGGCGTATCTTCGTTAAACCAAGAAACCACTTTGCCATCAATCGAGATGCCATTGTCATCCCACAATGCAATTAACTTATTGAGTTTGAGTGTGCCAGCCAAAGAACATACTTCATGGCTAATACCTTCCATTAAACAACCATCACCTAAAAAGACATAGGTGTAGTGGTCAACGATATTGTGACCAGGGCGATTAAATTCTTCTGCTAATAATTTTTCGGCAAGCGCCATACCAACTGCGTTGGAAATGCCTTGTCCCAATGGACCAGTGGTTGTTTCCACACCGGGAGTAATTCCGTACTCAGGATGTCCTGGCGTTTTGCTATGCAATTGACGGAAATTTTTCAATTCTTCAATCGGCAAGTCGTAACCGGAAAGATGTAAGAGTGAATACAACAACATCGAGCCATGACCATTGGATAAAACAAAACGATCACGATCAATCCAATGTGGATCAGTTGGGTTATGTTTTAAATGTTCATTCCAAAGACCGACAGCAATATCTGCCATACCCATTGGCATACCAGGGTGACCTGAATTTGCCTGCTGTACCGCATCCATGGATAAGGCGCGAATGGCATTGGCCATACGAATTTGAAGATTTGACATCGTAAAAGTGGTCTCTGGAAAATTAATTGGCTATATTGCAGTAATGCCTCAATTTTATCTTCCCGGACCATGGGAATCCCAAAAGCCAACTACCCTCTCCCCTGAGGTCGCCCACCATTTGCGCGTTAGACGTGTCCAGGCCGGGGAATTCTTCCCGGTATTTGATGGAAAAGGGCAAGTCGCCAAGGGAAAGCTACTCTCTTTGACTGGAAAAACAGGTCAAGTTCAACTGACGGATATCCATGCCGACACCCATCGCGAGACACCTTATGCCATTACTTTGGCTCAGGGATTGGCTGGTGGCGACAAAATGGACTGGATTGTTGAAAAAGCGGTGGAAACTGGCGCCCAAAATATTGCCCCCATGCAATGTGAACGCTCCATCCTCAAGTTAACCCGCTCCAGCGACCTAGAGCGTGCCCAAAAAAGACTTGCCCACTGGGAGGGGATCATTCAAGCAGCTTGTGAACAATGCGATCGCACCATCTTTGCAAGCTTGGAACCTATTCAAACGTTTGAAGCGTATTTGAAGGCGAGCCCCAAACCCGCGCTTAAGTTATTACTCAGTCCAGATGCCACCAAAAGCCTGTATTCAGTGCTAATACAAAATGATCCTCAAGATATCGTTTTAATGATCGGCCCCGAAGGAGGTCATACCCCTGAAGAAGAGGCGCAAGCGCAAGCAGCAGGCTATCAATTGGTTTCCTTGGGAGAGCGGGTACTTAGAACTGAAACGGCTGGCGTAGTGGCTATTACGGCCGTACACAGCGTATGGAATCCTGAAATGCAAAATCGCCTCAAGTAGAGGCGATTTATAGAACTTCTAAGACTTTAGCGATTAAGCAAAAGAGTAGAAGACGCGATATGGAGTACGACGCTCAGCCCAGAAATCAACAGCATCACGGAAAACATCCAAAAGCGTTTCACGAGCTTCTTTGTCAAACTTCTGAGTACAAGGCAAACCTTCGAGCACCACTACAAATCCAGGCTGTGGGCCAGACTTGTCTACCGTAGTAGTCAAAGCATCTAACAAAGGGTCGTAATTTTTTGCCTGCTGCTTAGTAAATGAGTAAGCAATCGCAATTGACTCCAAAACCTCACCTTTAGTCATCGCATTTGCGCAATTGGCGTAAATGAAGTGCTGACCTAATTCAGTTGCCGCTTCCTGCAAATCAGGAGTACGGAAAGCACGAATAGATTGAACGATATTAGGGCGCACACTGCGCAACATTGCCGGCGGTCCGGCATCGCGAACGGCCAAAGCGGCACGCCAAGAAGCTGTCACTTTTTTCCCCGAAACTTGATTTGCTGCATAGGTTTGTAAACGAGATAAACCGCCTTCAGCGTAAATGTTGGCAGCGGATGATTCGGTTTCTAGCCGATCATTGCTATCCCAACTTTCAGCACGGCTATGTTCATCGAAGCTGGCTGTATTGCTGTTTTCAGAGCGATTATTCATGATGGGTGCTAGGTTACCCGTAACACGCCATCAAATCAAGCCCAAATACAGTGCCTTTTACGTAAAGCACTGATTTATATAGAAATAATTTATGTAAGTTATTGCTAACTTACATAAATTACCAATTCTTAAGAAATACCTCTTGCATTACTGGCTGCCTCAACAACCGCCAAAGTTGTCACATTCACGATACGGCGCACAGTTGCCGCTGGGGTGAGGATGTGAATTGGCTTAGCAACACCCAGCAACAATGGGCCGATTGCAATGCCGTTACCGGCTGCTGTTTTTAGCAAGTTGTAAGAAATATTTGCTGCATCAATATTTGGGAGAACTAACAGATTAGCGTCGCCCTTCAGTGAAGATGAAGATACTGCACCTTCACGAATGCTTGCATCTAAAGCGCTATCTCCATGCATCTCTCCATCAACCTCTAGGGTTGGATCTGCTTTTCGAAGCAATGCCAATACTTCACGCATTTTGACTGCGGAAGGGGCGTTGCTGGAGCCAAAATTTGAATGGGACAGAAGGGCAACCTTAGGAGCCAGCCCTAACTTTCTCATTTCACTTGCGGCCATGAGAGTGAGATCTGCCAACTGTTCAGCAGTAGGATCAAGATTGATATGGGTGTCCACTAAAAATACTTGGCGACCCGGAAGGATCAAACCTGACATCGCACCATAAACATTCGCACCAGGCTCATGCCCAATGACTTCATCAACATACTTTAAGTGCGTAGCGATATTGCCGACTGTGCCGGAAATCATGCCATCGGCCATGCCCTTTTGAATCAACAGACTTCCAATCAAACTATTGCGGCGGCGCACCTCTAACTTAGCAAACGATTGTGTGACGCCCTTACGCTCCGTGAGTGCAAGGTAGGTTTGCCAGAAATCACGGAAGCGCGAATCATTCTCTGGATTCACAATCTCAAAGTCATCACCTGCCTTCATGCGCAGGCCGAATTTTTCAATCCGATGCTCAATTACCGCTGGGCGGCCAATCAAGATTGGAGTTGCAAGATGCTCATCAATGATGATTTGTACTGCACGCAATACGCGCTCATCTTCACCTTCAGCAAACACAATGCGTTTTTGATTTGCTGGCACGCGCTTAGCAATGCTAAAGAGAGGCTTCATCAAAGTACCGGAGTGGTACACAAATTGCTGCAGCTGATTGCGATAAGCATCGAAATCTTTAATTGGACGTGAAGCTACGCCATCGTCCATGGCTGCCTTAGCAACAGCCGGGGCAATCACCGTGATCAAGCGCGGATCAAATGGCTTCGGAATCAAATACTCTGGACCAAAGGATAGGTTCTCAATACCGTAAACAGAGGCAACCACTTCGCTCTGTTCCGCTTGGGCCAATTCTGCTACAGCCTTTACTGCTGCGACTTCCATGCCGCGGGTAATCGTTGTTGCACCTACATCCAATGCACCTCGGAAGATGAACGGGAAACACAAAACGTTATTTACTTGGTTCGGATAATCAGTACGGCCTGTTGCCATCACTGCATCTGGGCGAACCGCTTTTACTTCTTCAGGCAATATTTCTGGAGTTGGATTTGCTAAGGCATATACCAATGGCTTCGGAGCCATCTTCTTCACCATGTCTTGCTTAAGCACACCGCCAGCAGATAGTCCCAAGAAAATATCTGCACCTTCAATCGCTTGATCAAGTGTGCGCAAATCTGTGTCTTGGCAGAATGGCTCCTTCTCAGGATCCATCAATTCTGTACGGCCCTTGTATGCAACGCCAGCCAAGTCAGTAACCCAAATATTTTTACGCTGAATACCCAAGTCAACCAATAGATCCAAGCAAGCTAGCGCAGCAGCACCCGCTCCTGAAGTAACCAACTTAACGTCTTCTACTTTTTTACCAACCACCTTCAAACCATTGATGATGGCGGCTGCAACCACAATCGCCGTACCGTGTTGGTCATCATGGAAGACTGGAATTTTCATGCGCGCTTGCAACTTACGCTCAACAACAAAACAATCGGGCGCTTTAATATCTTCCAAATTAATGCCGCCAAAAGTTGGCTCTAGTGCCGCAATAATTTCTACCAACTTATCGGGATCGTTTTCATTGACTTCGATATCGAAAACGTCAATGCCAGCAAACTTCTTAAAAAGAACTGCTTTACCCTCCATCACCGGCTTACTTGCGAGCGGTCCAATATTTCCCAAACCTAAAACAGCAGTACCGTTCGTAATAACGCCCACTAAATTTCCACGTGCCGTGTACTTGAATGCATTTGCAGGATCTTTAACAATCTCTTCGCAAGGAGCTGCAACACCAGGCGTGTAAGCCAGCGCCAAATCTCGTTGATTGGTTAGCTGCTTTGTTGGGGCAATTTCAATTTTCCCAGGAGTCGGAAACTCGTGGTACTGAAGCGCTGCCTCTCTTAAGGCTGCAATTTGTTGCTCTTTAATATTTTCTTTGCTCATCCACTAACTCGCTAAGTTTTGTCTTATCTTCGTTTATCTAAGACTTATAAGACTTCAATTCTATTCCTCTCGGGCATTCACTTCATAACCGCCATAAAATGTGTCATGTCTTCTCGCTCCACCCCCCTCGGTGAATTTGACCTGATTGAACGTTTTTTCAAAACGGGTGCGGATTTATTGCGCACCAATGTAGATCAGGGCATTGCCTTAGGCATTGGAGATGACTGCGCCCTGATCAGACCGCCGTCCAATGAAGAAATAGCCATTACCAGCGATATGTTGGTTGAAGGCAGGCACTTTTTTGCAGGCGCTGATCCCGCACAATTGGCCCGCAAAGCCCTAGCAGTCAACCTTTCAGACCTGGCGGCTATGGGCGCAAAACCCCTGGGATTTACCTTGGCAATTGCCCTGCCAGCGGTAGATGAGGCCTGGCTAGAGGCTTTTTCTAAAGGGCTGTTTGCCATTGCCAAGGAGTATTCCTGCCCCCTCATCGGCGGAGATACCACCGCCGGCCCCCTCACCATCTCTATTACCGCCTTTGGCAGCATCCCTGCCGGCAAAGCCATTCGCAGATCAGGCGCAAAGGCGGGTGATGATATTTGGGTCTCAGGAATGGTTGGAGATGCGAGACTCACTCTTGCTGCACTGCGTCATGAAATAAACCTATCTAAAGAAGATTTGCAACAGATCGAACACCGCATGCATCAACCCACCCCAAGGGTTGAATTAGGGGTTTACTTAAGAGATATAGCAAGTGCAGCTTTAGATATATCCGATGGCTTACTCGGTGACTTACGTCACATATTGAAGCAGTCACAAGTTGATGCACAAATTGCTTTGGATAAATTACCTAAGTCAACTATCTTACAAAAACAAGAATCCTCAATTTATAACTTATTTGCCGCATGCGGTGGTGATGATTATGAGCTTTGCTTTACTGCACCCTCAAGCCAGCAGGAAAAAATTCAGGAGATTAGCAAGTCACTTCGCTTGCCACTAACACTCATTGGAAAAATACTTCCAAAAAAAGATGATCAAGCAAGGGTTTATTTACTAGACGCATCAGGCGCCCTCCTAAGTGATTTACAAGCGGCACCTTTTCTCAACTCATTTGACCACTTTGCATCATGACCAATATTGAACAGGCTGCAGAAGTGAAACCAAACTTCAAATGGGTTTTTAATACGGCCAGTCGCACTATTGCTTTTGGCTTTGGCAGCGGGCTAAGCCCTATAGCTCCAGGCACTGCAGGTACGCTATGGGCCTGGGCTGTATTCCTGCTAGGCGAATACTTTTTCAGCACTGCAGACTTTATCTGGATCATTGGTGGTGGCATTTTGCTTGGCTGCTGGATCTGCGGTCATGTTAGCGAAGAGCTTGGTAAAAAAGATTTTGGCGGAATTGTTTGGGATGAAATCGTCGCTTTTTGGTTGGTGCTCATCTTCATCATGCCGGCTAATATTTGGATGCAAATGATTGCTTTTGCACTATTCCGATTTTTTGATGCAATCAAACCAGGCCCTATTGGCATGATTGATCGTCACTTTAAAAATACTTCGAGCGATAGCGCTCAGCGATCAACCCTCTTGCAAATTATTTGGCGTGGATTTGGAATAGTGGTGGACGATCTTGCCGCTGCCTTTTGTACGCTGCTCGCAATAGCCTTGATACAGTTCTTAATTAGATAATGAACGCAATCGATCTCACCAAAACCTTAGCCGAGATTTTGCTCTCCAGAAACTGGACAGTGTCCCTAGCCGAGTCTTGCACTGGCGGTCTTGTTTGTGCCACCCTAACTGAGCTTGCGGGCTCAAGCGTGTGGTTTGAACGTGGCTACATCACCTATAGCAATGAAGCTAAAACAGAATGTCTTGATGTATCCGCCCAACAGATTGAGTCCCATGGAGCTGTTAGTGAGCAAGTTGCTAAGGCCATGGCTGAAGGCGCCCGAATCAATTCAGGAAGCAATGTGGCCATCTCTATAACGGGGATTGCAGGACCAGGAGGCAGCTCACCAGAAAAACCAGTGGGAACGGTCTGTTTTGGCTGGGCTACTGAAAATCAAACCCTGACTAAAACCATGTGTTTTGACGGAGATCGTCAAGCGGTAAGGCTGCAAGCAACTGAATTTGCACTGACTGAGTTAATCGCACTACTCAGAAGTTAAGCGCAAATCCAGACTGCTAATTACTTCATCCAGCCTTTACTGTGGAAATACCAGAGCGGGATAATGGCTGAAACCACCATCGCACCAATTGCCATTGGATAACCCCAAGTAGCATCTAATTCAGGCATGTGCTTGTAGTTCATACCCCAAATACTTGCTAGTAAAGTTGGTGGCATTAAGGCTACAGATACCACCGAGAAGATCTTGATAATTTTGGATTGGTTCAAGTTAATGAAGCCGACGGTAGCATCCATCAAGAAGTTGATCTTGTCGAATAAGAAAGCGGTATGGTTTTCCAGAGAGTCAATGTCGCGCAAAATTTGACGCGCCTCTTCTTGCTGTTCATCTGAGAGTAACTTGCTGCGCATCAGGAAAGATAGGGCTCTGCGGGTATCCATCACATTACGACGAATACGTCCGTTGGTATCTTCCTCTTTGGCAATAGTTTCGAGGACTTGCTCTGCATCCGCATCATTGATGTCATCTTGCAAGACTCGTTTACCAGCTTGCTCCAGGTTTTCATAAACCTCTTCCAAAGCATCAGCAGAGTACTCAGCATCGGTTGAATACAAATCCAGTAATACATCTTTTGCATTGCTCACTGAACCTGGACGCAAACGCGCGCGCAAGCGAACCAAGCGGAACACTGGCAAATCTTCGTCATGAATTGAGAACAACACTTGCTTGGTCAGAACAAACGCCACCCGAACGTTACGAGAGGTTTCTTCTTCGTCCAATAAGAAATCAGTACGGATATGGAGGTGGCCATCATCTGCTTCAAAATAACGCGCAGATGCTTCTAAGTCGCCCAAGTCATCTAACTCAGGCAAAAGTACGCCAAACGCCTCTTTAATCCAAATTAATTCCTCTTCTTCTGGATCAACCACGTCAATCCAGATAGGATTGGCATATTGCAACAATTCATTGCGATCTTCGACTTGCTCTTGAGAGAGGCGGCCATTTTGCAGGACGAACAAGTTGATCATGGTGAACTCCTAAGGAATGTGCGCTAGTTTATCCTATAGAACATGACAGTTTCACTAAAATAAGCCAAATCCAATGAACTCCCGCTCAAATACCTTTAACCAGCAACTCCAGTCCGCATGGGCTTCCCAAGGCAGCATGCTGTGTGTTGGCTTTGACCCAGATCCGAAGCGCTTGCCCCCCTCCCTACAAGGGAATACCGAGGGCATCTATGAGTTCTGCCGAGAAATCGCTGATGCGACCGCGGATTTGGTCTGCGCCTTCAAACCCCAATTTGCTTACTTTGCCTCCCAAAGAGCAGAGGCTCAACTAGAAAAACTAATTAAGCACCTCAAAGATAAATACCCCCACATTCCAGTAATCCTGGATTCCAAGCGTGGAGATATCGGCAGTACTGCTGACCATTACGCTCTTGAGGCCTTTGATCGCTACGGTGCGGATGCTGTAACCGTGAATCCATATATGGGCTTTGACACGATCGAGCCCTACCTAAAGCATTCAGGCAAAGGGGTTATTGTCCTCTGCCGCACATCCAACCCTGGCGGGTCCGATTTGCAATTCCTGAATGTGGCGCCTAATGGCGAACCTCTTTATCTACATGTAGCCAAACTGGCTGCACAGCAGTGGAATAGTTCTGGTCAGATCAGCCTGGTAGTCGGCGCAACTTTCCCAGAAGAAATTGCCAAGGTACGCGCCATTGTTGGTGATATGCCCTTATTGATTCCAGGGATAGGCGCTCAAGGTGGCGACATTGATGCCACTGTCAGCGCGGGAAAAATAACCGGCAAATCAGGAACAGGGATGATCATCAATTCTTCCCGAGCAATTCTTTATGCCAGCTCAGGACCTGATTTTGCGCAAGCTGCTAGAGCAGTTGCCACGAGCACTCGTGATGCACTACGAGCTGCTACAAGTAAATAAATTATTTACTTGAGCTGCCTTTTGGGTAAGGCGCCAAGGCGACTTTATCCATGTTTTCCAAGACAAATTCTTGCCGAGCGGAATAGTTAATGCTTCCTCGACGGCAATATTGTTGCTTATCAAAACATTTGGGCGCCGGCAGTGCTGAAGCTAGAGCAGCAGCTTGCTCACGATCCAGGGCTGCCGGACTTGTAGAGAAATAATGCTGAGAAGCGGCACCGATTCCAAAAACACCTTCGCCCCACTCTACCGAATTGAGATAAATCTCAAATAATCGCTGCTTAGAAAGTATTAACTCTAAGAGCCCGGTAATGATGAGCTCCTGGCCCTTGCGCAAATAATGTTGCTCTGAAGAGAGAAATAAGTTTTTTGCTAATTGCTGGGTAATAGTAGATCCACCCCGTAACGCTATTTTAGATCTATTGCCTGTTTGAGTTTTTTGCTGATTCTGCTGTTGATTTTTCTGCCAGGCTTTTTGCATATCTTCAACCCGGATGCCTTTGTGTTGAAAAAAGATATCGTCTTCACTGACTAAAACCGCGCGCTTGAGATTGCTCGAGATCTTGTCATAAGGCACCCAATGGGATTGCACTGGACATGTCCAATGCCAAGTGCATAAGCGCCAACGCTCAGCCCTCTGAAATGCGGTGCTACTGGGATCCAAGCCAATCCACATAGCAATCTGCAAGGCGAAAAAGATTTGCATGGCGATCAATCCTGCGAGCAAACACTTCACTGGATATAGAAGCCAGCGCATCAGGGCAAATTAACTGCGTAACTCTGCTAAGACTGCGCGGGGGTCAATCGCGCTCGCTAATTGCGCGCCCCGCCATAGCAAGAATGCATCTGCTGCCTGTTCAACCAACATTCCAAGGCCATCACTAACGCGTGCACCTCGTTGTAGGGCCTGCTGCATGAAGGCGGTAGTTTTGCCATAGACCATGTCATAAGCGAAAGAGCTAGGCACAAAAATATTGCTCACCGCTTCGGGCATCAATGGAGACTCATCGGTTAAACCGGCAGCTGTGGCATTAATGACCAAATCAAATGGATACTGAGTTTTTGCAACATCCTCCAAATCAGCCAAAGTGCGCGACTCTAGCGCCACTTCCTTAGAGCCAGCTAAATCTGCGAATAGCTTCACCAACTCATTCGCCTTTGCGCTGGAACGATTGGCAATGATGAGAGTCTTAGGGGATTGCTCAAGCAAAGGGCCAATCACACCGCGGGCAGCCCCGCCGGCACCGATCAATAAAATACGAGCGCTATGCAGTGCAATACCTTGAGCCAGCAAATCACGAACTAGACCAGCACCGTCCGTGTTGTCACCAAAAATTTTGCCTTCCGTCTTCCACAAAGTGTTAACGGCACCGGCCAATTGAGCACGCGGTGTTAATACATCCGCTAAATTTTGAGCGTCCAGCTTGAAAGGTACGGTGACATTCATGCCTTTACCGCCTGCAGCAAAAAAAGATTGTGCTGCTTGAGCAAATGAACCTATCTCCGGCTGAAGACGGCCATAGTGCATCCGTTGATTTGCTTGTTCTGCAAAGCGTTGATGTATTGCTGGAGATTTGCTATGAGAAATCGGATTACCCGCTACCGCATAGACATCCACGCCAGCAAAAAGGCTTGGATCAGTGTGTAAGGAGGCGGAATCGGCAGAACTCATGATGACTACAGAATAAGCGAATTTGTAAACTGAGTTAGTAAACTTTTTAAATGGTGTTAATGACGTAGCTCTAGGCGATCCACACCATCGCGCGTGAACTCAAAGGTAGAGACCCAGTCTAAGACATCGATTTGATTACGCATTTCCGAAGGAAAAGGACCAAATGGTGCAGAGGCTCTAACGATTGCCAGCGCTTGGCGGTCTAGCTCGGGATTGCCAGAACTACGCCCAATTGAGAGCCCATCCTTACCTTGAGTATTTGTAGTGATTCTGCCCTGGTTATCAACGCTAACGACAATGACTAGACTGCCGTACAAGGGATGCCCACTCGCCCTTGGGAAAAAAGCGCTACCGTAAGCCTCAATCTTTTGACGCATCACATCGTAATAATGCGCGAAGGTAACTGCTTTGGTATTAGCTCCGGTCAATACTTTACGTCTTGGTTCTTTGCTGTCAGCTTGCAAGCGTTTGGCTAACTCAGCCTCTAAAGAATTTAATTGAGGAGTAATTTTTTGTTCGTCACCACTCTTGCGACCGCCTGAACGAGTGCGTTGTTCATCCAACTTTGCGAGCATTTGCTTTTGCTGTTTTTCTAGGATCTCAAGCTTAGCTTCAGCACCTAATCTGGCGCGATGCATAGCAGTGGCTTCTTGATTTTCTGTTTTGCCACCTCCCTGCAAATCAGCCTGCGCCAATTTGCTGGCTTTCTGAGGAGGGGTTTTATTGCTGGCGTTTACCAAAACAACGCTCAGTGGGGTATTCAGTCTTCGACTCTGAATCTCCCCCACACCCCAACGAAAAGATAAGAAAAGAACATGGATCAAAATCGAGGCACATAGCGCAAATTGAAACGGGTAACGATTCCAAGCGCCTTGCAGATAACGCAAAGCCCTAACAAGGCCCTCGGGGCATGGAAACTCTAGCGATTTAATCTGGGCTAGCATCTTCTTTGGAATTTTCCGATGAATCCGACTCTGCAGGCTGGTCAGTCAACTCTTTTTCAGGGGAATCGACCTTTGCTTCAATCTCCAGTACACGAACGCCAGCACTTAACTGCAGCAAATCTACATCTGCGATCACTACTTCAGCACGGGTCATGCGCGGATGAGTTGCCAACTCGGGGATAGGTAAATGTAGAGGCACTAACTCCACTCTAGACATGCCCTCTTTTAAATGGCGCACATGTACCGTTTTCGAATCACCGTCCTGAGTGATCCAACGCAAACACCAATACTTTTCCAGTCGATCCTGAAACTCTCCATAAGCTTGGTAGCAAGACTCAAAGTCAGCCGCAATCCCCATCAAGGTCGCATCTCTAGGCGGGAAAGGGGCAACCATCTTGGCAGTGACACCGTGCTTTGCCAGCGCAATTAATTGCCACTGATTCACCAAATCAGAGTACCGGCGTAAAGGAGATGTACACCACGCGTAATAGTCCAAACCAAGGCCTTCATGGGGTCCAGGAGTGGTTTGCATCCGGGTACGCAATGGACCCCAGCCCTTTTGAGTTCTGAATAATCCAGGAAGACCATGATCTGCTAGAAGCTGTCCTGAGGCGCTATTACAGAAAATCATCCACTCGGCAACGATCGTATCCAAAATAGAACCGCGTTGACGCGGCATGATTTCTACCCGCTGCACCCCATCAACATCTTGAATCTGAAAATGAAAGTCTCTCGCTAGAGCATTTGGATCGATCAGACCTAACTGCTCAGCACGCAAACCATTTGCTACGCGCTTTTCTTGACGACCCGCATGAAGCAGTTTGGCAGCCTGCCATAAGGTCGCCAGCTCTTTGCGATAAGGGTAATTAGCACCCTCATCAAATAGACTCTCTTCGCTTACAAGATGCTCAATATTTTCCAGGCGTAAATTAGCAGCCATTGGCACCATCTCAGCACGCATCTGTAAGCTAGCTCGATTGGCAATACCTTCAGCATCAATATCAACATAGATTGATAAGGCTGGTCTAGGCATGCCCTCATCTAATGAAAATTGCTCAATCACTGAATCGGGCAGCATCGTAATTTTGTCACCCGGAAAGTACACCGTGGACATTCGATTACGAGCCACTTGATCCAATGGATCATCTTTTGTAATGGCCAATCCCGGTGCGGCAATATGAATACCTACTCGATGCCCGCCCTCGATTACCGTTACCGATAGAGCATCATCAATCTCTGTGGTGCCCGAATCATCAATGGAGAATGCTTGCACCTGAGCAAGCGGGAGCTCAGCAACTGCGGCGGCATAAGCCGCTTGATCAACACCAACGGTTGGGTTGTGATCTGCACCACTCGGGAAATGCGCCTTCAGAAACATGCCCTGGTGATACGCCAATGGTGAATCAATCGCACCACATCGAATCATGAGTTGAGCTGAGGATTCACCGGTCTCGGTGCATGCTAAAACCAATGCCTTATAAGCCGAAGTATTTTTATCGGGAGAAAAAAGTAATTGCTTGGCTGAAGACTTCAGTACTTCAGGGAAAGTGCCAGCAACTAATTCTTGCTGCCAAGCGGATTGCTGCTCAAGTTCTTTTTGTTTGCGCTCCAAAGCAGCTAGGCCTGCTTGCAACTGCTCCAGGGGAGCCCTCTGAAAGCGACCGCGCCCTTTGCGACGGAAAAATACTGGCGCGCCTTGCAAGGCAATTGCCAGAGCAACTTGCTGTGGAATGCTAGCTTGAGAACCAAAGTACTCATGTGCCACATCAACTAAACCAAACTCTTCTTCAGGCGCGCAATCCCAAAGGAACTGCAAATCAATATCGGCCGTGAGCGTATTGGCCTCATCTATTGCAGCTTGAGCCTCAGGCTTTTCAAAACGCAGCCATACTTCCTTGGCCTTGAGCTTGATCTTTTTTCCAGAAAGGCTAGTTGCTTGCCAAGACTCTGTGTCCCCAGCCCCTGAGGCAGACTGGACTGTGGCGATCTTAATATCGCCACCTTCTTCGTATAAGAGATTCATACTTAGAGCGAGATCCCGCCGCTGGCCTCTAATGCCACTCCATTGACATAGCTTGCCTCATCGCTTGCTAAGAATAAATACACATTTGCCATTTCAGTGGGGGCACCCAGACGACCAAGCCAACTGCGCTTTTGAATGTCTTGCACAATATTTTCTGGCATGGCCATGACCATTTCGGTAGCGATGAAGCCTGGGCATACCGCATTAACGCGAATCCCCTTAGGACCCAATTCACGCGCCCAGGTTTTTGTAAAACCAATCACGCCGAATTTAGTAGCCGAGTAATTGGTTTGGCCAAAATTGCCGTACAGACCCACAACGCTTGATGCATTGACGACCGCGCCAGCGCCAGCCTCCAACATATGCGGCACGATGATCTGGGTGCAATTGAATACACCCTTCAGATTGACATCAATCACATTATCAAACTGTGCTTCGGTCATCTTAATTAAGCGTGCATCTTGAGTAATGCCGGCATTGTTGATCAAGATATCAATCCGTCCGTGCTTTTGCATGACGTGATCTACGACCGACTGAATGCTAGCGCGATCGGTGACATTCATGGCATAGCCTTCAGCATTGGGTGCTTTTTCAGCAGCACTATTAACAGCCTCCAGACTGATATCAGTCATGATGACTTTTGCGCCCTCCTCTGCAAAACGCTGAGCAGTAGCAAAACCAATGCCCTTAGCGGCACCGGTAATGATGGCTACTTTGTCTTTTAATCTATCGCCCATGATTTGCTTTCTAATTTTGCTTTTGTTATTGATTCTTATTTTTTACTTCGCCGAAATGGCTTTTAATATTTTCTGATGCACGCCACCAAACCCACCATTGCTCATGACTAAAATATGATCGCCTGGCTTCGCCTCTTTTGAGACTGCATTCACTAAGGCCTCAAGATCATCAAAAGCATGCGCCTTGCCTTGCTCGCTTGTATTGAGTGGAGATAAAACTTCTACTAAGTCCCAACCCAGTGATTCCTTGCCAGCGTTGGCGCCATAGGCAAAAACTTTATCAGCGGCCTCTAGGCTTCCGGGAAGTTGGGCTTTCATGACACCGAGCTTCATCGTATTGGAACGTGGCTCCAGAACCGCCAAGATACGGGCCTTACCAACACGGCGACGAAGGCCATCAACCGTAGTCGTAATCGCTGTTGGGTGGTGCGCAAAATCATCATAGACCGTGATGTTATTTGCAATACCAATTGTTTCTAAGCGGCGCTTTACATTCTTAAACTCCGCCAATGCACGGGCAGAATCTGCTGGCGAGATGCCAATATGATTTGCGCAAGCAATAGCCGCAAGTGCATTGAGTTGATTGTGTCTCCCCATCACGCCAGAATCAGGCGCCCATTTCACAGCCGCCACCTCCTTGCCAGCCCTACGCACAATAAAGCCATCAGCCTCTTGAGAAATTAATGACCATTCATTGGTCAGCTCTTGACCGAAGCGCTCTACAGGGGCCCAAGCACCGCGCTTAATCACACTTGCCAACGCCGGCTCTTCGCCATTCACCACCAACAAACCATCGCCCGGAACAGTGCGCACTAAATGATGAAACTGGGTTTCGATTGCCGCAAGATCTGCAAAAATATCTGCGTGATCAAACTCTAAGTTATTTAACAAGGCAGTACGTGGTCGGTAATGAACAAACTTACTGCGCTTATCAAAGAAAGCGGTGTCATATTCATCGGCTTCAATAACAAAATATTTACTTTCACCCAAACGTGCAGACACTGTGAAATTCAAAGGCACTCCACCAATGAGATAGCCTGGCTTATAGCCGTTGAATTCCAAAATCCAAGTCAGCATGGCTGAAGTCGTTGTCTTGCCATGGGTACCCGCTACGGCCAGAACATGTCGCCCATACAAAACTTGTTCGCCCAACCATTGAGGGCCAGAAATATAAGGTAGCCCTTGATTGAGAATTGCCTCCATTAATGGATTGCCGCGAGAAACCACATTGCCAATCACGAATAAATCAGGCATGGTCTCAAACTGGGATAATTGATCGGGGGAGAATCCCTCAATCAGTTCGATACCTTGAGCTTCAAGCTGCGTACTCATTGGTGGATAGACGTTGGCATCGCAACCAGTAACGCGATGCCCGGCTTGCCTCGCAATTGCGGCAATGCCGCCCATGAAAGTACCGCAAATGCCCAAGATATGTATATGCATTAGCGAATTTTAGCGAAGGAGTTGCAATGAACCGCAGACAATTGATCATCATCGTCGCAATTAGTCTTTTGGCACTCCTTGGGGGCGTACTAACCTCCCAGTGGATTTATAAAACTGGCTTAGCCAGCGATCCTGCCGTAAAAGCATTTTTTGCGAATTCCTGGCAAACGCCCGATGGAAAAACAGTTGACACCCAAAAATGGCAGGGGAAAGTGTTGGTGGTGAACTTTTGGGCCTCCTGGTGCCCGCCCTGCGTCGAGGAAATGCCCGCTTTAGATAAACTGCAGCAAGAGTTTTTGCAACAAAATGTCTTATTTGTCGGCATCGGTATTGATTCCCCCTCTAATATTCGTGAATTTCTTTCAAAAACTCCAGTTAGTTACCCCATCGTGATTGGCGGTCTTGAAGGTAGCAATCTTTCTAAGCAGATGGGCAATTCCCAAGGTGCCCTTCCTTACACCATCATCATCAATGCCAAGGGTAAGGCGAGCTACAGCAAACTAGGAAAGATAAGCGAAGATGACGTTAGAAGCGCTATTAAATCTGCTTTATAGGCATTTTTAAGCTATGAATGGATTTACTAGGCTATCAATTTCCGCCTAAAAATTAAGCATTTATTTAGATATCTTCCTTTAAAAGCGATGAAAATTCCTGTTTTTGAACTGAGTTTTTGGTCTTTCCCCGTCTTTAAAAAGGTATACTTCCCCTCATAAGCAATCGAGCATGAAGTTATTTAGCAATTTACGCTTAACTGCCTCTAAAAACAGGGATCTATGTCGAAAAAAGCTTCAATTCTCGTAATCCAGGGCCCAAACCTAAATTTATTAGGCACCCGTGAACCCGATGTTTACGGAAAAACTACCCTAGAAGATATCCACCAAAAGCTCGGCGAACTGGCAAAAGCGCAGTCCGTTGATCTTGGTACCTTTCAAAGCAATCATGAAGGCGAGTTAATTGACCGCATTCAACAGGCTAAACAAGATGGGGTCGATTTCATCATCATCAATCCAGGCGCCCTTACCCACACAAGCGTTGCATTACGCGATGTCTTGGCTGGGGTTGCCATTCCCTTTACAGAAGTCCATTTATCCAATATTCATCAGCGCGAAGAATTCCGTAAACATTCCTATTTGTCCGATATTGCAACCGGAGTGATTTGTGGTCTTGGTGCGATTGGCTATGAATTAGCACTTCAAGCGGCCATAGCCCGTTTGCAGAAATAAAACCATTTAAAGAATTACAAGAGAGGAAGCACTCGTATGGATCTGAGAAAACTAAAAACCTTGATCGACTTAGTTTCTGAATCAGGCATTTCAGAATTAGAGGTCAATGAAGGTGAAGATCGCGTTCGCATTGTTAATGCCGGATCTCCTGCGCCAGTTGGTCAAATGGTTTACGCCAATCCAGCGCCTGCACAAACAATGCAAGCTGCACCAGCAGCTAGCGCACCTGTCGCAACAGCCCCTATCGCCGAAGCTCCCGCTGCTGAAACTGGCTTTGTTGCGAAATCTCCGATGGTTGGTACCTTCTACCGCGCCCCAAATCCAGAATCTCCGAACTTCGTCAACATTGGCGACACGGTAAAAGTAGGTCAAACGCTTTGCATTATTGAGGCAATGAAGTTGCTCAATGAAATCGAATCCGAGCATGCTGGTGTGATCAAAGAAATTCTTTGTGAAAACGGTCAAGGCGTTGAATTTGACCAGCCGCTTTTCATCATCGCTTAATTGACTACCTTTAGATCAATTCCAATTCACCCTAACTTAACTCAGAGCCGACATGTTCGATAAGATTCTGATTGCCAATCGGGGAGAAATTGCTCTCCGTATCCAACGCGCATGCCGCGAGTTGGGAATTAAAACTGTAGTGGTGTACTCCACCGCAGATAAAGAAGCGAAGTATGTAAAGCTTGCCGATGAAGCCGTTTGTATCGGGCCAGCGCCATCTCCGCTTAGCTATCTCAATATGCCAGCGATTATTTCTGCGGCGGAAGTTACCGACGCTGAGGCAATCCATCCTGGTTATGGCTTCCTTTCTGAAAACGCAGACTTTGCAGAGCGGGTTGAGAAATCTGGCTTTGCTTTTATTGGGCCTACAGCCGCATCCATTCGCTTGATGGGTGACAAAGTTTCTGCAAAACGCGCCATGATTAAAGCTGGCGTGCCTTGCGTACCTGGATCAGAAGGCGCCCTTCCTGATAACCCAAAAGAAATTATTGCGACAGCTAAAAAGGTTGGTTATCCGGTAATCATTAAAGCTGCTGGCGGTGGTGGTGGTCGCGGCATGCGAGTGGTTCACACCGAAGCTGCACTGATCAACGCTGTCAATATGACTCGGGAAGAAGCAGGCCGTGCGTTTGGTAACCCAGAAGTCTATATGGAGAAGTTTTTAGAAAAACCTCGCCACGTAGAGATTCAAATTTTGGCCGATACCCATGGCAATGCTATTTGGTTGGGCGAGCGCGACTGCTCTATGCAGCGTCGCCATCAAAAAGTGATTGAGGAAGCGCCAGCTCCGGGCATTGATCGTCGCTTGATCGCCAAAATTGGTGAACGTTGCGCAGAAGCCTGTCGCAAGATTGGCTACCGTGGCGCAGGAACATTTGAGTTTCTCTACGAAGATGGCGAATTCTTCTTTATTGAGATGAATACCCGCGTTCAGGTAGAGCATCCGGTGACCGAAATGATTACTGGTGTGGATATTGTTCAGGAACAAATTCGTATCGCAGCTGGCCTGAAATTGGGCTATCGCCAAAAAGATATTGTTTTCCGTGGTCATGCTATTGAGTGCCGCTTGAATGCTGAAGACCCATTCAAATTCACTCCAAGCCCAGGCAAAATTGGTTCGTTCCATATGCCTGGTGGTCCCGGTATCCGGGTTGATTCGCATGCTTACAGTGGCTACGTAGTTCCATCAAACTATGACTCTATGATCGGCAAATTGATTTCTTACGGCAATACTCGTGAGCAAGCTATTCGCCGCATGCAGATTGCGCTCTCTGAGATGGTGATTGACGGCATTACAACCAACGTTCCACTCCACCGTGAACTCATGCTGGATCCAAACTTCATTGAAGGCGGCACCAGCATTCACTACCTGGAACATCGCCTAGAAGAGCAAGCTGCAAGTCGCGGTAAATCCTAATGATGAAAGCGCTTCATGTCTTATCGTGAACTGGTATTCACGGTAGCCGCCGAAACCGCTGAGCCTTTGGGTGACGCGCTTTTGGATTTGGGCGCCCTGTCCGTCACTGTTGAAGATGATGCTGCTGGTGGCTATGACGAAAACCCACTCTATGGTGAGCCAGGACTGTCTCCAGAAGTACAAGCATGGGATAGATCAGCGGTAACCGCCCTTTTTAATCCAGAGATTGATGCCTCAGGCAGCGCGGAGTTTATTCCTGATCTGCTTGAATCCCTTAAAGAGGCGGGCTTTCATCTAGCACCCCCTCAAGAAAAAACCGTTGAAGAGCAAGATTGGGTTCGCTTAACCCAAAGTCAATTTGCACCCATTCAGATTGGTGAGCGGATTTGGGTGGTGCCATCGTGGCATGACGCACCAACTGATCCCAATGCAATTTGTCTTGCCGTTGATCCAGGCCTTGCATTTGGCACTGGCAGTCATCCCACTACGCATTTATGCCTACTTTGGCTTGAACAACAAAGCCATTTACAAAATCAAAGTCTCTTAGATTACGGTTGTGGTTCAGGTATTTTGGCAATTGCTGCGGCAAAGCTGGGCTGTAAGCCAGTGATTGGCACTGATATTGATCCACAAGCGATGGTTGCCGCTCGCAGCAATGCAGAAATCAATAACACCACCATTCGCTTCGTCTTGCCAAATGAAGGCGCCATCGAGCTGGCTGCCGAAACTAAATACGACATCGTGATGGCCAATATTTTGGCAAATCCACTGCAAGTTCTTGCTCCTGCTTTAGTCAACAAGATGAAAGCAGGCGGACGCATTGTTTTATCTGGCGTACTTGCCCGCCAAGCTGAAGAAGTGATTGCCACCTATAGCCAATGGCTCAAACTCTCCGTCTGGAAAGAGAGTGAGGGCTGGGTTTGCTTACACGGCACCTTAAACAAGGATAAGCAAAGCAATTCTGAAAATACTTTTGCTGCACTTGCTCAAAAAAAAAGTCTTAAGTTAGCTCTATACGCTGTTTTACTGCTGCTCTTGCTTGTTTTTGGAGAGCACCTTTCTAGAAACGCATTGCTTCCCGCATTAGCGCCACGAATTGATGGGACATCGAATTCAATTACTGTTCGTGCATTTCATCTTTTACAACGCATTGACGAAAAACTTTGTCGCTCACTAGGATGTCTAGATCGCGTTGTAAGCGATTTTGCCGCTTGGAAAATAACTTCAGCCGCACTTTCACCAGAAAACGCGCGCGAGGGGCTTAAAAACGCCGCAAATCAATCTCTGTTGCAAGTAGAGATACAAAATCGCCTAGCCATTCCTGTTTTAGCTCCGAATTTAGAAATTTCTTTGACTGATGCAGAGGAATCTGAGATCAAGGCAATGCAATTCACTCCACAAGAGTGGCTATCTAAAGCTTGGCAAGAATCTCATCCGGATTTTTTAAAAAAAGGGATTTCTTCTGGCGAAATATTTCAGCTTGAGCTACCCATTTCTCTGCCACCAAATGCTGCGGGCTATCGTGTTCGAGTGCTCTACCCCTAAATCAATCCATAAACACCACATTTACACCCCGATTTTTATAAAGAAAGTAATTTATGTCTAGCTTGATCTGTGGCTCTATCGCCTACGACACCATCATGAATTTTGAAGGTAAATTTGCCGATCAAATCCTCCCAGAGCAGATTCATATTCTGAATGTGGCCTTCTTAGTGCCCACTATGCGCCGTGAATTTGGTGGTTGCGCCGGCAACATTGCTTACAACCTCAATCTTTTAGGTGGGGATCCCATCATCATGGCCACAGTGGGTGGCGATGCCGCTCCGTATATGAGCCGTCTTGAGCAACTCAAGATTGATGCCAGCCATATTCGCCAGATCGATCAAGCTTTTACCGCACAAGCCATGATCACCACTGATCAAGCAAACAACCAAATCACCGCTTTCCATCCCGGCGCCATGGGTGAATCTCACCTTAACCAAGTCTCCGCTGTTGTGGCCGAACGTAGCAAGAACGCTAAGGGTCCAGCGAAATTAGGAATCGTTGCACCTGATGGTCGTCAAGGAATGTGGGAGCACTGTCATCAATTGGCCGATGCCAATATTCCATTTATCTTTGATCCAGGCCAAGGTTTACCGATGTTTAATGGTCCCGAGCTTCTGGAATTGGTCGATATCGCCAGCTATTTGGCAGTAAATGACTACGAGGGAGAGATGCTTTCTCAAAGAACTGGCTTGAGCTTGGCAAAAGTGGCTGAGCGAGTCAAGGCACTGATTGTTACTAAAGGTGCTCAAGGTGCCGATATCTACTTTGAAGGTAAATGCATTGCGATTCCGCCGGTACCAGCCGCAAAAGTAGTAGACCCAACAGGCTGTGGGGATGCATTCCGCGGTGGATTACTGTTTGGCCTAGAAAACGGCATGGACTGGGATACCACCGGTCGCCTTGCTAGCCTCATGGGTTCAATCAAGATTACCCATCAGGGACCACAAAATCACCAACTAAGCAAAGATCAGATCGCAGAACAATTTAAAGCAGCGTTTGGCTTTAGTTTCTAAACAAAAATAATCCTAGGCTAACTAGGATCACTCGTTTCTTAGTCTGGAAATAAAAAAGGGGTCTCGTGAGAGACCCCTTCTAGTAACACCCGTCCAATTAAGGACGTGTGCCAGTTGGGAAGGGCCAAGCAGCGGCAGGATTCAACGCACTAGTCGCTGATGCAGCTTTCTTAGCCGCGGGCTTTTTTACAGCAGAGCCCGCTTTCTTCGCAGCAGGCTTACTTACTTTTTTTTTGCTACGCGCTTCTTTGCTACTTTTTTAGCTACTTTTTTAGCAGCTGGCTTTTTAGCAGCAGCTTTTTTAGCAGCAGGACGCTTCTTAGCTACTTTTTTAGCAGCAGGCTTCTTAGCAGCAGCTTTTTTAGCAGCAGGACGCTTCTTAGCAGCTACTTTTTTAGCAGCAGGCTTCTTAGCAGCTACTTTTTTAGCAGCAGGCTTCTTCTTAGCTACTTTTTTAGCAGCAGGCTTCTTAGCAGCTACTTTTTTCTTAGCAGCAGGCTTCTTTGCAGCAGGTTTTTTCTTGGCGATTGCCATAGTAATGCTCCTTCACGTGAGGATTAGTACAAACTACATTAAGAAGACCCGACCACTCATTTCTGCTGGGTTTTGCAACCCTTTAGATCTGGCGAGCGAGCCATTCATCGGCGCGCGGCTTGATGCTAGGTGCTGCACGCTAATGAATCCTGGAAAAAAAGCCGTGGCCCCAAAGGACAACGGCTTCTTAAATGTGCTGGAAAAAATAGAGAGAATAGCCCAGGCACCCTTGAACAAGGGTTTTCGGATTTGAGTCTGTTTTTGCTGACTTCTTAAACTATCCAACCGTCTAATCTCCAATTTAGCCGGCCATGCGCTTACTTGCTACTTGCTACTCCCAACTTAGCGCACCGCCAGTTTGATACTCAATAACGCGTGTCTCAAAAAAGTTTCGCTCTTTTTTCAGATCAATCATTTCTGACATCCATGGAAATGGATTCTCTTCATTTGGGAACATCGCGTCAAGTCCTATTTGCAAACATCTGCGATTACAGATGTATCTTAGGTACCCTTTGAACATCGGAGCGTTCAATCCGAGCACTCCGCGAGGCATCGTATCTTCAGCATAACGGTACTCTAATTCAACCGCTTTTTCGAAGATGGATTTGATCTCGTCTTTGAACGCGGAAGTCCATAACTGCGGGTTCTCCAGCTTGATTTGGTTAATCAAATCGATGCCAAAATTGCAGTGCATAGACTCATCGCGCAGGATGTATTGATACTGCTCAGCAGCACCCGTCATTTTGTTTTGACGACCCATTGCAAGTATTTGCGTAAAACCAACATAAAAGAACAAACCTTCCATCACGCAAGCAAAAACAATGAGTGATCGGAGCAACTTTTGATCGTTTTCTAATGTGCCAGTCTGAAAATTCGGGTCAGTTAAAACATCAATAAACGGAATTAAGAATTGATCTTTGGCACGAATAGATTCAATTTCGTTGTACGCATTGAAGATTTCAGCCTGATCTAAACCCAAAGATTCCACAATATATTGGTACGCATGGGTATGAATTGCCTCTTCAAAAGCCTGACGCAATAGGTATTGACGGCATTCTGGAGCCGTAATGTGGCGATAAGTACCCAAAACAATGTTGTTTGCAGCCAAAGAGTCTGCAGTCGTAAAGAAACCAAGATTACGTTTAATGATGCGACGCTCGTCTTCTGTTAGGCCATTCGGATCTTTCCAAAGCGCGATATCGCGGTTCATATTGATCTCTTGCGGCATCCAGTGGTTTGCACAACCAGCTAAATACTTCTCCCAAGCCCATTTGTACTTGAAAGGAACCAACTGATTTACGTCAGTCTTGGCATTAATCACGCGCTTATCAGCGGCGTTTACACGCAAAGCTGCACCACCAGATAAATTGGCGGCCTCTACTGACGCAGGTGCAGCAGTTTGGGGTGCCATTGCAACTTGATCTGGTTGTGGACGTTGTGGCTCCACTGCTACCGGCTGCGGTGCAAGACCAGCTTTCGCTAGTGCTGGAGCAACTTCCTCTTCCCAATTCAACATAACTTTCTCCTAAATTCTTCTATTAATCACCAATAAGCAAACGGCTTATTGGCATGCTTCACATTCTTCGAAACCAGCGTCGCCTGGGCGCATTGTGCAGGCTGGTCCATCTAATTCTTGCGCTGCTGCCGCATCAGTACCGTTTACACCACCGCCACTAGAAACAGAGTTCAATTGACCGCTAGCAACTGTTGATTTCTCAACGTGTGTTGCAGCCATTGTGCGGAGGTAATAGGTTGTCTTCAAACCACGCAACCAAGCCAACTTATAGGTATCGTCCAATTTCTTACCAGATGCGCCGCCCATGTAGATATTCAATGACTGAGCTTGGTCAATCCACTTTTGACGACGGGATGCTGCCTCAACCAACCAGCTTGGCTCAACCTCAAAGGCAGTTGCATACAAATCACGTAAATCTTGTGGGATGCGATCAATCTTCGACAAAGTGCCATCAAAGTACTTCAAATCGGCAATCATGACTTCATCCCAAAGGCCACGATCTTTCAAATCACGCACCAAGTACTCGTTTACCACTGTAAATTCGCCTGAAAGGTTAGATTTCACAAACAAGTTTTGGAAAGTTGGCTCGATACAAGCCGATACACCAATAATATTAGAAATCGTTGCTGTTGGGGCAATAGCCACACAGTTGGAGTTACGCATACCATGTTGCTTAATGCTTGCGCGCAAGCCGCTCCAATCCATAGTGGAAGAGTTATCTACCTCAACATAACCACCACGCTCAGCCGCTAACATTGCTACTGAATCCTGTGGAAGGATGCCGCGATCCCATAAAGAACCTTTATATGTGCTGTAAACGCCGCGCTCAGCCGCCAATTCATTCGATGCTTGATAAGCGTAGTAGCAAACGGCTTCCATTGAAGAGTCAGCAAACTTCACAGCCTCATCACTGGCATAAGGAATACGCTGCATATGCAAGCAATCCTGGAAGCCCATGATGCCCATGCCGACTGGACGGTGCTTCAAGTTGGAATTACGCGCTTTAGCAACTGCGTAGTAGTTGATATCAATCACGTTGTCCAACATACGCATTGCAGTGCGTACGGTTCTTTGAAGCTTCTCGTGATCCAAGATCATCTTGCCGTTGGCATCTGTAGTCATGTGAGCAGTTAGGTTCACAGAACCCAAGTTGCAAACTGCAATCTCAGTCTCATTCGTATTGAGGGTGATCTCAGTACAGAGGTTAGATGAGTGAACTACACCAATATGCTGCTGTGGGCTACGAATGTTGCAAGGATCCTTGAAAGTAATCCATGGGTGGCCAGTTTCAAACAACATACCGAGCATCTTGCGCCACAATTGCTGCGCTGGAATGCGGCGGAATGGCTTCAACTCACCACGGTCAGCTTTTTGCTCATAGGCAACATAAGCCTCTTCAAACGCTCTACCGAATTTGTCATGTAAATCCGGGGTATTAGATGGTGAGAACAAAGTCCAATCGCCACCTTCCATTACACGCTTCATGAACAAGTCAGGAATCCAGTTAGAGGTATTCATATCGTGTGTACGACGACGGTCGTCGCCAGTGTTCTTACGCAATTCCAAGAACTCTTCGATATCTAAGTGCCATGTTTCCAAGTAGGCGCAAACCGCACCTTTACGCTTACCGCCTTGGTTCACAGCAACTGCAGTGTCATTTACCACTTTCAAGAACGGCACAACACCTTGTGATTTACCGTTAGTACCTTTGATATGGCTTCCCAATGCACGCACGTTAGTCCAGTCATTGCCCAAGCCACCAGCAAACTTAGATAACAAAGCGTTTTCTTTCAATGCCTCGTAGATGCCATCTAAATCATCATCCACAGTCGTCAAGTAGCAGCTAGAAAGCTGTGGACGGGTAGTGGCAGAGTTGAACAAAGTAGGGGTGCTGGACATGAAATCGAATGTAGAGAGGATTTCATAGAACTCAATCGCACGACGTTCACGATCCATCTCATTCAAAGACAAGCCCATTGCAACGCGCATAAAGAAAGCCTGTGGCATTTCAATGCGGCGCTCTTCAATATGCAAGAAATAGCGGTCATACAAAGTCTGCAAACCGAGGTAATTGAACTGCAAGTCACGATTAGCGTTCAATGCTGCGGCCAAGCGCGGTAAGTCAAACTCGCGCATACGTGGATCTAACAATTCAGCAGAAATGCCTTCGTTGATGTACTTTGCAAAGTAAGTGCTGTATTCAGCCTGCGTATCACCTTGCAATACTTCCTTGCCAAAGATTTCTTTACGAATTACGTGCATCAAGATGCGCGCTGTTACTTGGCTATATGCAGGATCTTTTTCAATCAAAGTACGGGAAGCCAAAATAGCGGAGTCATATACCTGCGCCATTGGTACGCCGTCGTACAAATTCTTGATAGTTTCAGTAATGATTGGTGTTGCATCAATGTTATTACCCAAACCTTCGCAAGCCGCCTCAATCACAGTGCGCAAAGCAGCCATATCAAGCCACTTCTCAACGCCGTTGTCAGTTACCTTGATGCCAGACTCACCAGCTTGATTCGCAGTTTGCGCTTCTTGGGAAACTTCTTGCTGAGCAGCGCGCTCTTGGTTGCGCTTTTCGCGATAAAGAACGTAAGCACGAGCAACGTTGTGCTCACCACTACGCATCAAGGCCAACTCAACCTGGTCTTGAATATCTTCAATATGGAAAGTTCCGCCATTTGGACGGCTACGCAACAACGCGCGCACAACAGAGTGGGTCAACTGTTCTACTTGTTCACGAACACGTGCTGATGCAGCACCTTGTCCGCCATTAACCGCTAAAAATGCCTTAGTTACTGCAATCGCAATTTTGGATGGCTCAAACGCTACAACTGAACCATTACGGCGAATAATTTTGTAATCAGATAATTGGGTTGCCTGGGCGCCACCAACACCACCTGCCACAAAGCTGGCAGAAGGGGCTTGATTTACGGCCCCTGCAGGACTCATTCCTGGGTTATTCGCTCCAGCTGGTTGGCCTGCTGTCTGTGGATTAGCGTATGTCATGTTGCTCCTGCGTATATATATAGTTATTTGGACAAAATATCGTTAAAAAACAATGGGGTATTGCTGGATTCCAACACTACATCTAGTGTTTCGAAGTGCATTAGGCACTAAGTATAGGGAAATATTTGATAATTGGTAAGCCGTTTATGACAAATATTTATTAGTATTTTTACTAATTTTTCTAACTATTTTGGGGTCATTTTGGTGCGTAATTTTTAGCCCTTTTATACAAAGGCTAAAAAAGTAAGCGTACGCTCACATACAAAAACAAGGCTATCGAGATCTTAGGCCAAAAGGCAGCTTCTCAGAAGAAATGCCTGTCTCTTTTTGGAACTTTTTCCAATCAAAATACATTCCAGGATCGGTTTTGCGATCAGGCGCAATGTCGCTGTGTCCGGCAAATTGCAAATGAGGATATGTGGCTGCCAATTTCTGAATGAGATTTGACAAGACTTGATACTGAGCAGCTTCAAATGGCGAATCTCCATCCCCCTCCATTTCAATCCCAATTGAAAAGTCGTTGCACTTTTCCCTACCAAGAAATGATGAAACGCCAGCGTGCCAAGCCTTGTTGTGTGTAGAGACAAACTGAATTAATTCTCCGGAGCGAGCAATCAAAAAATGGCTAGATACTTTTTGATCAGCAATCTCTGTAAAGTAAGGATGCGCGCTAGGGTCCAGCTTATTTTGAAAAAAATCAACAATATGCTGACTAGACGCTTGATTTCTGAACTCGCCTGGCGGAAGACTGATGTGATGGATCACCACCAAATCGGGGGCAACGTTTTCCGGTCTCACATCTTGATTGGGAGAAATGCGCCAGCGCGCATCACCTATCCAACCTTCGGAATCCAAAGTCTGCAGATGTTCTTTAGAGCAATAAAAACGGTCGTCACAAGTTAAAACTTCCGACTTGGGTAGATGCACTTTGCAATACTGACATTGCACCATTGCCTCGGGCGCAGTAGGCTGCTCAGGCTCATTTTTATTGGGTTTTCGAGAGTTTTCTGCATTGAGCTTGGCCTGCTTCTTACCCTTAATCCACAGATAAAAAAGGCCAGCACCTGCAAACAATAGAAGCCACTTAAACAATGGTTAAGCTCTCTGAAGAATCACTTCAACTACAAAGCGACTGCCAACGTAGGCAAGTAATAAAGCGGTATAAGCACTTAATACCCAACGAATAGCTGCTCTGCCACGCAGCCCCACTCGCCAACGAGCAATCAAAAGACCGGCAAACAAAAACCAGGAGACCAAAGCAAAAATGGTTTTGTGATCAAACACCAAAGGTTTGCCAAACAGGGTTTGCGAAAAGAGTAGGCCTGAGAAGACCGTCAAACTCAGAAGCGCAAAACCAACATAGAGCAAATTAAATAAAAGACTTTCCATTGTCATTAATGGAGGCAGATCCTCCAGCCAATGAGCAAGGCGGCCATTCGGAATCATTGCCAACTGACGATGCAAAGCACGATCTTGAACGCTCATGAGCATGGCATGCATCGCTGCTAGACTCAGCAAGCCGACTGAAACAGTAGCCACTACGAAGTGGCCTTTAAACCAAGGATCCGAAACCGCCTTAGGTGAAATCAAGGTTCCCGGAAAAACAGTTGGCAGAAATGCGCATATGAGCGCAAACATTAATGCCATCCAACGTAAGCTCGAGATAGGTAAAAACCAAGATTGAAACCAATAAAAGGCCAGGCCAACCCAAGCAATCAAAGACAAATCCTGTGCAAACCCAAATACAAAACCCTGGGGAGTGAATACAGAATCATGCAATTGCACCCCATGAATCACCAAAATCACAAAAATTGCAGTCTGCACCAGAGCGCTTGAGAGCCCAGACTCCACGCCGCGCTTGGCTTTGAAGCTCAAAACCAGCAAAAGCACCAAATAAAGTACGGAAGGAAGCCATCCGTAACTTGAGTAACCTAAAATATCCATCTGGAAAGTCTAATCGATAAATGCTAGAAAACCTCACCGACCGTCTATCACGCGTTGTTAAAACAATGCGGGGGCAGGCCCGCCTCACCGAAGCCAATACCGCAGAAATGCTGCGGGAAATCCGTTTAGCCCTATTGGAAGCTGACGTAGCTCTGCCAGTAGTCAAGTCTTTGCTGGAACAAATTAAATTTAAAGCCCTTGGCGAGGAAGTGGTTGGAAGCCTTAGTCCTGGACAAGCCCTAGTTGGCGTAGTTCAACGTGAGCTTGCCCAAGTCATGACGGGCGACACCAATCAAAGCGGCGAACTCAATCTAGCAACTCAGCCTCCTGCGGTGATCTTGATGGCCGGCTTACAAGGTGCGGGCAAAACGACATCTGTCGGCAAACTCGCTAAGTGGCTGCAAGAGAAAAAGAAAAAGAAAGTTCTGACTGTTTCTTGTGACGTCTATCGTCCGGCTGCGATTGAGCAATTAGAGACGGTGACTAAACAAGTTGGCGCCGAATTTTTCCCGAGCGACATTAGTCAAAAACCAAATGACATCGCCGTTGCTGCCCTGGATTGGGCACGCCGCCATTACTTTGATGTGGTCATTGTGGATACCGCAGGACGTCTCGGTATTGATGAAGCCCTCATGCAAGAAATCAAAACCTTGCATGCCAGCCTCAATCCAATCGAAACCTTATTCGTAGTCGACGCCATGCTGGGACAAGATGCCGTTAATACCGCTAAAGCCTTCCACGATGCCCTGCCGCTAACTGGTGTAATCCTCACCAAGCTAGATGGCGACTCGCGCGGTGGTGCGGCGCTTTCAGTACGTCAAGTAACAGGTGTACCGCTCAAATTTATCGGCGTCGCCGAGAAGATGGATGGTCTAGAGGCATTTGATGCCGAACGTATGGCCAACCGCATCTTGGGCATGGGCGATATCCTGGCTCTGGTTGAGCAAGCTCAACAACACGTTGACGTTGCCAAAGCAGAAAAATTAGCCAGCAAGATTTCTAAAGGCGGTTTTGATCTGGAAGATTTCCGCGATCAACTTATGCAAATGCAAAAGATGGGTGGCATGGCTAGCCTGATGGATAAGTTGCCTAGCCAAATGGCACAAGCGGCCTCCAAAGCCAATCTCAGTAATGCGGATAAACAAACCACGCGCATGCGCGGGATTATCGACAGCATGACCCCTCGCGAGCGCAGAAAACCTGAGTTACTCAAGGCCAGTCGTAAGCGTCGCATTGCTGCGGGATCTGGAGTGGAAGTGCAAGAAGTGAATCGCTTACTTGCTCAGTTTGAGCAAATGCAAACCATGATGAAGCAATTCAAAGGTGGAAAAATGGCGCGCACCATGGCTACCATGGCCGCAAAAGGAGCCGCCAAGGGTATTGGCGGGCTCTTCAAAAAATAATTAATTAACTAAGATTTTTGCTGCTTGAACTGCAGCAATCACTTTTGCTTTGATGTCGCCAAGCGGAATGTTCTGAGATTCAACATCCGTACGACCCTTAAATTCCACTTGAGAATCTGCCAAGCCGCGATCACCAATCACAACACGGAATGGCGCTCCAATCAACTCCCAGTCAGCAAACATCGCTCCTGGGCGTTCATTGCGATCATCCAGAATCACATCAATGCCAGCAGCTAACAGCTCGTCATGCAACTGATCGCATGCCGCTTTAACCGCCTCTGATTTCTCGTAACCCATCGGGCAAATCACCACCTCGAATGGCGCCATGGAGATTGGCCAGATAATGCCCTTCTCGTCATGGCCCTGCTCAATTGCAGCGCCAAGCAAACGAGTAACACCAATACCGTAACAACCCATCACCATCGGCTGAGCTTTCCCCTGTTGATCCAAGTAAGTGCAACCCATCGCCTCTGAATAACGTGTACCCAATTGGAATACGTGACCCACTTCAATCCCACGACAAATATCAACAGTACCTTTGCCATCTGGAGAAGGATCGCCAATCACTGCGTTACGAATATCCAACACCAAGGGCTCAGGCAAATCACGACCCCAGTTGACACCAGTCAAGTGATGACCAGCATCATTGGCGCCACAGACAAAGTCAGCCATATTAGCAACGGTACGATCAGCAACAACAGTCACGCCAGCACTCACTCCAACAGGGCCCAAATAACCTGCCGGCGCATTACAAGCTTGTTTGATTTCTACTTCAGTAGCAAAGCGTGATTCCGCCATACCCGGAATTTTGCTCGCTTTGACTTCGTTAAGCTCATGGTCACCGCGCACCAACAACATAAAGAGTTTTGCTGGCCCCTCTTCTTGATCGGCAGCAAACAGCAAAGACTTCACAGTGCTCTCAAGAGGAATATTTAAGAACTTCGCTACATCTGCGCAATTTGTCTTATCAGGCGTTGGCACCTTCGTCATTACCTGGGTCGCGGCAGCACGAGCAGCTATTAAAGCTAAAGACTCGGCCGCTTCTAAATTAGCCGCGTAATCAGAGCTAGGACAATACACAATCGCATCTTCACCAGTATCAGCAATCACGTGAAACTCTTGACTGCCAGAGCCACCAATCGCGCCATTGTCTGCGGTTACTGCACGGAACTGAAGACCCATACGCTTAAAGATGCGGGTATAAGCATCAAACATGATTTGATAGGATTTCTTGAGACCCTCAACATCGCGATCAAATGAGTAAGCATCTTTCATGCTGAATTCGCGACCACGCATGATGCCGAAACGTGGGCGACGCTCATCACGGAACTTGGTTTGAATTTGATAAAAATTGATTGGCAGTTGTTTGTAACTCTTCACTTCATTACGAGCCAAATCAGTAATGACTTCTTCGGAAGTTGGTTGAATCAAAAAATCACGATCATGGCGATCTTTGATACGCAGCAACTCTGGTCCCATTTTTTCCCAACGACCAGTTTCTTGCCATAATTCAGCAGGCTGAATCATTGGCATTAGCAATTCAATTGCGCCAGCACGATTCATTTCCTCGCGAATGATGTTTTCAACTTTGCGGATCACCTTTAAACCCAGCGGCAAATAGTTGTAAATGCCTGCGCTGAGCTTACGAATTAAACCTGCACGCACCATGAGTTTGTGCGAAACCACCTCAGCGTCGGAGGGGGCTTCTTTTAGCGTGGCGAGAAATGATTGTGAGGCTTTCATGTATGGATATAATCAAATCGTTGATTTTAAAGGATTTGAGGCACGATCATGCTTGACCGTGAAGGGTATCGCCCGAATGTCGGCATTGTCCTCCTCAACAGCCGTAACGAGGTTTTCTGGGGAAAACGCGTTGGGCAGCATTCGTGGCAGTTCCCGCAGGGCGGGATTCAGCATGGTGAAAGCCCTGAACAGGCTATGTACCGCGAATTGCAAGAGGAGGTTGGCTTACTGCCGGAGCATGTCCAAATTATTGGACGCACCAGGGATTGGCTTCGCTACGATGTCCCTGAGGAATACTTGCGCCGTCAACATGCCACTAGGGTCCACAGGGCTGCGTATCGCGGACAAAAACAAATTTGGTTTCTCTTGCGTCTAGTGGGCCTAGATAGCGATATCCAACTACGCGCTTCTGAACATCCTGAATTCGATGCCTGGCGCTGGGTACCATTCTGGATTCAGCTAGACGCCGTCATTGGCTTTAAACGTGAAGTTTATCAACTCGCGCTTTCAGAATTAGCGCGTTTCCTATCCCGTGGCATGCGTATGCAGCAGCTTGCCTGGGGATCTCCTCTTGATTTAATTCAGTCTTTTTACGGTGGTACTCACGAACACTCGAAAGATGGCAACCCAAACGACCAATCCACATGACCAATTCCCTAAAGCGCCTTTACCTCTCGTGCTGCACCGCAATCCTTGGCCTAACATTGTCTGCATGCGGTGGAGATGCGCTCATTAGTGGCGTAGATCCTTTTGCACCCATGGTGTTTAAAGAAGGGACAACTGCCATGCCCCTGAACCCCCCAAACCAGTCTACCCTAGTACCCTTTTACGTTTCTCAACGCACCATCTTTAAATTTGCCGTGGATACCGATTCGATATTGATTGGCGCAGATGGCGTCACACGATATATCGTTGTTATTAGCAGTCCAAGCGGAAGCCAACAAACTCAATACGAAGGTATTCGCTGTGATTCATTTCAGTGGCGTCTCTATGGCACCCTAGAGAGCGGTGTTTGGAAAGAAAATCCTTTGGGTAGCTGGAAAAATATTCAAAGCGATATACCCAATCGCTATCAGGCCTCATTAGCTCAAGGCGCTTTTTGCAACTTTAGCAATCAAGAAAAGAATATCAAAACCATCTTGCATTCTCTAAACCCAAATGGATTTATTGGTGGGCAAAAGCCAACCAATTCAAACGGTATTCAATAAAAATTTGAGGTCTGTTTACTTGACACTTACTGAGCGCTCAAGTGGGTCCCTATTTTCTCGCCTGCCATTAAGCGGGTAAGCACATGGGGTTCGCGCCCAGAGGCAATCACTGTTGCCGCACCAGTTTGCACGGCAATCTTTGCTGCTAGCACCTTAGTCAACATGCCGCCCTTACTGAGCTCACTAGCAGCACCGCCTGCCATTTTTTCTAAAGCAGGATCTCCTGCAATGGCATCAGCAAGCAATGTGGCATTTGGATTTTGACGTGGATCTGCAGTAAAGAGGCCGCCTTGGTCAGTCAAAATCACCAAAAGATCTGCATGAATTAAATTGGTTACTAAAGCAGCAAGGCTATCGTTATCGCCGAATTTAATTTCATCGGTTACTACTGTGTCATTCTCATTGATGATAGGAACTACACCCAACTTCAACAAAGTATCGAGGGTAGCTCTAGCATTGGCATTACGTTCAGCGTCAGCCAGGTCTGCATTGGTTAGTAAGACCTGAGCACTGCGGAGATTAAAGCGCGCAAAACAGCTTTCATAAACCTGAACTAAACCCATTTGACCAACTGCCGCAGCGGCTTGAAGTTGGTGAATTTCTTGCGGGCGCTTCGTCCAACCCAGACGCTGCATGCCTTCAGCAATAGCACCTGAGCTCACCATCAATACCTCATGACCAGCTTTTAATAGCCCAGCCATTTGCTCAGCCCACATCGCAATCGCAGCATGATCTAAGCCTTCACCGTTATTGGTGACTAGGCTAGATCCTACTTTGACAACAATCCGTTGAGTTTTTTTAGCGTTCATGGCAAAAGGCGAATGGAATATTTAATCTGGTTTTTTGTCTTCTAGCTGATCTTGATAACGCGGATCTTGAGCACGCTCATCAGCATCATCTCGGTCACGACGTACAGAATCTAAATAATCTTGCAAAGAATAGCAAAGCTTGTCGCACCCTAGGCCTGTTAAGGCTGAGATCTCAAAGACTGGGCCTTTCCACTTGAAGCGCTTTATAAAGTCTGCAACCACTTGCTTGCGATCTTCTTCAGGAATCATGTCTACTTTATTCAAGACTAGCCAACGCGGCTTCTCAACCAAAGCTTCATCATACTTACGCAATTCATTCACAATCGCTACAGCATCTGCCACTGGATCAATATTTGCATCAAATGGAGCAATATCGACCAAATGCAGCAATACACCTGTACGTTGTAAATGGCGTAAAAAGCGATGGCCCAAACCAGCACCTTCAGCAGCACCTTCAATCAAACCAGGAATATCGGCAATCACAAAACTGCGCTCAGCACCCACACGCACCACGCCCAAATTTGGATGCAATGTAGTAAATGGATAATCCGCAATCTTTGGACGCGCATTCGAAACTGCCGTAATCAAAGTGGATTTGCCCGCATTAGGCATGCCCAACAAACCGACATCGGCCAATACCTTTAATTCAAGCTTCAGCTTGCGACGTTCACCTTCTTTGCCATTCGTCTTTTGACGTGGCGCTCTATTCGTACTGCTCTTAAAGTGAATATTGCCCCAACCACCAACACCACCCTGCGCCAAACAAAGGCGTTCGCCATGCGTAGTTAAGTCAGCGATTGGCTCACCAGTTTCATAGTCAGCAATGATTGTGCCCACCGGCATCCGTAACTCAATATCGTCACCCGCTCGGCCATAGCAATCGGCGCCACGACCAGGCTCACCATTTTTCGCAGTGTGTGTTTTTGCGTAGCGGTAATCAATCAAGGTATTAATGTTGCGATCAGCTATTGCCCAGACGCTGCCGCCTTTGCCGCCGTCACCACCATCAGGACCGCCAAATTCAATGAACTTTTCGCGGCGCATAGAGGCGCTCCCGGCGCCACCTTGCCCGGCAATCACTTCGATACGTGCTTCGTCTATAAATTTCATGAATAAAAAAGGCCTCGCTTAGCGAGGCCTGTTCCTAAGAGTTAAATTCGGAATAAATCTGAATCAAACGTGTCTCAGTCAGGCGCCTTATGAACGAGGCAAGACTGAAACTTGGGCCTTCTTCATAGCACCCTTAACGCCGAATTCCACTTGTCCGTCAATCAAGGCAAACAAAGTGTGATCTTTACCAATACCAACGTTAGCACCTGGATGAACACGTGTGCCACGTTGACGAATGATGATGCTGCCAGCATTAATATGCTCGCCGCCAAATACCTTAACGCCTAAGCGTTTCGATTCTGAGTCGCGGCCATTTCGTGTTGAGCCGCCGCCTTTTTTCTGTGCCATATCTTTCTCCTACCCTGAATTAGGCTTTAATCGTGTTGATCAAAATTTCAGTGAAATTCTGACGATGGCCTTGGTGCTTTTGATAATGCTTGCGACGGCGCATCTTAAAGATTGTCACTTTATCGTGACGTCCCTGGGAGACGACAGTGGCCATCACAGCTGCACCATTAACCAATGGATCACCCAATTTGAGTGAAGCGCCTTCGCCAACGGCGAGGACTTGGTCAAGAGTGATTTCGCTGCCGATTTCCGCTGGTATCTGTTCTATTTTCAATTTTTCGCCTGCAGCAACTTTATATTGTTTGCCACCGGTTTTTATGACCGCGTACATGGTTTGAAACCTCAATTAATATCTACATTTAAGCTAATCCACCCTGGACCAGCTAAGCCCATTATTATATCTTGCATGCCCAGCACTGTCAAAATCAATGACTTAAGCCAAATCCTGGCCCCAATTGCCTTAGATTTCAAGGCCTTAGATGAGGTTATCCGTCAGCGTTTGGCCTCAAAAGTCGCCTTAATTGACCAAATCTCGACCTATATCATCCAGGCCGGGGGTAAACGGGTCAGACCAGCCTTATTGATGCTAGTGGCCAAAGCCTTAGCCAATGGCAAAGAAACACCCCATACCCTAGAAATGTCGGCTGTAGTCGAATTCATCCACACCGCCACCCTGCTTCATGATGATGTGGTCGATGAGTCCACCCTGAGAAGAGGTCGAGAGACTGCCAATGCGGCTTTTGGCAATGCTGCCAGTGTTTTAGTGGGCGACTTCTTGTATTCCAGAGCCTTCCAAATGATGGTTGGCCCAAATGACCTCCGTGTCATGCAAATTTTGTCAGATGCAACCAATACGATTGCCGAAGGCGAAGTTTTGCAACTTCTCAATATGAATGACCCAGAAGTAGATGAAGCGAGTTATCTGCAGGTCATTCGCTACAAGACAGCGAAGCTCTTTGAAGCCTCTACTGAACTAGGCGCCATTCTAGCGAATGCTACCGAAGCACAAAGCGAACAAGCCGCTGCATTTGGACGTCATATCGGTACCGCTTTTCAGTTGATGGATGACTTGCTTGACTACACTGCCAACGCTGCACAAATGGGAAAAAATGCTGGTGATGATTTACGCGAAGGTAAGCCTACGCTCCCACTGATTTACTTGTTAGAAAATGGCAGCAACGAAGAGCACCTTCTAGTGCGGGCGGCAATCGAGCAAAACCAAGATTTACCAGACGATGTATTTGCACAAATCCTTGCCGCCGTCCAAAACTCTGGCGCTCTTGATTACACCCAGGCAGCTGCAAAGCGTGAGGCAGACCTTGCTTTAGCTTGCCTCAAAGACTTCCCGGAAAACGAAGCCAGTACTGCGCTTAAAGCCCTGTGCGCATACTCTCTCACGAGACAGACTTAAGCCCCCAAAGTATTTACTCGGAGTTCACGTGCGGTAATTCGCACTTGCTCTGCCTCTTCACGTAAGCGTGCAATTTCTTGCGGTGATAACTTCTCTAGATTGGAATAATCTAATTTCCATGAAGGGTCAGACGACCATCGTAATGGCGATTGAACTGTAGTACGCGGTGCAGGAGCTAACTCCAGAAGCCGCAAAGCTAACTCAAAATTAAGATCTTGCGAAGGGGTATCGTTGGGTTTTGCAGCCGCATTACCTAGTGGAAAATCACTAAACAAAAGTCGTGGCACTCCGCAATACTCAATAATGTCTTTAGCGGCACCCATCACTACCGTTGAAATTCCTGCAGCCTCTAAATAACGCGCCAATAAACTTTGGCTCTGATGACATATCGGGCAGTTTGGAATTAATACCACCATATCCACACCATCAGTTTTTAACATCTCTAAAATACGAGGCGCGTCAATCTCCAATGTATGGCGCTGACTCCGATTAGTCGGCAGGCCATAGAAGTTTGCTGAAAGCCCACCCATTCTTCCAGCTGCAACCGCTCGTTTAGCGGCGTCCAGCGGGAACCAACAATGGATATCTTCCATATTGGCATTCTTGCGATCAACCCCCACATGGGCAATTCGTAGATCGACACTTCCTTCGATGGATTGTTGGTAGGGTTGATAAAACTTGGCTGCAGCATTGTAAGGAGCGCCCTGCCCTTGAGGCCCTTTACCAGGATCATGAGGAACTGCTGTAGTGATCAGGCCCAATACTGACTGACCAAGTGGCTTTTTCAGAGGGCTAAATGGCACATCAATATAGTGAGCCCATACATAAGGATTCTCATAACCCAAACCCAAGTAGTAACTGCGGGTGCGCTCTATATAGCGAATCGGCTGATCCTGTTCTGGTGCAAATACGAGCTCAGAAGTCTTAGACATCAATACATCCCTGTAAGATATTGCATATTAAATATTTAACATCATAGGATCCCATTATGGCTCAGTGGCTTAGATTTCAGCATCAAGAAAAAAGTGGTTTAGGGCAATTGCAGGGCGACCAAATCGCAGTGTATGAGGGTGATTTATTTAAAGGGCCCAAGGCCACCGGTGAAACCCTCAAGCTGGCTGACGTAATAATTGATATCCCATGCACACCCTCCAAGATGGTTGCCATGGTTGATAACTTTCATGCGTTGGTAACTAAGCTTGAACATGCTGTACCCACTGAGCCCTTGTACTTCCTTAAAGGGAACAACTCTTTCTTGGCAGCAAATCAAGTTATTCGCACACCCAAGTCCTACTCCGGAAAAGTCGTTTACGAAGGAGAGCTTGGCATTGTGATTGGTAAGCGCTGTCATGAGGTCGATGAGGCAGAAGCAGCTAACGCGATATTTGGCTACACCTGCATCAACGATGTCACCGCCATTGAAATCCTTAATCGCGATCCTGGTTATGCACAGTGGACTCGCTCAAAGAGTTTTAACACCTTCGGCGTATTTGGCCCTTACATCACTACCGATGTAGATCCAAGCAAGCTAACAATCAAAACTATTCTCAATGATCAAGAGCGTCAAAACTATCCGATTGCGGATATGATTTTCCCACCCGCAAAATTAGTGAGTCTGATTTCCCAAGACGTACCCCTTGAAGCTGGCGACATCATTGCTTGCGGCACTTCCGTTGGCGTTGGGTCTATGAAGCCTGGTAGCAATGTCAGCATCATTATTGACGGTGTTGGACAACTGGATAATCGTTTCGAATAATTTCTAGCACCACAAAACAAAAACCCTTGCTATGTTGAGTAGCAAGGGTTTTTTATTTCAAGAAACTGTAGATTTTTAGTAGCCTGATACTGATGGCAATGCCAAACTACCTTTAGATGCCTGGACATTTTCATCCAAGTATTTGGTCAAAGCAAATACAGTATTTAAGCAAGGTGTTGGAGTTTGAGTGATCTTGCCCAACTCAATCACCGATCCTAACAAAGCATCAATCTCCAAGCTACGGCCCGCTTCCAAGTCTTGCAACATCGAGGTTTTGTGCTTACCTACCTTTTCAGCGCCAGCGATACGACGCTCAATATCCACACGGAAAGTCACACCCAACTTCTCAGCAATCGTCTGCGCTTCAGCCATCATGTTGCGCGCTAACTCTTTAGTTAAGGGGTATTGGCAGATACCTTCCAAGGTGCCATGCGTCAGCGAGCTGATTGGATTGAAGGTCATATTGCCCCAAAGCTTGAGCCAAATTTCAGAACGGATGTCATCCAAAATGGGGGACTTAAATCCAGCAGCGCCCATCATCTCCGACATCTTCTGAATGCGCTCAGTAGTCTTGCCATCCAATTCACCTAATGGAAAGCGATTACCTTCAACGTGACGAATCACGCCAGGAGCTTGAGTGAAGGTTGCTGGATAGACAACGCAACCAATAATGTTGTCTGGGTTAATGGCGTTCTTAGCGACACCACCAGCATCTACTGTTTCTACTGAGTGATCTTGATACTCACCGCTCAACTTCTGGAAATACCACCAAGGAATTCCATTCTGCATTGGGATCAAAATGGTTTCGGGACCCATGATGGCTGCCAAATCATCGATGATCGGCTCCACTTGATGAGCCTTCACTGCAACAATCACAACGTCAGGAGTCTCAGCATCGCGAATTTTTTCTACTGCTTTAACTTGCGCAACCAAAGGCTCTGGTTGGTCATCCATAATTAAAGCTAGGCCACGCTCTTTAATTGCGGCCAATGTAGCACCACGCGCAACAACCGTTACCTCATTGCCCGCTCGCGCCAACATGACAGCTAAGTAGCCGCCAATAGCGCCACCCCCGCCGATCACACAGATTTTCATAACAACTCCATAAGAATAAAAAATTTTGTATTACTGTCATATTAGATGAGATCATTTTGCGGTGCAATATTTTCTTAGTTGCGTCATTTTTAATCAAAGCGCGCCCTAAACCGCTTTTAATGAGTCTTTTGGTACCAGGCTACCTAAAATCATGCCGGCAATGCTGGCAAATAGACCAGCTAGTTGGGGCGGCATAATGGCATTCGGAGCCAAAATCTCGCAACTAATCCAGATCGTCAAGCCTCCAACTACAGCCAATAATCCCCCTAGGGAGTTTGCTCTAGGCCAATAGACCCCAAACGCCAGCGGCACAAATGCGGCAACCAGTGTCACTTTATAAGCGCTCTCCACCATCTTAAAAATAGAAAGCTCCGAATTCACCGCAAAGAAGGTGACCACTACAGCAAAACACAAAACCGTAATCCGCATGACCTTCAATAAATCCTGATCAGATAAATGCTTGAAAAAACCTCGCACAATATTTTCAGCAAACGTTACTGATGGCGCCAATAAGGTAGCACTGGCACAACTCTTAATGGCCGAAAGGAGAGCGCCAAAAAACATCACCTGAGCAATAAGCGGTGCGTGGTTGAGGATGAGTTTGGGCAAAATCATCTGCGGATCAGTGGAAAGATATTCCTTTACCAAATCCGGGCTAATCAAAGTTGCTGAATAAGCCAAATACATGGGCACAAAAGCAAAAATAAAATAGAGCACACCACCTAGCAAAGCTGCTTGGACGGCAATATTGACATTCTTAGATGAAGTAATCCGCTGAAAGACATCTTGCTGCGGAATAGATCCCAGCATCATGGTGCACAAGGCGGCAACGAAGCCCAAGATTGAGGCTAAATTCATATCAGGCCAGAAGTTGCTAAATTGGCCAGCAGCGGCTGCATGCTCAATCACTACACCAATACCACCAGTCTGTGAGGTCATCTCACCGCCGATGTAGAGCATGCCGATCACGATGATGATCATCTGAATGAAGTCTGTAATGGCCACCGACCACATCCCGCCAAATAGGGTGTATATCAATACGCTAGCAGCGCCAATCATCATGCCACCTGTTTGAGAAATACTTCCTTCGGAGACAACATTAAATACCAGACCCAGGGCTTTAATTTGCGCAGCAACCCAACCCAAATAAGAAACAACAATGCACAGGGTTACCAAAACCTCAACCGTACGGCCATACTTCTCGCGAAAAAAATCACCGATAGTCAGCATGCGGCGGTTATAAAGATGGCGAGCAAAAAAGAGTCCCACCAAGATTAAACACAGAGAGGAGCCAAATGGATCTGCAACTACGCCCCCCAAGCCCTCTTTTAGAAAGGTGGCCGGAATTCCTAAAACAGTTTCAGAACCAAACCAAGTAGCAAATACAGTAGCGGTCACGATTGGCAGAGGAAGGCTATGACCAGCCGCAGCAAAGTCAGCAGTATTTTTGACTCTTAGGGCTGCCCATAAGCCAATGCCCACTGAGATGACCCAGTAAATAATGACAAACCAAATTAGCACGCCTGAATACTCCTTGTGAAATTTGGTGAAATTATATGGCTATGTCACTTTTGATAGTTAGTAAAAAGCACGCATTTGAATCACTCCAAATCGAGCATTGGTCTGACATAATTCAAGAGTGAGAACACCAGAACAAACCCCAATATTGAATCCAACCAACGATCTGACCTACCAAAAGGCCATTCTGGGATCCGTCTCACGTACTTTTGCCCTCACCATCCCACTGCTACCCCCAAGCATCGAGAAGGTGGTAGGCAATACCTATTTGCTGTGTCGCATTATTGACACCATCGAGGATGCCGCAGATTTAAGCGCACAAAGCAAACAATCTCTTTCAGCACTATTTTTGGATGCGGTACTTGAAAAGGCACCTGTTGAGGCATTTGTTACGCCCTGCCTGAATGCATTAAAAAATTACAGCAATCAAGATGAGTTGGATTTAATTTCACATACACCGACTGTTCTGCGAATTTTGCATACCTGCTCTACCCACGATCAAGCAGCAGTCAGTCGTTGTGTTTCCATCATGTCTGAGGGCATGTCTTTTTTCCATGAAAGACAAAACCAAGCGGGCCTTCAAGATCTTGCTGAGTTTGAACACTATTGCTATGTCGTGGCTGGCGTAGTTGGCGAACTACTAACAACCATCTTTAGCAATCATTCCCAGGCCTTTAAAGAAAAAATGGCAGGTCATGATGATTTGGCAATCGCATTTGGTCAGGCGCTGCAAATGACCAATATCCTCAAAGACTCCCCGGAGGATAAGGCCCGCGGCGTCTCCTGGAAGCCGATCAATGTTAGTCATGAAGCGCTTCTCAAACTTGCCTATCAAAAGCTCCAAGATTCACTGAATTACATTCAATTGATTCCGAAACAGGAACAGGGCATGAGACGTTTTTGCTTTTTGGCTTTTGGTTTAGCGGTCATGACTCTGTCGAAGATTGCAGATCGGAAAGAATTCGATAGCAAAGATGAAGTAAAGCTTTCCAGAAGCACCGTCATGAGTTTCTACGGCTTTACAAAATGGGCCGTTAAAAGCGACATGGTGATGAAGACTTTTTTCAGTCTTAGTAGCAGATCACTCGCTAAATAAGTAAACCTATACAGCGCCCTCATGCCGTAAAAGCCAGAGCTTAATTTGGCGATATAAACCTGGGGAGTTTTCTTTCATAAAACCACCAATACCTTGGGCTGATACTACTCGGTGGCAAGGTGCGATTAAGGGGTAGGGATTGGCGCCATACGCAGTACCCACTGCACGCGCCCCACTCTGAATCTTCTTCGCCAATTCACCATAGGTTCTTGTTTGTCCGGCGGGTATATCTTGAATGCTAGCCCACACTTTTCTTTGATGTTCAGTACCCGCAGGTTTTGTGGGTAAGTCAAATTGCCAATGGGAATCCTGGAAGTACGCCTTGCACTGTCGCGCAACCTCTTTGGCTAACTGATTCTGTGGGACGATTAAAGCGGCATTAGCGGGCAAATAATCAATTCTAGAAAGCATCAGACTGCCCTCAACCATTTCCGTAAAAATGCCCAAACACCCAAAAGGGGCCGCAATAACGCAGTAGTTAGCGCTATTTGAGCTCAAAGCGGTTGATGAGGAAGCCATATAAAGCGATTCTCACATAAATAAACAAGAGGGATGACAGTCCTTTATTCCATGGCTATAGCTTGAGAAATGCCACTTTGCTATATTGACTCATCCTTACTTTTTTCAGGCAGACCTCATGGACACCTTTTTTGACGATTGGCCGTTTTATAGCCAAGTTGCTCTAGTCCTATTTTTACTTGCGCTTTCTGGCTTTTTCTCGATGGCAGAAACCAGCATGCTGTCCTCAAATCGTCACCGCCTGCGTGCAATGGCCAATGGCGGCAACGCAGGTGCAGCACTAGCTGAGAGACTCTTAAAGCGCATTGACTCATTGCTATCGGTGCTGCTGATTTCGAATAACCTGATTAACACCGTTCTACCTATTTTGGTAACAGGCATTGCCCTGCACATTTTTGGTGACAGCGGTCTCGTGCTCTCAATCGCCACCCTGGTGGTTGCTTTACTCATCATCGTCTTTAGCGAGATTACTCCCAAGGTCATTGGTGCCGCTTTCCCTGAAAAGATTGCCTCTCATGTTGGCTGGTTTATTTTGCCCCTCACTTTTGTATTGAAACCTTTGCTTTGGTTTATCAATAGCTTTGTTTCTAGTCTTATGAAAGTATCTGGTCTGCAATCCTCTTCTGATAGCAGGGCCATGAGTAAAGAAGAATTACGCAGCCTAGTGTTGGAGTCAAGCCGCTTTGTCTCCAATCATCATCGCAATATCCTTCTCAACCTATTCAATTTAGAAAATATTACCGTTGATGATGTGATGACGCCTAGATCCAAGATTGAGGTTTTGGATCTCTCAAGACCCATTGATGAAGTGGTCCAACAATTAGAGACTTGCTATCACAACAAATTACCAGTTTGCGATGGTGACTCTGAGCGTATTGTCGGAATCCTTTCAGTCAAGAAAGCTTTGTCCCTACTAGGCGATACCGACCTAAAACATAAAGACTTTAAGGCGTTATTGAATGAGCCCTACTTCATCCCTAGTAGCACTCCCGTATTGCAGCAAATGCAATTTTTCCAAGATAACCAACAACGCTTAAGTTTGGTGGTGAATGAGTATGGTGAAGTTCTAGGGCTGGTAACTTTTGAAGATATTGTGGAAGAACTCATTGGTGAGTTCACGACCTCCTTCTCCAACCTCTCAACCGATCCACGCTGGCTCCCGAATGGAACCTATTTGGCTACAGGTGGTGCCTCACTACGAGATCTGAATCGCCTACTTAACCTCAACCTCCCCTTAGATGGCCCACGCACCTTAAACGGGCTCATTCTCGAAAAACTCGAGGCCATCCCCGATCACGATGTGAGCATTCGCATTGCTGGCATCGTGATGGAGATCGTTCAATTTGATGAGCATGGTGTAAAAACAGTGAAGCTTTATCGTCCTGCCAATCGGACTCAAGAGCAAGATTGAGCGTTGCCACTGATGACTCACTAATTATTCGCACTTGGTATGAAATTGCTACACATGCCTTAGATGCTAGAGCGAGTGATATTCATATAGAGGCTGGGATCCAAGCCACGCTCGTTCGCATTCGGGTCGATGGCCTGCTACAAATACAGTCGCATTACCCAATTGAATTTCACGACCGCCTCATCACACGCATCAAAGTTCTGGCACGTTTAGATATTGCAGAAAAACGCCTGCCGCAAGATGGGCGTCTTTGTATTGGTCATAACTTTTCAAAACCCAACATTGATTGCCGGGTCTCCATTTTGCCGACTCTTCATGGAGAAAAAGCAGTCGTTCGTATATTGCCAAGTTGCGTTGAAGAGCTTGATCTGCAAGAAATTGGCCTCCTCTCAGAACAGCTCGAGATATTCCAACAAGCCCTTTCTCAAGCTAATGGGCTGATCTTAGTGACGGGGCCTACCGGGAGCGGTAAGACTCGAACGCTTTACAGCTGCCTGCGTCAGCTCAATCAAAATCATCGCAACCTTTGCTCCATAGAGGACCCCATTGAAATTCGTCTTGCTGGAGTCAATCAAGTGGCCTATCACCCACGGGCAGGTTTGGATTTTCCAACAATCATTCGCGCCCTTCTTCGGCAAGATCCCGATGTCATCATGATCGGAGAAATCCGCGATGCCGCTACAGCTCAGCTTGCCATCCAGGCGGCGCAGACTGGGCATCTCGTTCTCAGCACGCTACATACCCGCAATGCTTGTGGGGCAGTTCCTAGACTCAGTCATCTAGGGGTCGATCAACAAGCTCTTGAGTCCTGCCTATTAAGCGTCAGCTCACAGCGCCTCGTACGTAAAACTTGCTCGCAATGTCTTGGCGACAATAGTCGAACCCAGTGCCCAAAATGCAAGGGAAGTGGTTACCTGGGGCGCATTGGAGTTCATGAGGTATTAAGCAAAACCCATCTATTTAACTCATCCGTCTCATACGTCAGTATGCGAGATGCTGGATTCATCCATATGCAAGCAGGCCTTATTAATCAAGTAGCCCTAGATGCAGAAGTAGGCTCATGGCATTAAGCAAGCAGGATCAACTCCACTTTGCCGAACAACTTCTAACCTTATTAGAGGCAGGCCTACCACTCCTTAATGCGATTGAACTCATTTATTCAACCGCCTCAAAGGTTTGGCTTCCCTGGGTGAATAGCATTTATACGCAACTCAAAAAGGGGGAAAGTTTTTCTCAATGTTTGCGCGCCCAAGAAAATCTATTTTCTATGGAGTTTATTAATCTCATTCGCGTTAGTGAGCGCACTGGCGACTTTAATCTAGCGCTAAGAACAATCTGTCAGCAGCTTGAAGCCCAAATTGAATTGCGTCGAAAAATTCAACAGGCGATGAGTTATCCAGCCATCACCCTAATTAGCTCTTGCCTTTTAGTAATTGTGATGATGATTTGGGTTGTACCCGTCTTTAAGGATGTTTTTTCTCATTTTCAAGCGGAGTTACCAGCCCCGACTAAAGTGTTAATTCAGGTATCGTCATGGTTTGAAAAGTTTTATCTTGAAATCGTGATAGCCCTCATTAGCTTTGCTGCGCTCTTTAGCCTTGCATGGTCTAGGGCCCCTAGAATACAAAAGCATTGCGATCGACTGAGCTTCTGTATACCCATGATTGGGCAGCTCCTCAGATTAGCCACCCTGACCTACTGGTGCCGGACACTAGGCCATCTCCTAAAGTCGGGACTACCCCTTCCAGATGCGCTGAGGGTTACAGCACAATCCTCTAATCACTGGCTCAGCCATGATTTCAGCGCAGACATCTTCAAACACCTAACCCGCGGCTGGTCGCTCGGAGATGCCATAGCAAAAGCAGACCCTAAGCACTTACTATTTGATTTAGAAACATTACAGCTCTTACGAATAGGATCTGAAAGTGGTGCGCTCGCTGAAATGCTGCAAAAGCGCGCATCAATATTAAGCTCTCAATTAAGCAATCGCTTAAATACCTTAAGCCAAAGCTTAGAGCCCTTATTGATCATTTTCGTTGGACTCATTATTGGAAGTCTGGTCATAATCCTATATCTCCCCATCTTTAACCTAGGACAGATTGTTTAATGGGTAATTTTGTTTTTTTCGACTGGATCCGAATCTTCCTGATAGTGGTCTTGGTGTACTTAGCGTACTACGATTTGCGTACCTTTCGCTTGCCTGATGTCATCACCTTACCGCTCATCATGCTGGGTCTATTGTTTAATGGCCTTTCAAAACAAAGCTACATTTCTTTTCAAGACGCGATCATTGGAGCGATCCTAGGCTACACCTGTCTTTGGCTCCTCAATCTTCTTTATCGGATAGTCAAAAAGCAAGATGGCATTGGAATGGGTGATGCCAAGTTATTGGCGGCTTTGGGCGCTTGGCTTGGCTGGTTCGCATTACCCAGTATTTTGCTAATCGCATCCCTGACCGGATTGATTGGCGGCATTATCTGGCTGCAATGGAATAAACAAAATCACCGCTCAGCCTTTCCGTTTGGCCCTTTTCTGGCCATTGCTGGCATCATTGAGTTGTTATGGCCACAAACCCTACAAACCCTTCTTCTGAGCAAGCTAGTCTAGACACCCTAAAAGGGCATACCCTCTTTGTAGGCCTTACTGGTGGCATTGGCTCAGGGAAGACCGCTGTGAGCGATCAGCTCGCTCAAGTGGGTGCAGGCATTGTCGACACCGATCTCATTGCCCATCAGATCACCGCCCCAAATGGAGCAGCAATCCCCTTCATTCAAAAGGAGTTCGGCCCAGAGTTTATTGATTCAAAGGGAGCGCTTGATAGAGGCAAGATGCGCAGTCTAGTATTTTCCGACCCCTTATCCAGACAGTCTTTAGAAGCAATTACTCACCCCCTCATACGGGAAGAAACCATTCGGCAAGCCAAACAACTCATACACAATAAGGCTCCTTACCTTGTTTTTGTCGTGCCTCTGTTAATTGAATCTGGGACCTGGGCAACCCTACTGGATTACCTAGTGGTGGTGGACTGCCCAGAGGAGACTCAAATTGAACGAGTGATGCACCGCAGCAAATTACCCCGAATCGAGGTAGAAAGAATTCTGAAGGCTCAAGCGAGCAGACAAGAACGTCTTGCCAGCGCAGATATGGTCATTGAGAACCAAGGCTCTCTAGAGAACTTAAAAACTGAAGTTTTGAAGTTGCACGAAAAAATCTTACAGATTCAGAAAGATCGCACCAGTTCGTCATAGAATATGGGCTTGTGATCGTCTACGAATATCCCTTTAACGAATTAGTTCGAAGCATGCTTCGACTGGAGTATTTGTTCGCCCGCTTCAACCACTTTGTTCGCTCTGATGACCCAGAGCTGCACCACAATGCCATCTCTGTTTTGTTTGATCTTGGTGACATCGGTGCACGTGGTGATATCAAGTCTTTGCTGCTCAAAGAATTTGAGCGTCAAAAATATGCACTCAATGGATTGAAGTCCTCACAAAAGGTTGATCAAGAGGCGCTGACACAAACTCTCTCAGAAATTGATTCGGTTGCTGGCAGCATTAATCAATCCACGGGTAGACCAAACTCTGCGATTACTGATAGCGAGTGGTTAAATGCGATTCGCACTAGATTAAATATTCCGGGCGGTACTAGTCCAATTGATTTGCCTAGCTATCATGCTTGGAAAAATAGTCCGTCACCTGAACGACGTGAGTTGCTTGAAAAATATATCGGCCCACTCTTGCCATGGCACGAGGCATGCCAGTTATTTTTACGACTTTTACGCCAATCGGGTGAAGCTAAAGATGTCGTTGCGCACAATGGATCCTTTCAGCAAGCTCCTTCCGGCAAGGTCTACCAGTTGATGCGCATTGCTGTAGAAGATGACACATTATTTTCTGAGATAAGTGCAAATAAATATTTACTCTCAGTGCGCTTCTTAAAGTCCGAGCGCGATAAAAAAGCACAGTTGGTGAATGCTGATGTGTCATTCAAACTCACCCTCTGTCAGCTCTAAGTCAAAAGGGCTCTTAGCCTTTCCAGCATGGGCCAGGCGGCCGGCAATAAAGGCTCAACACTAGGCTTTTCCGCAGCCAGAAGCTCCCACGATAGGGCTTGATTCTCACAGCCTTTAGGAACCCCTCTCCAATCGCAAATGATGCTTACATGCAAACGAACATAGGCATGCGGGTAATCATGCTCTAGAACGGTGAGCTCCTCACTGGATTGAATGTCAATGCCAAGCTCTTCTTGAAGTTCGCGCTTAAGGGCCTCGAAAACAGTTTCCCCTTTTTCGATTTTTCCACCGGGAACTTCCCAGTAACCAGCGTAGGGTTTGCCTTCAGGTCTCTGCCCTAAAAGATAGCGGCCCTCAGCATCCAGCAAGATTCCTGCAGCCACTTCAGTAACTGGACGTTTAATTTCACTCATCAAAAAGATCTTAAGCTTTTGAACCAGCCCAATGCTTGGCAAATTGCCAAGCAACGCGACCTGAGCGTGAACCACGCTCCAATGCCCAGACCAAAGCTTCTGAACGCGCCGCTTCAATTTGCGCAGCACTTAAACCAAAATGTTGCAACCAATGTGTCACGATCGCCAAATATTCATCTTGTTTTGGTGGATAAAAAGATAACCAAAGACCAAAGCGCTCTGATAAAGAGATCTTTTCTTCAACTACTTCACCAGGATGAATTTCACCATCATCGTTATGAACGTATGTCTCGTTATCCTTCATATACTCAGGCAATAAATGACGGCGATTAGAGGTGGCATAAATCAAAATATTGTCGACTTGCGCAGAAACAGAGCCGTCTAAGGCTGATTTCATCGCCTTATAGCCAGATTCACCCTCCTCAAAAGAGAGGTCGTCACAGAAAATGATGAAACGCTCTGGGCGATCAGCCAAGAGCTCTGTAATATCAGCCAAATCAGCTAGATGCTCTTTCTCAACCTCAACCAGACGCAATCCTTGGCTGGCAAACTCATGCAAGCTCGCTTTGATCAGTGAAGACTTTCCAGTTCCCCTGGCACCAGTCAACAAAATATTGTTGGCAGGTTTTTTCTGAATAAAGTTTTTGGTGTTATCGCGTATGGCATCACGCTGACGATCGATATTCTGCAAATCCTCAAAAGTAATATCTGCAACGTGCTTTACAGGCTGCAAAAATCCAATGCTGCCAAAGATACTATCGCGCCGACGCCATCTATATGCAGTAGAAGATTTCCACTGCTCATCAGTTAAAGGCTTTGGTAAAAAAGTATCGAGATGGTCTAAAAGACGGTCTAATTTTTCATTCATATTTCGGAGGGTCTTTTATGAGCGGTAATCTGCATTAATAGATACATAGTCATGCGATAAATCGCAAGTCCACATAGTTTGTGTAGCGTTGCCGCGACCTAAGTCAATCTTGACGGTGATTTCTGGAGCTTGCATGACTCTCTGACCATCAGCCTCTTTGTAATCGGGATTGCGGCCGCCATCTTTAGCAACCCAAACATCGCCCAGCCACATTTGTACGCGATTCACATCTAAATCAGTAATGCCTGCGTAGCCAATCGCTGCCAGGATGCGACCTAAATTAGGATCGCTTGCGAAGAATGCGGTTTTTACTAAGGGTGAATGCGCAACCGCCTTGGCGACTAAGCGACACTCTTCCGCAGTCTTTCCGCCAAGCACTTCGATCGTTATAAATTTAGTTGCACCTTCGCCATCGCGCACAATCATTTGCGCCAACTTTCTAGCTAATGCAATTAAGGCATCTCGCAAGATGGCATAACTAGGATCGTTCGCTGATTGAATTTGCGCTGAAGACTGACCCGTCGCCATAATGATGAAAGAGTCATTAGTGGATGTATCACCATCAATAGTGATCGCATTAAATGAAAGGTCCGCTATCTCACGGGTAAGGTCACCCAAAAGACCAGGTGCAAATCCAGCATCAGTAGCAATGAATCCCAACATGGTTGCCATATTGGGGTGAATCATGCCAGCACCTTTACAGATACCAGTGATGGTCACTAACCCTGCAGGCGTTTGTACGGTCGCTGAAGTAGCCTTAGGCTGAGTGTCAGTGGTCATGATGGCTTCAGCCGCATCAAACCAATTGTCCTCACCTAGGTTTGCTACAGCCTTTGGCAAAGCGCTAATAATTTTCTCAATAGGGAGCGGTTCAAGAATGACCCCAGTTGAAAAAGGCAGAATCTGCTCTGGCTGGATCTTCAGATCTTTGGCCAAAGCTGCGCAGGTTTCTAGGGCGTGTTTCATACCAGATTCACCAGTGCCGGCGTTAGCATTGCCAGTATTCACTACCAAGGCTCGAATTTCGCCATTACGACCTTCTTGTGCCAAATGCTCGCGACAAACTTGCACTGGAGCAGCGCAGAAGCGATTTAAAGTAAACACGCCAGCTACCTGAGAACCGGGAGCCAAAGTCATCACCAATAAATCCTTACGATTTGCCTTCTTAATACCAGCTTCGGCGATGCCCATCTCAAAACCTTTAATAGGTTTCAGTTCGGCTTTTAGGGGGAGGGGTAAGTTAACGGTCATAGTCTGATAATTGTAGATGAGGCTCAAAAATAAAGCGCACCTACTGGGCACGCTTTATTTGCTTACTCCCTGCTACAAATGCTATACCTTGATTGGCAACTCCCGAATCCGCTTGCCAGTTGCTGCAGCAATGGCGTTTACCAAAGCAGGGGCCACTAAAGGCACCCCAACCTCACCCAAGCCACCCGGCTTCTCCTGACTTGGCACCAGATGTACCTCAACCACAGGCACTTGATTTTGTCGCAAACTAGGATAGTTATTGAAGTTATTCTGCTGAACCCGGCCATTCTCAATTGTGATTTCATTGCTTAAGGCTGCGCTCAGGCCGTAAATCACACCGCCAGTAAGCTGCGCTCTCGCCTGGTCAGGATGCACCGTAATTCCGCAGTCAGAAACGAAAGTAATTTTCTTAACTTTGGTCTCTTTAGCCGCAGGATCCAATTCAAGGATGCAAGCAGAATAGGTGTCATAACACTCCATCTGCGCAACACCAAAACGCTTACTACCGGGCACGTATCCAGACTTTTTCACTGCTAACTCAAGGACAGCTTTTGCTCGAGGGTGTTTGCTTAAAGCCGCCATCCGATAGGCCACGGGATCTTTACCAGCAGCCTTAGCGGCCTCATCCACAAAACTCTCAATCGCGAATGCATTCAGCGCATTACTGACTGAGCGCCAATAACCCACTCGAAGTCCGGTATCCGTAATCACGTTAGTGATTTCTAGATTAGGTATTTCATAAGTAATATTGTTGGAACCTTCAACCATGAATGGATCAAACCCATCCTTTACAAAACCAGGAAAGGCTCGCGCAGTCACTGACTGAGAAACCATTTTGGCTTTCAAAGAAGCTAACTGACCGTTGGTACCCAAGATTCCATCTACCTTATGAATACTCATAGGGCGATAGAAGTCATGAGTAATGTCATCTTCCTTGGTCCAGAGCATCTTGACTGGCATGCCAGCTGCTTTAGAAATTTCAGCAGCCTGACGAATAAAATCCAACTCTAATTTACGGCCAAATCCACCGCCCAGAAAGGTGGTTTCAATCGTGACATCTTCTGGCTTAACCCCAGCCGCCGCCGCAGCTACTGCTTGACCTCCCTGCTGAAACTGAATTGGCCCAATAATTCTGCACTTGCCATTAGATACATCGGCAGAACAGTTCACAGGCTCCATGGTGGAGTGGGCCAAGTATGGCAAAAAGTATTGGGCACTAAGCGGCTTACCGTTTGCAACGGTAGCACTGGCATCACCCACCGTTTTAATCACAGCACCTTTTTTAGACAAGCCCTCTTCTAGTGACTTACGAACAACAGCATTGCTCAGATTCGCATTAGAGCCTTCGTTCCAGGTAATTTTCAGCAGATCCCTAGCCTTGCGAGCTGTATAAAAATCCTTAGCCAATACTGCAACACCATCAGAAATCTGAACAACTTTAGTTACTCCAGATACTCTCATTGCAGCGGAAGCATCAAAGGATGTAGGAGTACCCCCAATAACCGGGCACTGCGCTAGAGATGCAATTGCCATGCCCGGAATCTTGACGTCAATTCCATAAACTGCTTTGCCGGCAACTTTGCTTGGTGTATCCAAGCGACGCATTGTTTCTTTGCCAATCACCATAAAATTTGCGGGCGACTTTAGGGCTGGCTTTTCTGGAAGGGGTAACTTAGCAGCGTCAGCAGCTAACTCACCATACGTGGCTGACTTACCACTCGCATGCGTTACCTTGCCATTCATTGCCTTACAGTCGGCAGCGGAAACATTCCAACGTTGAGCAGCGGCCTGGATTAAGACGGTGCGAGTTGCGGCTCCAGCTGTCCTTAACTTATCAAAGGCTTCACGTACTGAAGTTGAGCCACCGGTAATTTGACCACCCAACATCGCATTGATATAAACAGGAGCTACTCCAGCAATCTCAACCCGAATCATTGAGAGAGGCAAATTTAACTCCTCAGCCAGCAAAGCAGGTAAAGAGGTATATACATCCTGACCCATCTCTGAGCGAGCACAAATGAGCGTAATTTGATTATTCGGGGTAATTTGTACCCAAGCGTTTGCTAAGACAGGCTTTGCAGCATCCCCTACAGCGGCTTGACTTGTCAACGGCAGATGTATGCCGATAACAAAGGCACCGCCAAGAGCGGCACTTTGCTGAATAAATTGACGACGGCCGTTACTTTTTAAAGATTGATTTTTCATGTGATCTTTACCCTTTATGCCAATTTATCTGCAGCACGTTTGACTGCTTTTTCGATACGGGAATAGGTACCGCAGCGGCAAATATTTCCGCTCATGGCATTTTTAATGTCATCACTGCTGGGCTGTTTTTTCTTTGCCAATAAGTCCGCTGCAGACATCATTTGTCCAGTCTGACAATATCCACACTGAGGCACATCGAACTCGATCCAAGCATCTTGAAGCGCTTTTCCAACTTTTGCAGCCAAGCCCTCAAGGGTAGTAACTGACTTACCACCCGCAGCAGATACAGGAGTAGAGCAAGAACGAATCGCAGCACCCTCTAAGTGAACTGTACAGGCACCACAAAGTCCTGCACCGCAGCCATACTTGGGGCTGGTTACATCTAAATGGTCTCGTAAGACCCAGAGAATCGGCGTTTCAGGATCCCCATCGAAATTAACAGCTTTACCGTTGAGAGTAAAAGACACGGCCATAACGCCCCCTTTAGTTTAATTTGAGATATAAAAGACAAAGCAAGTATTTTTGCACTTACAAATCATGACAGATCTACAGAATCTGAGGGGAATCTTATAACTAGGGATTTCACCAAGAAAAATGGCTCAGATTAATCTGAGCCATTTAAGCGCTATCAACTGAGGTTAGCCTATCTAAGCCAACGCGCCGCAGCAATTCTTATATTTCTTGCCGCTGCCACAGGTGCAAGGATCATTACGACCTACCTTTGGCCCGGTGCGAAGCGGTGCAGGCTGAATATCCACTGCAGCGCCGTGATCACCCGTGGAGCCGGCCACTTCCATATCGGCATCAGCATGTTGATACTGAACATCTGAAAGCTTTGCAAGATCTTCATTCATAGATTCCGAAGCCTGATCTAACTCGCTTGAGCTCCGAATCTGCACAGTCATGATGTTTTTCACAACATCATTCTTAATGACATTGAGCAATTCACCATACAGCTCAAATGCTTCACGACGGTACTCTTGCTTAGGATCTTTCTGCGCATAACCGCGCAAATGAATACCCTGCCGCAAATGATCCAAGGCAGCCAAATGCTCACGCCAGTGACTATCCAAGCTATACAGGAGTACAGAGCGCTCAAAGCCTGCAAAAGATGCACGTCCAGAGAGTTCAACCTTTGCATCGTAAGCCTCTTTAGCGGCTTGCAATACACGCTCAACAATTTCTGTATCGTCCACAGTTTCAGCGCTCTCGACCCAAGTCTTGAGATCAATAGCAAGACCCCACTCACTGGCCAAAACATTCTCGAGTCCAGTCAAGTCCCACTGCTCTTCCATAGACTCTAACGGAACATAAACCGAGCAAACAGAACGCAAAACATCTTCTCGCAAATTGGCGATTAACTCGCCAATATCAGCACTCTCAAGCACTTCATTTCTGAGGCGGTATGTTTCCTTACGCTGATCATTCGCAACGTTGTCATATTCCAGCAACTGCTTACGAATATCAAAGTTACGACCCTCAACCTTGCGCTGAGCAGACTCAATAGAACGAGTCACCATGCCCGCTTCAATTGGCTCACCATCAGGCATCTTGAGACGCTCCATGACAGCTCGCAAACGATCACCCGCAAAGATACGTAGAAGCGGATCATCCAATGACAGGTAGAAACGGGAAGAGCCAGGATCACCCTGACGGCCTGAACGACCTCTTAATTGATTATCAATACGACGGCTCTCGTGACGCTCGGTACCGATGATATGTAAACCACCTGCCGTGAGAACTTGATCATGAATGCTTTGCCACTCTTCCTGCAATTGCTTAATTTTGGCTGCTTTATCAGCATCAGCTAGCGAGCTGTCAGCCTCAATCAAAGAAGACTGCTTGCCGACATTGCCGCCAAGTACGATGTCAGTACCACGACCTGCCATATTAGTAGCAATCGTGATCATTTTTGGCCGGCCGGCTTGAGCAATAATTTCAGCCTCGCGAGCATGCTGTTTTGCATTTAAAACTTGGTGCGGTAATTTGCGTTGATCTAATAGATTCGCAATCAACTCAGAGTTTTCAATCGAAGTGGTGCCCACCAATACTGGCTGGCTGCGCTCATAGCAATCTTCGATATCTTTAATCACCGCGTCATAGCGTTCACGAGATGACTTGTAAATCTGATCCTGCTTATCTTTTCTTTGGCTAATACGATTTGGAGGAATCACCACTGTTTCTAAGTTGTAGATTTCTTTAAATTCATATGCCTCAGTATCGGCAGTACCTGTCATACCGGCTAACTTGCCATACATGCGGAAATAATTTTGGAAAGTAATCGTCGCTAAGGTTTGATTCTCATTCTGAATCTGCACACCTTCTTTAGCTTCGACAGCTTGATGCAATCCATCAGACCAACGACGACCTTGCATCAAACGACCTGTAAATTCATCCACGATGATGACTTCACCATTCTGAACAACGTATTGTTGATCGCGGTGATAGAGAGTGTGTGCGCGCAGAGCGGCGTACACGTGATGCATCAAAGTAATATTTTGTGGTGCATAGAGAGAGTCACCATCATTGAGTGCGCCCAATTGAACCAATACAGACTCGGCCTTGTCATGACCCTGTTCAGTCAAATAAACTTGCTGAGACTTCTCGTCTACCCAGTAGTCGCCAGGCTTCTCAACGCCTGTACCATCCGCCTTCTCTTCGCCAATTTGACGTTCTAAATGAGATGGCAAAGCATTAATCTTGATATAGAGATCCGTGTGATCTTCAGCCTGACCTGAAATGATTAATGGCGTACGAGCCTCATCAATCAGAATGGAGTCGACTTCGTCAACAATCGCATAAGCTAAACCACGTTGTACGCGCTGATCCAAATCTTGAACCATGTTGTCGCGCAAGTAATCGAAGCCAAATTCATTATTGGTGCCGTAAGTAATATCAGCGGCATAAGCTTCTTGCTTAGTGGTGTGATCCATTTGAGATAGATTCACACCTACCTTCATACCCAAGAAGTTATACAACTTGGACATCCATTCGGCATCACGCTGTGCCAAATAATCATTCACCGTGACAACGTGCACACCTTTACCAGTCAAAGCATTTAAGTAGACTGGAAGAGTCGCTGTTAAGGTTTTTCCTTCGCCTGTACCCATCTCGGCAATCTTGCCTTGATGCAAGGCTAAACCACCCAGAATCTGCGCATCAAAGTGGCGCATCTTCATAACGCGCGCACTAGCCTCACGGACTACCGCAAAAGCTTCTGCAGCAATATCATCCAAGGACTCTCCGGAAGCGAGGCGTGACTTGAATTCTGCTGTTTTTGCAGTAAGCGCAGCATCATCCAAAGATTGCAGGCTCGCTTCAAAAGCGCCGACCTTGGCAACGACTTTGCGATACTGTTTTAAGAGGCGGTCGTTACGACTGCCGACCAGGGTTTTAAGAAGACCGATTACCATGGGATATTGAAGAAAATTAAGTCCTTGAGTTTATCACCCGCAACCCCATTTTTTATGAACTTTAGCCCCAAACCATCCCGCAAGCACACAGCTCATGACTGGATGGATTACCTACGTGAATCCGATGGTCTTGGGGGAATTTTGGCTAAAACCGAAGATCTGGCCAAACTCAAGACAATCATTCACTCAGCCCTAACAAAGCTTGATTTAGCGCATTTGAGCCCAAAAATTGAGGCTGGCTGGCGTTTTGGCTCACAAGATGAGCTATTTTTACTGGTCAGCAGCGCCAGCATTGCTAGTCGCTTGCAACAAATATTACCCAGTCTAATCAATGAGTTAGGTAAATCTGGGCTACCTTGTAAGGCAATAAAGGTGCGGGTAAAGCCGGCTCCGCCCGCTTGGGAGGTCAAGCCTCGCCAAGATCAGCGTGAAAAACCAAAAGGGCTAAATGAGGTTGCCAAAAAATCCTGGGAGTCACTATTGGAGAAGCTAGGGCCAGACTCTGGATTACGCTCCTCCATTGAGAAGCTATTGAGAAATAAACCGAAGTAAGTCCAAACTTCTTCGGGCACCTTAGAAAAAGAGGGGCTGACTTTCCTGGGAATAAGCGCCTGGAGCCTTATTTTCAGGAAAGGAGCTGATTTCATAAGAACTTGGATCTTCCAAAAGCTTGCGTAAAAGAGCGTTATTTAGGGCGTGACCTGATTTCTCAGCAACATAAGCTCCCACAATAGGATGTCCAATGAGATACAGATCGCCAATCGCATCTAATATTTTGTGACGCACAAATTCATCTTCATAACGAAGTTCTTCGTTGTTCAAAATTCGGTGCTCATCTAAAACAATTGCGTTATCCAAACTACCACCGCGCGCTAATCCCATTTCGCGCAACGCCTCTACTTCATGCGCAAATCCAAAAGTGCGCGCACGACCAATTTCACTACGGTAAGCTTGTTCTGCAAAATCAACAACAAAACGTTGACCAGTCTTATCTACCGCCGGATGCTTGAAGTCAATCGTGAAATCTAACTTAAATCCAAAGAAAGGCTCTAAGCGAGCAAGCTTGTCGCCTTCGCGAACCTCTACTGGTTTTTTAATCACCAAAAATTGACGTGGCGCATCTTGTTCTGCAATACCTGCAGATTCGATTAAGAATAAGAAAGAAGCAGCGCTACCATCCATGATGGGCACTTCTTCACCATCAAGCTCAATCAACAAATTATCAAGCCCAAGACCAGCACAGGCTGAAAGCAAATGTTCAACGGTGGAAACACGCACACCATCCTTCTGAATAACAGAGGCCAATCTTGTGTCACATACAGCTAAAGCGGTTGCCGGCACAACTGACTGCTCAGGCGTATCTACCCGAACAAACTGAACCCCTGAATTTACTGGTGCAGGCTTGATAGAAATCGTCACCTTACGACCAGAGTGCAAGCCAATCCCCACGGTCTTAACCGGAGTGGCGATGGTGCGTTGCTTCATCATATTTGGATATTTAAATTCAGGGGGTATTAGTTATACAAGAGTTTGAATTACAGCTTTTTCAAAATGGAAGCGGCATCACTTACTTCAAACTTACCAGGAGCTTCGCGGTCTAGTGACTTTACAACACCATCTTCAATAATCATGGCGTAACGATCTGAGCGAACACCAAAACCACGAGCAGTTAAGTCCAACTCCAAACCAAGCTTTTTGGTGAACTCAGCACTGCCGTCGCCCAACATGCGAATCTTTTTGCCAACTTTTTGATCGCGTCCCCATGCACCCATCACAAACGGGTCATTTACTGAAACACACCAAATCTCGTCAACACCTTTAGCTTTAATCGCATCATAGTGCTCAACATAACCAGGCACATGCTTTGCAGAGCAAGTTGGTGTAAACGCGCCAGGCAATGCAAACAACACAATCTTTTTTCCAGCTACTAGCTTTTCAACTTCAAAAGCATTTGGCCCTAAGGAGCAGCCTTCGGTCTCTTCATTCATAAATTCATAAAGAGTAGCGTTCGGTAATTTTTGTCCAACAGCAATCATGACATCTCCAATAAATAATTGTTAGTAAGCATGCCAACGCAAGCGCGGGATTCGTCGTCCGGAGGGGCGCCGCGCTGGCATTTCGCAATTACCTATTGTATTAAGCAGTTAATTAATCTGCTTGTTTACGTAAAAAGGCTGGAATTTCATAGTAATCAGCCCCTTTGTCCAACATGGATTTAGCCTGAGGAGAGCTATCTGCGCCTAATGTAGGCGCAGGAGTCGCTTCACGAGAGCTACGAAAAACCCGTGGCAAGTCGTATTGGCTATAGTCAACGCCAGTACTTGCTGGTTGAGCGGCCATTGCTGGAGTACTACCAGTTCCAGTGAGAGCCAAACCTGCGCTAGTACTTAAAGCAGAATCCACACTTACCTTGCTCATTGCTGCTGATGCGCTAGCAGGAGCAAAGCTATTGAGGTCTGCCATCGTTGGCATTGCATCATGAGTACCAGTAGCTTGTCTCCAAACTACTTCAGGTTGGTTATTTTTACGAGCTTGAGGATTATTCAAACCAGTAGCAACAACAGTTACGCGTAAAGCATCGCCTAAGCTCTCGTCATAAACAGTACCAAAGATTACAGTTGCATCATCAGCGGCATAACCACGAATTGCTGCCATAACTTCGCGAGTCTCAGACAACTTCAATGAACGGCTAGCAGTAATATTTACCAATACGCCGCGTGCTCCTGACAAATCTACGCCTTCTAACAATGGTGATGCCACTGCAGCTTCGGCTGCTAAGCGCGCACGATCCATACCGGAAACAGTTGCAGTTCCCATCATAGCTTTACCTTGCTCACCCATCACTGTTTTCACGTCTTCAAAGTCAACGTTGATCAAACCTTGAACATTGATGATTTCTGCGATACCAGATACTGCGTTATGTAACACATCATCAGCACATGCAAATGCCTTATCAAACTCAGCATCTTCACCCATGACTTCAAAGAGTTTTTCATTGAGCACAACAATCAATGAATCTACATATGACTCAAGTTCTGCGGCACCATTCTCAGCAACCTTCAAGCGCTTCACGCCCTCAAAGTCAAATGGCTTGCTAATGACGCCAACAGTCAAAATACCCATTTCCTTAGCTACTTGCGCAACGATAGGCGCTGCACCAGTTCCTGTGCCACCACCCATACCAGCAGTGATAAACACCATGTGTGCGCCTTGCAATGAATCTGCAATGCGAGCACGCGCCTCTTCTGCTGAAGCTGCGCCGATTTCTGGCTTAGCTCCTGCACCCAATCCGCTAGAACCCAATTGCAAATTCACAGATGCCTCAGAACGCTGTAAAGCGCCTGCATCGGTGTTCATGCAAATGAACTCTACGCCGTTAACACCGCGGCGGATCATATGCTGGACAGCATTGCCACCAGCGCCACCGACTCCAACCACTTTAATGATGGTCTTGCCAGCTGTTTCTTGATCTAACATTTCAAATTCCATATACCCTCCTAGGTAAATACGTACTACATTGACGACGACGAAAAAAACTTAAAAATTTCCTGCGAACCATTCCTTCATACGCGATAGAACACCTTGCAACGCGCCTGATTGAGAAACACGACGGCCGCGCAATAACTGCGCCTGACCTTCCATCAGCAAACCAATGCTGGTGGCATATCTGGGACTGCGTAAAACTTCATGGAGATGTCCACGGTACTCAGGTGTTCCAATACGAGCAGGCCTTAAGAAGACTTGCTCTGCTAACTCCACCATCCCGGGCATTAATGCAGTGCCACCGGTCAAAACAATTCCAGAAGAAACCATGTCTTCGTAACCAGAGTCACGAACTACGCCTCTTACCAATGTAAACAGCTCTTCAACACGAGGCTCAATCACTGCTGCTAGGGCTTGTTTAGACATTGGGCGTGGCTCACGGTCACCGACACCAGGAACATCAAGCATCGCGGTTGGATCAGCCATCTCTTGACGGGCGATACCATGCGCAATTTTTAAATCTTCAGCGTCAATCGTTGGAGTGCGCAATGCCATCGCAATGTCATTCGTAATTTGATCACCCGCAATTGGAATCACTGCCGTGTGACGTATTGAACCCTGACAATAAATTGCAATATCGGTTGTGCCACCGCCAATATCAACCAACACCACTCCAAGCTCTTTCTCATCTTCGGTCAAGACTGCCAAGCTTGAGGCTAAAGGCTGCAAGATAAGGTCGTTAACTTCGAGGCCACAACGGCGCACGCACTTCACAATATTTTGTGCAGCACTTACAGCACCAGTAACAATATGCACCTTTACTTCTAAGCGAAGACCGCTCATACCGATTGGTTCGCGCACATCCTCTTGTCCATCAATAATGAATTCCTGAACTAGGATGTGCAAAATCTGTTGATCCGTCGGAATATTGATGGCTTTTGCTGTCTCGAGCACGCGCTCTACATCTCCTGAGCCAACTTCTTTATCGCGTATCGCAACCATGCCGCTCGAGTTAAAACTCACAATGTGATTACCCGCAATCCCTGTAAAGACTTGCACGATCTGGCGATCAGCCATGACCTCAGCCTCCTCAAGGGCCTTCTGGATGGATTGAACAGTTGCCTCAATATTGACTACAACACCCTTCTTTAATCCTTTGGATGCGGTTTGACCAACACCAACTACATTAAATTGACCATCTGGAGCTAATTCAGCAACCAAGGCAACAACCTTGGACGTTCCAATATCTAAACCAACCAAAATATCGCGATTGTCTTTACTCATTACCATTCCTCATTGCTTCAGCTCACTTTTTTTGCCATCTACTTCATTCTTTTTCAAACTTGCAGAAGCAAGATGAACTGCAAAACCATTTGCATATCGCAAATCGACTGCATCTACTCGATTCGCCCACTTCTCTTGTACTTGTGGCCAATATTTAAATAAACGCGCCACACGTTCTTCCGTTAAATTTTTATCAGAGCTTTCCTCATCACGACCAAACTCTACTTTCATTCCATTTGAGAGCTTGACATGCCATGCATAACGTTCAGTCAGCGCAAGGCTCGTGACTTCTGCACCCCAAGGCTTAAACCAGTTATTGGCTTTTTCATAAAGACTCATTACCTCTTTGCCTGCATCTTCAGGACCAGAGAAGTCGACTAAACGCACATCCTCACTCACCTCAGAAACACGTCCAGCAAAGAGCTCGCCATGGGTATTCATCAGGGTGTGGCTATCAGCGCCGCCCCAAGTCCCAAAAGGCTTCTGCTCTTCAATGCTCACCACTAGACCATTTGGCCAAACACGGCGGACATTGGCATGTCGTACCCAAGGCATGCTTTCAAAGCCTCTCTTCACATCCTCTAAGCGAACGCTAAAGAAATTACCTTGCACGGTTTCTAGAACCTGCTGCTTAACAATAGGCTTATTAATATGTTTCAAGGTTTGGCCGGCAACTGGCTCAATTTGAATCTGCTTCAAAGCAAAGACCGGTCGTTGACTAAGCCAAACTAAGATACCAATCACGAGCATCACTACAAAGCAACGCAGCAGGAAACGACTCAGCTTCTCCATCCGCTCTGAATGATTCCAAAGCGGAGACATCAACATAGAGAAAATTTCACCGAAACGGTCCATAAAGTTACTCATGCAGCAGCGCCCTCTTTTTGCTGCAATGTTTGACTGAGTAGCCAAAGCACTAAGTCTGCATATTCGATACCAGCAGCCTTGGCAGCCATTGGCACCAAAGAGTGAGAAGTCATTCCTGGGGAGGTATTCATTTCCAATAAGTAAGGCTTGCCGGTCTTTTGATCCAGCATCACATCAGCACGTCCCCATGTACGACAACCCAAGGCCTTATATGCAGCCAAGGCTAATTCCTGAACAGCGGCATTAACTTCAGGCGCTAGACCAGTAGGGCATAAGTACTGAGTTTCGTCAGAGAAATACTTATTATGAAAATCGTAATTTGCTTGCGGTGGAATAATTTTGATCACCGGTAATGCTTCAGCTGTTTTACCCTGACCAACTAATGGGCAGGTTAATTCGTCTCCAATAATGCAAGTCTCTGCAATTACTTTTTTATCTAGTCCAGCTGCAAGTTTGTAAGCAGCCGGTAACTCGTCTACTGACTTCACTTTTGTTAAGCCTAAAGAAGATCCCTCATGGGCCGGCTTCACAATCAAGGGCAAACCTAGATGGTTTACAACTGCATTCCAATCGCTATCAGCAGTTAACTCTTCATACTCAGGAGTAGCAAGTCCATTACTAATCCATACTTGCTTGGTGACAATTTTGTCGATTGCTAGAGCAGAGGCCAAAACACCACTACCTGTGTAAGGCAAGCCTAATAACTCCAGCAATCCTTGGATGGTTCCATCTTCACCAAAACGACCATGTAAAGAAATAAATACGCGATCAAAGTTTTCTTTTGCCAATTCAGTAGGGCAACGTAAACCGGTATCAAAAGGGTGGGCATCAACTCCTTTTGACCTCAAAGCTTCTAATACGCCATTACCAGACATGAGAGAGATTTCTCTCTCGCCAGATTTACCACCCAGCAAAACGCCCACACGGCCAAAAGACTTCGGCTCCAAGCTAGCTAAGCTAGACTGAACGCGTTCGCCCCAGGAGCCCAAATTAACACCTGCTTTAGACATGCTTTGCCTCCGACAACGTGTGTGGCAAAGTAGAAATTGATCCTGCACCCATCGTGATTAATACATCTCCATCTTTTAAAACTTGACTCAATTTTTCTGGCATCTCTGCAATGTTTGCAGCATATGCCACTGCGCTCGAATCCAATAAGGCTTTGGAATTCTTATCTTCAGTAATAGCAGCTTTTATCAAGCTCTTACTATCAGCACCTGGAATTTTTGCTTCGCCCGCTGGATACACATCAGTCAGCACTAAGGCATCAAAATTTTTGAGGACTTGAACAAACTCACCGAAGCAATCACGCGTTCTAGTAAATCGGTGCGGCTGGAATGCTAATACCAAGCGACGATCTGGGTAAGCACCTCTCGCTGCAGCTAAGGTTGCAGCCATTTCTACTGGGTGATGGCCGTAATCATCGATCAAGGTAAAGCTACCGCCAGATGCCAAAGGAATCTCTCCATAACGCTGGAAGCGACGACCAACACCACCAAACTCAGACAGGGCCTTCATAATTGCTTCATCACCCACACCCAACTCTGTCGCTATACCAATAGCAGCCAAGGCATTACAGACGTTATGTAAGCCCGGTAAATTCAGGGTGATATTTAGTGGGCCTGGTTTATTGCCATGCCTACGCACCGTACGACGGTCAACCGTGAAGTGCATCTGTGTACCATCCGCACGAACATTACTTGCGCGAATATCTGCATCCTCTGATAAACCGTAGCGAAGTACTGGCTGAGATACAAATGGAATAATGTCGCGCACATTAGCATCATCAATACAAAGTACTGCTACGCCATAAAAAGGCATGCGCTGAATGAACTGAACAAATGCCTGCTTCAATCTAGCCATATCGTGCTGATAGGTATCCATATGATCAGCATCAATATTAGTTACCACTTCCATGGCTGGAAATAATTGTAAGAAGGAGGCATCTGATTCATCCGCCTCAACCACAATAAAATCTCCACGCCCCAAGCGCGCATTCGCGCCTGCGGAATTTAGTTTTCCACCAATCACAAATGTAGGATCTAGGCCGCCTTCAGCCAAGACGGATGCAACCAAACTAGTAGTAGTTGTTTTCCCGTGCGTTCCAGCAATCGCAATACCTTGCTTTAGACGCATCAACTCACCCAACATTACTGCGCGCTGAATCACTGGAACCTTCGCCGCGCGTGCAGCCAATACTTCTGGATTGTTTCCTGCAACTGCAGTGGAAATAACTACTGCCTCTGCCGTACCAATATTTTTAGGGTCATGCCCAATATGAATGACTGCGCCCAGCTCTCTAAGGCGTTTAGTGACTGCACCATCAGCTAAGTCTGACCCTGAAACTTGGTAACCCAAGTTCAAAAGCACTTCAGCGATGCCGCTCATGCCAGCACCGCCGATACCGATAAAGTGAATTTGCTGAACGATATGCTTCATTTACCTACCCCCGCACAATCTGCACATACTTCAGCCACTCGCTGTGTCGCATGTGGCTTTGCTAAAGCATGCGCACGGAATGCCATCTCTTTTAATTCTGTGCGATTGAAGTTTTGAATCATCATTGCTAAATCTTGTGGATTAAGTAATGGCTGCGGCAATAAAACCGCTGCGCTGGCATTTGATAAAAATTGCGCATTCGCAGTTTGATGATCATCAATCGCAAATGGGAAAGGAATAAGACAAGAGGCAACGCCACAAGCTGCTATTTCAGAAACTGTCATGGCGCCTGAACGACAAATCACCAAATCGGCTTGTGCATACGCAGCGGGCATATCATCAATAAAAGGACGAATATCTGCTGTTACACCTAAGTCAGCATATCGCTTCTGCAGGTCAGCCAAATGCCTATCACCCGCCTGATGAACGACTTTGGGACGTGACTCCACTGGAATTAATGCCAGAGCAGCCGGAATATTTTCATTAAGGGCAGCAGCACCCAAGCTACCACCCACCACTAAGACAGATAAAGGCCCCTGGCGCTGGTCATAGCGTGCTACAGGCGCTAGCATCTGATCAAATTCTTCCCGAATCGGATTGCCTACCCACTCTGCATGATCCATTGTCTTAGGGAATCCAGTGAGAGTCCGCATTGCAATTTTGCTTAGTGCCCGATTAGCACTACCAGCAACTGAATTCGCTTCATGCAAAACCAATGGATACTTCAAAAACTTGGTGATTAAACCGCCAGGGAAAGTAATGTAGCCGCCCATTCCTAAAACAACATTCGGTTTTAGGCGACGCATAATCTTCCAGCTTTGGTAGCAAGCACGCATGAGATTCATGGGCAACATCAACTTTGCTTTTAATCCCTTGCCACGCAGGCCGCCGAACTCGACCGCCTCAAATGGAAAGTTGCAAGACTTCACGAGGCGATACTCCATGCCAGCTTTATTACCTAACCAAGAGACGTTCCAACCGCAAATCCGCAAATATTCAGCGACAGCGAGGCCTGGAAAGATATGTCCACCAGTACCACCAGCCATCACCAAAATTGAGGGTTTAGTCAAAGCTTGCCTCCGCGCATGAGGATGCGATTTTCAAAATCAATTCGCAACAACATTGCTACAGCGACAGCATTCATCAAAATTCCAGAACCGCCGTAACTTACCAATGGCAAGGTCAAGCCTTTCGTTGGAAGTAGGCCAAGGTTCACACCCATATTGATGAAGGCCTGCCAACCAATCCAAATTGCAACGCCTTTAGCAGCAAGGCCGGCAAAGCTACGATCCAACTGCAAAGCGGTACGGCCAATTAAGAACGCGCGACGAACGATCCAATAAAACAAGAAGATCATTACGACCACACCAACAAATCCTAATTCTTCGCCAATGACGGCCATGATGAAATCGGTATGCGCCTCTGGTAAGTAATGCAATTTTTCTACACTACCACCAAGTCCCGTACCAAACCATTCGCCACGACCAAATGCCATCAATGAATGGGTTAATTGATAGCCTTTATTGGCGGCGTTATCTACTTGCCATGGATCCATAAAGGCCAACATGCGTCCGCGACGGAATGGCGAGAGTGCAATCATAGTTGCACCACTCATCAAACCAACCAGAATCAAGCCGCCAAATAATTTAGCGTTGATGCCACCCAAAAAGAGAATGCCGAATGCAATTAAGGCAACTACCACGAATGCACCCATGTCTGGCTCAGCCATCAGCAGACCACCTACTAGAGCAACTGCAATACCCATCGGCAGCATACCCTTCACAAAGGAATGGAGATACTCCTGGCGTTGAACGGTATAACTTGCTGCAAAGATCACGGCAGCAAATTTCATCAACTCGGATGGCTGAAAGTTCATCAAACCTAAAGGAATCCAACGCTTCGCACCATTCACACCCTTACCTATTCCAGGAATTAGAACGGCGATCAGCAATAAGACGGTAAATCCGAAAATGACTGGTGAATAACGATCCCATACCTTAGTAGGAATCTTAAAAGCCCAGATGCCAACGCCAATCGCAATCGCCAAAGAAATCACGTGACGAATGAGGAAAAAATTACTGCTGTAGTTTGCATACTTGGGTCCATCGGCCAATGTAATGGAGGCGGAATACACCATTACAAGACCAATTAACATCAGCGACAGAATTGCCCATACCAGCAACTGGTCATAATCCATCATGCGCGAACGCGTTTGCTCTACGCCAGAAACAGCATCACGCAAGCCAGTGCGGAAGTTATCAATTCCACCCCTTGAAAAATTCCAGAAGCGATTCAGGCCAAGTCGATTTTCAGGAAAGAATTTTTCTTTTAAGCTCATGCCTGTACCCCTTCAAAGCGCATGCCTAACTCTTCAACCTCTGCAGCAAATACATGGGCACGCTCAACATAGTCATGGAACTGGTCTAAGCTTGCACAGGCTGGAGACAACAATACCAAGTCTCCGGATACCGCATGACTGGCAGCAGCTTGAACTGCAGAAATTAAATCGCCACAATTTGTGCTTTGAATTCCAGAGCCAAGAGCCTCACCAATTGCAGCGCCATCTTTGCCAATGAGGAAGGCGCCCTTCACAAAACGTAAAGCGGGTTCACGTAACGGGCTGAAATCTTGACCTTTTCCATCGCCACCAGCAATCAACCAAATGCGTTTTCCAGACTCGTTGCTACCTAGGCCATTCAATGCAGCAACAGTCGCGCCTACATTAGTGCCCTTGCTGTCATCTACGTATTCAACGTCTTTAACAATCGCGATACTTTGCACACGATGCGGCTCACCATGGTAATCACGCAAGCCATGTAGGAGTGCGTTCATTGGTAAATTAGCGGCACGTGCTAAGGCGAGGGCCGCTAGCGCATTTAATGCATTATGTCGACCACGTATTCTTAAGGCATCCGCCGGAATTAAACGCTTCAAGCGCAACGGTTCCTCTTCTTCAACTACCGCAGATTTACGACGACGCTTAGGCTTGGGCTCAACGTCTTCATCTACTTCAGCCCATACCAGCCAATCAATTCCACCCGCACGTAAATCGTGCTCAATTCCGAAAGCACCTTGCTCATCTGGGCGATTTGAGCCAAAGGTCACGATAGCTCTCTCTGCTTTTTGCTCTTCAGACAGCAGCCCCATTACAAGAGAATCATCGCGATTCAGAATACAAACTGTATCAACACCAAATATCCGTGACTTTGCTTGTGCATAGGCTTGCATATCGCCATGCCAATCTAAATGGTCTTGAGTAATATTCAATACCGTTGCTGCTGTAGCATTCAAGGTATGGGTGTAAATCAACTGAAAGCTGGATAACTCTAAGACCCAAACATCTGGCATATCCACGATTTGATCGGCAATATCCAAGCAACTCATCAACTTTTCTAAGGCAGCAGGGCTAATATTTCCTGCAACAGCAACCTTCTTGCCAGCACGCTCACAGAGTTGTCCGGTTAATGCGGTGGTAGTTGTTTTACCGTTGGTGCCAGTGACAGCCAATACTGCAGCTGCATAACTCATCTCTTGCGCTTGTGCCATACGACTTAAAGCAGAAATTGCGCGAGCAAAAAATTCAATCTCACTCCACACATCGATTTCAGCCTGCTCTGCCTTAACCAAGAAAGCATAGGTTGGGTCTTGCACCGGAGAAAGTCCCGGACTAATACCAACCACATCAATATTGTTGAGTAAGCTCTCATCTAAAGGGCCGAAACAAATATCTTTGAGGCCTGCAATCCGAAGTTCTTCCAGCCAGGCATTTTGACGTGGAGTAAAAGAGGATTGATCACGCGTATCTGCCAAGCGGACTTCTGCACCATTTCGCAGGCACCACTTCACCATAGCTACGCCAGACTCACCTAATCCCAAAATAAGGAATCGGTTTGGAGCTTGGTAACCTTCATCACTCATGAAGGCAGCATTTGCAAAGGTATTTTCTAAAATCAACATATTTACTTTTGGATCACCGTAACTTCAAGCTAGATAAGCCAATTAAGACTAGGAGGATAGTAATGATCCAGAAACGCACAACCACTTGCGTCTCCTTCCAACCACCCAATTCAAAATGATGATGCAATGGCGCCATCCGGAAAATACGACGACCCTCTCCAAAATGCTTTTTAGTGAGCTTGAACCAAAATACTTGCAGCATTACCGAAACAGTTTCAGCAACAAAAATGCCACCCATCACAAACAACACAATTTCTTGACGCACAATCACGGCGATAGTGCCAAGGGCTCCGCCCAAAGCGAGTGCTCCTACATCACCCATAAATACTTGTGCTGGGTGTGTGTTGTACCAAAGGAAGGCTAAGCCAGCGCCACCCATGGCGCCACAGAAAATCATTAGCTCGCCAGCACCTGGGATGTAGGGGAAAAGGAGGTACTTTGCATAAATTGCATTACCCATCACATAAGCAAAAGCACCCAAAGCAGCGCCCACTAAGATGACCGGCATGATGACAAGGCCGTCCAGGCCATCGGTCAAGTTCACTGCATTACTGCTACCTACAATTACTAGATAGCTCAAAATAATGAAGCCCATCACGCCTAATGGATAGCTCACCTCTTTTATGAAAGGCAATAGCAAATTGGTTTTTGCAGGCAGATCTAAAGCAAATCCGCTTCTTAGCCAGTCATAAAATAATTGCAACACCTTAAGGTTATTCACTTCCGACACGGAGAATGCAAGATAGATGGCAGCAAATAAACCAATTAAGGTTTGCCAGAAGAACTTTTCTCTTGAGGCCATGCCTTTAGGGTCTTTGTAAACAACCTTGCGGTAGTCATCTACCCAGCCCACCAAACCAAATCCAAAGGTCACGATCATCACAATCCAAATAAATCGGTTGCTGAGATCAGCCCACAACATGCAAGAGATAAAGATACCAATCAAAATCAAAACACCGCCCATGGTTGGGGTGCCAGATTTCACTAAATGGGTTTGTGGCCCATCTGTGCGGACTGCCTGACCAATCTTCAGAGCGCTTAATTTACGAATCACCCAAGGTCCAGCAGCCAAACCAATCAATAATGCAGTCACAGTTGCCATCACCGCCCTGAAAGTGATGTAGTTGAAGACTCGGAAGAATCCGAAATCATCTTGCAGCCATTGCGCTAACATTAAGAGCATGTTTTAGCCTCCTCTAACAAGGCCTGCACTACACGCTCCATGCGCATAAACCGTGAACCTTTAACCAAAATATTTAAGTGTTGATTGCCACCGCTAGACTGGGCATGCAAAGCATCTCTCAATTGCATGATGAGAATATCCATATCGGCAAAATGCATCGCACTAGATGCAGTCGCGCTATTACCAACAGTCTCATTAAATCCCTGAAGAGCAAATTGGCACTGTTCCCCCAATACAAATAGCTTTGAAACTCCCTGCTCAGCAGCATAAGCGCCCACCTCTCGATGGAACTCAGGACCCTGATTGCCAACCTCACCCATATCACCCAAAATTAACCAAGATAAATTACCTGATTGCTTTAAAGCATCGATAGCAGCCCTTACAGAATCTGGGTTGGCGTTATAGCTATCGTCAATTAAGGTGTGATTTGAATCAATCACCTTTGCTTGCATGCGCCCATTTACTGGGGAGAATGATTCGAGACCCTGCTTAATCTTTTCAAGACTTATACCTGCTGCGACACCAACAGCACTTGCAGCTAACGCATTGCGAACATTGTGACTACCCAAAGCATTTAACTGAACTTCAATAACCCCTTGTTCGGTTTGTATCTGTACGAGCCCATTACTTAATAGACTTCCAGTTACAGCTGCCGATAGTTTGGTCTGCGCAGATGACAATACAAAATCGATGACCTTGCGGCCTGCAGCAGCCTGACGCCAAACGCTTGAGAATTCTGAGTCTGCTGGAAATACAGCAATGCCATCACTTGGCAAGGCACGAATTGCGTCAGAGTGCTCTTCTGCTACTGCCGCTACCGTAGCCATGAACTCTTGATGCTCGCGCTGGGCATTATTAATTAATGCAATATTCGCTTGCGCGATAGCAGCCAACTGCGCCGTTTCACCGGGATGATTCATCCCAAGCTCAACCACAGCAAGGCGATCTGTTGCGCGCAATTTCAACAGCGTTAATGGCAAACCAATATCGTTATTCAGATTTCCTTTGGTAACCAAAGTATGTTGCTCGCCAACCGCGGCTTTAAAAATTGAAGCGATCATCTCTTTAACGGTGGTTTTACCATTACTACCAGTAACCAATGCCAAAGGAATGGGGTGATTAGCCCGCCATGCTTTTGCTAAATTTCCTAAACCAACACGCGTGTTCGAAACGCAAATAGCAGGTAAGTCCGGCGGACATTTATCTTGGGCACTGATTAGGGCAGCACTAGCACCTGCTTTAGCGACATCGGATAAAAAGTCATGCGCATCAAAGCGCTCACCAACTAAAGCGACAAAGAATTCATTGCGATCGATCTGGCGACTATCAGTGCCCACTCGAGAAATCGATATTTCCTGAGCAGCCTCTGCAGAAGTATTCAATAATTTACTTCCAGGTAACATTGCCTGCGCTTGTGCAAGGGTGGTCATGATAGACATCAGACTCCGCCTCCAGCGGCTAAGCGAATATGTTCTTGATCAGAAAAATCAAATTTCTTGCCATTGATTTCTTGAGTAGTTTCATGACCCTTGCCAGCAACTAAAACAATATCGCAATCAGCTGCATGACGAATTGCGGCCATGATGGCAGAAGCACGATCAGCAATCACTTGAATGTTCTGCGCGTCCCTACTAATACCACTGCGCACCATTTGCATGATGGCCTGTGGGTCTTCAGAGCGAGGGTTATCACTTGTAATCAAAATATGATCGGCATTGCGCTCTGCGACAGCACCCATTAGCGAACGCTTACCAGCATCGCGATCACCGCCACATCCAAATACGCACCAAATTTTTCCGCCGCGCTGCTCAGCAATAGGACGCAATGCTTGTAAGGTTTTTTCTAAGGCATCCGGTGTATGCGCGTAATCCACAACCGCTAACAAGCCCTCTGTCTTTTGAGCTTTACCCAAAGGAATTAACTCCATACGACCAAGCACTGGATTTAATTGACTGACTTTTTGAGCAGCCACTTCACAGCCCATACCCTGTGAAAGCAATATTGTCCATACCGCAAGCGCATTACTTAAATTAAATTCGCCTAACAAAGGAATATGCAATTGAGCACTTCCCACTCCATCACAAATAAAACTTGCGTTGTAGCCCGCCCCACTCAACAAAATATCTTTTGTATAGTTACGGGATAAACGATCACCAAATTTTTCAAAGCCTTGGAATGCGGATTGAGACAATGCATATGCCCAAACCTTTAAGTCGTCTTTTGCCAATAAATTCATGGCAAGCTCACGACCAAAAGCATCGTCTAAGTTAATCACTGCGTGCTCAAGGCTAGCTTGCTGAAATAACTTAGCCTTTGCTTCAGCGTAATCGACCATGTTGCCGTGGTAGTCCAAATGATCCTGCGTCAGATTCGTGAAGACTGCGCAGTGAATTTCTGTACCAGCGATTCTCTCTTGATGCAAAGCGTGTGAAGATACTTCCATCGCCACTTGTTTCGCCCCGGCATTGCGTAATTCCGCTAGCTGAGTTTGTAATTTAGGAGCATCTGGAGTGGTATAGCCAGTTTGAACTAATGCACCAGGGAATCCAGAACCTAAAGTTCCCAAGACTGCAGTCCGATGATTGCTAGTATCTAAAGCTTGAGCTAACCACTGCGTGATACTAGTCTTGCCATTAGTGCCGGTAACACCAATGACTTTTAATTCTTTACTTGGATGGCCATACCATTGTGCGCATAGCTCACCCGCTTTTACAGCAAGGCTTTCAACAGCAAAACATTGCGGATGATCTAAAAATTGCTCATCCATGCCTGCTGGATCGAATACTACTGCGGCCGCTCCACTATCTAATGCAGCATCAATAAATTGACGACCATCGCGCAAGGCATTGCCATGACCTACTGGATAGGCAAAAAAGATATCGCCAGACTGAATCTGGCGACTATCCGCACATACTTTTGCGGAGGAGTTCGCTAGCGTATGTAAGTGGTCAATCAAATGATTGGTGTCTATTTTCAAATCCACCCTCATCGTTTCAAAACCACATGTTGAGCCTGTGCAGCTGCCGGCCGAATTTCTTCTGGAGCCTTGTCCTCCAACACCATTTGCTTAACTTTGTTGTCTGGCAAAACATTCAATGAACGCAACGTCTCCCCAACAATTGTCGAGAACACGGGTGCCGCAACATCACCACCGTAGTGACTTCCGCCAGTAGGCTCATCAATCATTACTGCTACAACAATACGTGGCGCGCTAATGGGGGCAAGTCCAGCAAAGTAAGCACGATACGAATTGCCATATCCCTTGCCAACTAATTTATGGGCAGTACCTGTTTTTCCGCCAACACGATAACCTTCGGCCTGCGCCTTGATTGCAGTGCCACCAGGCTCAGTAACTGCCTCCATCATGTTGCGCATTTCAATGGCGGTTTTTGGTGAAAGCACTTTAACGCCTGGCTTGAACTCAGGGCTACGCTCAATAGTCAGGGGGACTAATTCGCCATCACGCGCGAAGACTGTATATGCACGCGCCACCTGAAAGAGTGACGCAGAAATACCGTAGCCAAATGCAATACGCGCCTGATCGGTAGGCATCCATTTTTTGAAAGGATGCACCGTGCCTGCTACAGCACCAGGGAAACCAATTTTCGGCGCTTGTCCCAAACCAACGGCAGTATAAAAATCCCACATTTCTTCAGCGGAGAGATTATTCATTGCAATCTTTGCAGTACCGATGTTGCTCGACTTTTGAATAATTTGTGCGACTGTTAGATTTCCATAAGGATGGGTATCTGTAATAGGCTTAGGACCTACTAAATATTTCGCACCAATGACCATATTGGTATCCGGCTTAACTACGCCTTTTTCCAAAGCAATTGAAATGGTTAATGGCTTCATTGTTGAGCCAGGCTCAAAGGTGTCGGTCAATACGCGATTACGCAATTGCTCGCCTGTTAAATACCTTCGATCATTTGGGTTGTAGCTTGGGTAATTTGCCAATGCCAGAATCTCGCCCGTTTGGGTATCGAGCACTACAGCGCCACCTGCTTTGGCATGATGCTTTTCAACCGCATCCTTTACAGCGTTATAGGCCAAGAACTGAATCTTACTATCAATAGATAGATTTAAATCTTTTCCATTTTGCGGCAACTGTAAGATCGCAACATCTTCAACAACACGACCTAAGCGGTCAACTACCACACGTCTTTGACCAGGATGACCGGCAAGCTCATTCTCGCGGGAAAGCTCCATGCCTTCCTGACCTTTGTCATTCACATTCGTAAAGCCAACCACGTGCGCCATTGCTTCGCCTTCTGGGTAGAAGCGACGATACTCATTGTTCAAGCCAATACCAGGGATCTCTAACTGTTTAATTTGCTGCGCTACAACCGGGTCTACTTGACGCTTTAGGAAGACCTGCTTGCGTTCTTCTTTGAGCTTCTTGCGTAGCTCGACTTCACTCATTTGTAAAAGGCTTGCCAATTTCTGCACTTTGTCTGCAGCCAAGTCATCTGGAACCGTGTCGTTATAAGCAATCACCGACTTAGCTTCTAAGCTCGTTGCAATCACCTGACCATTACGATCCAAAATTTTTCCGCGACTAGCGGGTAGCTCTAATTCGCGCTGAGTGCCACGCACGCCCTTGGCTTCATAGAATGCATTTCCTGGGCCCTGAATCCAAAACGCACGTAACAACAGCATCATGAACACAAAAAACAAAAGGAATAGCATCAAGCGCGACCGCCACATTGGCAGACGCAATACTAAATTTGGCGTAGTAGAGAATCCAACCGGCCTCATTTAGCCTCCTTCAAGTACAAAGTACGCTCAGGAGAAATAGGCGCCATATGCAATTGGTTACGGGCAACATCACGAATACGTGCAGACTTCGAAAGATTACGCTGCTCATACTCCAAGCGTAGCCAGTCTTGGTTTAACTTACGTTCTTCTATCTGTGCGCGCTCCTGAAGAATGAATAATTTTCGCGCACGCTGCTGAGCTGCAACCAGAGATAGGGCACAAATCAATAGCAATGCGAGCAGAGTCAAGGTAGCGCGATTCATGCAGATGCTCCCATGCGCTTTTCAGCCACACGCATGATTGCTGAGCGGGCGCGAGGATTCTCAGACACTTCTGCATCGCTTGGCTTAATACGACCAATAATTTCAAGCGCACTCTGTGGCAAATCTTTTTCACGCACCGGTAAACCGCGAGGGACTTCTACTTTTGCATGCGCTTGCATGAACTGCTTCACGATGCGATCTTCTAGCGAATGAAAGCTAATTACCGCAAGTCTTGCGCCCGGCTTTAACAATTTCAAAGCCGCCTTTAAACCAAGCTCTAAATCTTCTAACTCTCGATTAATAAAAATACGCAATGCCTGGAAGGTTCTTGTTGCGGGATCTTGACCAGCCTCGCGCGTACGCACTACGCCCGCAACTAGACTTGCCAACTGAGTAGTTGTTTTGGGGGAAAGCCCTTCTTCTCGCTTAGCCACAATGGCTTTTGCGATCTGAAATGCAAAGCGCTCTTCTCCGTAAGTCTTAATCACGTGAGTGATTTCCTCCGGTGGGGCCTGCTCCAACCACTCTGCTGCAGTTAAACCATGGTCGGTATTCATGCGCATATCGAGCGGACCTTCTCGACGAAATGAAAATCCCCGATGCGCTTCGTCCACTTGGGGTGAACTGATCCCCAAATCCAACAAAATTCCATCGACCGATTCCGCTTCCGCGTACTGGTCCATCTGCGCAAAACTGTCGTGCACAATTTTTAATCGTGGGTCGTTGATTTTTTGCGCTACTGCAATCGCGTCCAGATCCTTGTCGAAGGAAATCATGCGCGCGGAGGGATTCAACTCCTTGAGCAAAGCCTGGGTGTGACCGCCGCGCCCGAAGGTTCCATCGATTACCAAAATTTTGTTTGCTGCACTTTGATTTTGAATCAGCGGACCGCCAACCAGCGCTGTCACCGCCTCGGCCAGCAACACTGGGCGATGAGTTATGTTCATGGCACCCTGTCATCAAAAATTAAATTGCTTGAGTGCTTCAGGCATGCCTTGTGCAATCGCAGCCTGTTCTTTTGCAGCGTATGTAGCTGCGTCCCACAACTCCAAGTGACTTCCCATGCCAAGCAAAATCACTTCTTTTTCAATCCCTGCAGCAGCGCGCAACTCTGGACTCACCAGTACGCGACCAGCGCCATCCAAATCTATCTCTGCTGCGTTACCTAAAAAAATACGGCGCCACCAATGGGCATCCATCGGAAGTTGCGCAACTCTTGCTCTGAAGGTTTCCCACTCTGGTCTTGGGAAAAGAAGTAAGCACCCATCGGGGTGTTTTGTAAGCGTGATTCGGCCCTCACCCTGCACCAACAAGGCGTCACGATGCTTAGCCGGCACAGACATGCGGCCTTTTGCATCCAAATTGAGAGCTGACGCACCTTGAAACACCATTTACCCCACTTTTTCACACTTCCTCCCACTTTAGAGGATCACACTAAGAGGGTCAAGTGTTTTTAGGAGTTTTTTTAGGAATTTCTCTAGTGTTTACAAACACTTAGCGTCATGTGTTGAGAAAATGGTGATAATAAAATAGCTACTTGAAACAATGGCTTGGAAAATATACTTAAGAATAGATCTTAGCTATTTGGTTAGATAATACCTAAATATACTGTATTTAAAAACAGTAATGCCCAACAAAATATATCAAAATTAATCAGGGGTGAATTTCAAGAATTACACCTTACTTCCGTTTTAAATTTTGTAAGCAGTAGTAGTCATTACCTTAGACATCGCCTGCATTATTTTTTGAATGGGTTCTGGCAAATTTACACCGCCAGCACTTTTTGCAGCTTGTCCGTGAGCAATTTCATCAACTCGCATTTGATCCACAATTGCGCGTGAGCGTTGATCTTCTTTTGGTAATTTTTCTAGATGACTTTCCAAGTGGTTCTCGACTTGTTTTTCTGTTTCGGCAACAAAACCTAAACTCCACTTATCACCCGCTAAGCCTGCTGCCAAGCCGATTACAAAGGATCCTGCATACCAAAGTGGGTTGAGATAACTAGTATGTGACCCGAGCTCTTGAAGACGAGTTTCACACCATGCTAGATGATCCATTTCTTCTTGCCCGGAGTGCTCTAACATCTCCTGAATTTCAGGATTTCGAGCAACCAATTTTTGCGATTGATAGAGCGCTTGCGCACAAACTTCACCCACATGATTTACTCGCATGAGTCCTGCTGCATGTTTTCGTTCAACAGCATCCAAACTAGAATTTCCCCCAAAATCAGATCCTGGGGTAGGTCTATGTGCATGAGCGCCTCCGACCACCGACCGAAGGGCAGTATCAAACTCTAGAATGAAACGATCTATTGGAGACATGCGTGTAGGAAGTTAAACTAAAACCTCTGCTTTGCAGCTTTGTTTGGTCTTTAAACCCAGCTCTGCCAAAAGCTCACGGTCTTGTTCTGCCTCGGGATTACCGGTAGTGAGTAATTGCTCGCCATAGAAAATCGAGTTAGCACCAGCCATGAAACACATGGCCTGAACCGCCCTACCAAGCTCCTGACGACCAGCAGATAAACGAACGCGAGCTTTAGGCATCGTGATCCTAGCAACCGCAATCGTTCTCACAAACTCCAGTGGGTCCAAAGGCTTTTGCTCAGCCAATGGCGTACCGGCAACTGGCACCAAATGATTGATAGGAACCGATTCTGGATAGGGGCTTAAATTGGCTAGGCGGGCCAAAAATGCAGCGCGCTGCTGTCTAGACTCACCCATACCTACGATACCGCCACAACAAACAGACATACCAGCGGCCCGAACATTGGATATCGTGTCTAAACGGTCTTGGTAACCTCGAGTTGAAATCACAGAGCGATAAAAATCCTCGCTGGTGTCTAAGTTGTGGTTATAAAAGTCTAGGCCCGCCTCTTGCAGTGCTTGAGCTTGATCAGCCTCCAGCATGCCTAGGGTGGCACAGGTTTCCAGACCCAAGGCTTTAACGCCCTTGATCATGGCAGTCACTTTTTCAATATCGCGGTCTTTGGGTTCGCGCCAAGCGGCCCCCATACAAAAACGGTTAGAACCGGCGGCTTTAGCGGCTTTAGCGGCCTCTAAAACCTCTTCTAAGCCCATTAACTTCTCAGCCTTAACATCGGTGTCGTAACGAGCGGCTTGTGGGCAGTAACCACAATCTTCAGGACAACCGCCCGTCTTAATGGATAGCAGCGTGGCTAATTCCACATCACCCTCTGGGAAATAAGCCTTATGAGTCTCTTGAGCCTTCAGCATCAATTCATTTAAAGGGAGTGCAAATAAGGCTTCAATTTGAGCCACTGACCACTCGCCAGATGCCTCTGCACCTGCGTTTACGCCCTGATGCAAATCCGCCTTGGATTTGAATTGGGTTAAGGGTTTTTCAACGGTTTGAGTGTCCTGCATGGGTAAATTCCAGAAAATGAGGGGATTCAAGACATAAACATAACAGATACAAGCCTGAATTTGGAAAAACTAGTGGTCAAATATCAAACATGAAGGTTATTTCTGATTTAAACCAAGCCCCCCTCGTTGATCGCAGCCTTGCAGCCGTTTGGCACCCATGCACTCAGATGAAACAGCATGAGTCCTTTCCTCTGGTTGCCATTACAAACGGTAAGGGTGCTTGGCTCTATGACGAAAACGGAAAAGCATTGCTCGACTCCATTAGTTCTTGGTGGACCAATTTATTTGGTCACTCCAACCCGCGCATCAATCAAGCCATTACCGCGCAACTCGAAAAAATTGAGCATGTAATGCTCGCCGGTTTTACACATCCTCCTGTAGTGGAGTTATCTGAAAAACTAGCGGCACTCACCAATCACAATTTAGGCCATGTCTTTTACGCCTCCGATGGTGCTTCTGCAGTAGAAATAGCGCTCAAGATGAGTCACCACTACTGGCAACTCAACGGCAAACCACAAAAGAAAAAATTTGTGTGCTTAGAAAATGGTTATCACGGAGAAACGCTTGGCGCCTTGGCAGTAACTGATGTTGCTATTTTTCGGGAAGCCTATGGATCACTATTGCAAGATGTATTCACCATTGCATCACCCGATGCACGCAAAGCAAAAGCTGGTGAGAGCGCTGAAGATGTAGCAAGACATGCAGCAAAAAAACTTGAAGAATTATTTGCAATAGAACATGACAATATTGCCGCCATCATTGTCGAGCCTTTAGTGCAGTGCGCAGGGCAAATGGCCATGCACTCTCCGGAGTATCTGCGTTTAGTAAGGGATTTATGTAATCGCTATGAAGTACATCTGATTGCAGATGAGATTGCGGTGGGCTGTGGGCGGAGCGGTAAGTTCTTTGCCTGCGAACATGCTGGCGTATGGCCAGACTTCTTGACTCTGTCTAAAGGTATTAGCGGTGGCTATCTTCCGCTATCACTCTGCCTTACTACAGACCAGATATATCAAGCCTTTTATGGCGATCAAACTCAGCAAGGATTTTTGCATTCTCATTCCTATACCGGCAATCCACTAGCTTGTGCTGCTGCACTGGCTTGTCTAGAGATTTTCGAAACTGACAAAGTCTTAGAAAAAAATATTGAGCGCTCAAAGGATTTGGCAAGTGCGTTTGCATGGGCAAAAATAGATACCCGAATTGAGCATTGGCGCCAACAAGGAATGATCTTGGCATTTGATATCAAGCATGAGTTTCTAAAAAATCCTAAGATGTTTGCGCGAAACATGTTTTCAAACTGTTTAGGTGAAGGCGTGTTGATCAGACCAATCGGCAACACTATCTACGTCATGCCGCCGTATATTTTGTCTCCATCAGAAACTGCGCAACTGGGTAATGCTGTGCAAGTTGCCCTTGAGAAAACTCTGGCATGACAAACTCATATCAGGCCTTAAAGTTAGCACAAGAGCAGATTGCAGATCTTGAGTCGCAATTGCTCAAACGCAAACTCAGAGCAACTACATCGCCATGTGATACCAAAGCCATAGTCGATGGACGGGAGCTGAAAGCATTCTGTAGCAATGACTATTTAGGACTAGCGAACCATCCTGAATTAATTCAAGCGCTTGCGGAAGGCGGTAAAAAGTATGGGGTAGGTAGTGGCGCCTCCCATCTCATTAGCGGTCACAGCATGGCCCATGAGCTACTTGAAAACCAATTGGCCTCTTTTCAAAAGCAGCACATTCCGAATGCGCGCGCCCTATTTTTTAGTACCGGCTATCTCGCCAACCTTACCGCCATCACTAGCCTAGCAAGACTGGGGCCACAAAAATCGACCAGCATTTATTCCGCAAAGCTCAATCATGCCTCTTTAATTGATGGGATTCGTTTAGCGGCTGCGCAGACTCAAGCAAATGTCGCCCTGTTTGATCACACACAACTTGATTCATTAGAAGAATTACTGAAAACAGATCAACATCCACTGAAGATCATTGTTACTGATGGTGTCTTTAGTATGGATGGTGACCTTGCTCCAGTTGAGGAATTATTAAAACTTGCTGAGCAATACGATGCACTGTTACTCGTAGATGATGCTCACGGTTTCGGAGTGTTAGGTAAACAAGGTCATGGCATTTTGGAGCAGGAAAATATCTGCTCTGATCGCATTATTTATATTGGCACACTTGGAAAGGCTGCGGGCGTAAGCGGCGCTTTTGTTTGTGCACAAGCCACTTTTATTGAGTGGCTCATTCAAAAGGGTCGCCCTTTTATTTACAGCACCGCAACGCCACCTGCGATAGCACATACACTTTCAAAAAGTTTGCAGATCATCGATGGGGATGAGGGCAGCAATCGCCGCATTCATCTCAACAAACTAATTGGTATATGGCAAGTTGAAATGCAATTTACTCAATGGGAAAAAGTGTCCTCTTGTACTGCCATTCAGCCTGTCATATTGGGCAGCAATGCCAACGCCCTGCTCGCTGCTAAGTTACTTGATGATGCTGGCTATTGGATTCCAGCCATTCGCCCCCCTACCGTACCCAATGGTAGCGCAAGATTACGCATTACATTCTCTGCAAACCATAGCGAATCAGATTTGCGTCAGCTCATTGGTGCTTTGAAAGCCATTGAGCAAGCAGTCATTCAAAAGGGTTCTCATGAGTAAGTCCACGGGCCTTTTTGTCACTGGCACAGACACCGAGGTTGGAAAAACGTTGGTGAGCGGTGCTCTCATTCTGAAATTGCGCGAACAGGGAATCAATGCGATTGGTTTTAAACCGGTTGTTGCTGGAACTTATCAAGATGCACAAGGCCACACTCTGAATGAAGATTTAGAGACGCTGCGCATCGCCTCAAAGCTCAGCTCCAAGGAGTTAAGTTTGTGTCCTTATGTATTAGATCGGCCTGCTGCCCCACATTTAGTAGCGGCACATCAAGGTCTAAAACTTGAAATGAGTGTGATCTTGCAGGGTTTTCAGAACATTCAAAATCAAGCAGATTGCGTTGTAGTTGAAGGTGCTGGCGGCTTAATCGTCCCTCTCAATGATCAGGAAGATTTAGCGATGTTCGCTCAAGAAATTAAATTACCCATCATCCTGGTGGTCGGCATGAAATTAGGCTGCATCAATCACGCCCTCCTGACCTATGAGGCAATCAAATCTCGCCATTTAAATACTGCAGGATGGGTAGCGAACACCCTATCCACCGAAATGCCATTGATTGATGAAAATATTCAGACTTTGCAAGCCAAAATAGATGCCCCATTTTTAGGCCTCATTCCAGCACTTCCACAAGGGCTCCAAAAAGCCGATAACAGCCCATATTCAATTGAAGCGCTGAATTTTGCTGCAAAGCACATTCAATTGCCCAACAATTAACTGGCAGTAATTTCGCACAAAAGACATCTCCAAAGACTTTCGGATAAGATGAAGGCATGCATTTAGCCCAAGAAATTATTGACTCCGCAGAAGCCATTCAAGAAATTCGACGCAATATTCATGCGCACCCTGAATTGCGTTTCGAAGAAAATCGCACTGCCGATCTAGTTGCGGAAGCGCTTTCTAGCTGGGGAATTACCGTCTACCGCGGCATGGGGAAAACGGGTGTCGTGGGTCGCTTAGATGGCGACTTGGGTCTGGGCAAGATGATTGGTCTGCGCGCCGATATGGATGCCCTTCCACTGCAAGAACACAACAGCTTTGCTCATGCATCAACAAACCCCGGAAAGATGCATGCTTGTGGACATGATGGTCACACTGCAATGCTGCTTGGCGCCGCACAATATTTATCCAATCACCGCGACTTTAAAGGCACAGTGATTTTTATTTTCCAGCCCGCTGAAGAAGGGGGTGCTGGTGCTAATGAAATGATTAAGGATGGACTTTTCAAAGAGTTTCCATGTGATGCAGTATTTGGCCTGCATAACTGGCCTGGCCTGGCGGAAGGTCACTTTGGTGTTACCTCTGGCCCAATGATGGCCTCAAGCAATACTTTCGAAATTACCATTACCGGTAAAGGCGGTCATGCCGCTCTACCCCACAATAGCGCGGATCCAGTATTTACTGGCGCCCAAGTAGTGCTTGCATTACAAAGCATCATTACACGTAATAAACGTCCTGTGGACGCCGCAGTTTTATCCATCACGCAATTTCATGCGGGTGAAACGAGCAATGTCATTCCGGATAATGCTTTCATCGGCGGCACGGTCCGCACATTTACCTTAGATGTCCTGGATCTCATAGAGCAACGTCTACGAGAAATTGCCCATAGCGTTTCTAGCGCCTTTGATTGCCAAGCTGAAATTACGTTTTCTAGAAATTACCCACCCCTGATTAATCATGCCAATGAAGTGAAATTCGCTACTGAGGTGATGGGTGAGTTGGTTGGAGAGCAAAATGTGAATGCTTCGATCGACCCTACGATGGGCGCGGAAGACTTTGCATTTATGTTGCTGGAGAAGCCTGGTTGCTACGTATTCTTAGGCAATGGCGATGGCGATCATCGCTCGGTAGGTCATGGCATGGGACCATGCCATTTGCACAATCCTTCTTACGATTTTAATGATTCATTGATTCCAGTAGGCGTGAGCTATTGGGTCAAACTAGCTCAGCGCTTTCTAGAAAAAAACTAACTTCTTTAAAACTTTCTCTTCGGCTATTAAATTAAGAATTGGTAAATTTAGCTGGACGCTTTTCCATGAACGCAGCCATACCCTCTTTTTGGTCATTCGTTCCAAAGCAAGCATGAAAGAGGCGGCGTTCAAAATGAATACCTTCGGACAAAGTAGTTTCATAAGCGGTGTTGATACTTTCCTTCACCATCATTGCAGTCAATAAAGGCATGTCTGCGATTCCTTTAGCGATTACCTTTACCTCTTTTAATAAGTCCGCTTGCGGGAAGATGCGTGCGACTAAACCAGAGCGCTCAGCTTCAGCAGCATCCATCATGCGACCCGTCAAAGCCAGATCCATCGCCTTGGCTTTTGATACCGCACGCGGTAAACGTTGCGTACCTCCAGCCCCAGGAATGATTCCTAACTTCACTTCGGGCTGTGCAAACTTAGCGTTATCTGCAGCCATGATGGTGTCACACATCATAGCTAACTCACAGCCACCGCCCAAGGCGTAACCAGAGACAGCAGCAATTACTGGCTTGCGTACTTTTTTAATCTCTTCCCAATTACGGGTAATAAAGTCGCCGCGATAAACATCTGTCAGGCCATACTTAGCCATTGAGGCTATATCCGCTCCAGCGGCAAATGCCTTTTCACTTCCAGTAACGATCATGCAACCAATATTGTCATCCGCATCAAATGCCAATAATGCAGCGCCAAGCTCTTCCATCAGTTGATCATTCAAGGCATTCAACACCTCAGGGCGATTCAAAGTAATGGTGGCAACCTTGCCATCTACCTCAGTCAAAATTGTTTTGTAGCTCATGAATTTCTTTCAGTGAAAATATTAAATTAACGTGGCAGCAACAACCACATCCTGCCATTTTGTTTCATGCGACCCGCCATCTCTCCAGCAGAATCTCCCGATCCCCAATAGTAGTCGGCTCTGACGCCACCCACAATTGCCTTGCCCGTATCCTGCGCCATCACCAGCTTTTGCAAAGGCTGACTGCTCAATGGTTTAGTGGCAGCTAAAAAGACAGGCGCACCCAGTGGCAAGGCTTGTAAATCTACTGCAATACTGCGCTCAGCCGTAAGCGGAACACCGAGAGCGCCGTTAGGGCCTAAATCAGCAGAGACGTTACCTGGCAACTCTTTAAAAAAAACAAAACGGGGATTGGCATTAAGCATTTCATTCACTTGGCCAGGATTACGTTTGGCCCATTGTGAAATACCTTGCATCGTTGCTTCGCTGCGTGTGATTTCTTTACGATCAAGCAACCACTGAGCAAATGATTTAAAAGGTTGATCATTGGTGCCCGCAAAACCCAGACGCAAAATACGTCCGTCCTCAAGGCGGATTTTTCCAGAGCCTTGAATTTGCATGAACGCCGCCGCCACAGGATCTTGCACCCAAGCAATTTCAGAACCCTGCAAGACGCCAGAGCTCATCAGCTCTGCACGGCTTGGGCCTGGGTTGGGTTTGGACTTGCGCCAAGCATTAGGGTAGCCATAGAGCGGCACGTTATAGGTACTCGTACGGGTTTGCGAACCATTCATCACTGGCTCGTAATAGCCCGTGATTAAGCCAGTATCACTCCCTGAGCTATTGCGAATTTCATAAGCCTGAAAATTACTTTCAAAATATTTACGAATAGCTTGCGTATCACGACTAGATACATTCCCCGCCTGGGCGCAGACTGAACGCCAGTTCACATCACTATTTTTCTTGCGCAAAGCATCGCAACTTTTTAACCAAGCAGGCCAAGCCTGAGACAAGTCGTCTTCCTGCCATCCAGGCAAGGCTTGCCAAGATACAGCGCTAAAGCTTGCAATCGAAGAGTTGTAGCTTGATGGTGCAGCACCAGACCCGCTTGAGCGATAGCCCGTTCCCCGAGTGGGGGGCGTAGAACATCCAACAATCAAGCTGGCTATCAAGATAGCGAATACACTTAACGGAACTAATTTAAATTTAGAAATCATGATTGCCAATCTACTCGATGAATACCCAATGCTACTGTTTGTTTTTGAAGGCGCTGTTGCCTTGGGACTTTTCTTATTTATTGTCCTTTGGACGGGCAAGGGGAAAAAATAGCGTTCTCCACCACCCTAATTTAATGCAGGGTACGGGGCATCACTAGGGCAAATTCTGGGATAGGGGCCTGAAAGAACTGGGCATCCTCAGTCACACAGAAATACTCCCCGCGCATGGTTCCCGCAGGAGTGGGCAAAGTTGCCCAGCTGGTGTACTCAAAATGCTCTCCGGTGCGCAGTAGCGGTTGCTGCCCAACAACACCCAGCCCTCGGACCTCCTGGACATCGTTATCCCCGTCTGTAATGAACCAATGGCGGGCAATCACCTGAATACTGGCCGCCCCCGTGTTGCGGATGGTTACCGTATAAGCGAAGGCAAATTGGCGGTTATCGGGGTCAGATTGCTCAGGAAGGTACTGGGCTTTGACCGTAATGCTCATTTCGTGGGGATTCATGGACGAATTCTGCTCCATCCTAAGACCAACTGCAAGCTAGAATCTAGGGATGGAAAGCCAAAAATCACCCTCAAATAGTCAATTTGTTATTGCCCCATCCATTTTGTCGGCTGACTTCGCTTGCCTTGGCAAGGAAGTTCAAGACGTTTTAGTAGCGGGCGCCGACTGGATTCACTTTGACGTGATGGATAACCACTATGTGCCCAACCTCACTATTGGCCCCTTAGTTTGCGAGGCTATTCGGCCCTATGCAAATAAAGATGGCAAACCTGCGGTGATCGATGTGCATTTAATGATCGAGCCGGTAGATCGTATCGTCCCCGACTTTGCCAAAGCGGGTGCCAATTTAATTAGCTTCCATCCTGAAGCAAGTCCACATGTCAATCGCACACTGAATTTGATTCGTGATCAGGGTTGTCAAGCAGGCCTTGTATTCAATCCAGCAACACCACTGACTCATCTCGATCACACTTTGGAATTGTTGGATCTTGTTTTGCTGATGTCAGTCAACCCAGGCTTTGGTGGCCAATCATTTATTCCGAGCACTCTGAACAAGATTGCTCAAGTACGCGCACGCCTCGATCGTTACCAGGCTGAGACTGGTCGACATATTCGCCTTGAAGTGGATGGCGGAATTAAAGTCGACAACATTGCAGAAGTGGCTCGAGCAGGTGCTGATACTTTTGTTGCAGGCTCAGCAATTTACGCACAAGAAAATTATGCTCAAGTCATTCAAGCGATGCGCACTGAATTAGGAAAGTCAGGAAAAGCGTAATGCAGCGCGAAGAATTTAACGCCCTAGCAATGCAGGGTTTCAATCGCATTCCTCTGATCAAAGAGGTTTTGGCGGATCTAGAGACTCCACTGTCTCTTTACGTTAAGCTGACTCAAGCGTTCGGTAAAACCAACACATACTTATTGGAGTCTGTTTTGGGTGGCGAGCGTTTCGGCCGCTTCTCCTTTATTGGCCTGCCTGCCAAGACTATCGTGAGAACTGTCGGCACCCCTTCAGCACCAGTCAACGAAGTAGTGACTGATGGAAAAGTGGTTGAAACGAATACCGATAATCCACTCGACTTTGTGGATGCTTACTTCAAGCGTTTTAAGGTAGCTTTACAAGCTGATATGCCCCGCTTTTGCGGTGGCCTTGCCGGCTACTTTGGTTATGACACTGTTCGCTATATCGAGTCACGTTTAGCCAAGCATCAACTACCGGATGAATTAGGCGTTCCTGATATTCAACTAATGCTGACTGAAGAGTTAGCAGTGATTGATAACGTTGCTGGCAAAATTTATTTGATTGTCTATGCGGATCCGAGCATTGCTGATGGTTTTGTAAAAGCGCAAGATCGCCTAAAAGAATTACTCGCTTGTCTTAGTAAGCCAGTAAATATGCCGGCATCTTTGCCAAGCACCAAAACCGATCTCATCCGCAAATTCAAAGCAGCTGATTTTGAAAAAGCAGTACTTAAGACCAAAGAATATATTTTGGCTGGCGATTGTATGCAGGTAGTCATTGGTCAGCGTATTAGTAAACCATTTACAGACTCACCATTAGCCCTCTACAGAGCGTTGCGCTCGCTTAATCCATCGCCATACATGTACTTCTATGACTTTGGCGATTTGCAAATTGTTGGCTCATCCCCTGAGATTTTGGTGCGCCAAGAAAAACGGGCTGCCGAGAAGATTGTGACTATCAGGCCACTAGCTGGCACCCGCCCTCGTGGAGCCAATCCTGAGGAAGACGAGCGTTTAGCCAAAGAACTCTTGGCAGACCCCAAAGAAATTGCTGAGCATGTAATGTTGATTGATCTAGCCCGCAATGACGTGGGTCGCATTGCCAAAACTGGCTCAGTCAAGGTAACCGACTCCATGTCCATTGAGAAGTATTCGCACGTTCAGCACATCGTGAGTTCTGTGGAAGGTGATCTTTTGGACAATATGAGCAATATGGATGTATTGCGAGCCACTTTCCCGGCAGGCACCTTATCAGGCGCACCAAAAATTCGGGCGATGGAAATCATTGATGAAATGGAAATTGTGAAGCGCGGCGTATATGGTGGCGCAGTAGGCTACCTCTCTTTCTCAGGCGATATGGATGTGGCCATTGCCATTCGTACCGGCGTGATCCGTGACGGCATGCTGCACTCTCAGGCTGGAGCTGGCGTTGTTGCTGACTCTGATCCGACTGCCGAATGGAAAGAAACGGAAGCAAAGGCACGCGCGGTATTGACTGCAGCAGATTTAGTACAAGGAGGACTTGATGCTCCTAATGATTGATAACTACGATTCATTTACTTACAACCTCGTTCAGTACTTTGCAGAGCTTGGTGAGGAGGTAAAAGTCTTTCGCAATGATGAAATTGCTGTGGAAGATATTGCCAAACTGAATCCTGCGCGTATTTGCATCTCACCTGGGCCATGCAGCCCTTCTGAGGCAGGTATTTCAGTCGAAACCATCAAGCGCTATGCGGGACAAATTCCGATCCTAGGCGTGTGCTTAGGGCACCAAGCTATTGGTGAAGCATTTGGCGGGAAAGTCATTCGCGCCCAAAAAGTCATGCATGGCAAGACCGATAGCATTCATCACACTGGTGTGGGTGTATTTAAGAATTTGCCTGATCCATTTAAGGTGACTCGCTACCACTCTCTAGCTATTGAGAAAAGCTCTTTGCCAGCAATGCTAGAAGTAACTGCCACTTCTTCTGACGGTGAGATCATGGGCGTACGCCATAAAGAACTCGCAGTTGAGGGCGTGCAATTCCACCCAGAATCTATTCTTTCCGAGCATGGCCACGCCCTACTCAAGAATTTTTTACAAAACAAATAATCAGTCTAATAACAGCGCTATGTCAATAACTCCGCAAGAAGCCCTTCAACGCTGCATTGAACATCGTGAACTGTTTCATGATGAAATGACAGCAATGATGCGGCTCATCATGAGCGGTGAAATGGCGCCAGAGTTGGTGGCTGGATTATTGGTTGCCCTGCGCACCAAAAAAGAAACTGTTGGTGAGATTGCTGCTGCTGCACAAGTGATGCGGGAGTTTGCCACCTCAGTCAAGGTGGATGACCGCAGTCATTTGGTAGATGTAGTGGGTACAGGCGGTGATGGCGCTCATACATTCAATATTTCTACTGCAGCGATGTTTGTAGCTGCGGGGGCAGGGGCAAAGATCGCTAAGCATGGCAATCGCAGCGTAAGCAGTAAGTCAGGCAGCGCAGATGTATTAGAGGCGCTTGGCGTGAATCTGGCTTTATCTGCTGAGCAGGTCGCCGCGTGTATCTCATCAGTAGGCGCGGGATTCATGTTCGCCCCGAACCATCATCCAGCAATGAAAAACGTAGTACCTATTCGCAAACAACTCGGTGTCCGGACTATTTTCAACATTCTTGGCCCGCTCACCAACCCTGCTGATGCCAAACGCATTTTGATGGGTGTATTTCATGCTGACCTAGTCGGTATTCAGGCGCGCGTATTGCAAGCCTTGGGTATGGAGCATGCGCTTGTCGTTTATGGACGGGATGGACTGGATGAAATTTCCTTAGAGGGTCCAACCTTAGTCGGCGAACTCAAAGATGGCTTGGTACGTGAATATGAGATTCATCCAAAAGATTTTGGATTAAATACCGCTCCTACCAACAGTTTTAAAGTGGCTAATGCTGAAGAATCCAAGCAGATTGTCTTGGATGTACTTGATGGCAAGCTAGGGCCTGCAAGTGATATCGTCTGCCTCAATGCTGGAGCTACACTCTATGTAGCTGGAGTAGCAAAAGATATTGCAAGCGGTGTTGCCCTGGCTAGGGTAGCCATTACCTCTGGAGCGGCACGTCAAAAGCTAGATGCTTTTGTTGCAGCAACCCAATCTAAATAATTGATTATTCATGAGCGATATCCTCGATAAAATTGTTGCGACCAAAAAAATTGAAGTGGCTAACTGTCTGCAGAAAATGTCGCTTGCCAATCAACGTGAGCAAGCTGAAGCCAATAATCAAAATGCCTCTCTCAAGCCTAGAGGCTTTATTCAGGCTATTGAGAACAAGATTTCTGCTGGTAAGGCAGGAGTCATCACTGAAATCAAAAAGGCAAGCCCAAGCAAAGGTATCTTGCGCGAGAGCTTCGTACCAGCAAGTATTGCCCAGTCCTACGAACAGCATGGCGCCGCATGTTTGTCAGTGTTAACCGATATAGATTACTTTCAAGGCTGCAATGCCTATCTGCAAGAAGCTCGATCCGCATGCAATATCCCAGTATTACGCAAAGACTTCACCATAGACCCTTATCAAGTTTATGAAGCTCGTGCAATTGGCGCTGATGCAATCTTGCTCATCGTGGCTTGCCTAGAATTAAATCAAATGAAAGAGCTTGAGGCCTGTGCCCATGAATTAGGTCTAGATGTTTTAGTCGAAGTTCATAACGCACCAGAATTAGAGCAAGCGCTAGAGCTCAAGACACCATTACTTGGCATTAACAATCGCAACCTCAAAACCTTTGAGGTCACACTGCAAACCACCCTCTCTCTAATGTCTATGGTTCCAGACAATAAAACCTTAGTAACAGAGTCTGGCATCTTGAGTCGCGCTGATGTAGAGCTCATGCGCAACAATCAAATCAACGCATTCCTGGTTGGGGAAGCATTTATGCGCGCCGCTGATCCAGGCGCAGCCCTTAGCCAGCTGTTTCCCTAATCTTTCGCAATAGATCTAAGCAGTATTTGATCAAAGAAATGAGTAGGAATGAGCCAAGAACATCACCAATAAACATCACCAGGAAGTGATTCACGCTACCCGTATCTTCCAGGGTCATCGTAGCAAACCACCGCTGATGCAAGCCTGCTGAAAGCAGGGAATAAATCAAAATACATGCAATGAGTTTGGGGAAGTTGAGATTACTTAAGTCTGACTCAAGGCGAAGATTGCTAAAAACAAAAAATCTAGCCAGGTAAGGTGCAAACCCTGAAATTAATCCAACCCCAATACATACAGTCAAGTCGTGCGGGAAATCACCGTAATAGCTAATTAAAAATGAGGCTATAGCAATTCCAATGGCGCCAGGCAAACCAAAAATCAATGTCAAAAATAAGCGCAGGCCAGCAGGAAGATAAATCCAACTTACCCCTAAGCCAAAAGTAATACCGTTGGTAAGCCAGCCATTGCAATAAAAAAGAAGTGTGTACGCTATCGCACTAATGGCACAGCCAAAAATCCATTCCGAAGAGATTGCGAATAATTTAGACATTGTTTTTAGTATGGATTAATTTTTATTGATGCGCATCAATTGCCAAAATCAGACCAAGGGAATACACTAACACTAGCCTTAGAGCCAATACAAATAAATACTAAATATGTCATCTACTAAACCGTCATCCTATATTAAGTTCCTCAACTTAATTGATGCTCTCGATCGCATCAATCCAGGGAAAAAACTTGATTGCATCGAAGAGAGTTTGCTCGATAAAATTGTTTCCTGCGCCCATGCAAAGCAGGCAATTTTGGTTGGTGATCTGATCTCCATTTCCGATCTTGGCTCACAAGCGACGCTACATGGTCGCCTCAAAAATCTCAGCGCCTTGGGTTACATCAAAATGGCTGCAAATGCTGATGGTCGCAAAAAAGAAGTATTGCCTACCAAGATTGCTCTAAAGCGCTATGAAGAAATTTCTAAATGTTTAGAAAAGGCAGCAAAAGCTTCATAACCATTTATAGCCCCACCGTATAAGCAAAAAGCCCTGAAAAGGGCTTTTTTATTGGGTAAAACAGCTTGCTTTAGACGTTAAACAAGAAGTTCAATACATCTCCATCTTTAACAACGTATTCCTTGCCTTCAGCGCGCATCTTGCCGGCTTCCTTGGCGCCAGACTCCCCCTTGAATTGCACAAAATCTTCGTAGGAGATTGTCTGAGCACGAATAAAGCCACGCTCAAAGTCTGTATGAATCACGCCAGCAGCTTGAGGCGCTGTATCACCAACATGAATAGTCCAAGCGCGAACCTCTTTAACACCGGCGGTGAAATACGTTTGCAAACCGAGTAATGAGTACCCTGCACGAATCACGCGATCCAAACCTGGCTCTTCCATACCTAGATCAGCCAAGAATTCAATCTTGTCTGCTTCTTCTAAGTCGGCGATCTCTGCTTCAATCGCAGCGCATACCGCAACGACCGGTGCATTTTCTTTTGCAGCATGTTGCTTCACAGCCTCGAGGTGCGGATTGTTTGAGAAGCCATCTTCTTTAACGTTCGCAACATACATCGCAGGCTTGGCGGTGATTAAACACAACGGTTTAATCAATAATTTTTCGTCGTCACTAAGATTCAAGCTGCGCACTGGCAAAGCAGAATCTAGATGAGTCTGAACTTTAGTCAGAACAGCAACCAAGGCAGCAGCCTCTTTATCATTGCCAGACTTAGCGGCCTTACTTGAGCGATTCAGGGTTTTCTCAACCGTCGCCAAGTCCGATAAAGCCAATTCGGTATCAATTACACCAATATCTGCAATGGGATCAATTTTTCCAGCAACGTGAATAACGTTAGGATCCTCAAAACACCGGACGACATGGGTAATGGCGTCTGTTTCACGAATATTCGCTAAAAACTGATTACCAAGGCCCTCACCTTTTGAGGCGCCAGCCACCAAACCAGCAATATCGACAAATTCGACTGCTGCAGGCAGGATGCGCTCAGGCTTCACGATCTCAGCCAAGGCGGCTAGACGGGGGTCAGGAACCTCAACAACGCCCACATTAGGCTCAATCGTGCAGAAAGGATAGTTTTCCGCTGCGATTCCAGCCTTGGTAAGCGCATTAAAGAGGGTAGATTTGCCGACGTTAGGCAGGCCGACGATGCCACATTTCAAAGACATAGCGTTATTGTAAAGGGGCTGGTTTCGATATCATCGAGTTATGTCAGAAGTTCACCCAAATAACGTGCCCAAGCCTTCAGTCCACTCCGCCCAAATCCGCACAGTAGATGTTGTTGTGGTCGGCGGAGGCATTACTGGTAAGGCTTGCGCCCTAGGTCTAGCCCAGCTTGGCTTACAAACCATTGAAATTGCCCCTGATTTAGGGCAAAACGTCCCAAGTCCGCAAGGCGCTCAATGGGGCCAAAGAATCTACGCCTTCTCCCCCAGCACCCAAAAATTACTGGCTCATTTGCATATTTGGGATGCAATTGATCGCAGCCGCCTGCAAGCAGTCCGAGATATGCGGATTTACGGTGATCGAGGCGAAAAGAATGACCATCTCCATCTTTCTGCATTTGAGGCAGGCACTCCACAACTTGCCTGGATTGGAGAAGCCAATTTAATTGAGCACACCATCGATCAAGCTTCGCGTTTTCAGAATAAGCTAGAGCGCATCAATGATGTTGTAGAAAAAATTCAGGTAGATGCTGATGGAAGCACCCTACATTTAAAAAATGGTGGGAGCATTCGCGCACAACTCGTGATTGCGGCTGATGGCGCCAACTCACCGATTCGCAATGAATTGGGTATTAGCGCGAGTGAAGAAAGTTATTCACAAAGTGCAGTGGTTGCCAATTGGCTCTGTGACTACCCCCATCTAGAGACTGCCTTTCAGTGGTTTTTGCCAGGTGGCGATATTGTGGCTATGCTGCCCCTGCCAGGAAAACAAGTGTCAATGGTTTGGTCTACCTCCCCAGAACATGCAGCTGATTTATTAAAACTAGATCAAGCGCAATGGTTGGATCAATTCTCCTCCATTGCTAATGGCGCAATTGGAAAGCAACTAGGTGAGCTGACTCTGAACTCAGTGCCAGCAACCTTCCCTTTAAGAAAGATTCGAGCCAAACGATTTATCGGGCCAGACTCCTCTCCGAAGGTTGTGCTCATTGGCGATGCCGCCCATGTGATGCACCCACTCGCTGGGCAAGGCCTGAATCTAGGGCTGCGAGATGTTGCAGTACTACTGAATATTTTGGGCAAGCGTGAATCGTTCCGCGCACCTAGTGACTTGGTATTGCTTCGACGTTATGAACGACAACGTCAAGGCGACACTAGCGCACTCTTATGGGTTACCGATAAACTCAAGAAATTATTTTCTGCAAGCAGTAGCACTGAACGCCAGCTCCGTAACTGGGGTTTGGGTCTAGTGAACAAAAGCCACTTTATAAAACAGCGCTTAATTGAACGCGCTTTAGGAGAAATTGATTTTGAATAAATTGTTATCTGCGATTGCATTTATTGGCGCAGCCTTGCTTTGCACCAGTCCACTTCATGCGCAACAGGAACAGCAATTAAAGGCTGAGATCCAAAAGAAGTTAGGCGCCAATGCCAAAGTGAAAAGTGTTTCGCCGGCACCGGTTTCTGGTCTTTATGAAGTATTGGTTGGCAATGATATTTTTTATACCGATGCCTCTGGAAAATATCTGATTCAAGGCGAAATCATTGAGCTCGCATCAGGCAAAAATATTACTGAACAAAGACAGGCAGACCTCAACCGCATTAAGTGGAGTGATTTAACACCTGCCAACGCAATCAAAAATGTTCGCGGCAATGGCAGTCGCCAACTGGCAGTCTTCTCCGACCCTAACTGTGGCTATTGCAAGCGCCTAGAAAAATCTTTACAGCAGCTCGATAACGTCACTATCTACACGTATTTAATTCCAATCTTGTCGCCAGATTCTGCGCAAAAGTCGAAACAAATTTGGTGCTCTTCTGATCCCTATAAGGCATATATAGATTGGATGGTGAATGGCATTGCACCTAGCGGCAAGGGGGAGTGCAGCACACCACTAGATAAGAATATGGCTTTTGCAAAGACCTATGGAATTACCGGTACTCCGACTTTATTCTTTACTGACGGCAGCCGTTTCCCTGGCGCAGTACAAATTACTGATATCGAAAAGAAATTTAGTTCTCTGAAATAAATAACATGAACCATGCCGACTTACCCGCAATTCAATACACGGTCTGGCCGGCAGACCTGCAAGGCCATCACTTTCGCGTCAAACTGCACATTGCCAATCCCAATCCCGATGGCCAGGTACTACAAATGCCAGCCTGGATTCCGGGCAGTTATTTAATTCGTGATTTCAGTAAACATCTGGAATCGATTGAAGCGTTTTCAGTAGAGGGTACTAAGAGAAAAATAACTCTCGAACGTATTGATAACGACCATTGGCGCTTACCGCCATGCATTGGTCCGATAGAGGTACTCAGCACTATTTATGCCTTTGATTCTTCAGTACGTGCAGCGTATTTGGATACCGAACGCGCATTCTTTAACGCTACCAGCCTATGTCTAGCCGTAAAAGGGCAAGAGCATTTACCTTGCTCACTCGCCATTACCGCACCAGAGCTTGCCTTTGCTGATCACTGGACGGTTCAAACTACCTTGAGAGCAGCCAAGACAGATGAGCGTGGATTTGGTTTTTATCTGGCACAAAATTATGATGATCTATTGGATCACCCCGTAGCTATGGGCGAGTTCCAACTCGTACACTGGAAATCGAATGGTGTAGCTCATCGCATGGCAATACAAGGCTGCAATCATATTGTTGATGCCAAACGTCTTGCGCAAGATTTACAAGCAATCTGCACCAGCACTATTGATCTGTTTGAACCAAAATCCAAAAGCGCCCCTTTTAATGAATACCTTTTCTTAGTCAATACAGTATTAAATGGCTATGGCGGCCTTGAACATCGCAATAGCACCGCTCTCCTCTGCAGGCGCGATCAAATCCCCCAAGAAAATATTCTCTTTGAAGAATCTGCGTATAGAGAATTCTTAGGCTTGTGTAGTCATGAGTATTTTCATGCATGGCTGGTTAAGCGCATTCAGCCAAAAGCCTTTCAGCCGTATGATTTGGCCAAGCGTAATCACACTCGCTTACTGTGGGTGTTTGAAGGCTTCACCAGTTACTACGATGATCTCCAACTACTGCGTAGTAAACGAATTGATCTCAAAACCTATTTAAAACTCGTTGCAGATAACTGGAATGGGATCTTGCGCGGTCCTGGGCGCCATAAGCAAAGCCTGACTGATAGCTCTTTTGATGCCTGGACCAAGTATTACCAAGCGGATGAGAACACCCCAAATTCGGTTGTCAGCTATTACGGTAAGGGCGCCTTAGTAGCGCTTGGTCTTGATTTACAGATTCGCGCATTCACTAAAAATAAACAATCTCTGGATGACCTTATGCGCCTACTCTGGAATAAGCATGGTGTCACCTTTGATGGCATTCCAGAAGATGGGCTAGATGATTTGATTTTTGAATTACTAGGCAAAGGCTTTAGTAAAACCTGGCATGAGATGAAGGCCCGTTATATTTTAGGCACAGAAGATGTTCCGCTGCAAAAATGGATTGTTTCAAATCTCGTTTCTGTAAAAACAAAATCTCAATCTAAGCTCGAAAAACTCAAGCTACAGTTTGGGGTGCGCCATATAGATGCCACTGGTTGGCTTAAAGTAACCCATGTGCTTGATGGCGGAATTGCCCAGGCAGCAGGCCTAGCAGCCGGTGATTTACTGGCCAGCATTGATGGGCAGCGCGTCACCGGCACCCGCTGGGATAAAGTCTTAGGCAGTCTTTCTGAAAACTCCCATACCCGCATTACTTTCTATCGCGATGATCTAGAGCATGAGCGCATGGTTTCAATGCAATCTGCCCAGCTACCCGTGCAATATGAACTGATGCCTAAAAAAGATGTCTGATCAAAATTGAAAGCACTATTTTCAAAAGACGATATCCCGAATGACTGGCAAGATTTACTGGGAAATTATTTCGAGTCAGAGGAATGGTATTCGCTAGAGAAAAATTTGCAGATCGCTCTTAATACTGAAGTTGTTAGGCCTGAGCCTCAGAACTTTTTTAAAGCTCTCAAACTTTGTCCTGTTGACTCGGTAAAGGTGGTGATCTTGGGTCAAGACCCGTATCACTCACCAGGGCTAGCACAAGGACTGGCCTTTTCTATTCCCGCCGAGATTGCAGTCAATTCACGAGAATTTCCTAGCTCACTACGCAATATCAGCAAGGCACTCGCATTAGAAGGTTTTGGGTCTTTGCCAAATGGAGATCTACACAGCTGGGCCAAACAAGGAGTGCTTCTTCTCAATACAGCTTTGAGCGTCAAATTAGGTGAGGCTGGTAGTCATACGGGTCTGGGATGGAAAAGCTTAATTGACCATTTGATCAGCGCTTTATCTCAAACCAGACCGCATTTAGTCTGGATACTATGGGGTGGTCATGCCCAATCCAAGCTGCCATTGATTGAAGGTGGCCAGGAACCGTTGATTTTGCAATCCTCCCATCCATCCGGTCTTGGCGTTTACAAGACGGATAAGCCTTTTTTGGAGCCTGGGGGCAAGGCCAGTTGCAACCACTTCACCAAAGCCAATCAATGGCTGATTGAACAAAAGAGCTCGCCCATTCAGTGGGTGGAGAACAATCAGACCGACTTATTTAGCTAAAGCAGTAAAAATACACCCCACCGCACAGGCGGCAAAAATAGCGCTAGCCCACTCTAGAATTTGGCCAGATTGGAAAAGACCCAAGTATTGCCCCGCATAAGAGCTAGCAGCCGCCGTAATAGACCCCAGTAAAAAGGCGATGAGAATCCTGCCAGACTTAACCCCATAAGAGACTCCAGGGTAAAAAATCCAGGCTGATACCCCAGAAATACCCCCAATCACCAGAAAAGCCAAAAACCCCATTGATACCCCCATTAATGCTGCCATCAAATCTATAATTGCCATTATGAAGTTGTTGACACTCGGCATCAATCATCACACAGCGCCGGTCGCCATTCGGGAAAAGGTCGCCTTTGACCCTGAATTTCTTCAAGAAGCGTTGCACGATCTTCGCCAACATTTAGTTGGCGCGAATCAGGCCGGGCTTCCCGAAGCTACGATTTTGTCAACCTGCAACCGCACCGAGGTCTACTGTGCTGCAAATGATGCCAGCGCCGCTGGTCTTTTACATGAAGCCACATTCGATTGGTTAGCAAAAACTCAGCAACTTGCCCCAAGCAGTCTTGAGCCACACATTTATTCACTGCCGCAATCAGATGCAGTGCGACACGCCTTCAGAGTTGCGTGTGGTTTAGATTCCATGGTGATTGGTGAGACGCAAATCTTAGGTCAAATGAAAGATGCGGTTCGCACCGCAAATGATGCTGGCGTATTAGGAACGTATCTCAATCAACTTTTCCAGAAAACATTTTCAGTTGCCAAAGAAGTACGCGGGTCTACTGAAATAGGCGCACACTCGATTTCGATGGCAGCAGCATCTGTTCGCCTCTCCGAGCGCATCTTTGAAAAAATTGCAGATCAAAAGATCTTATTTATTGGTGCTGGTGAAATGATCACCTTGTGCGCAACGCATTTTGTTGCGCGCAAACCAAAAACTGTAGCAATTGCTAACCGCACTATAGAGCGCGGTCAGGAGCTTGCAGATTCCATTTCTGCGCAAGATGTTGAGGCCGAATCCTTCAAGCTCTCAGAGTTACCAGGACGTCTACACGAGTTTGACATTATTGTTTCTAGCACCGCCTCATCCCTACCCATTATTGGACTTGGCATGGTGGAGAGCGCTCTGAAACAGCGTCGCCACAAGCCGATGGTAATGATTGATTTAGCAGTGCCGCGGGATTTTGAACCTGAAATCTCCAGGCTGGATGATATCTACCTCTACACCGTTGATGATTTAGGGGCGATGATTCAGACTGGCGCCAATTTGCGTCAAGCGGCAGTAAGCCAAGCTGAAGCGATCATCGAAGATCGTGTTGGTAACTTTATGCATTGGATGCAAGGTCGTAATGCAGTTCCACTGATTCAGGATATTCAGCAGCAAGGTGAACGTTTGCGTCAGCTTGAACTCGAGCGGGCAATGAAACGCTTGATGCGTGGCGATGATCCACAAGAAGTTCTCAATGCGATGGCACAAGGTCTAACTAATAAATTTCTGCATGGCTCACTCCATGCACTGCAACACTCTAATGGCGCTGAGCGTGACGCCTTGATTAAGTTGTTACCCAAACTATTCGCCTCGCATTCCAAGCCAGAAGACCATTAGATGAAGCCCAGCATGCGGGCTAAGCTAGACCACCTAGACACGCGCTTAGCCGAACTTAACTCCTTATTAACCTCCGAAGAAGCAACCAAAGACATGGATGCTTATCGGAAGCTCACGCGTGAACATTCCGATATCGCTACTGTAGTAGAGCAGTTTGGCCTCTACAAGCAAGCCGAGGCTGATGCCCAAGCGGCAGAGGAAATGCGCAAAGATCCTGAAATGAAGGACTTTGCCGATGATGAGCAGAAGCAGGCTTTGGCTACGATGGAAGCGCTTGCGGGCACATTACAAAAGCTCTTGCTTCCTAAAGATGAAAATGATGATCGCAACGTTTTCTTAGAGATTCGTGCGGGCACTGGCGGTGATGAGAGCGCACTCTTTGCCGGCGATCTACTGCGTATGTATACCCGCTTCGCTGAACGCCAAGACTGGAAAGTAGAAATGGTCAGCGCTGCTGAATCTGACTTAGGTGGATATAAAGAAGTTGTCCTTCGTCTCGTTGGACAGTCTGTTTACTCACGTCTCAAGTTTGAATCTGGTGGTCATCGCGTGCAACGTGTTCCACAAACAGAAACGCAGGGTCGTATTCATACATCAGCCTGCACGGTGGCAGTCATGCCAGAAGCAGATGAACTTGAGGCGGTCAAAATTAATCCCGCAGAATTGCGTATTGATACCTTCCGCGCTTCAGGTGCCGGTGGTCAGCATATTAATAAAACAGATTCTGCAGTCCGCATTACCCACCTGCCAACAGGTACCGTAGTGGAGTGCCAAGACGATCGCAGCCAACACCGCAACCGCGAACAAGCCATGAAGGTATTGGTTTCTCGCATCATGGATGCGCGTGAGCGAGAAAAACATCAGCTTGAGGCTCAAACCCGCAAATCCCTCGTAGGATCAGGCGATCGCAGTGACCGCATTCGTACCTACAACTTCCCACAAGGCCGCATTACTGACCATCGTATCAATCTCACGCTTTATAAAATTGATGCCATGATGGATGGGGATATCGATGATCTTTGTAATGCTCTTGCATCTGAACATCAAGCGGAGCTACTTGCTGCCCTTGGTGACAACTAAGCGATCACGCAAACCGTGAATCAGGATTTGTGTCTACGCTCCCTATTGAGCGATTCAGTACTCGCTCCTGCTGAGGCGAAAATTCTAATGGCTTACATCCTGGAAAAGCATTACCAACTTCCACGCTCTGCTCTGCTGTCGCGCGATGATTTAAAGCTCAGCGTCAAGGCGCTTGAAGAGTGGAAGACTCTTGAATCTAAGAGAATTCAAGGCGAGCCTATTGCCTACCTGATTGGCAAAAGAGGCTTTCACAATATTGAGCTTTATGTTGCTCCTGGAGTACTGATACCGCGTCCCGAAACTGAGCTCTTGGTGGAGATAGGCTTGCGTGAAATTAAACGCTTGAATGCTCCGACCAATATTCTGGATTTAGGGACAGGCTCGGGTGCCATTGCTTTAGCGATTGCGCATGATGCTCAAAATGCGCAACTTACCGCAACCGATCAATCCGAAGAAGCACTAGAAATCGCCAAAATAAATGCCAAGCTCTTGAATATGGAGTCTCGAGTGCAGTTTTTTCAGGGCAGTTGGTATGAGGCGATAGAAGCCAGCACTTCTTTTGACATCATTCTCAGCAATCCGCCATACATAACATCCCAAGATTCCCATCTAAGCCAGGGTGACCTACGCTTTGAGCCAATTTCCGCCCTGACCGATCATGGCAATGGACTCACCTGCTTAGAAAACATTATTTCAGGCGCCAAACACTATCTAAATCCCAATGGCCTACTTGCCGTTGAGCATGGCTTTGACCAATCAGAAGCAGTCGTAGTCCTCATGCAGCAGGCGGGTTTTCAGGATGTGCAAAGACGCCTGGATCTAGGCGGCCATTACCGTGTCGCATCGGGCAGAAAATAGGTTGAAATAACCTTTTTTCACATTAAGTCTTAAAATCAATAAAACCTTATTTTCAAACTATCTTTGCAATAAGACCGCCGCAGTAAAAACTGATTAGAAAGAATGTATGGACTCACAAGCTCAAATTAAAGAAATCGTTACTAGCCACCCAGTGGTATTGTTTATGAAGGGAACTGCGCAGTTTCCACAGTGCGGCTTTTCCGGAAACGCCATTAATATTTTGCGCGCTAGTGGTGTTGAAAACCTCCATACCGTGAACGTATTGGAAGACACTGGAATTCGTCAAGGCATTAAAGAGTTCGCAAATTGGCCAACGATTCCCCAGCTTTACATCAATGGTGAATTTATTGGTGGCTCTGACATCATGACCGAAATGTTCCAGTCCGGCGAACTCCAAAAACTCGTTAAAGCTTAATCAAGAATTTCGTTGAGACTTTGACGCTGTGACTTTTGATTTAAGCTCTCTTCTGTTATTTGGCCTGCCATTTGGAGTTTGTGCAGGCCTTTTAGTTTATGCGCTAAACCTACGCTCTACCCTTGCTCGCGTTGAGCTGCAAGCCCAGACAGAGCTCGCCCTAGGACTCAGCTTGCGTACAGAGCGTGACCAAGCGCTACAAAATGCGATTCGCCTAGAGGCAGAGTTGGATTCTGAACGCAAACAAGGTCTAGGCAGAATTGAATCACTCAATGAAGCTAAAGAGGCTTTGACAAATCAGTTCAAAAATTTAGCCAACGAGATTCTAGAGGACAAATCAAAGCGCTTTACAGAACAAAATGCAGCCAGCCTAGATGCTTTATTAAAACCCCTGCAAACCAAACTCACGGAGTTTAAAGAGCAAGTCAGCACCTCTTATGGCAATGAAGCTCGTGAGCGTCATGCTCTCAAAAGTGAAATCGAGCGTTTAGCTAATCTCAATCTGCGTATGTCAGATGAAACGCGCTCCTTAACTCAGGCATTAAAAGGCGATTCCAAGGTTCAAGGCAATTGGGGTGAGCTGGTATTAGAGTCCATCCTGGAATCCTCTGGCCTTCGCAAGGGTGAAGAGTATCTAGTACAAGACAGCCATACCCAAGTTGATGGCTCGCGCCTACAGCCTGACGTTGTGATTAAACTGCCTGAAGGTAGGAGTCTGGTTGTAGATAGTAAGGTGTCCATAACGGCCTATGCCCGCCATGCTGAAACTACTGACCCTGTAGTTGCTGAGCAAGAGTTGGCTGCGCATATTCAATCTTTGCGCCAACATATCCAAGGTTTATCTGGAAAGAACTATAGCTCGCTTTATGGGGTTGGCTCAGTCGACTTCGTGCTTATGTTTGTTCCCATTGAGCCAGCATTCTTACTCGCATTAAAGACTGCGCCAAACCTGTATCAAGAAGCTCTAGCAAAAAATATTGTGTTGGTATGCCCAAGCACTCTTATGGCCACGCTGCGAACAGTTGCCCACCTATGGCGACAGGATCATCAAAATCGCAATGCATTAGAAATCGCAAAACAGTGTGGCAATCTTTACGATAAGTTTGTAGGCTTTGTAGATGATTTAGAGAAACTTGGTCAACGATTAGATCAAGCGCAAACCAGCTATCACGATGCATTTAGTAAACTCAAAACTGGTAAGGGCAACCTCATACGCTCTGCTGAAAAAGTGCGTGAACTGGGCGTCAAACCCAGCAAGAATCTATCTCCGCCACTGATTGAGTCTTCCTCTGATTTCGAATAAATTTAGACAAACTAAAACCCCGCCTAGTTTTCACCAAGCGGGGTTTTTTAATGCCAACTACTTAATCAATACTCTAAGTCAGCAATCAATTAAGCTGATTTACGGCTACGTGATGCAGGTGTAGCAGCTTTCTTAACTTGAGCGATTTGACCTTGTACAGTTTCGATTGCTTGTTCAGCAGTTTTCTCTGCGGTAGCAAATGCTTCTTTGCTAGCAGCGCGGAACTGTTCAAAACCTTGCAATGCGCTACCGTATACAGTCTTAAATGAAGACAAGAAAGTTTCTGAACCAGCAGGTGCATTAGCAGCAACAGTGTTAATCCAGTCTTGGAAACCATCTTGCAAGTGATCGATGCTTGCATCAACTACGTTTACAAATTCTTTATTGCTATCACGCAATACTTTGCTAACTTTCTTTTGATAAGCAACAGCTTGGTTGCCAACAGATTGCAAAGTTTCAGCATTTAACATCTCAGTCACTTGCTTAGGATCTTTAGCTGTCAACACTTGTTGAATGCCGTCTTGAGCGTTTACCAAAACATCTTTTGAAGCAGCGTAGTTCAGTTCAGCCAATTTTTGAGCATTTTCCAAAGCGGCTTCGCTCAAAGAAAATGTAGCCTCAAGGCCTTTGCTGTTAATTTGGGACAATTTAGCGGTGATTTGATCTTGGTTCATGTATTTCTCCAGAAATTAAGTGGTACAACTAGTCAATTAAGCGCACGATTTAAGAGATGGGAAACTGTCGATACCTTAAATATTGCACTGCACCATGAAACTGTAACTGAAGGAATATGACAAATCAAGCAGTTTTTGCTGCTATGCAACAAATATATTCCAAAAATGAATTAAAATTAATATAATCAATAACTTAATGTCATATTTGCATTCTCACTCCTATCGAAAAGTAGCTGTTGCGGCCTGTTTTGGGACCTTTTTAGAGTGGTATGACTTCCTGACATTTGCGACCCTGGCGGTGGTTTTTGCCCCGCTCTTCTTTCCTTCAACAGACCCCAATACAGCCCTTTTAGCAAGCCTAGCGACTTTTGGCGTTGGAATGATAGTCAGGCCTATTGGAGCAGCCCTATTTGGCTCTATGGGCGATCGGATCGGCCGTAAACCCGTCTTCATGATCACCATTGCGTTAATGGGGCTCGCAACCGTGAGCGTGGGCTTTTTGCCCACTTACGCCCAGGTCGGAATCTGGGCGCCCATCCTACTGGTTGCCCTGAGACTACTTCAAGGACTCTCTGCCGGCGGTGAAATCGGTGGCAGTGCCGTCTACCTTACCGAACATGCTGGTGATGAGTACAGGGGATTTAAAACCAGCTTCCTGCAACTCATGGGCCCTCTTGGCATTCTGTTTTCGACTTTGCAAATTGCATTGCTCAGAAGCCAGCTGTCACCAGAAGAATTTCAATCTTGGGGTTGGCGTGTGCCATTTTGGATTTCGATTGCGCTATTGCTCATTGCATTCAAAGCACGCATGGCTTTAGAAGAAACGCCCGTGTTTTTAGAGCTAAGTAAATCCCATCAACAATCTGCTAGCCCCTTACTCAATAACTTCCGTGATCCACAAACACGCAAACGCATGTTTTTATTATTTTTCTGTATCTCGGCAGGTGGAGCGGTCCTATTCTTTTGCGTACAAGTCTATACAGCGATTTTTCTAAAAACTTCTGTGAAACTGGCGCCCGAGTTAGTTGACCAACTCACTATTTATGCGACTCTAGCCTTATTCCCGCTCACTATTTTTGCCGGATGGTTATCAGATAAGATTGGTCGTAAACCAGTGGTAGTTTGCGGACTCTTCTTAGGCGCCTCATTCATTCTGCCGGCATTTCATCTGCTCAAGAATATTGGCATGGAATATCTCAACAACCCAGCCGACACTTTGAATCTTATTTTGATAGGCTCACTGCTTATCGGCCTATCTCTGGCACTTGCTTTAGTAGTTGGACCTCAGACCGCCATGTTGGCGGAACTCTTTCCTGCCAAGACCAGAAACAGCGCAGCAACCCTGCCCCACAATTTAGCTGCCGGATGGATTGGTGGCTTGCTTCCTTTAATCGTGACCTGGTTAAATCAACGTTGGCAAAGTGACAGTGCTGGGCTATGGTATCCCACTGTATTTTTAGCAAGCGCTGCTATTGTGGCTCTTCTGTATTTACCAGAGACCAGAAAAATAGATCTACGTAAATAATTAAGGATAAATTTTGCCTAACAACAAACTATATGGCCTTGAAATCATCAGATTTTTGTCAGCATTAGCTATTTTAATTTTTCACTTCCAGCACTTCTCTTTTGTTGGTCAGGCTCCAAATAATTTTTCATTAATACAGCTACCTTTTTACGATTGGCTAAAACCTGTTTATCTCAATGGCGGGCTTGGGGTGCAAATATTTTGGGGAATCAGTGGATTTATATTTTTTTGGAAATATGCCAAAGTTATTGCGCAGAAAACACTTGATGCAAAGCATTTTTTTGTTCTTCGCTTCTCACGACTCTACCCCCTTCATCTACTAACCCTTTTGTTGGTTGCAGGATTACAAATCTTCTACCTACAATCCCACGAATCTAGTTTTGTCTATGGAAATACTGATTGGCGTCATTTTGTTCCGCAACTTTTTTTAGCAAGCAATTGGGGTGGTCAAGGCTTCAGCTTTAATGGGCCCATATGGTCAATATCGGTTGAAGTATTAATCTACTTATTTTTCTTCTTGGTCGCTCGTTATTTGGGGGCAAGTCTTTTTATCAGTATTGCAGTCCTATTAATATGCGCCTTCATTAAGTATTACAACCTAACCGAATCCTTTATTGTTGATTGCCTTCTGTATTTCTATGTGGGCGGGATGACTGCAGCTCTTTATAAGCGCCTTGAGAGATCGGCCTATCGAAAGATATCACTGCTTATTGCATTTATAGCAACCATAGTCGCGCCTTTTATCTTCAACTTGAGCAATACAAACTTTTCAAAAATTTTATTGTTTTGCTATGTGCCTTTTTTGATTTATGCAGGGACAATCAATATTGCCGCCTCTAAAAAATGTCATGGAGTAATTGCAGCGTTTGGCAATATGACCTATTCCAGCTATTTACTGCACTTCCCATTGCAACTGCTGCTGGTTCTCATTTTCGAGCTCTTCAGCATAACAATTCCCATTTATGACTCGCTCTTCTTTGGAGTATTCCTCCTAAGTATTCTTTTGCTGTCTTATCTTACCTATCGATTTTTTGAGCGGCCCATGCAAAATATCATCAGAAGGTAATGGGATTGGTTACTCGCAAAAGAAAAAGCTTCTAAGCGATTAACTTAGAAGCTTTCAAATTCTTGGTGCCCCTTGTCCGACTCGAACAGACCACCTACTGATTACAAATCAGTTGCTCTACCAGATGAGCTAAAGGGGCAACGATTGATATTTTATCCTATTTCACAATCTTCAAGGATGGTCTTGTAGTTTTGGGTTTTTCAGGGGCCTGATCTTCAGAATCGGCAACGTGAAGATCGCGGGCCTGAGCTGGGTCAAACGGGAAAGACATCCCTTGCCCATTTTCCCTGGCGTAGATTGCAAGTACATGGGTGACTGGGACCATGATCTTTCTTGGAATACCACCAAATCTCGCTTGGAAGCTTATCCAATCGTTTTCTATCGCCAGTTGATGACATGCCTCCAGGGAAAGATTTAGGACGATCTCATCGTTCTTCACAAACTCCATAGGCACCTCTACCCTAGCATCCACAAAAACTGCTATGAAGGGCGTAAAACCAAAATCCGTGCACCACTGATGTAGGGCACGGATTAAATATGGTTTATTGCTTGGAATGTCAGACATGCCGACGAGTCATGAACCGCTAGGAACGCTTAGCGGCGCATTACCTTCTCAGAAGGAGTCAAAGCCTCGATGTACGCAGGTCTGCTAAAGATACGCTCAGCGTATTTCAGCAAAGCTGCTGCATTGCGAGAGAGATCAATGCCATAGTGCTCAAGACGCCATAACAGTGGTGCAATCGCTACGTCCAGCATAGAGAACTCATCACCCAACATGTATTTGTTTTTAACAAAAATTGGTGCCAACTGAGTCAAACGATCACGAATCGCTAAACGCGCTTTTTCGTGAGTCTTTTCAGCCGCTTTACCTTTTTCATTTTCGAGAGCAGCTACGTGCACAAACAATTCTTTCTCAAAATTGAAAAGGAAGAGGCGTGCGCGTGCGCGTGCTACTGGATCAGGCGGCATTAATTGTGGGTGAGGAAAACGCTCATCAATATATTCATTGATGATGTTTGACTCGTACAAAATTAAATCACGCTCAACCAAGATAGGTACTTGGCCGTAAGGATTCATTACTGAAATATCTTCAGGCTTATTAAACAAGTCGACATCGCGGATTTCAAAATCCATGCCTTTTTCAAAAAGCACCAAACGGCAGCGTTGCGAGAATGGGCAGTTAGTACCCGAGTACAACACCATCATAAATTTATTTCCTTAAATTTCTACTTCAATACAACAAACGCACAACAGCGTTAAATCTTTTCACTAATGGGCCCTAGCTTCAGGACCCATCAAATTTAATTAGTGAATATCTTTCCAATAGGCTTTATTCAAGCGCCAAGCCAAGAGGGTGAAGATAGCCAAGAACAAGAGCACCATTACGCCAAGACGTTTACGCTCTAACTGCACCGGTTCAGCCATCCATGACATGAAAGCAACTAAGTCGGCGATATTGTCGTCATACTCTTGTGGCTTCATCGTGCCAGGAGTTAACTGCTCAAACCCAACAAAAACTTCCTCTGTTCTGCTTTCATCATGAGGATCTTTGCGCACGTCAAACTTGGCAGCACGCTCACCTTGCAACTGCCAGAGAACGTGTGGCATACCGACTTTAGGGTAGACCAAATTATTCCAACCGGTCTGAGTCGTATCATCTTTGTAAAAAGTACGGAAGTAGGTATAGAGCCAATCAGCTCCACGGGCACGAGCCTCAACCGATAAATCTGGTGGGTTCTTACCAAAGAAAGCTTTGCCTTCTTTTGGTGTCATGGAGATAGTCATCAAGTCACCCACTTTGGCATCAGTCAAAATGAGGTTGTCTTTGATTTGTTGATCGGTCAAGCCAATATCGCGCAAACGGTTGTAACGCATGCTCGCGGCTGCATGGCAGTTCAAGCAGTAGTTCACAAATATCTTTGCACCGTTTTGCAATGAGGCATTGTTACTAACGCGATTAGGGGCTTGATCTAAAGGGAAGCCACCTTCATTTGCATTGGCACTAACGCCAAAGCCCAGGGCCGCAACCAATACTGTTGCTTGGCAGACGCCCATCAAAGTTTGCAGAATTCGTTTCATACTAGTTCCTAGTTTCTCTTTGGTGTCTGAATTAATGGGACTTAAAAGTAACGCGTGATGGAACTGGCTTAAATTTACCAAGCGTGCTCCAGAACGGCATTCCTAAGAAGAAGCCCAGATAATAAATAGTACATACCTGAGAAATCTTTTCAAATACTGGTGATGGTGGCTGAATACCTAAGTAACCCAAGATCACAAAGCTCACCACAAACACGCCATAAATGTATTTATGGAAATGTGGGCGATAGCGAATGGACTTCACTGGTGAGTTATCAAGCCAAGGCAAGAAGAACATGATCACAACAGAACCGCCCATGATCACAACACCCCAGAACTTAGCATCAAATAAGTAGAAGCCAGCCGCCAACACGAGAGCGATTGCAGCACATGCGCCCTTCACCTTGAGGTTTTTACTCTTCAAGGCAAACATTCCAAGAATGACTGCTAAGAAGATCCATAAAGGTAACAAGAAGTTTGTTGTAGTTGCGCGCAACATTGAGTAGAACGGTGTGAAATACCAAACCGGAGCAATGTGCGGAGGCGTTTGCAATGGATTTGCAGGGATGAAGTTATTTGCTTCGAGGAAGTAACCGCCCATCTCTGGAGCAAAGAACACGATGCTTGCAAAAATAATCAGGAAGCCGCCCAAGTACATTACATCATGCACGCTGTAGTAAGGGTGGAATGGAATGCCATCCACTGGGTGGCCATTTGCATCCAAGTTTTCTTTAATTTCAACGCCATCCGGGTTGTTTGAACCCACTTCATGCAGAGCCAAAATATGGGCTGCAACCAAGCCAACCAATACCAATGGAATTGCAATCACATGGAATGCGAAGAAACGATTGAGGGTTGCATCACCCACAACATAATCACCACGCAACCATAAGGAAAGGTCTGGACCAATGAACGGAATTGCAGAGAACAAGTTCACAATCACTTGAGCTCCCCAGTAGGACATTTGACCCCATGGAAGCAAGTAACCAAAAAAAGCCTCGCCCATCAAGCACAAGAAAATTGCGCAACCGAAGATCCAAATGAGTTCACGCGGCTTGCGATAAGAACCGTAGATCAAACCACGGAACATGTGCATATAAACCACCACAAAGAACATAGAGGCGCCAGTGGAGTGCATATAGCGAATCATCCAACCCCATGGAACTTCGCGCATGATGTATTCAACTGACTCAAAAGCCTTTGCAGCATCAGGCTTGTAGTTCATGGTTAAGAAAATACCGGTAAGTATTTGGTTTACCAAAACTACGATAGCCAATGCACCAAAGATGTAGAAGAAATTTAAATTCTTCGGCGCGTAATACTCACTCATATGACGCTTAAATGCTTCTGTTACAGGTAGGCGTGAGTCAACCCAAGCCATGAGCTTTTGGGCTGCGGAGGCGTCTGCTGGAACTTCTTTTTCGTGGAATGCCATTTATCTCTCCTTAGGCCTTCTTATCGTCGCCGATCAGAATCTTGGTGTCGCTCAAATACATGTGTGGCGGCACTTCAAGGTTGTCTGGGGCTGGTTTGTTCTTAAATACGCGGCCTGCCATATCAAATGTGGAACCATGACATGGGCAAAGGAAGCCACCTGGCCAAGTGTTTGGCAATGATGGCTGGGCACCCGCTTCAAATTTCGGCGTTGGGGAGCAGCCCAAATGGGTGCAAATACCAACCACTACAAGGTACTCAGGCTTAATGGAGCGCCATTGATTCTGAGCATAAGGAGGCGTGAATTGAGATGGGTCACGCAATGAATTTGGGTCAGCTAATTCGTTATCAATCTTGGACAACTCAGCAACTTGCTCGGGTGTACGACGAACTACCCAAACCGGCTTACCGCGCCACTCCACCATTCTCATCTCATCTGGCTGCATCCCAGAGATATCAATTTCAACAGCAGCGCCAGCGGCTTTTGCACGCTCAGAAGGCTCAAAACTGTCTACAAAAGGGTAAAGGGCTGCGGCTGCACCTACGCCACCAACCGCCGATGTGGCGATCAACCAGTTACGGCGATCCTTGTCCATACAGGGCTTGTCACTCATTTACAAAATTCCTAGAAAGGGTATTTATGGGTGGAAATTGCTTAAAGGTAGGATTTTAAAGTAAAAAGTGGGGTAAGCAAGAAAGTTATGGGGTTAATCTCGGGTTAATCGGGATCTAAATTAAAAGGAGAGCATTTATGAGCGTTTTAAAGGAGTTTCGGGACTTTGCCGTAAAGGGCAATGTGATCGACTTGGCGGTGGGTGTCATCATTGGCGGCGCCTTTGGGAAAATCGTAGATTCCCTTGTAAATGACATCGTTATGCCTGTTATTTCCACCCTTTTGGGTGGTCATATTGACTTTACCAACCTATTTATCGTCTTAGGCCATGTGCCGGAGGGTGTACCTAGAACCTTTGATGCCCTCAAAAAAGCCGGGGTGCCCATCTTTGCCTATGGCAATTTCATCACCATTTCCATCAATTTTTTCCTTTTAGCTTTTGTCATCTTCCAGATGGTCAAAGTAGTAAACAAGGTTCGCCTCATGGATGCACCCCCTCCCCCACCGATTCCGGAAGACGTAGTGTTGCTTCGTGAAATTCGTGACAGTCTAAAAAAATAATTTGTCCAACCGTTCACAACAAGAAACGCGGGAGCAATCTCAACTCATTTTTCAAAATGGCTTGGTATTGCTCCAACAAGGAAAGCTAGAGGAAGCGGATAAACATTTTTTGCTCGCGCATCAACTGGATGAAAATAATGTTGATGCTCTCAATCTTTTGGGAATCCGCTCATATCAAAAACAACATTATTCAACTGCATTAGACTTTTTAAACCGAGCAAATCGGCTTGCTCCTGATTCTGCACAAACGCTCAGTAATTTAGGTTTAGTACATCACGCACTTCTTGAATATGCAGAAGCGCTGCAATTTTTTAATTTAGCAATTCAGTGCGACTCAAATATTCCAGAAACCCACAATAATCGCGGTAATGCATTAAAGGGTTTGGGCAAAAATGATGAGGCAAATAAGGCTTATGAGAGCGCCTTAGCCTTGCGGCCAAACTACGCTGAAGCCTTAAGCAACCAGGGCATTCTCTTACTTGAAATGGGTAAGACTGATAAAGCGATTGCTATATTAGAGAATGCAATTCAAGCCAATCCTCACTTTGCAATTGCCTACAACAATCTGGGAAATGCGTTCACTCAAATAGAACACTACGATGATGCCTTTCAATGCTTTGAACGAGCATTACAAATTAATCCACACTATCTTGATGCCTGTCTGAACTTTGGTAACAGCCTAAAAAAATATAAGCAATATGAAGCGGCTATTGACTGCTATCAACATGCACTAAAGATCAACTCCGGCAATGCGAAAACCTTTTACTTATTAGGCGAGATTTACTACGACATCGGCGATGGTGATTTGGCAAAAACCTACTATGCAAAGTCACTAGAGCTGGATACAGCTGATATAGAAACTCATATTGCTTTAACTATCGCGCAGATACCCAAGGTCGCAAAAAGCGAAAAGGAGTTGAGCCATTCCAGGGGCACATTTACTCAGCAACTAGAATTTGTAAGAACAATACCCCAGCAAAAAATCGACCCTTCACTCCTCCAGAAGTTGATTGCCCGTCACCCGTTTTATCTGGCTTATCAAGACGAGGACAACAAACCCCTTCTATCGCAATTTGGGGCAATTTGCGCCGGCTTAGCCCGCCCTTTGCAAGATCGATTGGATGCTAAGCAAAGCGTTTCCATCCAAGTTAACTCCAAAATCCAGGTTGGCATTATTAGTAGCTTTATTTGTAGCCACCCTGTTTGGCATGCCATTACCAAGGGATGGGTAAACCAACTCAACCCAGACCAATTTGAGCTGCATATCTTCAATACCAACGGCATAGAAGATGAAGAAACTCAGCTGGCTAAATCAAGGGCAGCCAGCTACAGCAACTGTGGCACCGATGTTCTTGCTGCCGCCCAGATCATTGCCAATCAAAACCTAGATGTCGTTCTGTATCCAGAGATTGGCATGGATACAGTAAGTAAAGCGCTAGCCTGCTTGCGATTGGCACCGCTGCAGGTAGTCAGCTGGGGCCACCCAGAAACTACTGGCATCCCTACGATCGACGCCTTTCTATCAGCCGAGCTGCTCGAGCCAGATGATGCCCATAGTCTTTACAGTGAAGAAATAATCAAGCTTCCAAACCTGGGCACTTATGTTGAGTATCAGAATGTTGTAGCGCAAAGTCCGAATCTAGAGAGTCTTGGTATTGATCCCTCCCTGCCTATACTGTTATGCGCTGGATCGCCCTCAAAATACATGCCAAGCCATGACTTTATATTTATTGAGATTGCAAAGAAGCTTGGTCAATGCCAATTTATCTTCTTTAACTTCGAAGCGAACCTCACTTCAATTCTGAAAGAGCGTTTACAGCTTGCTTTTGCAAATGCCCAGCTCGATGCTAATCAATTTCTGCGCTTTATTCCTTTTTTGAAGAAGGAAGAGTTTCATGGACTCATGCAAAAAGCAGACTTGTACTTAGACACCATCGGGTTTTCGGGATTTAATACAGCCTTGCAAGCAATTGCATGTGATCTGCCAGTAGTCACTATTGAGGGCGCCAGAATGCGCGGCCGGCTTGCTAGTGCGATCCTGCATCGCATTGGTCTTGAAGACATGGTTTGCAGATCAGTCGGCGACTATATTCATTTAGTAGTAGAGTTAATTCAGAATCCAGAACTGCTGAATTCGTATAGGGATAAGATTGCACAACCTAAAGTACTTTTATTGAATGACCTAGAGCCCATCACAGCATTAGAAGATTTTCTGATTCAACAGACCCGAAAATAAAATACCCCCCATGAATTCCTCTCTTCAAAAATATTGGCTCTTATTTGCTCAAGCTGTCACTGTGATGTTGGCGGCTTTATTTATTGTTGCCACCTTGAAGCCAGAGTGGCTTTCAGAGTCGAGGGTAGGATCTTTAGTGGACACCGTTTCACTAAAAGAAAGTAGCTATGACGGTCAACTCAGCCCCGGCTCGTATCACGAAGCTGTGAAGCGCTCCATGCCTGCGGTAGTAAATATCTTTACTAGTAAAACCCCGGCTAAGCCCAAGACCCGTAAAGGCGCCACTCCAAATTCTGGAGATCCGTTATTTAAATTCTTTTTTGGAGATCAACCCCCGGAAGAGGAGCCGAGCTCTAGCTTGGGATCTGGTGTTTTAGTAAGCCCAGAAGGCTATATCTTGACCAATCATCACGTCATTAGCGATGCAGATGACATTGATGTCGCCCTCTCCGATGGACGCAAGGTTAAAGCGCAAGTCATTGGTAGTGATCCAGAAACTGATATAGCTGTTTTAAAGATTGAAGCTAAACAATTGCCAACCCCAATCACCCTGGGCAAATTTGAATCCGTGCATGTTGGCGATGTCGTTCTCGCAATCGGCAATCCTTTTGGCGTTGGCCAAACAGTGACCTCCGGAATTGTTTCTGCTTTAGGGCGCGACCATCTAGGCATCAATACCTTTGAAAACTTTATTCAAACGGATGCGGCAATTAATCCTGGAAATTCAGGGGGCGCACTAATTGATACACGCGGCAATCTCATCGGAATTAACACGGCCATCTACTCCAATAATGGCGGCTCTATGGGTATCGGATTTGCCATCCCCATTAACCTAGCCAAGCAAATTATGGAATCCATCCTGGCTAATGGCAGCGTGACCAGGGGTTGGATCGGGGTTGAGCCACAAAACCTCACTAAAGAGCTCTCAGAGTCTCTGGGATTGCCTGGCAACACTCAGGGTGTTTTGCTATCAGGCGTTCTAGAGGGTGGTCCAGCGGCGCGTGGTGACGTGAAGCCTGGAGATGTGCTGATTGCGGTAAATGGCAATCCCATTAAAGATGTGCGCAGCCTATTGAATCAAATTGCTCAAATTAGTCCAGGCAATGATGCCAAGCTCACTATTCTGCGCAAAGGCAAAGAGATGGAATTAACGGCTCAAACCGGAAAGCGACCTAAGCCCAAGCAACAAGCCAATTAACTGATTAGTTAGCCAATATTTTTGATAGGAACTCTTTTGCTCTTGGCGAACGAGCTTCTGGGTGGTCAAAGAATTCAGCTTTGCTGCAGTCCTCAACAATGCGCCCTTGATCCATAAAAATTACCCGATGACTTACTTTTCTGGCAAAGCCCATCTCATGGGTGACGCAACACATAGTCATACCCTCATTGGCAAGCTTGACCATCACATCCAACACTTCGCCAACCATTTCTGGGTCTAAAGCAGAAGTAGGCTCGTCAAATAACATCACAATGGGATCCATACTTAAAGCTCTAGCAATAGCAACACGTTGCTGTTGACCTCCTGATAACTGGCCCGGAAATTTATCTTTTTGTGCCAGCAATCCCACTCGCTCTAGATACTTCAGTCCATGTTTATTGGCCTCATCAGTAGAACGCCCCAAGACCTTCATTTGTGCCAGAGTGAGGTTCTCAGTAACGCTCAAATGCGGGAAAAGCTCGAAGTGCTGAAATACCATGCCCACCCTAGCGCGCAATTGAGGTAGATTTGTTTTGGGGTCATGCAATGGCACTCCATCAACAATGATTTCACCTTGCTGAAAAGGCTCCAAAGCATTGATGGTTTTTATCAAGGTGGATTTGCCTGAACCAGATGGTCCACAGATGACAACGACCTCCCCTTTTTCAATAGACGTACTGCAATCCGTCAACACCTGAAAGGAGCCATACCACTTAGAAACATTGCGAAGTTCAATCATCTGGGTTTTATCAATTCACAATTAATAGTTAACGAATGATGGCGATTTTGGCGTGAATCTTGCGCACCACTTTAGAAAGCGAAAAGCAAATAATGAAATATGTAAATGCCGCCAAGATATAAGTCTCAATAGGGCGTCCATAATTTTTTCCGGCAATCTCAAACCCCTTGAGCAAGTCATAAGCGCCAATGGCATATACCAATGAAGTATCTTGAAACAAAATAATCGTTTGCGTCATAAAAACAGGAATCATGTTTCTGAATGCTTGCGGCAGAATAATCAAGCGCATGTTTTGCCCATAGGTCATGCCCAGCGCTTCTGCAGCGTAGGCTTGCCCCTTAGGTACCGACTGAATACCTGCGCGCACAATCTCTGAAAAGAAAGCCGCCTCGAACGCAATAAAAGTAATGGTCGCTGATAGATCGGCACCAATAGGGCGACCTATCAACATCGGAATTAATAAGAAGAACCATAAAATCACCATCACCAGCGGAATGGAGCGCATTGTGTTGACATAGAAGGTGGCTGGGTAAACCAGTGAAGGCTTGCCAGATAAGCGCATGAGGGCCAAGAAAGTACCAAAAACAATTCCACCTACTGTTGCAATCACCGTCAATTGCACGCTAAAGAGTAAGCCCTTCAGAATGTAATTGGTGAAAAGTTCCCAGTTGTAAAAGCTCAGATCAAGACTCAGCATTTAGTGCACCGCCGCATCATTGGAGGCTGCAATAAATCCTGGAATGCGCGTTCTTTTTTCAATAGCCGCCATCACACGATTCACCGCAAAGGCCGAGATGGCATACAAGAATGTCACTGCCAAATAAATTTCTACACCATGTGAGGTTTCTTCTTGAGCTTGCATTGCAAACAGCGTCAACTCGGGAACTGAAACCGCAAAGGCGACAGAAGAGTTCTTAATAAGATTCATGCTCTCTGAAGTCAGTGGTGGAATCACAATACGCAATGCCATCGGCAAGATCACATAACGATAGCTTTGTGATGTAGTAAGCCCTAAAGCAGTGGCTGCCATTCTCTGCCCACTAGGAAGCGCCTGAATACCCGCCCTCACCTGCTCTGCAATCCGCGCAGAAGTAAAAAAGCCTAAGGCAATACTGACCAACCAATAGGAGGGCAAGGCCTTCAAAGGCGACACAAACGCAGGGATGACGTGATACCAGAGAAAAACCTGAACCAGAATGGGAATATTTCTGAAAAGCTCTACCCAAGCTGTCGAGAGGCGAATAAGCCATTTACTCAATCTACCGCTATCTGGGAGCGTGCGCAGCGTGCCCATGACAGCGCCTAGAATCAAAGCAATTGTCAGACCCAAGCCAGCGACTGCTAAGGTCCAACCCCAAGCTTTTAGCAGCCAATCTAAATAACTAGGGTCTGTATTTTGACCCAAACCAAAGACTGCAGAAAAGCAGTGCTCAACTACCTCGCCATCTAAGGTGTTCTTACAAAAGACACCTAAATCTAATGCCATTATTTCTTCTGATAGTCTTCAGCAGGCTTGTCATTCGGATTAGCCCAAGCATTTTTGGTTGCAGGGGATAACTCAAGGCCCACCACAATATTCTTTGGCGGAATTGGCGACAAGAACCACTTATTCCAGAGCTTAGGCATATTGCCATTCTTCACAATCTTCGCAATGGCTTCATTTACTGCGGCTTTAAATTCTGGATCATTTTTAGGAACCATGATGGCAATCGGTTCAGTGCTTAATACCTCACCAACAATTTTGTAATCCTTTGGATTCTTGGAATTGGCAATATTGCCAGCCAAGATAGATCCATCCATCACGAATGCATCGGCACGGCCAGACTCCAGCAATAAGAAGCTATCAGCATGATCCTTACCAAATACCTCATCGAAATTAACGCCATTGGCTTTTTCATGTTTGCGCAATAGCTGAACAGAAGTGGTGCCGGTAGTGGTCGCCACTTTTTTACCGGCTAACTGCGAGATTGAATTAATTCCTGAATTCGCCTTGACTGCAATGCGTACTTCTTCAACATACAAAGTATTGGCAAAACCAACATCCTTAGCGCGCGCTACGTTATTGGTAGTGGTTCCGCATTCAATATCGATGGTGCCGTTTTGCATTAGCGGAACGCGATTCTGTGAAGTGACTGGTTGGTAGTTAATACGCAATGTACCGAGCTTTAGCTTGTCTTTAATATCGCTCAAAATCATGCGGCAGATCTCAACGTGGTAACCATCAAAGCGGCTATCACCAGTTGTATAAGACATCGGAATAGAAGACTCGCGCACACCCATGGTGATGGCGCCAGAGGACTTGATTTTGTCTAGAGTTGGGGAGGCTGCATAAAGAGTCTGCGCAGCAGTAAAACCAACAAATAACAAGGAAAAACGTAGTAAATGAGTTTTCATATAAAGGTCCTATATAACCAAGAATGTCACCCTATTCTACGATTAATCCAGCCTAAAAAGAAAAAACCCACTGTGTTTCCACAGTGGGTTAATTTGATACCTAACTAATTCTTAACTAGCTTACGCTAGCAAGCAATTAGAAAGTGTGACGCACGCCAATTGCGTAGTTATTAGCGTTTGCACTAACAGTACTTGTAGAAGTAGCAGCATTGCTAAAGTTCTGTTGGCCATAGATTGCATACAAGTTTGTACGCTTGCTCAACAGGTAGTTAGAACCAATCTGCCAGCCGTTGAAATTGGCTGTAGGCTGTTGAGTGCCATATGCTGTGTAGCGACCAGTACCTACTGAAGCCCAAGCCTCAACTACTGGAGTAATGAAGCTACGAACACCAATCTGTTCGGCTGAACGTTTTACATAGTAGCCAGAGTTAATTGTTGAACTTGCTTTTCTTGATACCCACTGTGCGTATGCCTTCAAAATACCGAAGTCATAAGTTGCACCAGCAAAAGATTGGTTATCTTGAATGTTAATCGCGCTACCTGCAATGCCTGAAGAAGGCTGAGCGCCTGTCCAAACGCCAGTTGCGCCAACTGTTGTTGTAGTTGAAGTAAATGCTCCAGGTGTTCCAACGTTAGTAGCTGTTGTCAACTGCTTGAGAGCCTGGTAAGCACCAGTGATGTAGAACTTATTGAAAGTGTAGTCTGCATTCAAACCCCAACCACTTGCGTTAGTGCTACCGCCAGCACCAGCTACAGTTGAAGTTGGAGTAACAGTTTCAGTAGAGTTACTGTTATTCAGTGTGTACATTGCGCCAGCAGAAAAGCCAGCAAATTTATCAGACTGAACACTCAAAGTGTTGGCTGTACGGCTTGTGAAACCAGCAGTTGTAGCACCGCCGCCGTTATTACCAGCAGTTGTTGAGCCAGCGTAAACTAAATCGCCCAACATGTTGTTGTATTGACCAGCACTTGTTGCTGCGCCTGCATTAAAGATTGGTGTGTATTGCAAACCAACTGCAGTTTGGCCGATACCGTTTTTCTTCAAACCAACAAAAGTTTGACGATTTAACAAGCCGCCTGATTGAGCGTTAGCATTGTTAGCGTCTTTGTTTGTGCTGTTACCAGACAATGTCTGGTCTTGTGGCTGGAGCTGGAATTCAGCTGTGAAGAAAGCTGAAGTGCCGTTACCCAAATCTTCAGTACCTTTGAAACCCATACGTGAAGTTTGCTCAGCAGACTGACCAAATTGACTAGTGGTAGTTTTTTTAACACCATCAGCTGTAGCTGATGTGCGTACATTAGAACCAATGTAACCAACGTCCAAGATACCGTAAACGGTTACGCTGGACTGAGCTTGAGCAGCAGATGCAAATGCACCGATAGCTGCAACTGCTAATAGCGATTTTTTCATTCTTTAAATCTCCAAAAATTAAAAGTAATGCCCAAATAAAACTGGGACCAATGAATTTTGCTTCTTTTGCCTCACTAGACTGGGGGTCAGGGTATTTAGGAGCTCTTTTTGCTTGTCAAAAGGTAGTTTTTTGGCTTTCTTCGTTGTATCTCGACAACAAGACCTTTGTTTTCTGTCTTTTATGGGCTCGAAATGCCAAAATTGTCATATGGCAAGTCGCGAATTCTTAAAAATCCTTAGTTCAGCCCGTTTGGGTGATGTTTCTGCGCAACAAAAGCTAGCCTCCGCATACCTTACCGGGGCTTTCAAAACTCCGATTCAACCTGCTAACGCTCTGATTTGGCTAGAAAAATCATATTTTTCTATTACAAATCAAGAGCTTGTAGATATAAGCTCAAGTAGCGCTCAAATTTCGCATCTTTTAAGTCAGGTTGCTGAAATCCCACTGGCGGAAACCTTTGGCTCCCCTGCTTTTGAGTTTGGATGGAACTCCTTTTGGCAGCTAGCCGATGCTGGAGGCTCAGCCGCTTCTAGTGGGGCAGCTAAATGGCAGCTTGCCAATTTATTAATTAATCCCACCAATCAAGAAGTGCAATCCCAGCTGCTTGATTGGGTAAAAAAGAATTCAGCGACGCTAGAAAAAATTTCTTCGCTAGATTTTGTTGGCATACAAAAGATTGCCAAACAATATTTGCAGGAGCTTGCGGATGGCGAATCTCTTTTTGCAAACAATGCAAAAGAATTGTTGATTAAGCTTCAGCCAAAAAATGAAGCACTGTCTTCTCTATGGGAAGTTTGGCTTGATGAACAAAATGAAGATGCCTTAACCCAGGCCGCAGAACTTGGATTAACCATTGCAAAACTCACTCTGGGTTTGCGTCTTGCGCAATTAGATGGAAGTGCCCACTCAGAGCAAAACAAATCAAATGCATCCCTGAAGAAAGCTGCTCACTGGTTAGAGCTTGCTGCCAAAGATGGTGATCGAGATGCTTGGTATGCGCTCGGTGAAATTTATCGTCGCCCGCAATTCTCTGGTTACAACGCCGCAGAGAGCGATCGCTGCATCGATCGTGCTGCTGATCTGGGTCATCCACAGGCACAACTTCGCAAAGGCGCCAACCTTTGGCGCAAGCGAGAGAAGAGCGAAGAAAAAGTCCGTGGGCTACAAGCATCCTATTGGGTATGGCAGGCCCATCAACAAGGTGTGCCTGAAGCAAAAGAATTGCTCAGTAAGATTTTGGAGAGCTGTCCCAATCCCAAATCCAATGAATGGTATGAATTAGCTCAATGCGCCGAAGAGGCGATTAATCACCATGCCGAACATAAGGTGGATGAAGACTGGCTACTGCTATGCCATCGCATCATCATTGCCAACCAATTTAATTTCAGTAAAGCAGAATTGTTATTAAGCGAGGTGGGCCAGCTACAGCACGAACATTGCGTAGTGGTGGATATTCGCTGGGAATTACCAAAAATCTTGCCTAGATTGATTCAGATTGAAACGATTCAACAGCGTCGCGCCCTTTTGGCGGCTGGCAAAGCCTTTGCTGGTTCGGAGATGGATCTGGAGGGTAATTTACGTCAAAGACGTTATCGCTTTGATCGAGTCACCAACTGGCTAACGACTACTTTTTCCAAGAATCAAGCCGATGCAGAAGTCGATTGATCAGTTGCAGCATCCTCATCGGAAGGCTTTGGTACATAAAAGCGCGCAACCAATAAACCCAACTCATAGAGCACGGTCATTGGCACAGCTAGTAATAATTGAGAAAGTACGTCAGGCGGTGTAACTACCGCCGAAATTACAAAAGCACCCACAATCACATAAGGGCGAATTTCTTTCAGTTTAGCCAAGGGCACCATACCCATGCGCACCAAGACAACCACCACAACAGGTACTTCAAAAGTAATACCAAATGCCAAGAAGGTTGTCATGGCAAAACTTAAGTAGTTATCAATGTCGGTCGACATCTCCGCGCCCAAGGGTGCGTTGTAACTTGCCATGAACTTAAATACTGTTGGAAACACCAAGAAGTAAGCAAATGCCATACCGGCAATGAACAAGGTATAGCTACTTACAACCAAAGGCAGAATGAGTTTTCTTTCGTGTAAATACAAACCAGGCGCAATAAAGGCCCAAAGTTGATACATCACCACTGGTAAAGCGATGATGAATGCGACCAGCATAGTGACCTTCATCGGTACAAAGAATGAACCTGTGACGTCCGTCACAATCATCTTGCCACCGGCAGGCAAAGCCTTTAATAAAGGCTGTGCAAACAAATGGAAAATATCCGGCGCCCAGTAGACTAGACATACGAAGACAACAATAATGGCGAGCGCTGCTTTAATTACGCGATCACGTAATTCAAATAAGTGGGAAAGAAAAGTTTCCTGTAATCCCGAATCTTCAGTTGAATTGTTTTCAGTCATGCGTAAGTGTTTTTATTCTTTTACTTTTTACAATTATTTTTATTTGCCGGCACTGTGATGAAAGCGCTTCATTCTGGCAGCGCCAGATTGCACCCGAGTACGAATGCCTGCGGAACGCTTGAACCAAAGGGGCCTTGCAGCACGGCGCACACCCCAGCTATTACGGCCTTGGCGCTTGGTTTTGCGCAGTACTTCTTTTTCATCTAATAGCGGCTTATCAAAGCTCGTTTCAAAAATATCCGCTTGATCGCTTAAGTTAGCGCTAGCCTCTTGAACTGTTGAGCCAATACTGTTTTCAACCTCTTTGAGAGTGGCAGCAGTTTCTTCTCGAAACTTTTTAAATTCTTCCACTTCCATTTGACGACTCACTTCAGACTTGACATCAGCCATATAGCGCTGAGCACGTCCAAACAAATTACCGGCCATGCGAGCTACTTTAGGCAGGCGCTCTGGTCCTACCACCACCAGAGCAACTACAGCAATCAGCGCAAGTTTTGAAACTCCGAGATCAATCATTTAACGCAGTTATTTAAATACAGCATGAGTTTCAATTGCGCTTCAGTTATTAGTTGGTTATTTGTTGACGTCTTTAGCGTGAACATCAACAGTCTTGTCTGCTGCTGCAGAACTTTGTTGAATTTGCTCTTTAGGCTCTTCAGCAGTTTTCATGCCATCTTTAAAGCCTTTTACAGCGCCGCCCAAATCTTGACCGATATTGCGCAATTTTTTGGTACCGAATACCAACATCACGATAACCAAAACAATCAACCAATGCCAAATGCTAAATGAACCCATTTTTAATCTCCTTGGATTATTTTTTCCAGGGGCGGGGACCGCCCATCACATGTAAGTGCAAGTGATAAACCTCCTGCCCACCATCCGCACCATTGTTAACCATTAACCTAAAGCCACCATCCTTACCGGGACGACAGCCCTGCTCTTTGGCAAGACGCGGTGCTAATTCCATCATTCTACCCAGCAAAGGCGCATCTATGCTTTCTGCTGACTCCAGCATAGGGATATGCTTTTTAGGAATCATCAAAAAATGGATTGGCGCTGCTGGGTTGATATCTTTAAAAGCATAGATTTCTTCATCCTCATAGACCTTCTGGGAGGGAATCAAACCTTGAGAAATCTTACAAAACAGGCAATTAGGATCGTGTGACATACTTTTTCTCGTATTTATCCGTACTTACTCTTTACCAGCCGCTTTTCTCGCAGCCTTCTCTTCGATGCCGGATGTTCCCAGACGACGATCAAGTTCGGCAATCACATCTTCCGGGCGCAGGTTAAATTGAGACAAAGCAATCAAGCAGTGAAACCACAAATCAGCCATTTCGCCCACTAAGAGCTTTTGCTGATCAGCCGCCAAGTTCGAGTTGCGCGCATCTTTTGCCGCCATCACAGCTTCAGTCGCTTCTTCACCAATCTTTTTCAAGATCCCGTCATCACCCTTTGAAAAGAGCAAAGCGGTATATGAAGTTTTGGGATCTGCTTGGCCCGCCTTAAATGCATCACGACGTTGATCCACCACATCCGCCAAATGGGCGAATGCAGAATCGAGATTAGAAGGTTTATTTGCAGAACTAGTCATCAGGTTATTTTATGTCTTTTAAGCAAAAAACTTTAGGTTCTCTATTTTTTAGAAACTGACTCATCTACCCAAGCAGTCTTTGTAGAGTCCAAACGCATAAAGAAGCAGCTATGCTCACCAGTATGGCAAGCAATGCCATCTTTTTGCTCCACCAAAAGCAAAATCGTATCGCCATCACAATCCAAGCGAATTTCTTTTACTTTCTGGGTGTGCCCAGATTCTTCACCTTTGTGCCACAGTTTTTGTCTGGAACGAGTCCAATAGACTGCTTCACCTAAACGTAAGGTTTCCAATAATGCGTCGCGATTCATCCAGGCCATCATCAAGATATCCTTGCTGCCAACTTCTTGGGCGATTACTGGAACCAATCCTTGGTCATTCCAAGTCACCGCTTCTAATAAGGCCTGGTCTTGTGAGTTTTTATTCGTATCTGACATTTATCCAATTTTGACAGAATTGTTAGGGGCCAAGTAAATAAGCGATTGCGCACGATTGAGGTAATGACCCAACCCACATCATGGACACTATCCTAATTTGTGTGTATGGTGTGTATAGAATTTATAATTCAAGGATGAATAGCAAAGAACTAATCAAGGCATTAGAAAAAGATGGCTGGGTTTTGCGGGGCTCAAAAGGCTCTCATCATGTTTTAACCATCCGCGTAAAGCTGGGCACATTACGGTTCCTCACCCCAAAAAAGATCTAGGAATTGGATTGGTTCAAAAGCTACTGAAACAAGCAGGAATTAAAAAGAAGGATGAATGATGAAATATCCAATTGCTATTGAACCGGGTGGAGATAAGTTAGCTTGGGGTGTGATTGTTCCCGATATGCAAGGCTGCTTTTCTGCCGCTGACAGTGGAATTGATGAGGCTATTGAGAATGCCAAAGAAGCGATTGAGCTTTGGATTGAGGCTGCATTAGACGCGGGCGAAGATATCCCAAGGCCCAGCTCTATTACCGATCTTCAAAAGAAGAAAGAGTTCAAAGGATATATCTGGGCAATTGCTGAGATTGACCCGGCATTACTATCGGACGACATCGAAAGAGTAAATATCTCTTTACCAAAAAGAGTGCTGGCAAGATTGGATGCTAAGGCCAAATCCGCTGGTGAAAACCGTTCAGCATTTATCGCGCATATGGCGATTAGCGCTTAAGAACAACAACTAAATCCGAACAGGAATTCCTTGGGCAGCCATATATTCTTTTGCCTGCCCAACGGTGTATTCACCATAATGAAAAATGCTAGCTGCCAATACTGCATCTGCATGGCCCTTAGTAATCCCATCCACTAAATGCTGCAAATTACCAACGCCGCCAGAGGCAATCACGGGAACAGAAACCGCGTCGCTTACTGCAGCAGTTAAAGCTAAATCAAAGCCATCCTTGCTGCCATCGCGGTTCATGCTAGTCAAAAGAATCTCACCTGCACCACGTTTAGCCACTTCAGTAGCCCATTTGACTACATCCATTCCAGTCGCAGTTCTACCGCCATGGGTAAACACTTCCCAATTACCCGCTTCAGTTTGCTTGGCATCAATCGCCACCACAATGCATTGAGAGCCGTAATAGGAAGCAGCATCAGACACTAAATCAGGATTGGCAACCGCAGAAGAATTCATACTCACTTTATCGGCGCCAGCATTGAGCAAGCGCCGCACATCAGCAACCGCGCGAACACCGCCACCAACAGTCAAGGGAATAAAAACCTGTGATGCCACATCTTCAATGATGTGCAAGATTAAATCGCGACCATCAGATGTTGCAGTAATGTCTAAGAATGTCAGCTCGTCGGCACCTTGGGTGTCATAACGTTTAGCGATTTCTACGGGATCACCTGCATCACGCAAGCCTACAAAGTTAACACCCTTAACAACGCGCCCTGCAGTGACATCCAAACAAGGAATAATTCGCTTCGTTAACACTAGATGATTTTCTTTGCGTACTTGATGGTTAACTCATCAGCATATTTTTGAGCGGCTGCAAGATCAAGGTCGCCAGCGTAGATTGAGCGTCCCGCAATCACTCCCATGACACCCTCTTCTTCAGCTTTACAAAGCGCTTCAATATCTTGATTACTAGAGAGTCCACCACTGGCAATTACCGGAATACGAATGGCTTGAGCCAGCTTGATCGTGGCTTCGATGTTGACGCCCTTAAGCATGCCATCCCGACCAATGTCGGTATAGATAATGGCCTCTACGCCCCAATCTTCAAACTTCTTAGCGAGGTCAATGACTTCATGACCGGTAATCTTGCTCCAACCATCAGTAGCCACCTTGCCATCGCGTGCATCAAGACCAACCATCACATGACCAGGAAATGCTGTGCAAGCATCTTGTACAAAGCCGGGATTCTTCACAGCTGCCGTACCAATAATGACAGTGCTAATACCGTCATCCAATAAGCGCTCAATGGTTTCAAGATCACGAATACCGCCACCGAGTTGCACGGGGATTTCGTTGCCAACCGCTTTGAGGATCGACTTAATCGCAGACTCATTTTTGAGCTTGCCAGCAAATGCGCCGTTGAGATCTACTAAATGTAAGCGTCGAGCACCTTTGCTAATCCAATGCGCCGCCATTGCGCCAGGGTCTTCTGAGAATACCGTAGCTTTATCCATATCACCTTGTTCGAGTCGAACACAGTGGCCGTCTTTAAGATCAATTGCGGGAATCAGCAGCATAGCGAATGGTTAGGAATATTAAGGTTGCCAAGAAACAAAATTTTTATAAAGCTTTAAACCGCATTCTGCACTTTTTTCTGGATGAAATTGAGTTGCAAAAATATTATCTCGCGCCACCGCAGAAGTAAACCAATCACCATATTCAGTGGAACCGACTGTATCTTCATTGCGCTGCGGCACAACATAGTAGCTGTGTACAAAATAGAAGCTCGTTAGATCAGGTATGCCATCCCAAAGGGGGTGCTTTCGATCTTGGCGGACTTGGTTCCAGCCCATATGAGGGACTTTATAAGAGGATCCATCTGGCTGCTTTTTACCAGCCAGCTCAAAACGACGCACTTCCCCAGGAATCAAACCCAAACAAGGTGTCCATTGCTCGGCAGCGCGTACCTCTGCACTTCTATCAAAGAGCATTTGCTCGCCTACGCAGACCCCTAAAAGTGGCTTACTTTTGGAAGCCTCCAGTAAGGCATCTAACAATCCGGATTCTTCCAAATGCTTCATGCAATCTGGCATAGCGCCTTGACCAGGCAAAACGACGCGATCTGCAGAATGAATCTCTTCCGGCTGATGAGCAATCAATACATTGTCATCGGGTGCAACATGATGAAATGCTTGATATACGGAACGGAGATTGCCCATTCCGTAGTCGACGATCGCAATGGTTTGCGCCAAAATTTACCTGTTGTCTTCTGTTGTCTTCTGAGCAACCGTGGGGAGTCTAGATTACAGACTTCCTTTAGTTGAAGGGATGGCGCCTGAAGCGCGTGGATCAAGCTCTAAGGCCATACGCAAAGCGCGCCCAAATGCCTTGAACACAGTTTCAATCTGATGATGCGCATTAATACCGCGCAAATTATCGATGTGCAAAGTGACTCCAGCATGGTTCACAAAACCACGGAAGAACTCAATGCTGAGATCCACATCAAAGTCGCCTACGCGTGCGCGGGTAAATGGAACATTAAATTCCAAACCTGGGCGACCAGAGAAATCAATCACTACGCGAGAAAGAGTCTCATCAAGAGGCACATAAGAGTGACCGTAACGAGTAATACCCGCTTTATCGCCCACCGCTTTGGCAAAGGCCTGACCTAGAGTGATTCCCACATCTTCAACGGTGTGGTGGTCATCAATATGGGTATCGCCATTAGCAACCACCTTGAGGTCAATCATGCCGTGACGGGCAATCTGATCAAGCATGTGGTCTAGAAAAGGGACTCCGGAGGCTAGCTCAGCCTTACCGGTTCCATCTAAATTGATGGAAATCTGAATTTTGGTTTCCGAAGTGTTTCGGGTGACGTCGGCTTGCCGCATGCTTCATTGCGCCGCGAGGCGAAGTGTTGATTGAAGCCTCATAATATCATTCCTAGAAGAGATTTAAATAGCGATATCGCTGCACTTTTATCCCGATTTTTGACCTGAGAACCCTCATGAGCCGTTTTTGGAGCCCCGTTGTTCAAACCCTAACCCCCTATGTTCCAGGGGAGCAACCGCAAATGCAGCGGCTGGTAAAACTCAATACCAATGAGAGCCCCTATGGCCCATCGCCAAAAGCGCTAGCTGCTATTGAAGGTCAAAATACTGCAGATTTACGCCTTTATCCCGATCCGGAAGGCGCAGCCCTAAAACAAGCCATCGCAAAATTACATGGCTTAGACGCGAATCAAGTCTTTGTCGGCAATGGCTCCGATGAAGTGTTGGCTCATGTCTTTGCTGGTTTACTCAAGCAAAGTAAGCCAGTGCATTTTCCAGACATTACCTACAGCTTCTATCCCGTCTACTGCAAACTTTTTGGAATTGAGTCCCACATAGTTCCTTTGGACGAAAATTTTGAGATAAAAACTGCTGACTACCAATATCCTAACGGCGGAATTATTTTCCCCAATCCCAATGCTCCAACTGGTAGATCGATTCCCCGCTCAGAAATTGAAGCGCTAGTCTTGCGCAACAAAGATTCAGTAGTTGTCATTGATGAGGCTTATGTCGATTACGGAACTGAATCTTGCATCCCACTATTGCGTGGTGCCAACTGTCCAGAAAATTTGTTAGTAGTGCACACGCTCTCTAAATCCCGTGCTCTAGCTGGTCTACGCGTCGGCTTTGCGGTTGGTCATCCAACCTTGATTGAGGGCTTGGAACGAGTCAAGAACAGTTTTAACTCCTACCCCTTGGGACGCCTTGCTCAAGCTGGTGCAATTGCAGCCATTGAGGATCAAGCGCATCTGGAAGCAACCTCAGCTAAGGTGATTCAAACCCGCACAAAGTTGATTGAGCAACTCGATGCATTGGGATTTGCAACTCTACCCTCAACCGCAAACTTTATTTTCACTCGCCATCCGAAGCATGCTGGAGCTAAGTTATATCAAGCCTTGCGGGATCGCGGGATCATCGTGCGTCATTTCAAATCACCACGCATAGAAGAGTTCTTGCGCATTACGATTGGCACAGATGAACAAAGCAGCGAACTCGTCGCGGCTTTAAAAGAAATCCTGAATTAATTTTTTTTAAGAAGCAAGCGCAGGTAGATTGCGCTCTTACCTCTTCAAGCGCATCTCAGCTGCACGTGCATGAGCTTGTAAGCCCTCACCGTGAGCTAGCGTGCTCGCTACTGCACCCAAGGTTTGAGCACCAGCCTCACTCACCTCAATCATGCTTGAGCGCTTGATGAAGTCATACACACCCAATGGTGACGAGAATCGCGCAGTACGCGCTGTCGGTAAAACGTGATTGGGACCGGCGCAATAATCACCCAATGATTCACTGGTGTAGTTACCCATAAAGATGGCGCCCGCATGACGAATTTGGTCAGCCCACTTACGTGGATCAGCAGCACAAATCTCCAAGTGCTCAGCAGCAATCGCATTAGCAATCTCACAGGCCTCAGACATATCTTTTACCTGAATCAACAAAGCGCGATTTGTGAGCGAAGTTTCAATCACCTTTGCTCTTGGCATTTCTGGGAGGAGCTTATTGATGCTTGCTTGCACTTGTTCAATATATGCGGCGTCCGGACACAGCAAGATCGATTGCGCCTGCTCATCATGTTCCGCCTGAGAGAACAGATCCATTGCAACCCAATCCGGATTACTTGAACCATCACAAAGCACCAAAATTTCAGATGGGCCAGCAATCATATCGATGCCCACAATGCCAAATACTCTGCGCTTGGCTGCAGCCACATAGGCATTACCAGGCCCAACAATCTTGTCAACCGATGGAATCGTTTTGGTACCGTAAGCCAAGGCGCCGACTGCCTGAGCGCCACCGATCGTAAAGACGCGATCTACACCAGCAAGATACGCTGCCGCCAAAACTAAAGGATTGCGCGCGCCATCAGGAGTGGGCACCACCATGATCACCTCGGCAACGCCCGCCACCTTTGCAGGAATGGCATTCATCAGCACGGATGATGGATAAGCTGCTTTTCCGCCCGGCACATAAATGCCAACACGATCCAGTGGAGTGACTTTTTGACCAAGACGTGTTCCATCCTTCTCTTCGTACTCCCAAGAGTGGCAACCTGCTTCAATCTTTTGCTTCTCGTGATAAGCGCGTACTCTTTGCGCAGCAATATCGAGGGCATTTTTTTGCTCAGCAGATAAAGATTGATAAGCCTGCTCTAAATCTTTGCGAGGAATCTCTAAATCAGAAACGCTAGCCACATTCAAGCGATCAAACTGCTTTGTAAACCCCAGAACCGCTTCATCACCCTTGTCTTTAACTGCTGCCAAAATCTTCACTACTGCAGCATCTATCGCCTCATCATCAGCAGTCGGCAAAGACAAACTCGACAACAGAATTTCTCTGAAACCAGTATCCCTGCTGTTAAGGCGCTTAACGTTAATTTGTGAAGACATTGATTGGACTTTTTCTCTAGCTGCCATTACTTCAGCAACTCAAAAATAGGCTGTAACTGAGCACGCTTACGCTTGTAGGAAGCTTGATTGACGACCAGACGCGCACTGATATCAGCGATCGGCTCAACTTCCACTAAGCCGTTTGCTTTGAGCGTATTGCCAGTAGACACCAAATCCACAATCGCATCTGCCAGGCCGACCAAGGGAGCGAGCTCCATCGAACCGTACAGTTGAATCGTGTCGATATGCACACCTTTATTGGCAAAGTGTTCACGCGCGCAATTAACGTACTTTGTTGCAACTTTTAAACGGGAGCCTTGTTTTACTGCAGCCGCGTAGTCAAATCCTTCGCGGACCGCCACAGACATACGGCACTTGGCAATATCCAAATCGTAAGGTACGTACAAACCATCGCTACCTTTTTCCATCAACACATCCAACCCAGCAACCCCAAAATCAGCGCCGCCAAATTGCACATAAGTAGGCACATCTGAGGCACGAACAATAATCAGGCGAACATCTGGATTAGAGGTCTCAATAATGAGTTTTCGTGACTTCTCGGGATCTTCCAGCGGCACAATACCGACCTTAGATAAGATCTCTGCGGTTTCTTCGAAGATGCGCCCTTTGGAAAGGGCTAAAGTCAATTTCATGGACTAATTATCCATCAGCCTTACTTCACGCGCTCAATATTGGCGCCCAAGAGGGTTAACTTCTGCTCCATGCGGTCATAGCCACGATCTAAGTGGTAAATCCGGTCGACCTGGGTTTCACCTTGGGCAGCCAATCCAGCAATCACCAAACTAGCTGAGGCTCGCAAATCGGTGGCCATCACAATCGCACCAGAGAGCTTTTCTACTCCCTGAGCAATCGCCGTATTACCTTCAATGGCAATATCTGCCCCCAGACGATTGAGCTCTTGTACGTGCATAAAGCGGTTTTCAAAAATTGTTTCTGTAATCGTTGAATTACCCAATGCGATTGCATTAACTGTCATCAGCTGTGCCTGCATATCTGTTGGGAAAGCGGGGTACTCAGAGGTGCGGAAGTTGACTGCTTTAGGACGACCCTGCATCGAAGCCTTAATCCAGTCTGGGCCAATCTCCATCTGCAGACCCGCTTCTTTCAACTTCACAATTACGGCATCTAAAGTATCGGGACGGCAATGCTTAACGGTGATCTCACCACCAGTAGCGGCAACCGCACACAAGAATGTGCCCGCCTCAATGCGATCCGGGATAACCGAATGCTCAGCACCGTGAAGTTTTTCTACCCCCTCAATTACTAGCCGATCACTACCAATGCCTGAAATCTTCGCACCCATCTTGACCAACAATTCAGCCAAGTCACCAACCTCAGGCTCGCGTGCAGCATTTTCTAAAATGGTTGTGCCAGATGCCAAAGTGGCAGCCATCAATAAATTCTCAGTACCGGTTACGGTAATCATGTCGGTCAAGATGGAGGCGCCCTTTAGGCGATCTGACTGTGGCTTAGTTTCAGCTTGAATATAGCCGCTCTTAATCTTGATGCTGGCGCCCATCGCCTTCAAACCTTTGATGTGCTGATCCACTGGTCGTGCACCAATAGCGCAACCACCAGGCAATGAAACCTTGGCGCTATGCATTCTGGCCAACAGTGGACCAAGCACCAAGATGGAAGCGCGCATGGTCTTCACCATCTCATAAGTAGCTTCTGAACTTTTAATAACCGCTGCGTTCAACACCATATGACTGTGATCGTCAGGGCTCGGGAAATCAACTGTTACGCCAATTTCTTGCAAAAGCTTGAGCATGGTACGCACGTCTTGTAAATCAGGCACATTGCGCAATACAACTGGTTGATCAGTCAAAAGACAAGCACACAGAATTGGCAATGCGGCATTTTTAGCGCCAGCAATGACTACCTCTCCATTAAGAGGAGCGCCGCCAACCATTCGTAATTTATCCATGAAACGATTCCAGTAAAAACTTATTTATTAATTTGTAATGAGTAATGATGTAATTTTTATGCTGCTGAATTTTGTGCAAATTCTTCAGGTGTAAATGCCTTAATTGATAAGGCGTGGACTTCTGCTTTCATACGATCGCCCATTACACCATATACCAATTGGTGGCGCTGCACCAAACGCTTGCCTTCAAACTCAGGGCTCACGATGGTTGCAAAAAAGTGCTGGCCATCGCCCTCAACTTGAATGTGGGTGCAGGTTATCCCTTGCTTGATGTAGTCTTCAATTTGTTCTGGGGTGGGTAGCATTTCTTTTCCTAATCAAACTCGGGTTTTCAACAATTAATAACGGAGCTTATAGCCCTTTTGCAACAGGCGTAAAGCAATGACTGACACCACTACAAAAAAGCAGAACACAATCACTAAGCTGCTCCAAGGGGAGTTATCTGAAACTCCAAAAAAGCCGTAACGGAAGCCATCAATCATGTAAAAAAACGGATTGAAATGTGACACTACTTGCCACGCTGGCGGTAAAGAGTGGATGGAGTAAAAAACGCCTGACAACATTGTTGCAGGCATGATGATGAAGTTCTGAAAAGCAGCTAACTGGTCATATTTATCAGCCCAAATACCTGCTATCAAACCAAGACTTCCCAAAATTGCTGCACCCAAGAAAGCAAACGTCAAAATCCACAATGGATACTCCAAGGTAGGCGTTGCGAACCAGATAGTAATTAACAGTACACCAAGCCCCACAACAATTCCCCGAAATACTGCGGCCAAAATATAAGCAGAGTAAAACTCAAAATGACTTAGTGGGGCCAACAAAACAAATACTAAGTTGCCAGTGACCTTAGATTGAATCAAAGAAGATGAGGTATTTGCAAAAGCATTTTGCAAGACACTCATCATCACCAGACCAGGAATTAAAAAGGCTGTATAACTTAAACGTCCGTAGACCTCTCTGCCCTCAAGAACATGGCCAAAAATCATGAGATAGAGCACTGCCGTAAGCACCGGCGCAGCGACCGTCTGGAAAGCCACTTTATAAAAGCGCTTCACTTCCTTAAACAATAGGGTAGGAAAACCGCTGCCGTACTCTAAGGCAGGTCGATTGAGGCCATGTTTCATTGCGCACTCCCCGACATGATGTTGACGAAGACTTCTTCTAAGTCCGTTTTACCTTCACCATCTTTTTTGACAGATCCGTAACGACTTAATAAATTAGCAGTGGTATCTAGAGCCACAATCCTGCCTTGTTTAAGCATTGCAATGCGTTGACACAAAGCTTCCGCCTCTTCCAGATAATGGGTAGTCAGAACAATCGTATGGCCATCTTGATTCAATCGACTAATAAATTGCCACAAGGATTGACGTAACTCAACATCCACGCCAGCAGTCGGTTCGTCCAAAATAATGACCGGCGGTCTATGAACTAAAGCCTGAGCAACAAGCACTCGACGCTTCATCCCACCAGACAAGGAACGCATATTGCTATCTGCTTTGGAGGTGAGATCAAGATTAGCCATAATCTCATCAATCCACGCATCGTTATTTTTAATCCCAAAATAACCAGATTGAAAACGCAAAGTTTCACGAACGGTAAAGAAGGGATCAAAGACCAGCTCTTGAGGAACCACTCCCAGCATCCGGCGTGCCTCACGAAACCCCTTCTGAACATCAGCGCCCATAATGGCTGCATGACCATGAGTGGGCCTAACCAGCCCAGCCAAGATAGAAATCAAAGTAGTTTTGCCGGCACCATTTGGACCTAACAAACCGAAAAATTCTCCTGGCTCAATGGTCAATGAAACATCATCTAAGGCCTGCAGTGCTCCATATTGCTTGGATATATTTTGAATAGATATTGCAGAATGCATCGCCATTACAAGCCTAGCAATGTAGCAACACCGTAAACACCGGCCAACACCTTCAGCTTAGCCGGTGCGCCATCTATCGAAATAGATTGGCCCTCAGCTACTAGTTTTTTCTGCCACGCCAACAAAACAGTTAATACTGTCGAATCAAAGTCTTTTAATTCAGAGCAATCAATCGAGTGCAAACTTGGGCTATTTAATAAGCCCTCTTTTTGCAGCTGCAAAGCATTTTCTTGCGTCACTTTTTTAGGCAAAAGAAAGGGCATGATGTCTGTACTTAACGATTAATTGGCTGGCTTAGCAGTAGCTAATTGTTTATTGCGGTCTTGCAAAAACTTCACCAGGCCTTCAACACCGTTTTGACTAATTTGGTTAGAGAACTGATTGCGATAAGCCTCAATCAACCAAACGCCCATGATGTTCATGTCATAGACCTTCCAACCATTAGCTGTTTTCTCAAGGCGGTAATCTAAAGGCACTGGATCACCACGACCAAGCACTACGGTTTTAACAACCACTTCTCTATCATCAGGCGCGGCACGTAAAGCCTTAAATTGCACAGTTTGATCACGTAGCTGACTCAAAGCACCAGAGTATGTGCGAATGAGCAGATTCTTAAACTCGGAAGTCAGTTGAGCCTGTTGCTCCGGCGTTGCCTTTTTCCAGTTAGGGCCCATCGCCATCTCTGTAGTGCGACGCATATCGGTATACGGAACAATCTTCTTCTCAACTAAATCAACAATCTTAGGGATATTGCCTTTTTGAATGTCCGGATCAGCCTTGACAGTTGCCATCACCTCAGTAACCACCATCTTTATCAAGACATCCGGGGGCGTTGATTGATCAGGGGTTTGTGCAAAAACAGTACCGGCTGCAAGCATCAAGCCTGTAAAAATGAAACTGGAGATTGTTTTAAAGCTTTTCATATTTCCACCCACTGTCTATATCTAAATGAAGACTGATTTTAGTCGTTTCATACTGCATTACTAAATTACTTACTGGTATGGATTCTCATAAACCGGCATCTGAGGCTCTTCATCATCTCGGCCCTCATTAATTTGATAAGCGCGCCTCTGAATATACGCATCACGCATAAAGCTGTACTTATCAATTGCAGCGCCATCCAATAAATCTCCGGCCTCGTAATAGGTATTACGTGCGTTCACTACACGCAAACCAGTAATACTGTTTCGCAGACCAATGTCCTTCACGAAGCTAAATAAATAGTCTGACTCCAAGTCAGCCACCGTACCAAAGGTATCGCGCACATTACTTGGACCAAAGAAAGGTAAGACCACATAAGGTCCAGAGGGCACACCCCAAACACCCAATGTTTGACCCCAATCTTCCTTATGCTTTTCCAGTCCACCGGGAGTTGCAAGATCGATAAGCCCACCGAGTCCCATAGTGGTATTGACTACCACCCGCATGAAGTCATTAAAGGCATAGTCTGGCTTACCTTGTAACAAGTTAAATAGGGCAGTGTAGATGTCGTTATAGTTACTAAAGAAGTTATAAACTCCATCGCGCACGAATTCAGGCAATACAAATCGATAACCCGCAACCACTGGCTTTAACAAATAAGCATCTAGACCTTCGTTAAATTCAAATACTGAACGGTTAAATGGCTCCCAAGGATCCTGGGGAGAGCGCTCTACGCCAGCAGGAATGGATGCGCAGCCAACCATGGTTGCGATCAAACTAAACAAGATTACTGTCTTGATTTTGCGCAACACAAACAACATCATTTTGCTGCGCCCTTTTCTTGACCGCTATCTGCTGCTTTGTTGTAAAGGAACTGGCTAATCAAATTTTCCAAAACAATGGCTGATTGTGTCTGCGCAATCTTTTCGCCATTGGTCAACATATCATCTGAGCCGCCTGCCTCAAGACCAATGTATTGCTCACCCAATAAGCCGGATGTCAAAATCTTTGCGGAAGAATCCTTCGGAAACTTATAGGAGTCTTCAATAGTCATCACCACAGTTGCTTGATAAGTTTTGTCATCGAAGGAAATATTGGCAATTCTGCCAACCACTACACCGGCACTTTTCACTGGTGCGCGAGGCTTGAGGCCGCCGATATTGTCAAAGCGTGCGGAAATTTTGTATGTTGGCGCGAATGACACCGCATTCATATTGCCAACCTTCAGCGCGAGAAATAGAGCCGCCAGTAAACCAATAGCAACAAAGATTCCTACCCAGACATCAATTGCACTTTTTCTCATAAGAGCCCCAGTTTATTCTTTCTAATTTGAGAACATCATTGCGGTTAGCAAGAAATCTAATGCTAAAACCGATAAAGATGAGATCACTACTGTACGAGTTGTGGCTTGCGAAACGCCTTCAGGTGTAGGCTTGGATTCATAGCCCTGGTAAAGGGCAATAAAAGTAACTGCTACACCAAACACCATGCTTTTAATTAAGCCGTTACCAATATCCGAAAACAGATCAACTCCGCCCTGCATCTGCGACCAGAAGGCTCCGGAGTCGACTCCAATCAAAGGCACACCAACAAGGTAGCCCCCAAGAATACCGACCGCTGTAAAAATAGTTGCCAAGATTGGCATGGAAATAATGCCGGCCCAAAGTCGTGGCGCAATCACACGGCCCAAGGGATCAACTGCCATCATTTCCATAGCAGTTAATTGTTCGCCAGCCTTCATCAGGCCAATCTCCGCAGTTAAGGAAGTGCCAGCTCTACCGGCAAACAATAAAGCGGTAATCACGGGGCCCAACTCACGAGTTAACGAGAGGGCAACCAATAGGCCAAGCGCTTGTTCTGAGCCATAACGATTTAAGGTGTAGTAACCCTGCAAACCCAAAACGAAGCCAACAAATAATCCTGAGACTGCAATGATCACAAAAGAATGATTGCCCACAAACAGAATTTGATCAATCACCAAACGCGGTCTTTTGAGCAAGAATCCTGAGCGCACGATCACTGCCGCAAACATGCGAGCAGCCAAACCAAGGCTGCTTAAATTGCGACGCACAAAGAATCCAAGATCGCCTAATAAATTCAGAAGCATGGTCATGAGATGCTCACTCCAAAATCTTCTTCTAAACTTTTTCCTGGGTAATGAAAGGGTACAGGGCCATCTGGCGCTGCATCTAAAAATTGTCTGACAAAAGGATCTGTTGAGCGACTCAATTCCTCAGGAGTTCCTTCTGCACCAATGCGGCCATTCGCTATGAAATACACATAATCAGCAATGGCAAAAGTTTCTTCAACATCGTGCGTAACCAATAAACTCGTGGCTCCCAGGGCGTTATTCAGATCGCGAATTAGGCGCGCTGTAATACCAAGAGAAATAGGGTCCAGGCCAGCAAATGGCTCGTCATACATGATGAGCGGTGGATCTAAAGCAATTGCTCTAGCGAGGGCAACCCGCCTTGCCATACCACCAGAAATTTGTGAAGGCATTAAGTCTCTCGCACCGCGCAAACCTACTGCATTCAACTTCATGAGCACTAAGGAGTGCAAGAGTTCTTCACTGAGATCTGTATGTTCGCGAAGTGGAAAAGCAACGTTTTCAAAAACACTCAGGTCGGTAAATAAAGCGCCAAACTGAAAAAGCATTCCCATGCGACGACGGGCAGCCATCAACTTGGCACCATTCATCTTGCCAATGTCTTGACCTTCAAATAGAACCTGACCTGATTGAGCATTAAATTGCCCACCGATCAAACGAAGGATTGTGGTCTTGCCACATCCGGAGCCGCCCATCACAGCCACTACCTGGCCGCGTCGAAACTCCATGTTGAGTCCAGACAGAATCTGCCGCTCACCTGGAGCATAGGAAAAGTTGACGTCTTTAATAGAGACGACAACTTCATCTGCAGCTTGCTTACTTACATCCAATGAGTTTGGCTGGCTACTGTTCATATCCCCGATATTATCGGGGTAAAACAGATGACCCCATTAAATACTGGTCTACTGCTTGGGCGCATTGACGACCCTCACGAATTGCCCAAACCACCAAAGATTGTCCCCGACGCATATCGCCAGCAGCAAATACCTTAGGAACGTTCGTTTGGTAGGCATTTTGACCATCTACAGTTGCTTTTGCATTACCGCGAGCATCTTTCTCAACGCCAAACGCGTTCAATACCTGCTGAACTGGGGATACAAAACCCATAGCCAAAAGTACTAAATCTGCCTTAATTTCGAATTCTGAGTTTGGCACTTCTGCCATCTTGCCGTCTTTCCACTCCAGACGAACACCAATCAGCTTCTCAACTTTGCCGTTTTTGCCTTCAAAACGCTTAGTACCAACAGACCAGTCGCGATCACAACCCTCTTCATGAGAGGAAGAAGTGCGTAATTTCGTTGGCCAATATGGCCACACCAAAGGCGTGTTCTCGACCTCTGGAGGTTGGGGGAGTAATTCAAACTGAGTAACCTTTGTTGCGCCATGACGATTTGATGTTCCAACGCAATCTGAACCTGTATCACCACCGCCAATAACAACTACATTCTTATCTGTTGCGCGAATTTCATTTTTGAAATCACCAGCATTTTCCTTGTTTTGTGGAATCAAGAATTCCAATGCATAGTGCACGCCAGCCAACTCACGACCTGGAACTGGCAAATCACGTGGCTGCTCTGCACCACCGGTGATCACTACCGCATCAAAGTCTTTCATCAACTGCTCAGGAGAAACTGTCTTATTAGAGTAGTTTTTTACTTCGGCACCAATCGCCTCTTTACCAACGAAAACACCGGTCTCAAATTTAACGCCTTCAGCCTGCATCTGCTCTACGCGGCGATCAATCAACCATTTTTCCATCTTGAAATCAGGAATTCCGTAACGCAGTAAGCCGCCAACACGATCATTCTTTTCAAATACAGTTACATCATGACCAACGCGAGCCAATTGTTGTGCAGCCGCCATACCCGCTGGGCCGCCACCAACTACTGCGATTTTTTTACCAGTCTTTGTTTTAGATGGTTGCGGTTTAACCCAACCATTTTCCCAGCCTTTATCAATAATGGCGTGCTCAATAGATTTGATACCAACCGCAGTGCTATTGATTCCTAAAGTACAAGCAGCCTCGCAAGGTGCAGGGCAAATGCGACCTGTGAATTCTGGGAAGTTATTGGTTGATTGCAAAACATCTAATGCGTTCTTCCAATCATTATGAAATACCAAGTCATTGAAGTCAGGAATAATGTTGTTGACTGGGCAGCCGTTATTACAGAACGGAATACCGCAATCCATACAACGCGCACCCTGAACCTTAGCTTCTTCATCAGTTAAAGCAGCAACAAACTCTTTGTAATGATGGAGGCGTTTAACCGGCGCTTCGTACGTCTCACCGACACGCTCAAACTCCATAAATCCAGTGACCTTACCCATATCGAATCCTTAGTATCTTTTCTTAATGTCTTTATTAATTAAGTGGCTTACGCCGCAACAGTTTTGCTCTGAGCTTTTTCCCACAATTCACCGAGAGCACGCTTGTACTCAGTTGGGAGAACCTTCACAAAGCGACCACGCGCATTTTCCCAATCAGCTAATAGTGCTTTAGCACGCTCAGAGCCAGTGTGACGGAAATGACGCTCAATCAAACCCTTCAAAATTTGCTCGTCCGTCAAACGCTCACCGCCATCTTTTACATCGATAGGAGCATGCCATTCCGACTTTGGCATCTTGGCGATCTGCTCAGCAGAAGGCAGCACTTTTTCTAGTGTTGCCATGCTGGTGTTGCAACGCTTATCGAACAACCCATCCTCGTCGTAAACGTAAGCAATACCACCGCTCATACCTGCAGCAAAGTTACGACCTGTCGCACCCAAAACAACCACTGTTCCACCAGTCATGTACTCACAACCATGGTCACCAGTGCCCTCAACAACCGTTGTAGCGCCAGAGTTACGAACTGCAAAACGCTCACCAGCTACGCCATTAAAGAAGGCTTCACCAGCAATTGCGCCATAAAGAACAGTATTGCCAACGATGATGTTCTTAGCGGTATCGCCACGGAACTCATGAGGCGCACGAACAATTACTCGTCCGCCTGATAAACCTTTGCCAACATAGTCATTGCCGTCGCCAACTAAGTCTAATGTGATGCCCTGTGACAAGAAGGCTGCAAAACTTTGACCAGCTGTGCCATTCAATTGAATGTGAATCGTGTCATCCGGCAAACCTGCGTGACCATAACGCTGCGCAACTTCTCCAGAGAGCATTGCGCCTACGGTACGGTTCACGTTCTTCACCGGAACAATGAAGGAAACTTTCTCGCCACGCTCTAATGCAGGCTCACTCTTCTCGATCAAGATGTTGTCAAGCGCACTAGCTAGGCCGTGATCTTGAGTTAACACTTGGTAACGCGGAACTTCAGCAGCAACTTGTGGTTCAGCAAATATCTTGCTGAAATCCAAGCCGTGCACTTTCCAGTTTTCAATGCCTTTACGGGTATCTAACAAATCAACGCGACCAATTAAGTCATCAAACTTGCGAATGCCGAGTTGCGCCATGATCTCGCGTGCTTCTTCAGCGATAAAGAAGAAGAAGTTCACCACATGCTCAGGCTTGCCTGAGAATTTCTTACGCAATTCTGGATCCTGAGTTGCAACGCCAACTGGACAGGTATTGAGATGACACTTACGCATCATGATGCAACCCTCAACCACCAACGGCGCTGTCGCAAAACCAAACTCATCTGCGCCTAACAAAGCGCCGATCACTACGTCACGACCCGTTTTCATCTGACCATCAGCCTGAACGCGAATACGGCTGCGCAAACCATTGAGAACCAATGTTTGCTGTGTTTCAGCTAAGCCGAGTTCCCATGGGGAGCCAGCGTGCTTGATTGAAGACAGTGGAGATGCGCCAGTACCGCCATCATGACCAGCGATCACAACGTGGTCTGCTTTAGCTTTTGCCACACCAGCGGCAATAGTTCCAACACCTACTTCAGATACCAACTTCACAGAAACGTCAGCCTTTGGATTAACGTTCTTCAAGTCATGAATCAATTGAGCAATATCTTCAATCGAATAAATGTCATGGTGCGGAGGAGGAGAAATCAAACCAACGCCAGGCACAGAGAAACGCAACTTACCGATGTAATCGGAAACCTTGCCGCCAGGCAATTGACCGCCTTCACCAGGCTTAGCGCCTTGGGCCATCTTGATCTGAATCTGATCGGCAGAACGTAAGTACTCTGTAGTCACGCCAAAACGACCAGAAGCAACCTGCTTAATTTTGGAGCGCAATGAGTCGCCATCCAATAATGGAATATTGGCTTCAACCACATCGCTACCCAAGATGCTAGCTAATGTCTCGCCCTTCTTGATTGGAATGCCCTTGAGCTCGTTCACATAACGATTTGGATCTTCACCGCCCTCACCTGTATTGGACTTGCCGCCGATACGGTTCATAGCAATGGCCAAAGTAGCATGGGCTTCTGTTGAGATCGAGCCCAAAGACATCGCGCCCGTTGCAAAACGTTTAACGATTTCTTTTGCAGACTCCACTTCATCCAATGGAATCGCTTTTGCTGGATCGAGCTTGAATTCAAACAATCCACGCAAAGTCATTTGACGCTTGGTTTGATCATTGATGATGTTGGCATACTCTTTATAAGTCTGATAGCCCTTCTCAGCACCAATTCGTGTGGAGTGTTGCAACTTAGCAATCGTATCTGGAGTCCACATATGGTTCTCGCCACGAATACGGAAAGCATATTCGCCACCAGCATCAAGCATGTTGGTCAAGACTGGGTCATTACCAAATGCGGCTGTATGCATACGCAATGCTTCTTCAGCCACTTCAAACACACCAATACCACCAACATTGGATGGGGTGCCCTTGAAGTATTGATCGATGATGTCGTGATTTAAACCAATCGCTTCAAAAATCTGTGAGCCGGTGTAAGACATATAAGTAGAGATGCCCATTTTGGACATAACTTTTTGCAGACCCTTACCGACCGCTTTTACAAAGTTCTTCACTGCTTTTTCAGCAGATAAGTCACCAGACAATCCCTTAGCCATTTCAGCCAAGGTTTCCATAGCAAGGTATGGATGAATAGCTTCTGCACCATAACCAGCCAAGAGCGCAAAGTGATGAGTCTCACGTGCGCTACCAGTTTCAACTACTAAACCAACGCTGGTACGTAAACCTTTTTGCACCAAATGCTGATGAATAGCAGAAGTTGCTAACAAAGCCGGAATTGCGACATGGTTCTCGTCAACCTGACGATCACTCACGATCAAAATGTTGTAGCCAGAACGTACGGCATCTGCAGCTTCTGCGCACAAAGAAGCTAAGCGAGCTTCAATGCCAGCTTTGCCCCATGAGGCTGGATAACAAATATCCAATTCGTAAGAACGGAACTTGCCGTTGGTGTAGTGGCCAATGTGGCGAATCTTGGTGATGTCATCAAAATCCAAAATTGGCTGACTAACTTCCAAGCGCATTGGAGGGTTGATGTTATTGGTGTCCAACAAATTAGGCTTAGGCCCAATGAAAGAAACCAAAGACATCACCATATTCTCGCGAATCGAGTCGATTGGAGGATTAGTTACCTGCGCAAATAATTGCTTGAAGTAGTTATAGAGAGGCTTGTCCTTGTTGGAAAGTACAGCCAATGGGCTGTCATTACCCATTGAACCAATAGCCTCTTCACCATTCATGGCCATTGGAGCCATCAAGAATTTGATATCTTCTTGCGTATAACCAAATGCCTGTTGACGGTCTAATAATTTAGCCGCTGGACGAATAGTCGTTTTCTCGTCAATCAAGTCTGCCTTGCTGGCATCAACTTCATCCAACTTCACACGAACTGCATCGATCCAACTCTTATATGGCTTCGCTTTAGAAACAGCATTTTTGAGCTCAACGTCATCAATGATGCGGCCTTGCTCCATGTCGATCATGAACATCTTGCCTGGTTGCAAACGCCATTTTTGAACGATCTTGCTTTCAGGAATCGGCAATACACCAGCTTCAGAACCCATGATGACCAAGTCATCGTCGGTTACGTAATAACGTGCTGGACGCAAACCATTGCGATCCAAGGTTGCGCCAATTTGGCGACCATCGGTAAATGCCATAGCAGCAGGGCCATCCCATGGCTCCATCATTGCTGCGTGATATTCGTAGAAGGCACGGCGATTGTCATCCATCAATGCATGCTGTTCCCATGCCTCAGGAATCATCATCATCATGGCTTGGGCTAATGGGTAGCCAGACATCACCAGCAATTCTAAGCAGTTATCAAAGCAAGCTGTGTCTGACTGACCTGGATAAATTAATGGCCAGAGTTTTTGTAAGTCATCGCCAAGTACTGGGGAGCTAATCGCGCCCTCACGTGCATTGACCCAATTGACGTTACCCTTAACAGTGTTGATCTCACCATTGTGCGCAATCATGCGATACGGATGCGCCAATTCCCAAGCAGGGAAAGTGTTGGTGGAGAAACGCTGATGCACCAAAGCAAGCGCAGATACAGTACGCTTATCTTGCAAGTCTTGGTAATAAGCGCCGACTTGATTCGCTAACAGCAAACCCTTATAAACAATAGTCCTAGCGGACATTGATGCAACGAAATATTCTTTGCCATGCTTCAAATGCAAATCTTGAATTGCATGACTTGCTGTTTTACGAATCACATACAACTTACGCTCGAGCGCATCGGTTGTCATGATGTCGCGGCCACGACCAATGAAAATTTGACGAATAAATGGCTCTGTCATTTGTACAGTTGGAGACATCGGCAATTTCACATCTACCGGAACATCTCTCCAACCTAAAACTACCTGACCCTCTAAACGTACTGTGCGCTCTAATTCTTGTTCGCATGCCAGACGTGAAGCGTGCTCTTTCGGCAAGAAAATCATGCCAACGCCATACTCACCTAATGGGGGCAAAGTCACACCCTGCTTAGCCATTTCTTCGCGATACAAAGTATCTGGGATCTGAATCAAGATACCGGCGCCATCGCCCATTAACGGATCAGCACCAACCGCTCCCCGGTGATCTAAATTCTCAAGAATCTGCAAACCCTGAGAAACGATCTCATGAGATTTCTTACCTTTGATATGTGCAACGAATCCTACGCCGCAAGCATCATGCTCATTACTGGGGTCATATAAACCGTGAGCGATAGGGCGAAGATATGTGTTTAATTTTGTAGTCATAGTATTTCCGAGGGGCGACAAAGGCCTAATTACTTTTGGAGGATCAAATATAGGTGAATACCCACACCGATGCAATAGAAATAAAATGAGTCTGTCCCATTTATTTAGATGTCGCACCAATATGAATTCTATATATGGGGACAGAGTCGAGATATTCAACACCCTATTTAAAGCACAGGGAAGCTATTATTTTTCTAAGCTATTGAATTTACTGAATTAATTTTTCTAGGGCGGCCACGATGGCGAATTAATGCAAGCTCCGGAGCATCTTTAAACAGCTTTTTCGCATAAATATCACTTACCCAAGGCTTGGAGCGCAATAAAGACTCCGTGATTTGATGGTCTTCCCAGTGGGGTGCGCCCTCTTTTACAAAGTTCGCCCAGCTCATCTGCCGCTCAAAAGGGGTATTACCCAACCTCCAAAAATGCTGATGGTCTACCAACCAAGGCTCTGCGTTACCCCCAATATGGGTTGCAAAACTCGTCCAGGTAGAACTTTGGGGATGAGATTCATATCCAGACCTCACCGGATTAAGCTCTATATAACGCTGGCAGCGTAAAAAATAATCGGGGTCAATCAAAGAGGAGCGATAGCGCCCCTCCCAAATGGTTCCAGAGCGATGGTGTTGTTGATTGAAATATTGTGCATAACGGCGGCCAAGAGACTGCATTGTTTTAGCAAGCGAATCTTCGCTTTGAGGGGTCATGAGTAAGTGCACATGGTTAGGCATTAAAGCAAACGCATGCACAGCACAACCAAACTGCCTGGCAGCTTCACGCAACCACTCTAAATAAGTGCGACGATCTTCATCGGAAAAAAAAATGGTTTCACGATTATTGCCGCGAACCAACACATGCATTGCTTGGCCTGGTATTACTGTGCGCGCTTGCCGTGCCATGTTGAAAACGAACTATTGCAGTTCGCGCACACCGCCATTGGTCGCGAAGTCCGGAATAAACCAGTCGCCATCCACTTGCGTTACACCACTTGGCACTTCGCGTGAAATCTGGGGACTATCTTTTAATGCAGTCGCCATATAAGAAATCCACATTGGTAACGCAAGTCCGCCACCAGTCTCTCGATCACCTAAACTCGCAGGCTTATCAAAACCAATCCATGCAATCGCAACCACTTTGGGGTTATATCCAGCAAACCAGGCATCATGTGAATCATTCGTTGTGCCAGTCTTACCTGCAATGTCGCTACGCCCCAACTTACCGCGCGCTGAGGCTGCGGTACCCGTCTTGGTAACTTCTTGCAGCATGCTATCCATTACAAATGCAGTGCGAGCATCCAATACACGAGGTGCATCTGCGCCTGCATGCGAAGGCTTTGCTTCGAACATGACGGTGCCTTTAGAGTCCACCATCTTGTCAATCAAGAATGGATCTACACGATAACCACCATTCGCAAATACGCTATAGGCAGAAGCCATCTGCAGCGGCGTTACAGAACCCGCGCCCAAAGCCATTGTTAAATAAGGGGGGTGTTTTTCTGGCTCAAAGCCGAAACGCTGAATATATTCTTGTGCATATGAAGGACCAATGGCGCGAATAATACGCACCGAAACTAAGTTCTTAGATTTTGCCAAGGCATTGCGCAAGCGCATCATGCCGTCGTATTTACCATCGTAGTTTTTTGGCTCCCAGACCTGACTACCGGTCTCCATGCTGCCAATCGATAGAGGTGCATCGTTGACCATCGTGCTTGGGGTAAAGCCTTTTTCAATAGCCGCAGCATAGATAAATGGTTTAAATGAGGATCCCGGCTGACGCAAAGCTTGTGTCACGTGGTTGAATTGGTTACGACGGAAATCAAAGCCACCCACTAAAGATAGAATCGCGCCAGTCTCTGCATTCATGGACACAAAGGCAGCCTCGACCTGTGGGAGTTGAGCTAACTTCCAAACTCCCCCATCAGACAGTAAACGCACTACAGCACCGGGGCGTAAGCGTTTTTTGGGTTGGGTGCTATCAGTAATAGAAGCAGCCGCCAACTTCATACCCTCACCTTTAATAGTGATGGTGTCACCAGTCGAAATCATCACCTGCATTTCTTTTGGCTTTACTTCAAGAACAACGCCGGACTGCAGGTCATCTAACTGTGGGTAAGCAAGTAAAGCTTCATCAATCGCGCGCTGGCGCTTCACAGAGTCTTCTGGAAGATCAATAAAGCCTTCTGGACCGCGATAAGCGTGACGCAAGTCGTATTCAAAAATTCCGCGGCGAACGGCTTTATAGGCCGCATCTTGATCTGCCTTCAGGATGGTCGTGTAGACATCGATCCCCTGTGAATAGATTGCCTCGCCATACTGTGTGAATAGTAATTGACGCACCATTTCAGCCGGGAAGTCAGCACGAACTGCAAACTCATTACCTAGACCCCGAATATGTAATTCTTCAATCATGGCCTTTTGATATTCTTCTGGCGTGATGTAACCCAGATCGCGCATGCGCTGAAGAATGTACTCTTGACGAATCTTGGCACGGCGGAAATTGCTCACAGGGTTATAGGCTGACGGCGCTTTTGGTAAGCCAGCTAACATTGCCGATTCTGCAATCGTGATGTCCTTGAGCTCTTTGCCAAAATAAATCTGGGCGGCACTCGAGAATCCAAACGCCCTTTGGCCCAAGAAAATCTGGTTCATGTAGATTTCTAAGATTTTGTCTTTGGTTAGTTGAGATTCAATCTCCCAGGCCAGGAGAACCTCATAAATTTTGCGGCTAAAGGTTTTCTCATTACTGAGGAAGAAATTCCGAGCCACCTGCATGGTAATAGTGGATGCGCCTTGCGAAAGATGTCCGCGCAAATTGGTTACCGTTGCTCGTAAAATGCCAACGTAGTCCACGCCACCATGAGAATAAAAACGATCATCCTCAATTGCTAAAACAGCGTTACGCATGCTCAACGGGATCTCATTCAAAGGAATGACCTTGCGACGCTCCTCGCCAAACTCACCAATCAACACTTTATCTGCCGTATAGATACGCAGAGGAGTCTTAGGGTTGTAATCAGTTAACGCGGAGATCTTGGGAAGATTGGGCTTTGCAATCAAGAATGCATAACCCATCAAAAGCGTGACTACCAAAGCAAAAACCACGCCAATGATTAGCAAAGCCTTTACAAGTGGATTACTGGAAGTCTTGCGCGGCAAGCCAGGCTCAACTCGTGAATTCCGAGGGCGTCTATCGGATGGACGAATGGGACGCTGATTCAGCGGCGGCTTGTCTTTTGGAGGTAAGGCCATATGTCCAAATTATAGGGTGCTTAGACAATTTCCTTAAAAGCTCTAAAACCCTTGTTCAGCCCATAGATAAGATCCAATTTCTGACGCTGGGTTCAAGCTAGGCTGATGGATTTTCGACACTCAAAACAGAAGAATAGGGGCATGCCCGCACGCCATATTTCTAGCCAATCTTTTGATGAAATTCTGAGCGATCTTGGCGATGATCCAGCCATCCCAGACCCCCATGGAATACGCAAACCTCCTCCCCAACAAAGCACCCCACCTAGAGCTCCAAACCAAAGCAGGGGCAATCCTTTTACAGAGTCCTTAAATCCCACTCAGATCAGAAATTCACTCCAAGGAATTGCACTACCAATCGCACTTATTGGCATTTTGCTGGCAGCGGCTATCGCATTTTTTGCAGCCTACACCTCACTCAATAAGCAATCCCAAGATGCCTTGGAGACATCTCAACAACAGATCTCTGAATTGAGAAAGGAGCTGGCCTTAATGCGTGATCAAATTCATCAGGACCAAGATGAGCTATATTTTGCAATAGATGAAATAGAAGTGAGTGTTCACTCTTTAAAGGAAAGGAAGATTGAAACAAGGGGCGTCAGCAAGCCTCAAGCACCTACCCATGAGTCCGAGCTACGCCGCTGGCGCTATCTCGGCACATCCCAGATGGGCAATATCCAGCAAGCCTATTTTCATACAGGGAAAAGCCATCTTGCTTATGAGAGGGGGGCGCAGGTTTTGGGGGAATGGCGCCTAAACAATATCGAAAAAGGGCTTGTTACCCTGACGCATCCTCAGGGCAAATCTGTGATTTTGAGGACCTCAAAAAGCGAATGAATATCAGCCTCAATGAGACCCAGAGCTACTTAAAATCGATCACCTCTTGCTTGGCTGTATTGCTGCTTTTATTAAGCAATCCAGCATGCGGTAATGCGCCCTCAAAAAATCATTTCCTAACCCCTATTAGCCTGCAATTTACCGATATCGAATTACCAGAGCTTTTAGAGACCATGGCCAAATTGGGTGATACCAATTTTTTATTAAGCGAATCCATTAAAGGGAAGATTTCTATAGATCTGAGAAATACCCCTTGGCAAACAGCCCTTCACTCCATTCTGGCCAGCCGCGGTTTACGACTAGTGCGCAACGGAGAAATCTACTGGATTGGGCCCCATGCAGAAATCCAAGCCTTTCAGAAATTTCGGCGTGAAGACGCCGCCCTTCCCTTTGGTGGAGACCACATTAATAGCCCGAGACAAATCCTCATAGAGGCACGAATAGTCGAGGCTGATGAACGCTTTGCCCGTGAGCTAGGGGTCAAGCTGGGATATCAAGCCAATGGTGTCGGGGACAACACAGATCAAAAATTGATTGGCAGCATGGATCTAGGTGGCGCTGGTTTGAGTGGATTTAATCCAGCAACCATAGCGGCAACCTTAGTCTCCAGAAATGCTAGTCGCATTGTTCAGGCAGAACTCTCTGCACTGGAATCCGAAGGCCAAGGGAAAATTCTTTCCAATCCTCGCATCATGACTGGCGACCAAGTAAAGGCAACCATTGAACAAGGTACAGAACTACCGTACCAAACCTCCAACCAAAATGGCAGCAAATTGCAATTTAGGAAGGCAAACCTGCGCCTAGAGGTTCTACCTAAAATCCATCCAGATGGGAAGATTTCAATGCTAGTGGGTATTAATAAAGACACTGTAGGCATGAAAACTGAGCAAGGATATGCGATTGATACTAAAAGCCTGAGTTCAGAGGTCACCGTTGAAAATGGCGGGACAGTCATCATTGGCGGCATTTTCCAAACCACCGAACGTGAGGATGAAGTCAAAATCCCTTTATTGGGAGATATACCCCTGATTGGTCATTTTTTTCGCCATAAATCCAAATTGCAAGACAAAACTGAGTTATTGGTCTTCCTAACCCCGACCGTTCTCGACAAACCCTAATAAAATCGAAGTGTGAACTCTTCGACAAACAATATCTTTCTGATCGGCCTCATGGGCGCGGGGAAGTCGACCGTCGGAAAAGTCTTGGCAAAAAAATTAGGGCGCCGCTTTCTGGATGCCGACCACGTCATTGAAGAGCGCTGTGGCGTAAAAATCCCCGTCATTTTTGAAATGGAGGGCGAAGAAGGATTTCGTAAAAGAGAGGTGCAAGCCATCCGTGAAATTACTGCCGAGCAAGATATTATTTTGGCGACCGGTGGAGGCGCTATTCTCTCGCCAGAAAATCGTCAGGCATTAAGTGAATACGGCACTGTGATTTATCTTCACGCAAACCCCGTTGAACTTTGGCATCGCACCAAAGGTGGCGAAGGTCGCCCCCTATTAAAAAATGGTGATGCCAAAAAGATTTTAGAAAACCTATATGCCATTCGTGATCCTCTGTATCGCGAAATCGCCGACTATGTTATTGAAACTGGAAAGCCCAGTGTCAATCAACTAGTCAACACCCTAGTTATGCAGCTTGAACTTTCCGCTTAAATACATTGGCACTATGATGAAAACACTTGAAGTTGATCTCGGTAATCGCAGTTACCCAATTTATATTGGTACAGATCTGATTAATCAAGCAAGCTTATTTAAGGCCTGTGAAAAAGCAACCTCTATTTACATTGTTAGCAACACTACGGTTGCCCCCCTTTATGCTGAGCGCCTGACTAAAACGCTGAGCACCTTTGGCAAGCCTGTTAGAACGATTGTTCTACCTGATGGCGAGTCATACAAAGACTGGAAAAATCTTCAGCTGATTTTTGATGACCTTTTAAAGTTTGGTGCCGATCGCCACACTATGTTAGTTGCTTTGGGTGGCGGCGTTATAGGCGATATGACTGGGTTTGCTGCAGCCAGCTTTATGCGTGGCATTCGCTTTATCCAAGTACCCACTACCCTGCTTGCACAGGTGGACTCTTCAGTTGGCGGCAAAACTGGCATCAATCATCCGCTAGGTAAAAATATGATTGGCGCTTTTCATCAGCCAGCCGCGGTGATTGCCGATCTCAATACTTTAAAGACTCTACCTCCAAGAGAGCTGTCTGCCGGCCTTGCTGAAGTTGTAAAGCATGGTGCTATTGCTGATGCCCAATTCTTAGATTGGATTGAGTCCAATGCAACTCCGCTGCTAGCCTGCGACACAGAAGCAATGGGTCATGCTGTCTTACGTTCCTGTGAAATTAAATCTGCAGTGGTTTCTGCAGATGAACGAGAGGGCGGTATTCGTGCAACCCTCAATTTTGGTCATACCTTTGGTCACGCAATTGAAGCAGGTATGGGCTATGGCGAATGGTTACATGGCGAAGCTGTCGGATGCGGCATGGTTATGGGAGCAGATCTATCACGTCGGCTCAATTACATTAGCGACGCAGAGGTCCAGCGCCTCACCAAAATCATCCAATCGATGAACTTGCCAATTACCCCGCCAAAGTTTGGGGCAGGGCGCTATATGGAACTCATGCAGGTTGATAAAAAAACTGAGGGTGGGCAAATCCGTTACGTCGTTTTAGAAAAAATTGGTAAAGCCCAGATTAAAAGCGTAGCGGATGCGCAAGTGATTGAAACTCTAAGCGCTACTGGCGCAGCTTAAATTAAGCCAATCTTGACTGCTTTACCAGCCTGAGCACTCGCAAACTCAGTCAAGTCGCTCAATAGCTCTTTTCCTGTTTTGGTATCAAGCCACAAGGGTTGTGCCAACGTGCCAGCCCAGCGGTAGTGATATCCACCAGATTTGGCAGCGACCCAAATCTCATGCAAAGGTGGTTGAGTATTGACCACAATGACGCTTTTATCCCTAAAACGAATATTGATCACATTCCCACCTTGGCGCTCAATATCCAGGTCAAGGTCTAATGCTTCGTCCGCAGCCTCCAATGCCACCTCTATGGAATGCAATAAATTGCTTCCTAACAGGTAAAACTGCTTGTCATCAATAGTTTCTACGCCTGGATTATTTGGATTCATACCGGAGTCCTGCATGCTATATTCAATCATTCGTTTTAGAGACATTCATGATAGCGATTCTTAATAGAACCCTCTGCCTTAGCCTTCTAATATCCCTTGTTGGGTGTGGGGTAAGAGGGCCGCTATATATGCCAAATGTGCCACCAGTTCCGCCACCTCCTACAGAGCCGGAACCTAAAGGCAAGCTATACCCACCTCAAACCCCTGCTAGCCCAAGCAATTCTTCATCGGCCAAGTAATGACAAGCAAAGCAATCCCCCTTCCTAAGTTATCTGGGTTCACTGAACGCGATGGCAACTGGTATGCCGAAGAAATTCCACTCGCAGATTTAGCAAAAGAATTTGGTACGCCGCTATATATCTATAGCAAAAAAGCATTGACTGAAGCCTATCAAGCCTATGACAAGGCATGCGTTGATAGCAATGGCAAGCGTCGTGCACGCGTGCACTATGCCATGAAAGCTAATAGCAATTTAGCGGTGATTGATTGCTTTAAAAAACTGGGTGCTGGATTTGATTTAGTGAGTGGCGGTGAGTTAGCTCGTGCATTAGCAATTGGCGCAGATCCAAAAAGCCTAGTATTTGCCGGTGTAGGTAAATCTGCCACTGAAATCACTATGGCCCTCAAGGCTGGCGTCAAATGCATCAACGTTGAATCAATTGCTGAGTTACATAAGATCAATAAGGTTGCTACTGAATTAGACTGCCGCGCCCCAATCTCTTTGCGCGTCAACCCCGATGTGGATGCGCAGACTCACCCCTATATCTCTACAGGCCTAAAGGGCAATAAATTTGGTATCGCTTATCACGAGGTTTTAAAAACCTATCGTGAAGCATCGCAACTTTCTCAAATAGATGTAGTCGGAATTGATTGTCATATTGGCTCTCAAATCACGACCACTGCCCCTTACTTAGATGCGTTAGATAAAGTGTTAGATCTTGTCGCGCAACTGAAAAAAGAGGGTATTGTGATTCACCATCTTGATCTAGGTGGTGGCCTTGGCATTTCTTATAGCGATGAAACTCCGCCAGACATTACTGAATTTACGAACACCTTATTGAATCGAGTGGCTGAGCGTGGTTTTGGTCACCTAGACGTTGTACTAGAGCCAGGCAGATCATTAGTAGGCAATGCTGGGGTGCTACTTACAACGGTAGAGTATTTAAAGCCTGGTGCTGAAAAGAACTTCTGTATTGTTGATGCTGCAATGACCGAACTGATGCGCCCCGCCCTATATGAAGCGCACCATGGAATAGTGCCTGCACAAAAGAAGGCGGCAACTGCCCTGACCTATGACATCGTTGGCCCTGTTTGCGAATCTGGCGACTGGCTGGGAAGAGATCGTCATCTTGCAGTGGAAGAAGGCGATCTACTGGCAATTCTGTCAGCAGGCGCCTATGGTTTTGTGATGGCTTCTAACTACAACACACGCCCTAAACCTGCAGAGATTATGGTTGACGGAAAAAATGCTTACCTTATTCGTGCTCGTGAAAAAACTACTGACTTATTTTCTTCCGAAACAGTTTTGCCAAATTAACAATTCGGAATCGGAATGCATTTAAAACTTTGTAAAAGTTTTAGGCAATAAAAACCCCGCTGAAGTAGCGGGGTTTTGTTTTAATGCTTTAGCTAATTAATGCAAACCTGCGATGTAATCAGCCACCGCTTTCATTTCTTTATCCGAAAGCTTAGAAGCAATCGTTGTCATTTGACTGCTATTGGTACGAACACCTTCGCGGAACGCTAGCAACTGTGCGTTGCTGTATTCGGCCCATTGACCGCCAAGGAGTGGGTACTGAGCAGGAATACCGGCCCCTGTTGGGCTATGGCAAGCAGCACAAGCTGGAACGCCTTTTGCTGCAATACCGCCGCGATAAATACTTTGGCCTAATGCGATTGTTGCTTTATCTTGAGCAACACCCTGGGAGATTGGCTGCTTAGCTAAAAAAGCTGAAATATTTTGCATATCTTGTTGAGTCAAAGTGGCCGCCATACCCATCATGATTGGATTTGCGCGAGTGCCTTCTTTAAAGTTTTTCAACTGCTTTGTGAGGTATGCAGCATGCTGAGCGGATAGCTTTGGCCATGTAGCAATAGCACTTTGACCTTTAGGACCGTGGCAAGTGATACAAGCGGTTACGCCACGAGTTGCATCGCCATTTGAATACAGTGCTTCACCAGCGGCTAGATCAATCTTAGGCTTACCTGGAACTTCTGCTTTAGCTTCTGGAGCGGCGGCCATAGGAGCAGCATCAGCAGCAAAAACTGTACCGGATACGCCGATCAGAGCGAAAATAGAGAGAACCGCAAAACCAGCCCTTAAGCTAGTTAATTTGGAGATTTGAGAGGTTTGACGCATTATGTTTACCTTGGCAAAAATTCCTAAAAGTGTTTGGGCCCTGCATTTACAACCTTTTACCCAACACCATGAGATATTTCATGATTTTGCGTGATTTTACAATAGCTTCTGGACATGTCTAAACTCTTTCAAGCCCGATTCGCCACCACAGTTAATGACACCCACTGTCTGCCTGCCACCCCGCTAAGAGAGGTGGCCTTCGCAGGCCGGTCAAATGCGGGCAAATCTAGCGCTCTTAATGTCCTTTGCAACCAAAAAAGGCTGGCTTTTGCTAGTAAAACGCCTGGACGCACCCAACATATCAACTATTTTGGTGTTTTTGCAAAAGATGATCTACTGGCTTATTTGGTCGACTTACCAGGCTATGGCTATGCAGCAGTGAATCACGAGACCAAATACCACTGGAATGCCCTTCTAAGCGACTATCTGCAAGAGCGGGAGCAGTTGGTAGGCATGATCCTGATCGTGGACTCTAGGCGAGGTATCACGGAGCTAGACGAGCAAATGATTCAGTGGTTTGTGCCCACCGGCAAGCCTATTCACGTTTTACTCAGCAAATGCGACAAACTAAACAAAAGTGAGTGCAAGCATGTGCTGGAGGCGGTACGCAAGCAATTACAACAATATGACCCAGCCCTGCCTGACGGCAATGGTGAGTCCAAGCAACTTACGGCACAATTATTTTCAAGCACCAAACGGATTGGCCTTGAAGAGGCAGATAATTTAATTATTAAATGGCTATTTGAAGCAGAAACTCATGAAAATGAAATCACCAGCTAACTCATTGCTTAATTTTCCAGGACACCGTCCTCGTCGCATGCGTCGTGATGATTGGTCGCGTCGCTTAATGCAAGAAAATAGTGTCACTGCAAATGATTTAATCTACCCAGTGTTTTTACTTGAAGGCCAGGGCAAATCTGAAGCGGTTGCATCAATGCCTGGCGTCAATCGCGTATCTTTGGATTTACTCTTTCCGGTTGCGCAAGAGTGTGTAGATTTAGGCATTCCAGTACTTGCGCTTTTTCCAGTAATCGATGCTGCACTAAAAACACCCGATGGTAAAGAAGCCTTTAATCCGAAGGGCCTCATTCCTGTGGCTGTTCGTGAGCTCAAAAAACGCTTCCCCAATTTGGGCATCATGACTGATGTAGCCCTTGATCCATATACAAGTCATGGTCAAGATGGCGTACTCGATGAGCAAGGTCGCATTCTGAATGATGAGACGACTGCGATCTTAGTGCAACAAGCGATCACTCAAGCAGAAGCTGGGGTCGATATCGTTGCACCATCAGACATGATGGACGGGCGTGTCGGAAAAATTCGTGAAGCTCTTGAACAAAAGAAACTCATTCACACTCGCATCATGGCGTACTCAGCTAAATATGCTTCTGCTTTTTATGGTCCATTTAGGGATGCAGTAGGTTCTGCAAAGAACTTGGGCAAAGCCGATAAAAAAGCATATCAGATGGATTGCGCCAATGGCGACGAGGCTTTGCGGGAAGTTGCTCTCGATATCAGCGAAGGTGCTGATATGGTCATGGTCAAGCCTGGCATGCCTTACTTAGATATCGTACGCCGCGTCCACGAAGAGTTTAATTACCCCACTTATGCATACCAAGTCAGTGGTGAATATGCGATGCTTAAAGCTGCCGCACAGAATGGCTGGCTAGATCATGATGCTGTCATGATGGAATCACTACTTGCATTTAAGCGTGCAGGTGCTGATGGGATTCTAACTTACTTTGCTCTCGAAGCAGCACGTTTACTTAAAACAAGCGCAGCAAACAAATAAAAAACGAATTTTATTTTCTATTGGGCGCTTGCTGATTTTTTTAAGCGCTCAATAAAACGCTGCGGTGGCATATAGCCAATCACACGTTGGTCTTTTAGCTCTTCTGAATTTTGATTGAAGATCAGAATTCCGGGGGGACCAAATAATCCAAAGCGCTTAAGTAATGCCTGGTTCTCAGGGCTATTTGCAGTAACGTCCGCTTGCAATAATACAAACTGTTTTAACTCTTTATTTACCTCTGGATTTGTAAAGGTATTTACTTCCATTTCTTTACAGCTAATACACCAGTCTGCATAAAAATCCAGGAGAACCAATCTCTTTTCTTCTCGAGCTTTGCTTAATTGCGCATCTAACTCTGCAGGGGAATGAATCACTACAAGAGATAAATCACCCACTTGATGAATGCGCTGACCATTGACTGTTTTTGTGGTTCCTGCAACATCATTCTTCTGGAGCAATGGCGAGGCAATCCATGCTGCCGTGGCGACCAGAAGAACTCCCAAGGTACGCTGTAAATAAACCATCCAAATACCCGTGGATGGAATCAGAATGCGGGCCTCAATCGCAATAAAGAATAGTGGTAGCCCCATTCCTAGGGCCATTACAAAAAGGAGTCCTGCGCCTAGACTCATAGAGCCGGTTTGCGCAATAAAGGCTAAAACGCCTGCCAGGGGCGCTGTAATACAGGGGCTGGCTACTAAAGTAGAAATACCCCCCAAAGCAAAAGCACCAAATACATTGCCGCCCTTTTGGCGCCCTGCCAACCGATCTACATGGTGATGCCATGATTGCGGCAACCGTAGGTCATACAAACCAAACAAACTGCCTGAAAGGGCCAAAAGTAGTAGGGCAAAAGCAGCTAATGCAAAGGGGCTCTGCAATGCACGCTGTACGCTCCCACCAAGGGCCGCCATAAGCACACCTGCCAAGGCGTATACCAACGCCATACCCAAGACATAGGCTAGCGCTAAGATACTGGCACGCCCCTTGGTTACAGCCTTACCGTCTTGAGTACCAAAGATAACGCTCGACAAAATAGGCAACATGGGAAGGACGCAGGGTGTAAAAGCGAGCGCAAGCCCCAATACAAAGAAAGCTAGAAATAAATAAGCAGTTGAAGTGCTTTCTAAAAAGCGACCAATAGCATTGACGTCATCACGCTCACGCCATAAATCGGCCAAGCCGAATTCGCCGCCAACGTGGGAGCTAGATAAAGGCATGCCATCTAAAGCATCTGGAATCGGAGCTACTTTAACCCCAGGACCGGCGAGTAAAAATTTCAGGGTCATAGGTGGATAGCAAATGCCTGCCTCGGCGCAACCTTGCAGTGTTACAGCTACATGGATCGGCTTGCCATCGGCAGGCTTTACATCTAAAAGTACTAGGAAGGGTTCTTTATAAACTTGCAGTTTTTTCTGAAAAGTTTCATCAAACTTCACCACGCCTGATGGCAATGAAGGCCCTATATTGCTTAGCTTCTCGGCCTGCGTGCCCGCTTGGAACTTTAAAGATTCTTGGTAGATGTAATAGCCTTTAGCAGGCAAAAATTCCAGCTCCACTTGATTGGAATTTTCTAACCAAGAAGCCTCCACTCGGAACGCTTTCTCTGGGGGCAAGAAATCCGGCGCAGCAAAAACTTGCGCGGACAGGAATAAAAATAGGGCAAAGATCCTTGCTACAAAGGAATACATTCTCATGACTTCGAATTTACCTCAGACTGTACCCACTTGCCGTATTGCTTTTCATATTGCTCAGGGGAAAAGGCCAATATTTCCGGCAGGTCATAAGGATGCTGTTCTTGAATAAAGCTGGAAATTTCCAGCCATTTACTTGCGATAGTTTTCGCAGAAAGCAATACTTCATGCTCCTCGCAAACTTTACCCTTCCAGCGATAAATTGATTGAATACCCTCCGTAAGCTGCACACAAGCGGCGAAATTTCTCTCCACCAAGGCTCTTGCCAAGGCTGTGGCAACCTCTAAATTAGGAAGGCTCGTAAGCACCACCAAAAGCTTGCTGGAATTGGCTAGGGAGTTTTCAGACATTCTGTATTTATAACCTGATAAATGAAAAAAGCCAGACCGAAGCCTGGCTTTTTACCGTAACACCGAGACTTAAGCCTCTTCAGTTACTGCTGTTTCTTCAACTTCTGGGCGATCTACTAACTCAACCAAGGCCATTGGCGCATTGTCGCCATGACGGAAGCCAAACTTCAAAATACGAAGATAGCCACCTGGACGTGTTGCGTAACGTGGACCCAGCTCTGTAAAGAGTTTGGCTACGATATCGCGATCACGTGTGCGATTGAATGCTAAGCGACGGTTTGCTAAGTTGTCTTTTTTACCTAAGGTAATCAAGGGCTCAACAACCATGCGCAATTCTTTTGCTTTTGGCAAAGTCGTTTTAATGACCTCGTGCTCCAAAAGTGAATTGGACATGTTGCGCAGCATCGCCAAGCGATGTGATGATGTTCTGTTTAGTTTGCGTAAGCCGTTTCCGTGACGCATGATGCTTCCTTTCTAATTATTTCTCGAGGTTAGCTGGAGGCCAGCTTTCGAGTTTCATGCCAAGACTTAAGCCACGAGCCGCCAAAACATCTTTAATTTCATTCAAAGATTTGCGACCTAGATTAGGCGTCTTCAACAATTCATTCTCTGTACGTTGAATCAAGTCACCGATGTAGTAAATGTTCTCAGCTTTCAAGCAGTTTGCAGAGCGAACTGTGAGCTCGAGATCATCAACCGGACGCATCAACATTGGATCAACCATTGATGAGCGGCTTGGTGCTAAATCACCAGAAACTTCGCTGCTCTCAAGAGCTGCGAATACTACTAATTGGTCAACCAAGATACTAGCTGCTTGACGGATAGCTTCTTCAGGAGACAACACACCATTTGTTTCGATAGTCATAACTAAACGATCGAGGTCGGTACGTTGTTCAACACGAGCAGACTCAACAGCATAGCTTACACGGCTTACTGGGCTGAATGAGGCATCCAACACAATACGACCAATGATCTTAGTAGCTTCGTCGCTGTACTGACGAACGTTACCAGGTACATAACCACGGCCTTTTTCAACCTTGATCTGCATGTCCAATTTGCCACCAGCTGACAAGTGAGCGATCACATGGTCAGGGTTCATGATTTCTACATCATGTGGCAAGTCGATATCTTTTGCTGTAACAACGCCTGGACCTTCTTTACGCAAATTGATAGTAACTTCATCACGTGACTGCAACTTAAATACGATACCTTTGAGGTTCAACAAGAGGTTTACTACGTCCTCTTGAACTCCATCCAATGTGGAGTACTCATGAACAACACCAGCAATAGCTACTTCAGTTGGCGCATAACCAACCATCGAGGACAACAGCACACGACGTAATGCATTTCCGAGTGTGTGACCATAGCCACGCTCGAATGGCTCCATAACAACCTTAGCTTGGTTGGCGGTAAGCGCTTCAACAGAAATAATCTTTGGCTTGAGCAAATTTGTTTGCATATTTTTTCCTTGAGAGTGCCTAATTAGCGTGAATACAATTCGACGATCAAACTTTCATTAATTTCACCGCTAATATCTTCACGGTCAGGCACTTGCTTAAATGTTCCCTCGAGCTTAGCTGCGTCAACTGAAACCCAAGTAACAGCTGCCATTTGTCCAACCAAATTGAGTGATTCTGTAATACGCGCTTGCTTCTTCGCTTTTTCACGAATAGCAACTACATCACCAGGTTTAACCTGAATTGATGGAATATTTACAGGGCTACCATTGAGCAAAATTGCACAGTGGGAAACCAACTGACGTGCTTCAGCACGAGTAGAGCCAAAACCCATACGATAAACAACGTTATCAAGGCGTGATTCCAACAACTGAAGCAATGTTGAACCAGTATTACCCTTGCGACGCTCAGCCTCTGCGAAGTAACGGCGGAACTGACGCTCCAAAATTCCGTACATACGCTTAACCTTTTGCTTTTCACGCAATTGATTACCGTAATCAGATGTTCTTGAGCCAGATGTACGGCCATGTTGACCAGGCTTAGTATCTAACTTGCACTTGTCTGACAGGGCGCGACGTGCGCTCTTTAAAAATAAGTCGGTACCTTCCCGACGTGCTAATTTGGCCTTAGGCCCTAAGTAACGTGCCACGATGCTTTCCTTTCTTTGCCGCAGCCTTTCGACCGACGGTGAGTTCACCCTTTAATTCAGATGAACGGTGGGCTTTAATAAAAAACTACTAAAACTGTTGTACTGCCAACTTCCAAGCTTAAATACGACGACGCTTAGGAGGACGGCAACCATTGTGTGGAACTGGAGTAACGTCTTGAATCTCAGTGATCTTGATGCCCAATGAGTTCAATGCGCGAACTGCTGATTCACGACCTGGGCCTGGGCCTTTGATCTGAACTTCCAAGTTCTTGATACCGCATTCAATGGCTGTCTTACCAGCAACTTCTGCAGCTACCTGAGCAGCAAAAGGTGTTGATTTACGTGAGCCTTTGAAGCCCTGGCCGCCAGATGTTGCCCATGAAAGCGCATTTCCTTGACGATCAGTGATCGTAATAATGGTGTTGTTAAAAGAAGCGTGAACGTGTGCAATACCGTCAGCAACGTTCTTTTTAACCTTCTTACGAGCGCGCTGTGAAGCGGCGGAAGCGGATTGTTGTTTTGCCATGTCAATAAACTTTCTTGATTATTTCTTCAGTTGCACGCCAGACTTACGTGGGCCCTTACGGGTACGCGCGTTAGTCTTAGTACGTTGACCACGTACAGGCAAGCCCTTACGATGACGCACACCGCGGTAGCAACCTAAGTCCATCAAACGCTTGATGCTCATAGTTACTTCACGACGAAGGTCACCTTCAGTAATGATTTTACCTACTTCATCACGCAACTTTTCCAAGTCACCGTCAGTAAGGTCTTTAACTTTTTTGTCGATTGCAACACCTGTGGTTTCACAAATTTTGCGTGCACGAGTTGTGCCAATGCCAAAAATTGCTGTTAAACCGATAACAGTATGTTGATGATTTGGGATATTTACCCCAGCGATACGTGCCATGAGATTTCCTCTTAATTAACCAGATCAGCCTTGACGCTGCTTATGACGTGCGTCTGAAGAACAGATCACGCGCACAACGCGTTTGCGCTTAATGATCTTGCAATTTCTGCAAATACACTTAACGGATGCTAAAACTTTCATAACTCACCTCTAAAAAAATAGGTACTTCTTAATCTTTACTTCGCGCGGAAAATGATTCTGGCGCGCGTTAGGTCGTAAGGAGTCATCTCCACCGTCACCTTATCTCCCGGCAAAATGCGGATATAGTGCATCCGCATCTTTCCGGAAATGTGCCCTAGAACCACATGTCCGTTTTCCAGCTTCACGCGAAACATTGCGTTCGGCAAATTTTCTACAACTTCTCCCGCCATCTGAATTACATCGTCTTTAGACATTCAGTTAAGCGCCCATCTTAAAGTTGGCTTTCTTCATCAAAGAGCCGTACTGCTGTTGCATTACGAATGACTGAACTTGAGCCATGAAATCCATTGCAACAACAACAATAATCAACAATGAAGTGCCGCCGAAATAAAAGGGCACGTTGTACTTCAACACCAAGAATTCTGGCAACAAACAAACCAGAACCATATAAATTGCACCAGCCAAAGTTAAACGCACCAAGATCTTATCGATGTAACGCCCTGTTTGGTCGCCTGGACGAATACCAGGAACAAATGCACCGCTCTTCTTCAAGTTCTCAGCAGTCTCACGGCTGTTAAATACTAATGCGGTATAGAAGAAACAGAAGAAAATAATCGCAGCTGCGTACAGAATGGTGTACACAGGTTGGCCTGGGGCCAGAGTCGCCGCTAAATCTTTAATAATTCTGCTGAACATATTGGTTGGCTCGCCTGATGTAAACCAGCCAGCAATCGTTGCAGGGAACAAAATAATCGATGAAGCAAAAATTGGTGGAATAACGCCTGCCATATTTAACTTCAATGGGAAGTAAGAAGATTGGCCACCATAAATCTTGTTGCCAACTTGACGTTTAGCGTAGTTCACCAAAATACGACGCTGACCGCGCTCCACAAACACCACAAAATAAGTCACCGCTACTACGATCACAACAATCAGCAGAGCAGAAATAATATTCATTGAGCCAGTGCGCACCAACTCTAACAAGCTAGCTAATGCATTAGGCAAGCCAGAAACAATACCGCCAAAAATAATGATTGAGATGCCGTTACCCAAGCCACGCTCAGTAATTTGCTCGCCAAGCCACATTAAGAACATTGTGCCAGTCACTAATGTAACTACAGTATTCAACTCAAACATCAAACCTGGATTGATAACCAAACCTGGTTGAGCTTGCAAAGCAACAGAGATACCTAATGCTTGGAATGTAGCCAAGAACACAGTGCCGTAGCGTGTGTACTGAGTAATCTTGCGTTGACCTGCTTGACCTTCTTTTTTTAATGACTCCAAAGAAGGAACAACGATCGTCATCAACTGCATGATGATCGATGCAGAAATATACGGCATGATGCCCAAGGCAAATACAGTAAAGCGAGATAAAGCGCCGCCTGAGAATAGATTGAACATTCCCAAGATGCCATCTTTTTGGCCGGAGAATAACTGTGCCAATTGGTCTGGATCAATTCCAGGAACTGGAATATGAGCACCCAAACGGAACACGAGCAAAGCCAACACCAGGAAGACTAAGCGTTGGCGTAATTCGCCAAACTTGCCGCCTGATGCTGCAGTACTTGCGTTATTGGTAGGTGCTAATGCCATATTTGCTAAAAGACCTATTAAACCAACTCAACCAATTTGCCGCCAGCCGCTTCGATAGCTGCTTTTGCGCCGGCAGTTGCTGTAATACCTTTGAGGGTTACAGCAATCTTGAGTTCGCCAGTCTTGATGACCTTAACCGCATTGATTTGCTCACCAGCGAAGCCATGAGCCTTCAATACCAATAAGTCTACTTCTGGTAAATTGATTTTTGCTAAATCATTCAATGTAATTTGACCAACGTGACGACGTGTCAAAGACACGAAACCGCGTTTTGGCAAACGACGATACATAGGCATCTGACCGCCTTCAAATCCAACCTTGTGGAAACCACCAGAACGGGATTTTTGACCTTTGTGACCACGGCCGGCAGTTTTACCAAGACCGGAACCGATGCCACGTCCAACGCGACGACGGTTTTTCTTAGAGCCTTCTGCAGGTTTAATTGTGTTGAGTTGCATATTCTTCGCCTATTTACTTGCTAGTTATTAGCCAACGACTTTAACTAGATAAGAAACTTTATTAATCATGCCGCGAACAGCTGGAGTGTCTTCCAATTCAGAAACTGAATTGATACGACGAAGGCCTAAGCCTCGTACAGTTGCACGGTGGCTTTCGCGTGTACCGATCAAACTGCGTACTAATTGCAGTTTGAGTTTGGAGTTAGTTGTTGTCATTTGTAGATTCCTAATCTTTTGGTCTTAGCCGAGAATCTCTTCAACTGACTTACCGCGCTTAGCAGCAATCTCAGCAGGAGTACTCATCTTGCTCAAACCATCAATGGTTGCACGAACCAAGTTGTATGGGTTTGTAGAGCCAAGTGACTTAGCAACCACGTTAGTTACGCCCATTACATCAAAAATTGCGCGCATTGGGCCGCCAGCAATAATTCCAGTACCGTCTTTAGCTGGAGAAATCAAAACGCGTGACGCGCCGTGTTGACCAGTAACAGTGTGTTGCAAAGTACCTTTACGCAAAGTTACTTTGATCATCTTACGACGAGCTTCGTCCATTGCTTTTTGAACGGCAACTGGAACTTCTTTTGATTTGCCTTTACCCATGCCGATGCGGCCATCGCCATCGCCAACTACAGTGAGTGCAGCGAAGCCGAGAATACGACCACCCTTAACCACTTTAGTTACACGATTAACAGCGATCATCTTCTCGCGAAGACCATCATCACGCTCTTCGTTTTGCATCTTAGTTTGCATTTTTGCCATGTTTTTTCCTAAACCCTATTAGAACTTCAGGCCGGCTTCACGCGCAGCTTCAGCTAAGGCCTTAATACGGCCGTGATAACGATGACCGGAACGATCAAATGCAACATCAACAATGCCTGCCTTAACAGCACGCTCAGCAACTAATTTGCCGATTTGTTTAGCCGCTTCAGCGTTGCCGCCGTTTTTGATCGCTTGGCGCAAATCTTTTTCCATTGTTGAAGCAGCTGCTACAACTTTGGTTCCGCATGGGCTATAAACCTGGGCAGAAATATGAGTATTGCTACGGATAACTGTTAAGCGATTTGCCAATGCTTCGGCAATGCGAATACGAGTCTGCCTAGCGCGTCTTTGTCTGGATTCGTCTTTATTCATTTTCTAATCTCGCTTACTTCTTCTTAGTTTCTTTCAGATGCACAACCTCATCCACGTAGCGAACGCCCTTGCCTTTGTATGGCTCTGGTGAACGGTATGCGCGAACTTCAGCTGCGACCTGGCCAACTTGCTGCTTGTTGGAACCTTTGATAATGATTTCAGTTTGAGTTGGAGTCTCAGCCTTCACACCCTTTGGCAGGTTGTAAATAATGTCGTGCGAGAAACCCAACTGCAATTTCAATGTTTCACCTTGAGCAGCAGCACGATAACCAACGCCTACCAAGCTGAGCTTGCGCTCAAAGCCAGCAGTTACGCCAACAACCATGTTGTTAACCAAAGCACGGGCTGTACCTGACTGTGCACCAGCTTCTGGTGAGTCGTTATTTAAAACAACTGTCAATACGCCATCTTCTTGTTTCAAACCAACAGAAGGATGCAAGTTGTGTGTCAAAGTGCCCAAGGGACCTTTAACTGTAACGTTTGCACCGTTGATGCTGATTTCAGCGCCTTTAGGAACTGTAATTGGTGATTTACCTACGCGGGACATATTTCGCTCCTTAAGCTACGTAGCAAATAACTTCGCCGCCCACGCCTGTTGCACGTGCTTTACGGTCTGTCATTACGCCTTGAGGGGTTGAAATAATTGCAATGCCCAAGCCATTCATTACTTCTGGAATGTCATGGCGACCTTTATAGATACGCAGACTTGGTGTTGATACACGGTCAATACGCTCAATAACAGGACGGCCTGCATAGTATTTGAGATCGATGTGGAGCACTGGCTTAGCTGCCTCACCTTTGATTTCAAAACTTTCGATATAGCCTTCATCTTGCAAAACTTTTGCGATGGCTACTTTTACTTTTGACGACGGCATCAAGACTACGGGTTTCTGCACTGCTTGCGCATTGCGGATCCTTGTCAACATGTCGGCGATTGGATCGCTGATACTCATGAGTTCTCCTAATTCTTTCGCCGCTTACCAGCTGGCCTTGGTTAAACCGGGGATTTCGCCACGGAAGGCGATTTCACGAATCTTGCTACGAGCCAAACCGAATTTACGGAATGTGCCACGTGGTCGACCGGTTAATGAACAACGATTTCTTTGACGAATCGGGCTTGCGTTACGTGGAAGTGCCTGTAGTTTCAAGCGAGCTTCATAGCGCTCTTCATCGCTGCGTGATTGATCAGCAATGATCGCTTTGAGTTCAGCACGCTTGGCAGCGTACTTCTCTACAGTTTTTGCGCGCTTATTCTCGCGCTCAATTAGGGATAGTTTTGCCACGTTAGCCTCTTAATTGCGGAAAGGGAATTTAAATGCTGCCAACAAAGCTTTTGCTTCTTCGTCGGTTTTAGCAGTCGTCGTAATACTAATATTGAGACCACGGAGGGCATCAATCTTGTCGTATTCGATTTCAGGGAAAATGATCTGTTCTTTAACGCCGATATTGTAGTTACCACGGCCATCAAATGCTTTACCAGAGATACCGCGGAAGTCGCGTACGCGTGGCAATGCAACAGTAACGAAACGATCCAAGAATTCGTACATGCGCTGACCGCGCAATGTCACCATGGCACCGATTGGGTAACCTTGACGAATTTTGAAACCTGCAATTGCTTTTTTAGCTTTAGTTACTACGGGCTTTTGGCCCGCAACTTTAGTTAAATCGCCAACTGCATTTTCGATAATCTTCTTGTCGTTCACTGCATCGCCTAAGCCCATGTTCAGGGTTACCTTAGTGATACGTGGAACTTCCATTACAGACTTGTAACCAAACTTGGCGATCAAATCTGCAACAACTTTAGCTTGATAGTGCTCTTGAAAACGTGTGCTCATAATTTCTCCGTGCCCCTTATGCGCTTAAAGTTGCGCCAGTGGTTTTGAGGAAACGCTGCTTTTTACCATCCACGAGTTTGATACCAACACGTGATGGTTTGCCGTTACCGTCAACCACAGCCACATTAGAAATGTGAACAGGCATCGTCTTGTCAATCATGCCGCCAGTAATACCGGCTGCTGGATTTGGCTTAACGCTCTTTTTATAAATGTTTACGCCTTCGATCACTAATTTGTTCTCGAGAACGGCTGTAACAGTTCCTTGCTTGCCCTTATCGCGGCCAGTCAACAGAACTACGGAATCACCTTTACGAATTTTTTTCATATCAGCCTCTTAAATAACTTCGGGGGCGAGAGAAACGATCTTCATGAACTTTTCAGTACGCAACTCGCGCGTCACTGGTCCAAAGATACGTGTGCCAATTGGCTCTAACTTAGCGTTGAGCAATACCGCAGCGTTGCCATCGAATTTAATCAATGAACCATCTGGACGGCGAACACCCTTAGCAGTTCTCACTACTACGGCGTTATAAATATCACCTTTTTTTACACGGCCACGTGGAGCAGCGGACTTTACAGTCACTTTGATGACATCACCGATACTGGCGTAACGACGCTTAGAGCCGCCCAATACCTTGATGCACAAAACTTCACTGGCGCCTGTGTTATCGGCAACCTGTAATCTACTTTCGGTTTGTATCATTTCTAATCCCCAACTTATTGGCCAAAGGCAAACAGTCTTGGTTCCGTCTATGGGCTTTAACGAAAGTTAAAACCCGGAATTAATGAAAAACACTGCTTCTCCAATAAAACCAGAGAAGCCTTCTATTCTACTACGAAAAAAGGGGTTTGGGAAGAAACTTCACCAAAATCCCCAATATTTCTTTAAATACCTTTTGAAGCCTCAACCAAACGGGTCACAACCCAAGATTTAGTGCGTGAAATTGGCTTAGATTCAGCAATTTCAACGGTATCACCCATCTTGTATGTGCCAGCTTCGTCATGAGCATGGTACTTTTTGGACTGGCCAACGTACTTACCAATCACGGGATGCTTCACTTGACGCTCAACCAACACCGTCACAGTTTTTTGCATTTTGTCACTAACAACACGGCCCACGAGGGTGCGGCGCAAGGGTTTAGATAATTCTGTCATATCCCTTTTTCCTTATTTCTGTGCAGTCTTTTGGGCGATAAAAGTCTTCACACGAGCGATGTCGCGCTTATTTTTACCCAATTGGCTGGTATTTGTGAGTTGCTGAGTGCCTTTTTGCATGCGGAGCTTGAAACCGGTCTTAAGCAACTCGGTTAACTCTGCATTTAAAGCTGTCAGATCTTTTGAAGCTAATTCTGTATTTTTCATAATCTCTATCCCGATCAACCTAAGTGGCGAATCACGAAAGTGGTCTGTAAAGGCAACTTAGCAGCAGCAAGCTTGAAAGCTTCGCGCGCCAATTGCTCATCAACACCGTCCATCTCGTAAAGCACTTTGCCTGGTTGAATTTCAGCTACGTAGTACTCTGGATTACCTTTACCGTTACCCATACGTACTTCAGCAGGTTTTTGTGAAATTGGCTTATCTGGGAAAATACGAATCCAAATACGGCCACCACGTTTAATGTGACGAGTCATTGCACGACGTGCAGACTCGATTTGGCGTGCAGTCAAACGACCACGACCAACGGCCTTCAATCCAAAGTCACCAAAGGCTACAGAACTACCGCGTGTTGCCACGCCAGTGTTACGGCCTTTTTGTTCCTTACGATACTTGCGACGCTTTGGTTGTAGCATGCTTACTCTCCTGACTTCTGCGTATCTGCGGCTGGTGTTTCAACCTTACGCACACGCTTTACTGCTGGTTTAGCAGCAACTAATGGCTTGTCTGTGCCAGCAGCTGGTTTACGAGCAGCTGTCTTGCTTGGCGCACGACGAGTTTTCTTTTCTTCGGCAGCTGGTTCAGCTGATGGAGCAGCTACTTGAGCTTCTGCACCACGACCCAATGTGTCGCCCTTGTATACCCAAACTTTTACACCGATGATGCCGTATGTTGTTTCAGCTTCTGATGTTGCGTAGTCGATATCAGCCTTCAATGTATGAAGTGGAACACGACCTTCACGGTACCATTCACGACGAGCAATCTCAGCACCATTCAAACGACCTGATGACATGATTTTGATGCCTTGTGCGCCAAGACGCATTGCGTTTTGCATTGCACGCTTCATTGCACGGCGGAACATGATGCGCTTCTCTAACTGTTGAGTAATAGAGTCAGCAATCAATTGCGCGTCAACTTCAGGCTTACGAATTTCTTCGATATTCACGTGAACTGGAACACCCATGCGCTTTTGCAATTCGCGGCGGAGCACTTCAATATCTTCGCCTTTTTTACCGATTACAACACCTGGACGTGAGCTATAGATAGTGATGCGGGCATTCTTTGCAGGACGCTCAATCACAACCTTACTTACAGATGCATTCTTCAACTTCTTCTTGAGATAGATGCGGACATCTACGTCCTCTTTCAACATCTTTGCGAAGTCAGTATTGTTTGCATACCAACGTGATGTCCAATTCTTCGTTACCGCGAGTCGGAATCCGGTTGGGTTTATCTTTTGTCCCATATCTTTCCTTAGTTACTCAAGGTCACGGTAATGTGACATGTTTGTTTTTCAATTTGATTACCACGACCCTTAGCGCGTGCTGTGAAGCGCTTCAAGGAAGTACCTTTATCAACAATAATTGTCGAAACCTTGAGCTCATCAATATCAGCACCTTTATTGTGTTCAGCGTTGGCCACTGCAGACTCAACTACTTTTTTCACAATGAAGGCAGCTTTCTTGGGGCTGAAATTCAAAATGTTTAATGCGCGAGCAATTGGCAAACCACGAATTTGGTCGGCGACCAAACGTGTCTTTTGCGCAGAAATGCGGGCACCCTTGTGAATAGCTTTAACTTCCATCATCATCCCCTTACTTCTTCGTTACTTTCTTGTCAGCAGCGTGACCTTTGAAAGTGCGGGTCAAGGCAAATTCGCCTAACTTATGACCCACCATGTTTTCTGATACATATACCGGAACGTGTTGACGACCGTTATGTACAGCAATCGTCAGACCAATAAAGTCTGGGAGGATTGTTGAACGGCGTGACCATGTTTTGATCGGTTTTTTGTCTTTGTTGGCTTGAGCGACTTCAACTTTATTTACTAAGCTGGCTTCGCAAAATGGGCCTTTTTTGGCTGAACGTGTCATATCTATTTATCCTTATCGCTTAACGTTTTTGACGACGTTGAACGATCATCGAAGTTGTACGCTTATTGCGACGTGTACGATAACCTTTGGTTGGCGTGCCCCATGGGGATACAGGTACACGGCCTTCGCCAGTTCTACCTTCACCACCACCGTGCGGGTGATCTACTGGGTTCATTGCCACACCGCGAACGGTTGGGCGAATACCACGCCAGCGATTTGCACCAGCTTTACCGATAACACGCAAGCTATGCTCTTCGTTGCCAACTTCGCCAATAGTGGCGCGGCAGTCAATCAGAACGCGGCGAACTTCACCAGAGCGCAAACGCACTTGAGCGTATACGCCTTCACGAGCTAGCAATACTGCAGAACCACCAGCTGAACGGGCAACTTGAGCACCCTTACCTGGCATGATTTCTACACAGTGAATTGTGCTACCAACTGGAATGTTGCGAATTGGCAAGTTGTTACCAGACTTGATTGGGGCTTCTGAGCCACTCATCAATGCCTGACCAACAGTCATGCCTTTTGCAGCAAGAATATAGCGACGCTCACCATCAGCAAACACGATCAATGCAATATTTGCACTGCGGTTTGGATCGTATTCCAAGCGTTCTACTTTTGCTGGAATGCCATCTTTGTCGTTGCGTTTGAAATCAACTACACGATAGTGATGCTTATGCCCACCACCTTTATGACGGGTAGTGATGTGACCATTATTGTTACGACCCGCTTTTTGGAATTGTGGCTCTACTAACGCTGCAAAGGGCTTACCTTTATGCAGGTCAGGATTGACCACCTTGACCATTGAACGACGACCTGGTGAGGTCGGTTTTGTCTTCATCAAAGGCATGATTAATTCGCCTCCGCTTCAAAGTTAATTTCTTGACCTGGCTTCAAGCTTACATAGGCCTTCTTAGTGTGGTCACGACGACCTTCAAAACGGCCATAGCGCTTTGGCTTACCCTTTTGATTCACGATTTGAACTGAGTCAACTTGCACTTTGAAGAGCAATTCAACTGCTTGTTTTACATCGAGCTTGTTTGCGTCGCGAGCTACTTGGAACACTACTTGTTCGTTTTTCTCTGCAACCATAGTGGCTTTTTCAGAGATAACCGGTCCAAGTAGGACTCTCATTAGGTTGTGATCGTTTTTACGGACTTGGCTCATTTCAGCAACTCCTCAATTTTTGCGATCGCAGCTTTGCTTACCAATACTTTTTTGTATTGAACCAAAGCTAATGGATCAGCGTGCTGTGGCTCACATACAGCAACTTTATGCAAGTTACGTGATGCCAAGTACAAATTCTCGCTAACCTGATCAACAATGATCAAGACTGAATCCAAGCCCATTGCTTTAACTTTGTCAGCTAAAACTTTAGTTTTTGGAGCGTCAAGAGAAAATTGATCAACAACATTCAAACGACCTTCGCGGGCCAACTGAGACAAAATAGATCTCATACCAGCGCGGTACATTTTCTTGTTTACTTTTTGGCTGAAATTTTCTTCAGGTGAATTCGGGAATATACGACCACCTCCACGCCACAGCGGGGAAGAGCTCATACCAGCACGTGCACGACCAGTACCTTTTTGACGCCAAGGCTTCTTAGTAGTGTGCTTAACTTGCTCACGGTCTTTTTGTGCACGGTTACCACTACGTGCATTTGCTTGGTAAGCCACTACAACTTGGTGTACCAATGCTTCGTTATATTCACGTTCGAATACTTCTGGTGAAGCTTGTACGCCTGCACCTAAAGTACCGTTGTCTTGGAGAAGCTTAAGTTCCATATTCGCTCTCCTTATTTCTTCTTCAACGGTGTTTTAACCGCTGGAGTAACAATAACTTTACCGCCTGGGGCACCTGGAATAGCGCCTTTAACCATGATGAGATTACGTTCTGCATCAATGCGTGCGATGACTAAATTTTGAACTGTACGTGTAACGTCACCCAAGTGACCGGTCATACGCTTACCAGGGAAAACACGTCCTGGATCTTGCGCCATACCGATAGAGCCTGGTACGTTATGTGAACGTGAGTTACCGTGGGATGCACGACCAGAAGCGAAGTGATAACGCTTGATGGTACCTGCGTAGCCCTTACCGATAGACACACCTTGTACGTCCACTTTTTGACCAGCAGTAAAAGCAGTATCAGCAGGAATAACTTGTCCTGGTGTCATTTCCGCGATTTTTGCTGCGTCTAATTGGAATTCGTTAAGACCGTTACCAGCCATTACACCTGCTTTGGCGAAGTGACCAGCCATTGCTTTGGTAACGCGAGTAGCTCTACGTGTGCCATGTGCCAACTGAATAGCATCATAGCCATCAGTTGCCTGGGTCTTGATTTGAGCGATTCTGTTGTCGCTCACGTCAATTACGGTTACAGGGATTGAATCCCCTTCGTCCGTAAATAGACGGGTCATGCCGACCTTGCGGCCGATTAAGCCTAAGCTCATATTCATGCTCCACGCCGACTTCGATTGGTCGGCAAAATTAATTTAAGTGATTTACAAGTAAAAGTACTTCTAAATCAATAAGTTACAACGTTTGCAATGCTTATAAAACTAAGGTTTTCGCTCAATTAATTGAGCGAAGCCTTAGATTCTATCCTGAAAACCCGATCTTGACAAGCGAAAAGACCGGAAATAACAAATTACTGCAACTTAATTTCGACGTCCACACCCGCTGGGAGGTCTAATTTCATCAAAGCATCTACAGTTTTCTCGGTAGGATCAACAATATCCATCAAACGGAGATGGGTACGGATCTCTAACTGATCACGTGATGTCTTGTTCACGTGTGGTGAACGCAAGATATCAAAACGCTCAATACGGGTTGGCAAAGGTACTGGACCCTTAACAACTGCACCAGTACGCTTAGCTGTATCTACGATTTCAGCTGCAGACTGGTCGATCAAACGATAATCAAATGCTTTAAGGCGAATACGAATTTTTTGGTTTTGCATATTAATTCCAAAGAGCGTTGTGGTGCTGCCACGTTATATTTCTAAAGAGCACGGTGACATCAGCAGCACTGATGTCACCGGTTAGCAAACCGCTAAATATTTTTACTACTTAAGCCAAAATCTTTGCAACCACGCCGGCGCCAACAGTACGGCCACCTTCACGGATCGCAAAACGTAAACCTTCTTCCATCGCGATAGGAGCGATGAGTTTTACGGTAATAGTCACGTTATCACCAGGCATAACCATTTCTTTATCTTTTGGCAACTCGATTGAACCAGTTACGTCCGTTGTACGGAAGTAAAACTGTGGACGATAGTTGTTAAAGAATGGAGTATGACGACCACCTTCATCTTTACCCAAGATGTAAACCTCGGCTGTAAAGTGAGTATGTGGGGTGATTGAACCTGGCTTAGCCAATACTTGGCCGCGCTCAACTTCTTCACGTTTTGTACCGCGTAACAAGATACCAACGTTATCGCCTGCTTGACCTTGGTCGAGCAATTTGCGGAACATTTCAACACCAGTACATGTAGTTTTGATTGTTGGCTTGATACCGATGATTTCGATCTCTTCGCCTACTTTAACGATACCGCGCTCGATACGGCCTGTTACAACAGTACCGCGACCGGAGATAGAGAACACGTCTTCTACTGGCATCAAGAACGCGCCGTCAACAGCACGCTCTGGAGTTGGGATATAGGTGTCTAATGCTTCAGCCAATTTCATGATGGCTTCTTTACCCAATGGGCCTTCGTCGCCTTCAAGAGCTAACTTAGCAGAACCTTGAATAATTGGGGTGTCATCGCCAGGGAAGTTGTACTTAGATAAAAGCTCACGAACTTCCATTTCAACTAACTCGAGCAATTCAGCGTCATCAACCATGTCGCACTTGTTCAAGAAAACGACAATGTAAGGAACACCAACTTGGCGTGCCAAGAGGATGTGCTCACGTGTTTGTGGCATTGGGCCGTCAGCAGCAGAGCAAACTAAAATTGCGCCGTCCATCTGAGCAGCACCAGTAATCATGTTCTTAACGTAGTCAGCATGTCCTGGGCAATCCACGTGTGCGTAGTGACGATTCGCTGTCTCATACTCAACGTGCGCAGTATTAATCGTAATACCACGTGCTTTTTCTTCTGGAGCAGCATCGATCTGATCGTATGCTTTAGCTTCGCCACCGAATGCTTTAGAAAGCACGGTTGCGATTGCTGCTGTCAATGTGGTTTTACCGTGGTCAACGTGACCGATGGTGCCTACGTTTACGTGCGGTTTTGTCCGCTCGAATTTTTCTTTTGCCATTTTTGTCTGCCTTCTTTAGCTAGTCAATATTCAAAATTAATGTGGATAAATTACTTCGCTTTAGCAGCCATAACTGCTTCAGCAACGTTCTTCGGTGCTTCGGAATAATGCTTAAATTCCATGGTGTAGGTAGCGCGACCTTGGGTCAACGAGCGCAAGCCAGTTGAGTAACCAAACATCTCTGCCAACGGCACTTCAGCACGAACGATCTTACCGCCGCCTGGAATGTCATCCATACCTTGCAAAATACCGCGACGGGATGAAAGATCACCCATTACGTTACCCATGAAATCTTCTGGTGTTTCTACTTCAACAGCCATCATCGGCTCAAGCAACACAGGGGATGCTTTACGCATACCGTCTTTGAAAGCCATAGAACCCGCCATCTTAAATGCGTTTTCATTGGAGTCAACGTCATGGTACGAACCGAAGAACAATGTTGCTTTGATATCTACAACTGGATAGCCAGCCAAAATACCGGAATTCAATGTTTCGCGAATTCCTTTTTCTACCGCAGGGATGTATTCACGCGGAACTACACCGCCTTTAATAGCGTCAATGAATTCAAAACCTTTGCCTGGCTCTTGTGGCTCAAGCTTCAATACTACGTGACCGTATTGACCGCGACCACCAGACTGCTTAACAAACTTACCTTCGATTTCTTCGCAAACTTTACGAATGGTTTCGCGATAGGCAACTTGTGGCTTACCAACAGTTGCTTCAACACCAAACTCACGACGCATACGGTCAACCAAAATTTCCAAGTGGAGCTCGCCCATTCCGGAAATAATAGTTTGGCCAGACTCTTCATCAGTTTTAACGCGGAATGATGGATCTTCTTGTGCCAAACGATTCAAAGCAAGACCCATTTTTTCTTGGTCTGGTTTTGTCTTAGGCTCAACAGCTTGAGAGATCACTGGCTCTGGGAATACCATGCGCTCCAAAATTACGATGCTATCTGGATCACACAATGTTTCGCCAGTAGTTGCGTCTTTTAGACCAACTGCAGCAGCGATATCGCCTGCATAAACTTCTTTAATTTCTTCACGTTGGTTTGCGTGCATCTGCAACAAACGTCCAACACGCTCTTTCTTGCCCTTGATTGGGTTGTAGATTGTGTCACCTGATTTCATTACGCCTGAGTAAACACGGAAGAAGATGAGCTGACCAACGAATGGGTCTGTCATGATCTTAAATGCCAGTGCAGAGAACTTCTCAGCATCATCAGCTTTACGTGTTGTAGGCGTGCCATCTTCCAATTCGCAAGGAACTGGAGGAACATCTAATGGGGAAGGCAGCAGCTCAACTACTGCATCCAACATCGCTTGAACGCCTTTGTTTTTGAAAGCAGTTCCGCACATCATTGGAATGATTTCATTAGCAATCGTACGTTGACGCAATGCTTTTTTGATTTCTTCTTCGGTCAACTCTTCGCCACCGAGATACTTCTCCATCAACTCTTCTGAACTTTCAGCGGCGGCTTCAACCATCTTTTCGCGCCACTCATCAGCAGACGCCTTTAATTCAGCAGGAATCTCTTCGTAGCTAAATTTAGTACCTTGTGAAGCCTCATCCCAATAGATGGCCTTCATTTTGACCAAGTCCACAACGCCTTTGAAATTCTCTTCAGCGCCAATAGGAATTTGGATCAAGATTGGGTTTGCTTTGAGACGTAACTTCATCTGGTCATAGACCTTAAAGAAGTTCGCACCAGTACGGTCCATCTTGTTAACGAATGCTAAACGTGGAACTTGATACTTGTTAGCTTGACGCCAAACAGTTTCAGATTGTGGCTGTACACCACCTACCGCACAGTAAACCATGCAAGCGCCATCCAACACGCGCATTGAACGCTCAACCTCAATCGTGAAGTCTACGTGTCCTGGGGTATCAATAATATTGATACGGTGCTCTGGAAAATTACCAGCCATGCCCTTCCAGAACGTTGTAGTAGCAGCAGAAGTAATCGTGATACCACGCTCTTGCTCTTGCTCCATCCAGTCCATGGTTGCAGCGCCATCATGCACTTCACCAATTTTGTGATTAACACCGGTGTAGAACAAAACGCGTTCTGTTGTTGTTGTCTTACCTGCGTCAATGTGCGCAGAAATACCGATATTGCGGTATTTGTCGATAGGGGTTTTACGTGCCACTGTTGGTACCTTTTCTTTGCTGTGCGATTAGAAGCGGAAATGTGAGAAAGCTTTGTTGGCTTCTGCCATACGGTGAACTTCTTCACGCTTCTTCATTGCTCCGCCGCGACCTTCTGCAGCTTCTAATAATTCGTTGGCCAAACGTTGAGCCATAGACTTTTCACCGCGCTTTTTAGCGGCTTCGCGCACCCAGCGCATTGCCAAAGCAGAACGGCGTGATGGGCGAACTTCAACAGGAACCTGGTAGTTAGCGCCACCAACACGACGGCTCTTTACCTCAACCATTGGCTTAACGTTGCCCATAGCTGTTGAGAAAATTTCGAGTGGTTCTTTATTTGCTTTTTTCTCGATGTGATCAAAGGCACCGTAAACGATACGCTCTGCAACCGATTTCTTGCCGTCCAACATGAGGACGTTCATGAATTTAGCTACTTCTACATTTCCGAATTTTGGATCCGGCAAAATTTCCCGCTTGGGAACTTCACGACGACGTGGCATAACTACTCCTTCAGTTCAGTTAGGGGCGACCCACATGGATCACCCGCACCGGTTGCCCTACTATCCAAGAAGATTCCCAGACGGAACAACCACTTACTTGTCTTTTAAGTCTGACAAACGAAGACTTACTACAAATACTTCAGCAAAAATCTATTGAAAGATTAAGCAGATTTCTTAGCGCGCTTGGCACCGTACTTGGAACGTGATTGCTTACGGTCTTTAACACCTTGTAAGTCAAGTGAGCCACGAACGATGTGGTAACGAACACCCGGCAAATCCTTTACACGACCGCCACGGATTAACACTACTGAGTGTTCCTGGAGGTTATGGCCTTCACCACCAATGTATGAAATGACTTCAAAACCATTGGTTAAGCGAACTTTGGCTACTTTACGAAGCGCAGAGTTAGGCTTTTTAGGAGTAGTGGTGTACACACGTGTACAAACACCACGGCGCTGCGGACTGTTTTCCAGTGCAGGGCTCTTGCTTTTCACGATCAGCCTGGATCTTGGCTTACGTATTAATTGATTAATTGTTGGCATAAAATAGCTCGGTTAGTACTTCTTTGTTGCTTTCTTCAAGAAAATCAATGACTTAGAGAATTTCTAGGTCAAAAAGACCCTCTTCTGAATCAGTAGAACTCAGCATTCTAGCTTGGCCAGCCTTTTCCGTCAACCTAATGGGGAAAAAACTGGCCATTTCTGGCCAGAATTACCAAATTAGCTCGGATCAGCCTCCCCAGCAGGAGCAACGACTTCAGCCTCTATTTCTACAGGCATATTGGCCATTACTTCCTCTTCGGCGGCAATCATTTGAGCGCGATCACGCTCGAATTGCTCCCTGACCTTGCGTGCACGGCGGTAAGACAAGCCGGTACCAGCAGGAATCAGACGACCAATAATGACGTTTTCCTTGAGGCCACGGAGTGTATCGGTCTTGCCCATAATGGCGGCTTCGGTCAATACACGGGTGGTTTCTTGGAAAGAAGCCGCTGAAATGAAGCTATCTGTCGACAAGGATGCTTTAGTAATACCCAACAGCACGTTTTCGAACTGAGCTGGGCGCTTACCTGCGGCAATCACCAAATCGTTAGCGTCATACAGTTTTGAACGCTCAACTTGTTCACCAGTGATGTAGGCAGTATCGCCACCATCAGTGATTTGTACACGACGCAACATTTGACGCACGATCACTTCAATGTGCTTGTCATTGATCTTCACGCCTTGCAAACGGTAAACGTCTTGAACTTCATCAACAATGTAGATCGCCAACTCTTCAATACCTCTGAGCGTCAAGATATCGTGTGGATCAGCAGGGCCTTCCACAATCATCTCGCCCTTGTTCACAACTTGACCGTCATGAACGAGAACTTGCTTCTCTTTAGGAATCAAGAATTCATTGGCTTCACCATCCATATCGGTAATAACCAAACGCTGCTTACCTTTGGTTTCCTTACCGAAGGAAACTGTTCCAGTTACTTTAGCCAATACAGCTGCATCTTTTGGTGAACGTGCTTCGAACAATTCTGCAACGCGTGGCAAACCACCGGTAATATCGCGAGTCTTCTGTGATTCGATTGGAATACGCGCCAATACTTCACCCACTTCAACTTTCTGACCATCTTTAACCGTAATCAAAGCGCCCACTTGGAGGCCAATGTTTACTGGATGATCAGTACCAGTGATCATGACTTCGTTACCCTTTTCATCAACTAAGTTGATCATTGGGCGAACGCCTTTGCTTGCTGCAGAACGACGCTTACCATCAATTACCACCAAGGTGGAAAGACCGGTAACTTCGTCAACCTGCTTAGCAACAGTTACGCCTTCTTCAACGTTGTCGAAGCGAGCGATACCAGCGTACTCAGAAATAATCGGACGTGTTAATGGGTCCCATGTCGCCAAGCTTGCGCCGGCTTTCACTGCTGCATCTTCTTTTAACAAGAGAGTTGCACCATAAGGCACTTTATGACGCTCACGCTCACGACCGTTCTCATCAACGATCAAGGCTTCGCCAGAACGTGAAATCACGATCTGCTCGCCCTTCGCGTTCTTCACAACACGCATCGTGCCGGAGAACTTCAATGCACCATTAGACTTGGCTTCAATATTGCTTGCAACCAATGCACGTGACGCTGCACCACCAATGTGGAAGGTACGCATTGTCAACTGTGTGCCTGGCTCGCCGATGGACTGAGCAGCGATAACACCAACCGCCTCGCCAACGTTTACCAAACCACCGCGACCTAAATCACGTCCGTAGCACTTAGCGCACAAGCCGAAGCGAGTTAAGCAAGACAATACTGTGCGAACCTTAACTTCGTCGATACCCAATGCAACGATTTGATCAACGTGATCTTCGTCGAGCAAGGTGTCGTTAGCAACGATGACTTCTTGCGTGTCAGGGTGAACGATGTCACCGATACATACACGACCCAAAATACGATCGCGCAATGCTTCGATAATTTCGCCGCCCTCTACGAGAGCCTTCATTGTTACGCCTGAAGTTGCACCGCAATCATCTTCGATCACAACGAGGTCTTGAGTTACGTCGCACAAACGACGTGTCAAGTAACCTGAGTTCGCTGTCTTCAACGCGGTATCAGCCAGACCTTTACGAGCACCGTGGGTTGAAATGAAGTACTGTAATACGTTCAAGCCTTCACGGAAGTTCGCAGTAATTGGGGTTTCAATGATGGAGCCATCAGGCTTAGCCATCAAACCACGCATACCAGCCAACTGACGAATCTGCGCTGCAGATCCACGCGCACCAGAATCCGCCATCATATAGATAGAGTTAAAGGATTCTTGACGAACAGTCTTGCCGTTACGGTCGAGTACATCAACGTGTGACAACTCGTCCATCATCGCCTTACCAACTTGGTCGCCTGCGGCACCCCAAATATCAACCACGTTGTTATAACGCTCTTGATTGGTTACGAGACCCGACATGAACTGCTTGTCATACTCTTTAACCTTGGCAGAAGCCTCAGTGATGATGCGCTCTTTCGAAGTTGGGATCAACATGTCGTCGATCGCAACTGAAATACCAGCATTGGTCGCCAAGCGGAAACCAGACTGCAAGAGGCGGTCAGCAAAAATAACCGTTTCACGCAAACCGCACTTACGGAATGATGTGTTGATCAAGCGTGAGATTTCTTTTTTCTTCAAAGGCTTGTTAATTTCCTCGAAAGACATGCCTTTAGGCAAAATCTCAGACAAGATTGCACGGCCAACTGAAGTTTGGTAGATCTTGGTTTTTTCAGCAAAACGGGCATCGCCCTCTGCATGCTTGTCCACAATCTCAAACTCGGTAATACGCACAGCAACGCGTGAAGCCAATTCAACTTGGCCTGCTTCGTATGCACGTACTACTTCAGTAATGTTAGCGAAAACCATGCCTTCGCCTTTACCGTTGATCTTGTCACGTGTAGCGTAGTACAGACCCAACACCACGTCCTGTGACGGAACGATTGATGGTTCGCCGTTAGCTGGGAACAATACGTTGTTCGAAGCCAACATCAATGTACGTGCTTCCATTTGCGCTTCGAGCGACAAAGGAACGTGAACCGCCATTTGGTCACCGTCAAAGTCCGCGTTAAATGCCGCGCAAACTAATGGGTGCAATTGGATTGCTTTACCTTCAATCAGCATTGGCTCGAAAGCCTGAATGCCAAGACGGTGCAATGTAGGCGCACGGTTCAACATAATTGGATGTTCACGAATTACTTCTTCGAGAATGTCCCAAACGATTGGAGTCTGGCTTTCAACCTCTTTCTTTGCAGCCTTAATAGTGGTTGCAATTCCTAAAGTCTCAAGCTTGTTGAAAATAAATGGCTTGAATAATTCCAAAGCCATCAATTTTGGTAAGCCGCACTGATGCAGTTTCAATGTAGGGCCAACCACGATGACTGAACGACCAGAGTAGTCAACACGTTTACCCAACAAGTTTTGACGGAAACGACCGCTCTTACCTTTAATCATCTCAGCCAAGGACTTCAACGGACGCTTGTTAGCGCCAGTCATAGCCTTACCGCGACGACCGTTATCGAGCAATGAGTCAACCGCTTCTTGCAACATACGTTTTTCGTTACGAACGATGATCTCTGGTGCACGCAACTCTAACAAACGCTTTAAACGGTTATTACGGTTGATTACTCGACGATATAGGTCGTTCAAATCGGAAGTAGCAAAGCGACCGCCATCCAATGGCACCAATGGGCGCAACTCTGGTGGCAATACTGGCAATACTTCCATGATCATCCAGTCAGGCTTAATGCCTGAAGTCTGGAACGCCTCAAGCACCTTTAAGCGCTTAGCGTATTTCTTGATCTTGGCATCGCTACCAGTTGCTTTTAAGTCAGCACGAATGGTCTCTACTTCACGGTCGATATCAATCGAACGCAAGAGATCGCGAATACCTTCCGCGCCCATGATGGCAGTAAATGCACCGTCACCATACTCTTCAGTCTTGGCAATGTATTCGTCTTCAGACATGATCTGACCGCGCTTCATCGCGCCTTCAGGAGTCATACCAGGATCAACAACTACATATGCTTCAAAGTAGAGAACGCGCTCGATATCACGCAATGTCATATCGAGAACCATGCCCAAACGGGATGGCAAGGACTTCAAGAACCAGATGTGCGCTACAGGGGCTGCCAACTCAATGTGGCCCATGCGCTCACGACGTACCTTAGCGAGAGTAACTTCAACGCCGCACTTCTCACAGATAACGCCACGGAACTTTAAGCGCTTGTACTTGCCGCATAAGCACTCGTAGTCTTTAGTTGGTCCAAAAATCTTGGCGCAGAACAAACCATCACGCTCGGGCTTAAAAGTCCGGTAGTTGATGGTTTCTGGTTTGCGTACTTCACCAAAAGACCATGAGCGAATTTTCTCAGGAGATGCGAGACCAATTTTGATTACATCAAACTGCTCTTCGCCCTGCGTTTGCTTAAATAAATCGAGCAATGCTTTCATATCAGTTGCGCTCCATGTCAATGTCAATACCCAACGAACGGATTTCTTTTACCAGCACGTTGAAGGATTCGGGCATGCCAGCATCAATCGTGTGCTCGCCCTTGACGATGTTTTCATAAACCTTGGTACGGCCTGCGACGTCATCGGACTTCACTGTCAGCATTTCCTGCAAGACATATGAAGCACCGTATGCTTCGAGGGCCCAGACTTCCATCTCACCAAAGCGCTGGCCACCGAACTGAGCTTTACCGCCCAATGGCTGTTGCGTTACTAAAGAGTAAGGTCCGGTTGAGCGTGCGTGCATCTTGTCATCGACCAAATGGTGAAGTTTCAAGACGTGCATTACGCCAACAGTTACTGGACGCTCAAATTGATCGCCAGTACGGCCGTCGCACAAAATCATTTGCTGACGTGAAGGGGTCATCTTCAAAGATTTAGCAACATCTTCTGGATACGCCAACTCGAGCATGCGTCCGATTTCAGCTTCTGTAGCACCGTCAAACACTGGAGTAGCAAATGGCAAGCCTTGGCGGAGATTCTCAGCCAAAACATTAATCTGCTCATCAGTGAAGTTGTCGATATCTTCAATACGGCCTGTTTCGTTGTAAAGCTGTTTGAAGAACTTGCGCAATTCAGTTTGTTTAGCGTGCTCACGAACCATCTCATCGATACGCTTACCAATACCTTGAGCTGCCCAACCTAAGTGGGTTTCCAAGATCTGACCAACGTTCATACGGGAAGGAACGCCCAATGGGTTCAAGACGATGTCTACAGGGCGTCCGTCAGCCATAAATGGCATGTCTTCTGCTGGAGCGATTTTAGAAACCACCCCTTTGTTACCGTGACGACCGGCCATCTTGTCACCAGGCTGTAAGCGACGCTTAACAGCTAAGTACACCTTAACCATCTTTGTTACGCCAGGCTGCAAATCATCACCCTGGGTAAGTTTGGTGCGCTTCTCTTCAAAAGCTTCGTCAAACTGTTTACGTTTCGCTTCGATAGAAGACTTGATTGCCTCAACTTGTGTGGCAACTTCGTCGTCTGCTGGACGAACATCGAACCAATGGTATTTATCTAAGCTGGCAAGGTATTCCTTGTCGATCTTAGTGCCTTTAGCTAATTTCTGAGGACCACCATTGGCAACCTTGCCAATCAACAGCTTTTCTAAACGCATGAAGGCATCGCCCTCAACAATACGCAACTGGTCGTTCAAGTCCAAACGATAGCGCTGTAATTCTTCTTGAATAATTGACTGTGCACGTGCATCGCGCTCAATACCTTCACGGGTGAAGACTTGAACATCGATAACGGTACCGATCATTCCTGAAGGAACGCGCAAAGAAGTATCTTTAACGTCAGATGCTTTTTCACCGAAGATCGCACGGAGGAGCTTCTCTTCAGGGGTGAGAGTAGTCTCACCCTTTGGAGTTACCTTACCAACCAATACGTCGCCAGCTTCAACTTCAGCACCGATGTAAACAATACCGCTTTCATCCAAACGGGAGAGTTGTGACTCAGCCAAGTTGGAAATATCGCGTGTAATTTCTTCTGAACCAAGTTTGGTATCACGCGCAACTACTGACAACTCTTCAATATGAATAGAGGTGTAGCGGTCGTCAGCAACAACCTTCTCAGAGATCAAGATTGAATCTTCAAAGTTGTAACCGTTCCATGGCATAAATGCCACAGTCATGTTTTGACCCAAAGCCAATTCACCTAAATCGGTAGATGCGCCGTCAGCAACTACGTCGCCGCGGACAACACGATCACCAGCCTGGACGATTGGGCGTTGGTTGATATTGGTATTTTGGTTTGAACGGGTGTACTTGATGAGGTTATAAATATCCACACCAACTTCACCAGCGGCTGTCTCGTCATCGTTTACACGAATCACGACACGGTTTGCGTCAACATAATCAACGATACCGCCACGGGAAGCCAAAATAACGGTGCCCGAGTCAACAGCAACAATACGCTCTAAACCTGTACCAACCAATGGCTTATCTGGACGCAAGCAAGGAACCGCTTGACGCTGCATGTTCGCACCCATCAACGCACGGTTCGCATCATCGTGCTCTAAGAATGGAACGAGTGAAGCAGCAGCAGAAACGATCTGGCTAGGAGCAACGTCGATAAAATCGATGCGCTCTGGGCTAACCATCATGGTCTCACCAGCTTGACGAGCAGAAACCAATTCGTCAGCCAACTTACCGCTCTTGTCGATCGTTGCATTTGCCTGAGCAATAACGTATTTCGCTTCTTCAATCGCAGAGAGGTAAACAACTTCGTCGCTTACCTTGCTATTGGAAACTTTACGGTATGGGGTTTCTAAGAAACCGTGCTCATTCAAGCGCGCAAATAACGCGAGTGAGTTGATCAAACCAATGTTTGGTCCTTCTGGAGTTTCGATTGGGCAAACACGACCGTAGTGGGTTGGATGCACGTCGCGCACTTCGAAGCCTGCGCGCTCGCGGGTCAAACCACCAGGTCCCAATGCAGAAATACGACGCTTGTGCGTAATCTCTGAAAGTGGGTTAGTTTGGTCCATAAACTGGGACAACTGTGAAGAACCGAAGAACTCACGAATAGCAGAAGAGATTGGCTTGCTGTTAATCAAGTCATGCGGCATGAGGTTTTCTGTTTCGGCTTGGCCGAGACGTTCTTTAACCGCACGCTCAACACGTGATAAACCAGCACGGAATTGGTTTTCAGCCAACTCGCCAACGCAACGTACACGACGATTACCTAAGTGGTCGATGTCGTCTACTTCGCCCTTACCGTTACGTAAGTCAACGAGAGACTTAATGGTGTCGAGAATATCTTCATCAGACAACACCATCAAACCTTCCATCTCTGAGCGACCGAGACGGCTGTTAACCTTCATACGGCCAACGCGTGACAAATCGTAGCTATCTTCGTTGTAGAACAAGCGCTGGAACAAGGCTTCAACAGCATCTTCTGTTGGAGGCTCACCAGGACGCATCATGCGGTAGATGGCGATACGAGCAGCCATTTGATCTGCAGTTTCATCGGTACGCAATGTCTGTGAAATATACGCGCCAGAATCCAAATCATTGGTGTAGATGGTTTCCAATTGCTTGATGCCAGCATCGCGCAATGTCGCCAACAACTCTTCAGTGATTTCATCATTAGCGTAAGCCAAGATTTCACCAGAATCTGGATCAACAATATTGCGTGCAACAACACGACCAATTAAATAGTCATCTGGTACAGCGATTGTTTTTGTTTTAGCAGCTTCGAGTTCGCGGATATGCTTTGCATTGATACGCTTGTCTTTTTGAATGACTACAACGCCATTCTTGTCGAGCACATCAAAACTAGCCAACTGACCACGCAAACGCTCTGGCACAAATTCCATAGAGCCGCCGTTAGCAGTCAATGAGAAATGGTCAAAGTTAAAGAAGTTAGCAAGAATCTGTTCGTTGTTTAAACCAATTGCTTTGAGCAAAATGGTAACAGGCATCTTACGGCGACGGTCAACGCGGAAATAGAGAATATCTTTTGGATCAAACTCGAAATCGAGCCATGAACCACGGTAAGGAATGATGCGTGCCGAGAACAGCAACTTGCCTGAGCTATGTGTCTTACCCTTATCGTGTTCAAAGAACACGCCTGGGGAACGGTGCAACTGAGAAACGATTACGCGCTCAGTTCCGTTAATTACAAAAGAGCCGTTTTCTGTCATGAGTGGAATTTCACCCATGTAGACTTCGCTCTCTTTTACCTCTTTAACCTTAGTAGGCGCTTCGCGATCATAAATAATCAAGCGAACTTTTGCGCGTAAGGCAGAGTGGTATGTGTAACCACGTTGCTGACATTCTTTAACGTCAAATGGTGGCTGTGATAACTGGTAAGACACGTATTCCATACGTGCATAGCCGTTGTTAGACACAATTGGGAACGCTGAGGTAAAGGCAGCTTGAAGTCCCTCTGTAAGACGAGACATTGCTGGCTTTTCAGCCTGTAAAAATTTAGCGTAGGATTCCAGCTGCGTTGCGATCAGGTACGGAACCTGGTGGTTGTTTACTCGCTTAGCAAAGCTTTTACGGACTCGCTTGCGTTCGGTGAAGCTATAGTTCATTTCATCTCCGAATTCAGCGACTGTACAAAGATTTGGCGATTGGCCACTACCAATCACTGGCGGACAACACTAAATCGAAAGATCTAGTGTCCGACCAAACTTGCATTCTGCAGTCGTATCAGAAGGCAAACCCGATTTCAATCAGAAATGAAATCGGGTTTGACCTCTAAAGATCAAACCCAACGTAACTAAAGACTCCTTTTGGGAGGCGTTAGAAAAGTTTGTATTACTTGATTTCTGACTTAGCGCCTGCTTCGTCAAGCTTCTTCTTGGCTTCTTCAGCTGTCTTCTTATCAACAGCTTCTTTGATTGGCTTCGGTGCACCATCAACCAAGTCCTTAGCTTCTTTCAAGCCAAGACCAGTAATTTCGCGAACTGCCTTAATTACTGAAACCTTGTTTGCGCCAGCTTCGAGCAAGTTAACAGTGAATTCTGTTTGCTCTTCAGCTGCAGCACCACCAGCAGCGCCAGCAGGACCAGCAACAGCCATCGCTGCAGCAGAAACGCCAAACTTCTCTTCGAACGCCTTAACCAAGTCGTTCAAATCCATAACGGACATGCTACCTACTGCATCAATGATTTCTTCTTTAGTAATCGCCATTTTTAGCTCCTAATACTTAAATAGTTAATCTGTCGCTTATTCAGCGGCAGGGGTTTCAGGTGTTTCTGTTCCAGCTTCTGGGGCTGCGGCTGCAGGCTCAGCACTTGCTTCTGGAGCGGCGGCTTCAGCAACTACTTCTGCTGGGGCTGCTGCTACTTCTGCTACCGGTGCTGCAACAGGAGCAGGTGCTCCTTCTGCCTTTTGTGCTGCTACTGCGCCCAATACGCGAGCCATCGCAGAAACAGGCGCCAACATCACACCCAACAACTGAGATAACAACTCTTCGCGGCTTGGAATAGACGCAAGGGATTTAACGCCCGCTACGTCCAACAACTTGCCGTTATATAAGCCAGCAGTAATGACCAGCTTGTCTTGAGTCTTAGCAAAGTTCTGCAATACTTTTGCCGAAGCAATCGGATCAGCAGAGATGCCGTAGATCAAGGGGCCAACCATCGAATCAGCAAGAGGTTCAAACTGTGTGCCTTGTGCAGCACGGCGTGCCAATGTGTTCTTCAAAACGCGAAGATATACACCTTGGTCACGTGCACTAGCACGTAGCTTTGTCAACTGCTCTACTGGAATACCACGGTATTCAGCGAGCACGACTGTTTGAGCTCCAGCCAATTGAGCGCCGACATCAGCAACAATCGCTTTTTTGTCTTGTACATTCAAAGGCACGGTTTAACTCCTAAAAAACCAACTGCTTCCAGTTGGGGTTACACACCAGCGTCTGATCATTTGTCACAAGAATCTTGTGAAATCTTTTCAGGGTCGCCATCTGCGCTGGCTATTACTTTCGTAACGATTAAGAATTAACTCTTTGCAAGCAACTAATTCACCAACGGTCTTTGATGTTCGACTCTCACTCAAAGAGCGGGAATCGACCCAAAGTTCTTTTTTGTTACAAGCTAATTAAGCTGCCGCCTGTAACGATGCTTGGTCTACGCGTACGCCTGCACCCATGGTGCTGCTTACGGCAACCTTCTTTAAATAGATACCCTTAGATGCGGGTGGCTTTGCTTTATTCAAAGCCTCGAGCAATGCGAGCAAGTTGGATTTCAATGCAGTTGGCTCGAATGAACGACGGCCAATGCTTGCGTGCACGATACCGGCTTTGTCCACGCGGAACTGAACTTGACCGGCTTTTGCATTTTTAACTGCAGTAGCAACGTCAGGAGTAACAGTACCCACTTTTGGATTCGGCATCAAACCACGTGGGCCCAATACTTGACCTAAAGTACCAACAATTTTCATTGTGTCTGGAGATGCGATCAAAATATCGAAATCGATTTTGCCGCCTTTAATTTGTTCAGCAAGCTCTTCCATGCCAACGATTTCTGCACCAGCAGCTTTGGCTTGTTCAGCCTTTTCGCCTTGTGCAAAAACAGCTACACGAACATGCTTACCTGTACCAGCTGGGAGCACTACTGCGCCACGCACAACTTGGTCAGATTTCTTAGCATCAATACCCAACTGAACAGCAACGTCGATAGACTCATCAAACTTAGCAGTTGCACACTCTTTAACGAGGTTCAATGCGTCGTCTAATGAATAAAACTTGTTGCGATCAACTTTAGATTGAATTGCTTTAACGCGTTTAGATAATTTAGTCATGATTAGAGACCTTCCACAGTGATGCCCATGGAACGGGCGCTACCAGCGATTGTTCTAACAGCTGCGTCCATATCGGCTGCTGTCAAATCTGGCATTTTTGCTTTAGCGATTTCTTCCGCTTGAGCACGAGTAATTGAACCCACTTTATCGGTATGAGGACGTGGTGATCCTTTTTCAATCTTCGCAGCCTTCTTAATCATGATGGTTGCTGGAGGAGTCTTCATGATGAATGTGAAGCTCTTATCAGCAAACGCTGTAATCACGACTGGAATTGGTAGGCCAGGCTCCATGCTCTGAGTTTGAGCATTAAACGCCTTACAGAATTCCATAATGTTAAGACCGCGTTGACCCAATGCTGGACCTACGGGTGGTGATGGATTTGCTTTACCTGCAGGGATCTGCAGCTTAATAAAGCCAATGATCTTCTTTGCCATGTGTTGCTCCTAAAAGCGCGCCTAACCTCATAAGGAAAGACCGCTGTTGAGTAAACGCTTCGCTAGTTTTTGGCTTTCTAGCTCCGCTCCTCGGTTATTGCTAACCACTTAAAACTACAAACTTTTGCACTGCAAAACAGGACTAAGTCCTTGTTTTCACATCTTTTCTACCTGGCCGAACTCCAGCTCAACTGGGGTGCCGCGGCCAAAAATTGTAACAGAAACGCGCAATCTTGACTTCTCATAATTGACTTCTTCGATATTTCCGTTGAAATCAACAAATGGACCCTCCTTAACTCGCACGATCTCGCCAACCTCAAATAGGGTCTTAGGCTTAGGTTTATCCACCCCAGCCTGCATTTGATCCATGATTTTGGCTACTTCAGCCGTAGAAATAGGACTTGGACGGTTACGAACGCCGCCTACAAAACCAGTCACTTTTGGAGTATTTTTCACCAAATGCCAGCTTTCATCTGTCATTTCCATCTCAATCAGGACGTATCCCGGGAAGAAACGACGCTCAGAAACTGACTTAGTGCCAGACTTGATCTCAACAACCTCTTCGGAGGGGACCAAAATACGACCAAATTTCTCAGGCATGCCAGAACGCGCAATGCGCTCTTCAAGGCCCTTTTTCACGCTCTTTTCCATTCCAGAATAGGCATGAATAACGTACCAGCGCATATTGCCGGTAGCTTGTGGATTTGCGGCTACTTCAGAATCAATCATTTTTTACTCACTTCCAGCCCAGAAAGACTGAAAAAACTAGCCATTCAATCAATTTGTCTGCAATCCACAAAAACAAGGACATGATCAGAACAAAGCCAAATACGACTAGAGTCATTTGGGTGGTCTCTTTACGAGTTGGCCAAACAACCTTTTTTACCTCATACCAAGAATCTTTTGCATAGGCGATAAAGCGACGCCCATCCGGTGAAATCGCCACAATCACAACCGCAGCCGCAATGCCACCAAATAAAACAGCTAAACGAACCAACATAGATTGGTCCGCCAACGTGTAGTAAAGAACTAACGCTGCAACAACGATTAAAGCAGCGAGTCCAGAGACCCAGCCGCTTTTTTCTTCAGTATGACTAGCTGTTTGATGAGACATTTTGCTTTCAGTTCAAATCGTGGCAGGGGCGGAGGGCATCGAACCCCCAACCTTTGGTTTTGGAGACCAACGCTCTGCCAATTGAGCTACACCCCTTTATAAAAAACTACTTAAGCCAAAATCTTTGCAACCACGCCGGCGCCAACAGTACGGCCACCTTCACGGATCGCAAAACGTAAACCTTCTTCCATCGCGATAGGAGCGATGAGTTTTACGGTAATAGTCACGTTATCACCAGGCATAACCATTTCTTTATCTTTTGGCAACTCGATTGAACCAGTTACGTCCGTTGTACGGAAGTAAAACTGTGGACGATAGTTGTTAAAGAATGGAGTATGACGACCACCTTCATCTTTACCCAAGATGTAAACCTCGGCTGTAAAGTGAGTATGTGGGGTGATTGAACCTGGCTTAGCCAATACTTGGCCGCGCTCAACTTCTTCACGTTTTGTACCGCGTAACAAGATACCAACGTTATCGCCTGCTTGACCTTGGTCGAGCAATTTGCGGAACATTTCAACACCAGTACATGTAGTTTTGATTGTTGGCTTGATACCGATGATTTCGATCTCTTCGCCTACTTTAACGATACCGCGCTCGATACGGCCTGTTACAACAGTACCGCGACCGGAGATAGAGAACACGTCTTCTACTGGCATCAAGAACGCGCCGTCAACAGCACGCTCTGGAGTTGGGATATAGGTGTCTAATGCTTCAGCCAATTTCATGATGGCTTCTTTACCCAATGGGCCTTCGTCGCCTTCAAGAGCTAACTTAGCAGAACCTTGAATAATTGGGGTGTCATCGCCAGGGAAGTTGTACTTAGATAAAAGCTCACGAACTTCCATTTCAACTAACTCGAGCAATTCAGCGTCATCAACCATGTCGCACTTGTTCAAGAAAACGACAATGTAAGGAACACCAACTTGGCGTGCCAAGAGGATGTGCTCACGTGTTTGTGGCATTGGGCCGTCAGCAGCAGAGCAAACTAAAATTGCGCCGTCCATCTGAGCAGCACCAGTAATCATGTTCTTAACGTAGTCAGCATGTCCTGGGCAATCCACGTGTGCGTAGTGACGATTCGCTGTCTCATACTCAACGTGCGCAGTATTAATCGTAATACCACGTGCTTTTTCTTCTGGAGCAGCATCGATCTGATCGTATGCTTTAGCTTCGCCACCGAATGCTTTAGAAAGCACGGTTGCGATTGCTGCTGTCAATGTGGTTTTACCGTGGTCAACGTGACCGATGGTGCCTACGTTTACGTGCGGTTTTGTCCGCTCGAATTTTTCTTTTGCCATTTTTATCTGCCTTTAGTTAACTCTTAAACCAAACACGAAATACACAATTAATAAAATCAAACATGGTGCCCATGGGCAGGATCGAACTGCCGACCTCTCCCTTACCAAGGGAGTGCTCTACCACTGAGCCACATGGGCGAAATCTAATGCAACAAATTCTGGAGCGGGATAAGAGAATCGAACTCTTGACCGAAGATTGGAAATCTGCTGTTTTACCATTAAACTAATCCCGCACATCTGGTGGAGGGGGTAGGATTCGAACCTACGTAGGCATAGCCAACAGATTTACAGTCTGCCTCCTTTAGCCGCTCGGACACCCCTCCGCGAACCCAATATTCTGACTCCAAATGGAGTATCTGTCAATCACTCTAAACGCTTTGCACAAGTAAAAACGCCCAGACCTAAGAGGGTCTGGGCGTCGCATTGGTGCCCGGCAGTTACCTACTTTCACACGGGTAATCCGCACTATCATCGGCGTAGAATCGTTTCACTGTCCTGTTCGGGATGGGAAGGAGTGGTTCCAATTCGCTATGGTCACCGGGCGTAGAGGGTTGAGTTGCTGATTAAATCAACAACTCTATTTGAGTAAGCATGTAATAAGGATGCAGATTAAATCTGGCAAACATCCAACACAATAGTGCTGGTTATAGGATCAAGCCTAACGGGCAATTAGTATCGGTTAGCTTAATGCATTACTGCACTTCCACACCCGACCTATCAACGTTGTGGTCTTCAACGACCCTTTATGTAGGTTAAACCTACGGGAGATCTCATCTTCAGGCAAGTTTCCCGCTTAGATGCTTTCAGCGGTTATCTCTTCCATTCATAGCTACCCTGCGATGCTTCTGGCGAAACAACAGGTACACCAGCGGAATGTCCACTCCGGTCCTCTCGTACTAGGAGCAGCCCCCGTCAAATCTCCAACGCCCATGGCAGATAGGGACCAAACTGTCTCACGACGTTTTAAACCCAGCTCACGTACCTCTTTAAATGGCGAACAGCCATACCCTTGGGACCGGCTACAGCCCCAGGATGAGATGAGCCGACATCGAGGTGCCAAACACCGCCGTCGATATGAACTCTTGGGCGGTATCAGCCTGTTATCCCCAGAGTACCTTTTATCCGTTGAGCGATGGCCCTTCCATACAGAACCACCGGATCACTATGACCTGCTTTCGCACCTGCTCGACTTGTCGGTCTCGCAGTTAAGCACGCTTTTGCCATTGCACTTTAGGTACGATGTCCGACCGTACCAAGCGTACCTTCGTACTCCTCCGTTACACTTTGGGAGGAGACCGCCCCAGTCAAACTGCCTACCATGCACTGTTCCCGACCCGGATAACGGGCCAAGGTTAGAACCTCAAATAAATCAGGGTGGTATTTCAAGGTTGGCTCCAACAGAACTAGCATCCTGTTATCAACGCCTCCCACCTATCCTACACAGACCGATTCAAAGTCCAATGCAAAGCTACAGTAAAGGTTCATGGGGTCTTTCCGTCTAGCCACGGGTAGATTGCATCATCACAAACATTTCAACTTCGCTGAGTCTCAGGAGGAGACAGTGTGGCCATCGTTACGCCATTCGTGCAGGTCGGAACTTACCCGACAAGGAATTTCGCTACCTTAGGACCGTTATAGTTACGGCCGCCGTTTACTGGGACTTCAATCAAGAGCTTGCACCCCATCATTTAATCTTCCAGCACCGGGCAGGCGTCACACCCTATACGTCCACTTTCGTGTTTGCAGAGTGCTGTGTTTTTATTAAACAGTCGCAGCCACCTTTTTATTGCAACCCTTTCGTCCTCCCCTTGTACAGGGTCAAACTACCAGGGCGTACCTTATCCCGAAGTTACGGTACAAATTTGCCGAGTTCCTTCTCCTGAGTTCTCTCAAGCGCCTTAGAATACTCATCTCGCCCACCTGTGTCGGTTTGCGGTACGGTCTTGTTAGACTGAAGCTTAGAGGCTTTTCTTGGAACCACTTCCAATTGCTTCGCGAATAAATTCGCTCGTCTCACGCCCTTGAATTACGCTACCGGATTTACCTAATAGCCATCTCCAACGTAAGAACCGGGACTTCCAACACCCGGACAACTTTCCGCGATCCGTCCCCCCATCGCATCTAACAATGGTCAAGGAATATTAACCTTGTTCCCATCAGCTACGCATCTCTGCCTCGCCTTAGGGGCCGACTCACCCTGTTCCGATGAACGTTGAACAGGAAACCTTGGGCTTACGGCGAGGGGGCTTTTCACCCCCTTTATCGCTACTCATGTCAGCATTCGCACTTCTGATACCTCCAGCATCCTTTACAAGACACCTTCACAGGCTTACAGAACGCTCTCCTACCATCACATTGCTGTGATCCGCAGCTTCGGTTATATGCTTAGCCCCGTTACATCTTCCGCGCAGGACGACTCGATCAGTGAGCTATTACGCTTTCTTTAAAGGATGGCTGCTTCTAAGCCAACCTCCTGACTGTTTTAGCCTTCCCACTTCGTTTCCCACTTAGCATATATTAGGGACCTTAGCTGGCGGTCTGGGTTGTTTCCCTCTTGACACCGGACGTTAGCACCCGATGTCTGTCTCCCGTGCTTGCACTTGTAGGTATTCGGAGTTTGCTATGGCGCAGTAATCCGCAATGGACCCCACTACCATGACAGTGCTCTACCCCCTACAGTGATACACGAGGCACTACCTAAATAGTTTTCGGAGAGAACCAGCTATTTCCAGTTTTGTTTAGCCTTTCACCCCTATCCACAGCTCATCCCCTAACTTTTCAACGTTAGTGGGTTCGGTCCTCCAGTACGTGTTACCGCACCTTCAACCTGGCCATGGATAGATCAACTGGTTTCGGGTCTACACCCAGCAACTAGCGCCCTATTCGGACTCGCTTTCGCTACGCCTTCCCTATTCGGTTAAGCTTGCTACTGAATGTAAGTCGCTGACCCATTATACAAAAGGTACGCAGTCACCCCTTACGAGGCTCCTACTGTTTGTATGCACACAATTTCAGGATCTATTTCACTCCCCTCCCGGGGTTCTTTTCGCCTTTCCCTCACGGTACTTGTTCACTATCGGTCGATTACGAGTATTTAGCCTTGGAGGATGGTCCCCCCATATTCAGACAGGATTTCACGTGTCCCGCCCTACTTGTCTCTAGCCTAGTACCACTCAATAATTTTCACATACGGGACTATCACCCTTTATTGTTGGACTTTCCATTCCATTCTGTTAATTACTGAGATATCACTAGAAGGCTGTTCCCATTTCGCTCGCCACTACTCTGGGAATCTCGGTTGATGTCTTTTCCTCTTGCTACTTAGATGTTTCAGTTCACAAGGTTCGCTTCTCATACCCTATGTATTCAGGTATGGATACCACAAAAGTGGTGGGTTTCCCCATTCAGAAATCCCCGGATCAAAGCTTATTTACCAGCTCCCCGGGGCTTATCGCAGGTTATAACGTCTTTCGTCGCCTGTAATCGCCAAGGCATCCATCATGTGCACTTATTCACTTGATCCTATAACGAGCACCATTGCTAGTAACCGTTATAGGTTTTACTTCTACTTCTGACATGTTTGCCGTAATCCAAACTGTAAGTACTTGTTAAAGAACTTGGTAAAACTCGTTTGTATTACTGATTGATGATTCAATCTTTACCCTTATTACATTGTCAAATGTCCTCTCAAAGAAACATTTGACACTTTGCTTACTCAAATTTTTAAAGAACAGCCATAAATGGCAAAACTAAACAATAACAAATTGCTTAGTTTTGACATTTAGATGATGGTGGAGGATGACGGGATCGAACCGACGACCCCCTGCTTGCAAAGCAGGTGCTCTCCCAGCTGAGCTAATCCCCCAACGTCCCACTAAGTCTTGTTTCTGGCTGGTGGTGGGTCTGGTAGGACTTGAACCTACGACCCCTGCGTTATCAACACAGTGCTCTAACCAGCTGAGCTACAGACCCGTGGCTTTTATTGTCAACCGATAAGTGTGGGCACTAGGATTCAGCATCTTTTCTCTAGAAAGGAGGTGATCCAGCCGCACCTTCCGATACGGCTACCTTGTTACGACTTTACCCCAGTCATGAACCCTGCCGTGGCAGTCGCCCTCCTTGCGGTTAGGCTAACGGCTTCTGGCAAAACCCACTCCCATGGTATGACGGGCGGTGTGTACAAGACCCGGGAACGTATTCACCGCGACATTCTGATCCGCGATTACTAGCGATTCCAGCTTCACGTAGTCGAGTTGCAGACTACGATCCGGACTACGATGCATTTTCTGAGATTAGCTCCCCCTCGCGGGTTGGCAACCCTCTGTATGCACCATTGTATGACGTGTGAAGCCCTACCCATAAGGGCCATGAGGACTTGACGTCATCCCCACCTTCCTCCGGTTTGTCACCGGCAGTCTCTTTAGAGTGCTCTTGCGTAGCAACTAAAGACAAGGGTTGCGCTCGTTGCGGGACTTAACCCAACATCTCACGACACGAGCTGACGACAGCCATGCAGCACCTGTGTTCACTTTCTCTTACGAGCACCTAATGTATCTCTACTTCGTTAGTGACATGTCAAGGGTAGGTAAGGTTTTTCGCGTTGCATCGAATTAATCCACATCATCCACCGCTTGTGCGGGTCCCCGTCAATTCCTTTGAGTTTTAATCTTGCGACCGTACTCCCCAGGCGGCTGACTTCACGCGTTAGCTACGTTACTCAGGATGTAAATCCCGAACAACTAGTCAGCATCGTTTAGGGCGTGGACTACCAGGGTATCTAATCCTGTTTGCTCCCCACGCTTTCGTGCATGAGCGTCAGTGTTATCCCAGGGGGCTGCCTTCGCCATTGGTATTCCTCCACATATCTACGCATTTCACTGCTACACGTGGAATTCTACCCCCCTCTGACACACTCTAGCTATACAGTCACAGGCGCCATTCCCAGGTTAAGCCCGGGGATTTCACGCCTGTCTTGTATAACCGCCTGCGCACGCTTTACGCCCAGTAATTCCGATTAACGCTTGCACCCTACGTATTACCGCGGCTGCTGGCACGTAGTTAGCCGGTGCTTATTCTTCAGGTACCGTCATTCCCGGACTGTGTTAGAGCCGGTGTTTCTTCCCTGACAAAAGAGCTTTACAACCCGAAGGCCTTCTTCACTCACGCGGCATTGCTGGATCAGGGTTTCCCCCATTGTCCAAAATTCCCCACTGCTGCCTCCCGTAGGAGTCTGGGCCGTGTCTCAGTCCCAGTGTGGCTGATCGTCCTCTCAGACCAGCTACTGATCGTCGCCTTGGTGGGCTTTTACCCCACCAACAAGCTAATCAGGCATCGGCCGCTCTAATCGCGCGAGGTCTTTCGATCCCCCGCTTTCCCCCTCAGGGCGTATGCGGTATTAGCACAGCTTTCGCTGCGTTATCCCCCACGATAAGGTACGTTCCGATGTATTACTCACCCGTTCGCCACTCGCCACCAGGTGCAAGCACCCGTGCTGCCGTTCGACTTGCATGTGTAAGGCATGCCGCCAGCGTTCAATCTGAGCCAGGATCAAACTCTTCAGTTCAATTCCTGTGATCCTTGCGGATCGTCGCACTCATTCAAGAAATTGACTTGGTAATAAAACCAAATCTTTTTACTGTCTATGAGTACTATTTATTTACATCTGTCCCGAAGGACTGGATGCTTTCACTTAGTACCCACAATTATCGGTTGACTAATTTTTAAAGAGGGCCGCTTCGTTTTTCGTATTTCGTAAAACGTTGCAGCAGAGAGATGAGACTATATCCGACATTTTTAGGGTCGTCAACACCTTTCGTACTCTTTTACTTAAAAAAAGCTAAGTTTTTTCTTACTTTTTAAATATTATCAATAAAAACAGTGGGTTAGGTTTTGAAAAAAATTTCAACTTTTTTTCAAAAATTCCTGTTTTTTAAGGTTTAGGCTGAGGCAAACCGAAAATTACGCTGTTTTTTCATGCTTATTTGGACTATTTCCAATAAACCTAGGGAAAACCCTGAAATTTTCCCCTACCCCTGCTAAAATATTGCTATGCACAATAAATTAGCGAACAGCCACTTACCCTTAAGCCCCTATACGGCTGGGCAGGCCGTGCCCGTTCGCAAACTTCACGCTGCATATAGACAGGAAATACTGAATCATTTATTGCTACTAAATGATGAAGATCGGCGCTTACGCTTTGGTACTCAGACGCCTGATGAGGTAATTCGTCATTATGTTGAAGGCCTGGATTTCACTCGAGATGTGATTTTTGGTGTATTTGATCTAGATTTAAGGCTCGTAGGTATGGCGCACCTGGCTTATATGCCAGAACACAACGGTCAGACAAAAGCTGCTGAATTTGGTGTTTCTGTATTGCCAGAAGGGCGCTCTCAGGGGCTAGGTACAGCATTGTTGCAACGCTCAGCTGTTCACTCACGCAATACCAGCATTGAAACCCTATACGTTCATTGCCTTGCCAATAACAAAGCCATGATGCATTTGGCGCAAAAGGCAGGTATGACAGTGGAATACGCCTATGGCGATGCTGATGCTTGCCTTAAGCTGCCCCCAGCAAATCCTGCAACCATTGTGGAAGAGGCTGCGAATGAACAGTGGGCCGGCATGGACTACGCCCTAAAAGAAAACCTCAAGCGCTCTAATGAAGCCTGGTGGTGGTTCCTGGGCAGGCCAGGTCTAGCGCGCTAATTCCCGGCTCTAGTTTTTCTAAGGCGCTCCACGCAAGATCCAACCGCTTAATGTAGAGAGATCTGCATTACTTAATTTGGAGTTGGCCGGCATAGGCACAACACCCCACGAACCAGATCCTCCTTTAGCAATTTTATTTTTTAAAAATGTTTGCGCATTGGGATCGTTCTTATATTTTTCAGCAACGGACTGAAAGCTGGGCCCAACAATTTTTTTATTGATTGCGTGACAGCCTAGGCAGGCATTTTGTTTTGCAATGGCAAATGCTTTTTCATCTTCAGCATTCGCATGTGCGACGGGCATGAAATAAGCGAGTGTTGCAAATAAAAAAACTACTTTTACATCCACTCGCTTTTTTAACATCGTCGACCCACAAAAAATTATTGGAATTTTGGAGGGCTACTAGATTGAGTTTGGTCTGCTTTGCCTTGCTTTTCTAGGCGAACTTTTTCTTCTTCAGAAATAATATCGAAGTAAACGTAAACATCTTTTACGCCATTCGTATTACTCGCAATTTTCTTAGCAAGGTCTGCCTCACTTTGCGTCAAGATCCCCATCAGATAGACGCTACTTCCTTCAGCCACAATAACCATAGAGTTTGACGGTAACTTGTCCGTAAAGACCATTTGTGTTTTGATCTTAGACTCGAGATAAGAATCGTTTGCGCGTGATGTATAGCTACTGTTTGGCCCAATAACCAATTCGTTAAAGACAGAGCGCGCATTCTTCATCGCCTTGACATAGGCACCTGCCTCGCCCTTAATATCAGCATCCTTCACTTCGCCAGTGAGCAATACTTTTTGATTGAACGAGGTCACGTTAATGTGCGCGTTATCACCAAATCGTTTCGCTAGGGCATTCCCAGCCTCTAACTCAATACCTTTATCAATGGCTTGCACGCCTGGCGTACGACGATCTGCAAGCACTGTTGCCCCTGCTGCAACGCCACCAACAGCCAATACCCCACACGCAGTTAACTGCGCGACTATGAGTAAAGCAATAAGCAACTTAAACGTGTGGAAAATTTTCATGAATGTGTTTTCTAATTTGAGCTATCAATAATTTTTAATCAAGCAAAACATGATCTACGCCATCGCATAAAGCATGGAGCAAAACTAAATGTGTTTCTTGAATGCGTGCAGTTCGTGTTGATGGTGCACACAAGTGGATGTCATCTTTATCCAATAACTGAGCAATCTTGCCGCCACCATTGCCAGTGAAAGCAATAATTTTCATACCTAGTTTTTTGGCAGCCTCAATCGCTTTAATCACATTCTTTGAATTTCCTGAGGTTGAAATCCCTAACAGAATGTCGCCTTTTTTCCCAAGCCCACGAACTTGCTTGCTAAAAATCTCATCATAGCTATAGTCATTTCCAATAGCCGTAAGAATTGAAGTATCTGTCGTCAAAGCGATCGCAGCCAACTCTTGGCGCTCTCTCTCAAATCGACCAACGAGCTCTGCTGCAAAGTGCTGCGCATCGGCGGCAGAACCGCCATTGCCACAAGCCATCACCTTACCGCCGGCACGCAAACAGCCCACCATTGCCAGTACGCCCTTGGCGACAGATTCGGGAAGCAGTTTTTCAGCCTCCTGCTTTACGGCAATGCTGTCCAGAAAATGCTGAGAGGCGCGCTGGCGCAAACGTTCATTGATATCTTTTTCCATAACAATATTATGCGCCAAAGATGCCCTAATTTCAGTAGCAATCAGCTTATCCCAAAAGCAACGTATTCTCTTACTAATTGTTTAACTTTTCGCAGGCAAGCCCCTCATGGAATTTAGCTCTTTCGATTTCTTAAAGCAGCAGGATTTGCCTTCTGGGGCCCTATACATGGTTGCAACACCCATCGGCAATTTGGGCGACATTACTTTGCGCGCCCTGCATGTTCTCAATGCAGTCGATGGAATTGCCTGTGAGGACACTAGACATAGCGCAGCATTACTCCAGCAGTTTGGTATTCATAAAAAATGTTTGGCATTGCACGAACACAATGAAATTGGTGGCGCTCAAACAGTCATCCAACACCTTTTAAACAATGAGCGTTGGGCTTATATTTCAGATGCTGGCACCCCAGGGGTTTCAGACCCTGGTGCAAGACTAGTAAATGAAGTTCAAAAGGCGGGGCTAAGGGTAATACCCATACCCGGTGCAAGCGCTGTATCAGGCGCCATCTCCGCAGCCGGTTCGGTGATGCATCACTCGGAAGGGCGCTTTCAGTTTCTAGGTTTTTGGCCCAACAAAACTAAAGAGCGTGATGCCCTGATACAGGATATTTCAAGCAGTAGAAAGGCAAGCATCTTTTTTGAGTCTCCGCACCACATAAAAGAAACCCTTGCATTGCTTGCAAAAAATTTAGAGCCCGATCGTCAACTTTTGGTCTGCCGTGAATTAACCAAAAAATTTGAACAGCTCGTACCACTTCAAGCGCAAGAAGTTGCTAACTGGCTAGAAGTGGCAGAGAGTCTTAAGGGTGAATTTGTCATTGTGGTCGCCGGGCGATCAGCCAATAGCGATGAGACTCCCGAGCACTCATCTCTCTTGTTGTGGGCTAATGCGCTCAGCCCTTACCTAGGAAGCAAAGAAATTGCCGCCGTTCTTTCGCAAACTTTAGGCCTCACCAAAAAAGAAGCCTACCAAATTGCCTTAGATGCAAAAAGTGAATAATTGAAAATAAAAAAGCTGGCACTAGGCCAGCTTTTAAATATGCGCCGAAGAATTATTTGGCGCTAGTAGCAGGAGCCGCAGGCTCGCTAGCATCTTTAAAATTGAGTTGCGCCACTGGCTTAATGATTTGATCGGCAGAAGCGGATGAATCTGCGCGCTTGCCATTGTTCACAAACACCATTAACAACAAAATGATGATGAGTGGCACGAAAAAGCTTGCAAACACCATGATGATGAGTTGTTTTGGGGACTTAATTAGACTTCCGTGCTCGTTGCTCATAAGAATTTATCGTTTAACGGGTTTTAGGGTTGCTTTGCCCAGATTATAACTAGAGAGTAGGGTTATAGACACTTACAATAGAAGGGTAACCAGTTTTTCCACTAGCGCCCGTAGCTCAGTGGATAGAGTATTGGCCTCCGAAGCCAAGGGTCGCAGGTTCGATTCCTGCCGGGCGCGCCAGTCTTTCGGGCACATAGTTCTTAAAAAACTGCATTGAAAGCTATTTTTTGCGGCTTTTAATGCTTTTGCTATCTCTTCATTTACAAATCAGGCCAATACTCAAATGGTCTTTTGTGCCCAAACCGCGCCCATTTTGTGCCTACTCTGTGCCCATCCTTTTTGATCTATGCTGATTTTGAGTATTAGCCTCAAATTGACACATTTCTTGTGCCAATAGTTAAATTTTCTATCCTATAGCTTAATGACCATTAATTTGAAGCATCAGGAATGTACTCAAATAGATCTTCAACTTTGCAATCAAAGAATTTGCACAGCTTACTAATTGCATCTAAATCAACCCTTGCAGCTGTTTCATCGTAAAGCAGGGTGATGGTATTTCGATGCAAGCCTGTTTCACGAGCGACATCTACCAATTTGAGTTTTCTTTCGCCCATAAGGGTCGATAAATGGCATTTTATCATTCTGAATAGCTTTTTTTAATATTGCATGTAAAAAGTGCTTGCTAAATGTCATTTACTCATGCATAATGTCATTCAGGATGGCAAAAGTTAATTAAGAATTACTTTTCGCCACTTTGATTGATTTTACTACATGGAGTTAACAATGGCGCAGACCTATCTAACCACCGAAGAGCTATCAGCTCGCATCAAATACGACCCCCGCACGATTCGGGATCAACTCAAAGATTCTGTCTTATTGGAGGGTCGCCACTATTTCCGCCCCTTTGGCGGAAGAAAGATTCTCTATATCTGGGAGGTTATCGAGGATGACATGACCAAGGCGATCTCTTCGACCTTAAGTCAAATCCCAATGGCAAGAGGAGGTGTTGCTCATGTCTAACATTCGCATCAGAAAAGAAACTGGGCGTCTCTTTCTGGATTTCCGGGTGTTTGGGATTCGCTGTAGGGAGCAAACGGAATTAGTTGACTCCAAGACTAACCGCAAATTACTGGCTAAGCTAGATGACAACATCAAAGTAGCTATAGCCAATGGCTCCTACCGCCATGAGCACTTCTTTCCAATGAGTAAACGCATTGCAGAAGTAGAAGAAGCAAGACTGGCCATGAGTGCCCCTGCTATTAATAAGGCTCCCGCCAACTTGGCTTTAGCTATTGCTGGAACGCCACCCGACCTCCCGCCGTCAACCCAGCGTCAAACCCCACTATTTTCTGACTTTGCAAATCAATGGTACTCAGAGATGGAAGTAGGGTGGAAGCGCTCCCATAGAACCACTACTAGAGGTGTCTTAGATAACTCTCTGATTCCTCATTTTGGCCTTAGGCCTGTAAACGAGATTAAAAAGGGTGACATTCTGGCTTTTCGCTCCTCTTTGGCAAAGAGGCCCGGAATTAAGAATAAGGAAAGCCTTTCCGCTTCACGTATTAACCACATCATGACCCCATTGCGGATGATATTGACAGAGGCTGCCGACCGATATGAATTTGCCCCGGCCTTTATCAATATCAAACCCCTAAGAGTAGGCAAGACTGACGTTCAGCCGTTCACGATGCAAGAAGTCCAAGACATTCTTCGCACGGTTCGGGCCGACTTTAAGAATTACTACATTGTTCGCTTCTTTACCGGCACTCGCACTGGTGAGATCGATGGCCTCAAATGGCAGTACGTCGATTTTGAGCGTCGCACGATTTCCATAAAAGAGACGATTGTGAATGACTATGAGGAAACTCCCAAAACGGGAGAATCCGAGCGCGACATCCAAATGTCCCAGATGGTCTTTGATGCACTCTTAGCTCAGCACAAAGTGACCGGGCAGGGCGTCTATGTTTTTGCAACCAGCGCGGGAACGCCCATTTCTCATCGCAATATTTCTAAGCGAGTTTGGTATCCGCTATTGAGATTATTGGGCCTGAAAAAGCGAGTGCCGTATCAAACTCGCCATACCTATGCCACCCTCATGTTGGCTTCTGGCGAGGCGCCCGAATGGATTGCCCGTCAGATGGGACACACCACTACTGAGATGCTCTTTCGGGTGTACTCACGGTTCATTCCAAACTTAACTCGGCAAGATGGAAGTGCCTTTGAAAGGCTAATAGCGGCGCAGATGCAAGACCAGCCACACCCCATTATTAACCCCCAATTAGTATATGAAGTAAGTGCACACTCATGTATAAATCCCAGCAATATTCGAGTTAATCATTTACCGAAAACTCAGAGCCGAGTAACTAAAGAAATTAAGCAAGAGCCACAATTGCCCGAGCCTCAGGCAATAAACCCGCCTGAACTACCCTCTTTTGCTCCTCCGAATTTGCCAAATCAGCTACCCGACACTCGGGTAAATCGAAGTGCCGATGCTGCGCTGGTCGCCAATCCTTGGTTAGAAATTGCCAAACATTCTGGTCTTTCTGTGCCCCCTAAAGCCGACCCAATCCCATCCTCTGATCACCCAAAGGGAGGCCTTTTATGAGGCTCGCCAAACTCCTTACTTCAACCCATCAATAACCCACTTGAGAAAACTATGACACCTAAATACAAGCTTTATGGCAATGCAACTGATGACTTTTTATTTGAATTAGTTTGCAATTACAACCCCTCAAACTTGAGCCACCTTCGAAACCTAGACTCAGTTTTGTATAACGAAATTAGGCAACGCAAAACCCTCAGAACGTGCTTAAGCGATGCACGAGGATGGCGCAGGGGAGTAGAGATTTGGAAATCCTATAAATTAGCCGACTGGCTAAATCTGTGCGAACAATTTACGTCTGCTGGAGAATTTCGCGATAGTTATGGTGCCGCTCAAAGTGCTGCACGTAACTTAGGTCTTTGGCCTGAAATAGAAAAATTAATGGTTGATTCTGGGAAATGGTCCAACCAACTTTATGGCATTGATGGTCGCAAATATGCCAGTCGCTCGGAACTCATTGTTGCCAATTGGCTTCATTACTCAAAAATTGAGTACATCAGCCATCCAAAGCTAAAACTTAAAGAAACAAGCAAACCATCTAGGGGTGATTTTCAATTGCCCATGGTGGCAAATATTGAAGTGTTTATGTGCTCTAAAGATGGGGTCAAGCTTCGAACCAGACTACCGGACTGGAGTGAGGGCTACCTCATAAAGCGCCAAAAAAAGGAGCTTTACTATAAAAAGGAGGGCTTACCACTCATAGCTATTGAAGCTGAAATTTATCGCCAACATGGCTATAAGAGGTATTTAAGTCATATCCAGCAAGAATTTATCAATCTTGGCCTTGAGTTATGCGATCCCGCAAATTTTCCAATTGAATATAGTCAGCATCAGCTCGGGCTTAAATGGGGCTTGGAAGATTTTATTGACTATGCCCAGGCCAATAACATCAATTCTCTATCGCAATTTTTAGATGTCGCGCAAGATCTATACAAACTGATCCACATTAAAGGGCTTGGCAAACAAGTACGAGTAAAGCTTGATCAACTAAATGACAGAAGATCAATTGCCTCCAGCAAGGAACTAAGGTCGATTGAAGATGTCAAGGCAGATTGCCTTCGACTGGGAATTATCGAAAGATCTCAATATGAACATGCACACCAAAAAGGTCTTTTCCCAATAGATACGCCTTATTCAATATTGCAAAGCTATGGCGTGCCTTGGTTTGAGTTTATTAATAACAGAAAAATTGATGATTTTTGGGCTTGGGAGACTGCAAAGCAATTTGTACGCTCTTATAACTTCCAATCAAAAACAGAATTTGAGAAGCATCCAAAGAAGGGTGGCGAGTGGGGTTTTATCAGAAAATCTCCAGCAGCCCCCAGTGGCGGATATCCTGAGTGGACTAATTGGGGCGATTTTCTAGGAAATGTTAGTCACGAAGAGCAACAAGCCAATAAAGATAAAGTTGAATCTAATAACAAGCTCATAGCCGAGGTTGGTTCGCTCGATACAGCAACTGCCGTAACCTATCTTAAGAAATTAGGACTAGAAAATGCGAGCAAATTAAAGGCAATAACAAGGCTTTACTCGCAATTAAGAAATCGCCCAGACTGGATTAAATTGCGCGATATGCTCGCAGCACGCATTCCAAAAGTTAAAACCATTTCAGAAGCTATAGAAATACTCCTATTTGAAAAATGCTTCTATTTTTCGGACTTTATAGCTAAGCGAGATTCAAACCCCAACTTACAGCGAATTCCTAAGCATCCGGACCGACTTGGTAAGGGGGTTTTTGAACTTGTCCGCAAGACCGTGGGGCTGCCTACACATGATGCCAAGACACGAAGTTCACTTCGCTAACCTTGGATAGGGGCCGGAAAGACTATTTAATAATTGGGGGGTAAATCTTTGAGTTCTTTTTGTGATTATTTGGTCAATATATTGACCAAATAATAGGTTTATAATTAAAATAATGATCAAATGACTACTTCTGAACTTAGCCCCATCCTAGAGCGCCAGTTGCTATTGCAACTGGGTGATCGCATTAAGCGCTTACGTAAGGCGCAGGGGCTTGGTACGGTCGAAGTATCTGCGCGTGCAAAACTTACTCGCAATACTCTACGGTCGATTGAAGCAGGCGATCCATCTCCTTCAATCGGCGCTTACCTACGAGTGATGTCCGTTCTTGGCGTTAGCGGAGAGTTAGCACTTTTGGCGGGCGATACGATGCAAGTCGCTCCCGCCGGATCAGCAGGAGCAAGGTCTAGGCGCATTGCCCCTAACGTACAAGTACGCGTTTTGCCAGATAACGCCGGGCACCGACTTCAAGATCTACAAAGCCTTGCTTTGCATGAACAAGCTGTTCAGTTAGTAAAGACTGATCCTGCATTGCTACTACAAGCTCAAGGCACCCTAGAGCGTTGGCTTGCTACTGGTGATTCTCGCTCAGCTGTCCTATGGCGTGAGTGGCAACTTATATTAAGTACAGGCTCTTGGCGCAAAGTGCTTGGTCGCACGAGACATGCCCAGCAACTCAGACAAACTTCACCACTGGTGACCATCCTTCCAGATGAAGTGCGTCTACGTATTTTGAAGGATGTGAGCGCGCTCAAAAAAGGGGTGGTGTTCGGCAGCTCTTTGACTGCCGCCCAGGGTGATGAAGACTTTAGGGATGCGCCATGACACGAGAAGAGCTAGAGCACATCATTCGCGCCAGTGCGGATGTCACCAATCAATATGAATTTGTGATCATCGGCAGCCAGTCAATGCTAGGCCAAGTACCCAATCCAGAAAAGGTCTTCACAGTCTCCATGGAGGCGGATATCTATCCACGACAGGCTCCTGATTTAGCAGATCAGATTGATGGCGCAATTGGTGAAGGTTCACAATTCCACGAGACTTATGGCTACTATGCTCAAGGCGTGGGACCAGATACCGCAATATTGCCAAAAGACTGGATGACGCGTGTCCATCGTGTGCAAAACAACAATACCAATGGTCGAGTGGGGTACTGCCTTGATGTACTTGATCTCTTTCTTGCAAAGGCTGCTGCAGGGCGAGACAAAGATCGAGAGTTTTGTATGGCGCTACTGGAGTACGCCTACCTTACGCCCGCACAAGCCTTAGAGTTGGTGCCGACTATGCCGCTCGATGATGGTGTGCAGCGAACACTACGCGCAACGATTGGACGCTGGGCCAAAGTATTAAGAGATGCGGGTAACGATATTTCGTAGGACTAAAGTGAATCATTACATCTATCACCGTTAAGAATATTGATCTAAATAGAGCATGCAATTAACTATCCTCTATCTATCGAGGCTTGATGGAATCGGGCTGGATTGATGAATCCCGCTAAAAGTGGGAAGATCAACGAAACACACGGGGCCTTATGAAACTATTATTTGATGTATTGATAGCCATCACCACCTTAATCTCTGGGTTCTATTGGTACAAAAGCTCCAAAGTGCTTGTAGGCCCAGGAACTGGCGGGGAAAGGGATGTAGAAATAATCTGCAATGGAGATGGAACAGAACCACCATGGGAAGTCGTTGGAACGATTCGCGATCAAACTAAATTAAATAAAATTGCCGCATTTTGGGCGGTGATTACAGCCATTCTTGTTGTGATTAATTTAATCATTCAAAATTTAACTACTCAGAACTGCTCCTAGGCTTAAGTATGAAATGTCCAGTTTGCTTGAATCTAAGCGCCAGCGAAGAAGAGATAGAAAATGCCCCGAGGCTAATTCTTAAAGTTAATTGTTTCAGGTGTGGAGAATATAAAGCAGACGCCTCGTTCCTACATTCTTCACCTGAAAATCCCACGCCCGAAGAAATTGCCAAGGCAAGTGGCTGGGTTTATAACAATCCTGGAATTATTTTGGACGAAGCCTGCTGGAGTCAAATTGCATCAAAAAATAATCCTAGCGTTGGCGAAAAGTCAGACTTGTTATTGCTATACCTTACAAAAAAATTCCCGAAACCAAATCAAGAGTTGGCTTTTCAGGCTTGTGGTCAAGAGCTCTCTTGTTGCTATGCAATTGACAAAGATGAAGCAAGCTATATTTTCAGTAGGTATTTAAAGGACTATAAACACTACATTTCCAACCCACAGCATGGTGGTCAACCGTTCGTTATCTCCCCAGCCGGCTGGGATCACATACATGAATTAAGTCGAATAAATTCGGATAGCAAAAAGGCTTTCTGCGCTATGTGGTTTGATGATTCAGTCAAGCCTCTCTGGGCTAAATCAATATCGCCAGCCATATCCGAACTTGGCTACGATCCCATTCGAATTGATGAGCGCCAACACAACAATAAAATCGATGATGAAATTATTACCGCAATCAAAAAGAGCAGATTTATACTTGCAGACTTTAGCGGCAATCGGGGCGGAGTTTATTTTGAAGCTGGCTATGCTCTTGGACTAAACATTCCAGTAATTTGGATGGTTAGAAAAAAAGATCTTAAAAAAATACATTTTGATAATCGTCAATACAACTTTCTTGTTTGGGAGCCAAACAATCTAGCGGATTTAAAACAAAAACTTAAAGCTCGAATTGAAGCAACAGTTGGTCTTCCAAAGTAATACTGTCGATACCATTCGGGAAATATTCGAAACCGCTGGGAGCCAATAGATTCGGTGCTTGTAGGGCGGTAGGTCACAACCAGCTAAGACCTAATATGCAGAACTGTTTTAGTCCTCTGCATATATTTTTAATTTCTTGAGCTATCGATGTCCTCTTAGCGGCCAATCTCGACCGGTCAGGCCTATCCACGTATTTGATCTTGAATGACTAAAATAGGGTTAACGGCTGCCTGAAAATATAACAACATCCCCAACAAAATCATCGTCTGCCTGAAAGCAAATGGCAAATCATCCGCCGCCTTTCCCTCACACCTCAATTCCAGGCTATTCTTACCAGTCGGTGCATATTTAATTTCCAAAGCATCAAGAAATCTCATATAAATTTGGTTGATTGGGTTTGAAATTACCGCACCCTTTCTTTTGTGTTGCCCCGTACCCAATTCTTTCTGAGTAAATTTAATCGTCTCGGCTCTAGCCCGAATCCGCTCTCTGGCGTAATCAAGTAATAAGAAGATATCGTCAGGATGCATTTCAAAATACGCAATTGCTTTTGTAAGCCATTGATCAGCCTTCTTGATCCCTCCTCGCATACGCGGCTTTTTGACAATAAAAGCCTTGGGCAAGGTATCGGGTAAATTTTCGTAAAGATACTTTCTATCTGATGAATATAGATCGGCTTTATTGGTGAACTGTGTGGCATTGCCAATCCACTGGCGAGCAAGCTCTTTCGGAATGTCAAGTAGCGCCGCCGTTTTAGCAAACTGCTTTTCTTGTGAGCCGAGAAGTCTCTCAAAACTATCGCAAGCCCATTCCATGCCTCGTCCAGCTTGAGGATTCAATATCTGCACAAGGTTTAAATGCTTTGAATCCTGCTTCTGAATCTTTGGCCCTGGACTCATCACCTCATTAAGTAACACCGGAACTTTATCTAGCCCAGCCTTTGGGTCATCAAATGGCGTTTTGCACCGCTTACGTCTGATGTCTAAATTACGTTTGGTGCCAGGATAGAGTGCATTTAGTAGCCCCGGGTTTAAGCGCAACAAACGTTCATGCAAAAAAGCGCCGGTCAATACATCAATCACGTGGATGTAGCTATATAGAGTAGTTGCAGGCGAAGAGTGCCCAAGCAAAGTAGATACGACATAAAGTTCAGATGGACTTGCCCGTGAATCATTGAGTAAAAAATAACGGGCATATCCCATGCGACGCTTGAGATTTCTAATCTGCAAAATGGGATTACTTCCATCGGCCATTCCAACAGCTGCATGATCCCTCGCAATGCGCGCCTGGATTTCCGTATTGCCATAAAGGTGATCAAGTATGAAGCGCTCAGAATTAGGCAATCGCGGCGCGCATAAAAGCATTAAGGTATTCATCGCCGCTGAGTGCCGCAGATGATGAAAGCGGATATAGCGATTTTTTGTGACCCGCCTCATCGACTCATGAATATAGTCAATGATTTTGTCGCGCTCGGTGTTGCTCGTTATTTCTAGGGAATGCTCCTCGCGCGCTTTAGCGCTCATTGGCACCGGGAATAAGAATTCCAACTCGTCTGCCGTATACAGCCCAGGTTCAGGTACCTTGGTTTGTCCACCTAAAGGGCTCGCTTTGTGTTCAGGCGCTTCAATTTTGATCAGCTCATCAACACATAAAGCGCCTTGCTCACGAGCAGCAGCCCACAACTTTAACCAGTTCAATTCTCTGGGATCAAGCAGAGCCTCGACAGGCAGTATGCGCACTGAAGAGGCTGTCTTTAAGCGGCGATGCTTCCACCACTGTACGGAAATTTCAGTGGGCCAGCCTGTTTTGATATGCACATGGCTAGTGGCAAGCTTAAGCACCTCAGATCTTCGTAAGCCCAAGCGATAGCCAAGCGTGAAAATGATCAGGCAGGCGTTCTTATATTCAGTCGGTAACTTACGACAAGCAACTGTGTAAAGGTCAATCTGAGTCCAGCGAAATTCAAGCTCCGTTAAATAACCAACATCAACTTGTGATTCAGGTCTTAAGCCTTTTTCTGCTTCGGTTAACTGACTTTTTCGCAAACTTTCCCAAGCTGCTTTAAAGATTTTTTGATCTTTTGGTGTTGTTAATTGAACGTAAAGCTCTACGAATTCCTCACCCCAATCTTCAGATGTAAATTCCTCTAAGCCTTCATCTAAATCCCAATCAGCCATGGCCAGCGGTAACATTAACTGGAGATAGCTCGTGAGCATTTCTGAGGTGAGGCCTTTAGATGCCCAGTCTTGCACAATTAAATGACGCACCCACTTCAATAAGCTGCGAGTCAATCTTTGCTCGGACAGTTGATAGCGCTTTTCTATTTCCTCAATCGCGCCCAAGCATCGCTCTTGGGTTGCCGGGACTTCGTAACTCAAGTGCGAGATAGCCTCAAGGATTTGCTCAATCCACTGCATTGCCACTGGAGAGGGCGCCTGGCTTTCGGCTTCGCCTTCCCGAACCTCGATCTCATCTTCACTATCAGACCAAGCATCATCAAGATTTTCTTTTGCGATTTTGGCTGTTGGCATCTTCGCATCTGACATGCCTAGTTGAAGCAAGTTTTCAATCTGCAGATCTTTGGTAGAAATTCTTCCCGCCAAATAGCGCGCAATAAATGTAGGCAAGGTATCTTCTTGCCAAGATTGCGTGGCATACATCAATGCCTTACGTGTGGAGAGTAAATCAATTGCTTCAAACAAAGCCTCTTCATCCATCCCCATTTCATTAGCTGTTTTTTGAATGCGCAACTCGCCTTTTACCGCTCCCATAAATGCCTTCAAGCACTCACTTGCAAACTTAGGTCCTCGATCAGTAAAGATCCAATTTTCCCGATAGTGAGAATGCAGGGCAGCGGTCAGTGGATCGGCAATCCAGCGTGAGAGATCGGGCCCATACTCTTTTGTATGTCTAGGTGCTTTGTTCTTACTTTCCTTGCGAGCCTTTTCAAGCGCGACATAGGCAGCATCCATTCGGAGCTTTTGATTGCGTGGCAACAGTAGACTGGAATAGGGCGCGTCTAACTCCTCCTTAGCCAGACTAAGATCTGCAATTTGCTTGAGCCTCCCCAAATCTTGCACCCCAGAAAAAACGATGGCGCTAAATAGATAACCACCAAACTGTGCTTTTGGCTGTAATGCCTCCCAATCAAATTTTCCAAAACGCTGATTGGTAAAGGCCGCAATGATGAGGCGAAGTGCCAACGCCTGCTGCGCTTCTTTCTCCAACCTTTCTTTTTTCACCCCGGCAGGTAAACCCTCCCCCGCTTTTTTGTAATCAAAGTGTCGATAAGGATTGGGCTCTGGCAAAACGACTTCAATAGTTCCCAGCCCAGGCCACTCGAGTTTTTGCTGGGCGCAGAGATCTGCATCAACCACATCAAATAACCATTTTTTCCAACTTAGAAAACCATCGGACAAACTAAACAGCGCTTTGAAAAGCGTCTGCACGCCCGGCATATAGTGGGCAGGATTTTCCAGGCGCAACGTGTCCACGTTACGCAACCGCTCATCTGGCAGGAAGTGGCCTTGTAACGCTTTTTGCAAAGAGGCGCCCAGAGCTTGCCGAGAAATGCCCAATAGAGCGCAACCAATCTGAGAGAGCTCGCCCCTAGCCAAGTATTCTTTTTCAATACATTCTCGAATCTTGGAACAAATCATTGCGCCAATCTGCTCAGGAGAAGTGTTTAGGATTTGATTGGCATCTTGGTGGGGACGAGCAATCTGCGTAATGATTGCAAGTAAATGCGGGTTGGTTGGTAACGCGCGCAGATGGGCCCTTAATTGGGCGCACATCACCTCATGCGCCTTTTGCACTTCTTTGGCGGTAGTTGGCTTGGCGCTCACTTACTTTTGTTCCTTTGGCCAAGCTGGCATGGCCAACGTGACAAGCTCAAAACCCAAACCCTTGATAGTTTTTTGAATGGGGTTTTCGATCCGCTCGATGTACTCTAAATAGCTATGAGAACTAAACTGATGAAAGGGCGCTGTACCCGTTTGCCAATGACCAAGCCAAGTGCTGATATCCGTCTGACTCATCCCCCAATTTTTTAATAAGGCGGGCATGAGCTTACGGTGAAAATTGGGCTGAGCAACAATCGAGCTTTCAATATAGCCTCTAAAGTGCCGCCGCATTTTGGTCTTACTCCATTTCTCAATGGCCAATGGCAATGCGGCCATGCTAAGGGCATCCCCTTTTTTATTGCTCTTTTGTTTTTTTGAGACGGGCACCTCCTCAAGCCAGATTAGCTCCCCATACAAAGCATGCTGCGTGACATCGGGGAGCAATTTTTTAAGCAACTTGCGACGCAGTTGTTCATATACCCACATTTGCTTTTGCAATAACGGGCTTAACCAAATGACTCGTAGCCGATCACCGGCGCGATTGGTTTTATCGCCGATACGAGTAAGACCCAAGAATGGATCGACTGAGGCAATGTCTACATAAGGAAGATGGTGCGGACGCTGTGAAGTTTCACATGCAAACCAAACCGCGCAATAAAGGGTGAGTTGATTAAAGGCATCACAAAATTGCTTGTAGTCTTGAGCCCTTCCGTTTGCCAAGCGCGGAATATCAATCTGCTTTTTTAATTCTTGTATCTGCTCAATCAAGGCTTTTGGATTCTCATTCTCATCAATTGCAACCAATCCCGTTGCGCCCACCACGCTCGGCCTCATACCCCTAAAGGGTGCTTTTGCAACATCGCCGCCGAGTAGCTTCGTTCTTTGTGAGAAGAGGTCAGAAATACTTGTTTTGCTTGCTTGCGAAGCTGCTGCCCCATGAATATCACCCACATCCATGCTGGCCTCTAAGTACTTATCAATAGAACCTAGTTGCCTTGTTTCTTTAAAATAATTATGGGTGTAGTAATGTGAATCCGACCTAAAAGCCCTTGGAGTATGGGGATCTAAAACATCTAGAAGTTTTGGATCGTATTTCTGCGCAACCATTTGGTGCTTGCTCCACTCCCTGATCTTCAGCAAGGTCAACGGGCGCTTGGCCTTATATAAATCCATCTCGCGATTAAATTGAGCAAGCAAGCTTTCACAATTTTTTTCAATTTCCAGTCGTGCACTGGGAGCAAATATGGGAGAGGGCGTTTCTGATATTTGGGAATTGGCTGCCACTATCTGGCTAGCCACCCCCGACAGGTCTCGAAAAACAATCGCCCCTAGGTGTGGCGCATACTCCTCTGCCTGCACATTGACCAGTTCAGACCAAGCGTAATTGGGAACCGATAATCTCCACAAATAAATATAGCTTGGAGGCTGATTCACGGGCATTGCATTGGCTTTTACTAGGTGCAAGGTTTGGCTACCCAATTTGGGTTTATCACCTTTAGGCAACTCATCCCCAACTTCAAAATTTGAATAGGCGCTGCGCCAAGTCTCGCGCTCTCGCAAGATGATTTGCGCGCTCAATGCCGTGTGAATATCGACCCCCAAGACATACATTAGGCGCAGCGTCATAATTGCGCTCAATTGGGTGGCTCGCTCTGATACGTCTTTATTGCCGCCCTTGAGCACACGCTCAAGACTGTCCAAATAGTTTTTGAACAGCTCCATTTCTTTCCAGGAAGCGACATTGGTGCCCCAATACAATCGCTGGTTAAGCTTAGCTATAAACCGTTGCGTATAACTAGAATCTCTTTCAAGCTCTAACCGACTCTTTCCCACCTGCGGGGCAACCCACCTTAACTGGGGCGCATCGGATCGATCATCTTCGATTTCTTCGCCAACATCGTCGCCAGGCTCTATTAGTGTTTCGATGTATTCATCGGTGATGGTGGCGTCATCAATGGGAATAATCTCAAACTCGTTACCCCGAAGATCGCCCTCACTAAGCCAAATATCTCGATATAGGCCGTGGTACTGAATACCGGGATTTTCTTTTTCCCTTGAGCGCTCTCCAGAGCCGGACTTCGATGTGCTCATTTTTGATTTGCGAACGCTACTAGAAAATGCCCTACAAACCGATTTGAACTTTGCTTGTGATTTAGTTAATGTGACTTTTTCTTTACCGGGAGCGCCTTGTAAATGCAAATACTCGTCAAGACACTGCTCTTTAAATTTGGGGTAAGGCAATTGCGCCCATTGGAACAACTGATTTGCCTCATCAACACCCTCCCAATCCCGCGACCACTCCCGAATCGCTTGCTCAACCCCCACAAAGTAAAAGTGATATCGATCTTTTTCAACATCCACGCACTGGAACAACACAGGATCTGTAAACTTTTGCTGCACTGCAGTAATCTTCTTTAAGGCAGATTCCTCTTCACCCTCAATTGTTTGCATTTGCCTAGTAATGTCGAGCAGCTCCAAATTTCGCATAATGGCAAATCCGGCCAATCGACGCATGGCAACCATCCTGGGGTCGTCTTGCCTGTCCGCAGCATCGATAACGCCCTTGAGCCAAATATCGTTACTTAATATTGAGTAAATTGGAAATGCTGAAGATCCGTGATGCAAAATGGGATTGACGGGAGGTTTACCGCTAGCGTCCTCGAGGCTGCCCGAAACGGCATCATCTGATTCCCCCATATTTTCAAAAAGAGATGGATTTACCTTGTGGGCCCAAATACCCAATCGGTAAATCTCATTAGCCACGCGCAAGAGAAGCGCCCAATCTATCTTTGGGCCTCCAGTTTCAGGTTTTTGCATTTCCTTACACACGGCTGCAAGGCGACCGATTGCTGGTGCTAATGCCCGAAATTTAGGCTCTGGCCTAACTAACCAGAGAAATTGATTAAGGTCCTCTCGAGATAGTCGGTCGACTTCGTCAGCTTGTAAATTTGCGCGGGGTGGGAATTGCTCTCGCAATAATTCAATCTCAGGGCTCTCTTCATAAATCCGAATAACAGATCTTTTGCTTTTTCCTGATTTCCCCATTCCACCATTTAAACCGAAAGAGGACGGTTTGCAAATCAAGCAATATGACCGAATCTTGTTTGTTCAGTATTGACTATTGTTCACGTAACGTGTACAATAAAATATGTTGAACACAAGTGGGGTGCGTTCAATTAAGCATATCGTTCACGTAACGTGAACATTTAAATTTTACGTACAAAATGATGAACCTAGAAACTAAAGAACAGCTCATTCTCGCTAAAGCAATTGATGCTTTTCAGAGAACTACTGGCCTACAGATCCACCATGTTTGGGAAGGAGGGCCAGCAGATGCCTTGTTAACTATTCAAACCCCTGATCACCCCGTTCATTTTGAGGCGGAAATTAAGGGGGTAATCGATCGCTTCAAAACGCTTACGCATATCAGAGAGCTAGGAACTCGCACAAAGCCCGTTTTGCTTGTAGCTCCCTATATCACCAAAGAAATTGCAACCCAGTGTCGCGAGCTAGATTTGCCCTTCATTGATGAAGCTGGAAATGCTTATATTAAGACTCCGGGGCTATTTGTATATGTTGTTGGTCAAGCTCGTCCAGAGCGCACTCATGAAAAGCCAGAATTCACAGCCTTAACAACCGGCGGGTTAAAAATTGTCTTTGCATTACTTAATCAAAAAATCATCACCCCCCAAACTTATCGCGAAATAGCCACTTTTGCCAAAGTAGCTCTTGGAACTGTAGGCCCCGTATTAACGAATTTAGAAAACCGCGGTTTTCTCACTCCTACTGACTTAGGTCCACGGCGAATTCTTGATAAGAAACGACTAGAAGAGGAATGGGTGGCTCACTACCCCATTAAATTACGACCAAAACTAAATGCACGTCGCTTTACTGCTGCCAAAGAAGATTGGTATCGAGATGTCAATATTGAGCAGTACGACGCCTATTGGGGCGGGGAAGTCGCGGCAGAAAAGCTCACCGGCTATCTCAAGCCTGCAAAGATCACCATTTATGCCCGTAAAAACCTAGATCGACTCATTGTAGAAAATCGGCTGCGCCCTGACGTTAACGGCGATATTGAAATTTTGGAAGCCTTTTGGGCAGTAGATACAGAACTGCAAATGAACGGAGTTGTGCCGGCGCTACTGGTATATGCAGATTTATTGGCCACCACCAATCCACGCAATATTGAAACAGCTAGACTAATTTATGACCGATATCTCACTCAAGCTTGAAATTAGCCCTGACCGCCCTTTAAAAGCGGAGCATTTGGCCATCTTACGAATTTTTGATGACGTGGCACGGTCTTTAAATATTGACTATTTTTTAGCTGGAGCCCAGGCAAGGGATCTTATCTTGGGGCATGTATTTAACAAGCGAACCGGACAGGCCACCTATGATCTTGATCTGGGCATCTGCTTAGAAGACTGGGCTAAGTTTGACAAACTTAAATCAAGCTTGATTTCCATGGGCTGCTTTACCCAGGGTAAGGCACCACAGAAAATGCACTTTAAAAGACCGCAGGACCAATACTCCACACCACTTGATCTCATTCCATTTGGCGGAGTTGAAAATTTAGATTCAACGATTGAATGGCCACCCGAAATGAATGTGGTTATGAACGTCTCTGGATTTTCTGAGGCCCTAAGATCAGCTATTTTGCTAAAGATTGCTGAGAATTTCTCTATACGGGTTGCATCGCTAGCGGGCATGGCCGCACTCAAGCTAATTGCCTGGCAAGACCGGGGCCAAGAAAACCAAGGTAAAGATGCCGTCGACTTTCTTCTTATCGCCAAAAGCCATCACGACGCCGGAAATGAGGATCGCATTTATACGGAGGAAATGGCGCTACTAGAATCATTGGAATATGACCCAGAGTTGGCAGGTATTCAGATGTTGGGAAAAGATGTTGCCAAGATTTGCTTAGACTCAACCAAGCAGGGTATCGATGCTATATTTTCAGACTCCACACTAAGACGACGACTGACCGACCAACTAACCAGCAGTAGCCTCTCCATCGGCGATGAGGATTCTGTGCTGAAGGTTCATGCTTATCTTGATCTCTTTTATAAAGGCTTTAGCTCGAAGTGATAAACAATAGCTCCGCACTGATAACCGCCTTAATAGCAGGGGTTGATAAAATATTTACGAACGCCGTTTAACGTAAAATAAGGTTGTTGAGCATTGAGGCTAGGGGTCTAACAAGCCTATTTTGCGAATTATTCGAGAAATATCTACTTGAAAAATTAACCGCTATTAAACGTTGTTTTTAGTCTCTATTAAAACAAGTTTTTTAACTATAAAGCCTTTATCTATATGGGCTTAAGACGTTTTAGACAATGTACAGTTATTTAAAGTATTTGTATGTTTTTTGTCGGTTGAGGTCTCCGAAGCGTCGCAGGTTCGATTCCTGCCGGGCGCGCCAAAAATCAAGGGGTTTTTGACTTACATCATGCGGAAAATTGCGAAAACCGCTATCATTTGCACCTAACTTATTGATTCTTATCGTGTCTACACATCTAAATTCAGCCCTTTCAGAGCCCTCCTTAACTAATCCTTTGCACCCAGAGGCACCATTACCGCATCGAAAAATCATTCGAAGCTGGCTAATTCCAATGGCGCAGGGCGAAACTGGGCGCGCAATCTTGCTCCTAGTAATCGATTCCCTACTATGGCTAGGCTGTATCGCGGGAACGATCTTCGTAGAGAGCGTTTTGCTCAAAATTGTTTTTGGTCTAATTGCTGGCTTTGTAACGGGTCGCATCTTTATTTTGGGCCACGATGCTTGCCATCAAAGTTACACGCCTAATCGTGAACTTAACAAAGTATTGGGTCGCATTGCGTTCTTGCCATCTCTCACGCCATATAGTCTGTGGGATGTTGGTCATAACGTTGTGCACCATGGTCAAACCAATCTAAAAGGCTTTGACTTTGTATGGGCGCCCTTATCAAAATCAGAATATGACGCGCTTCCCGCATGGCGTAAGGCTCTAGAGCGCCTATACCGTAGCGGATGGGGTCCTGTTTTTTATTACCTCATTGAAATTTGGTGGAGACGTGAGTACTTCCCAAACGCCAAAAACAAACCTGGTGATCGTCCGATCTTCTTGAAAGATAACTTGCTCGTTACCGCATTTGCCATCATTTGGATTGGTTGTTTGATCGCGGGTGCAATTGCTACAGGTCAGTCCATTTTGCTTGGCCTCATCACTGGCTTTGCAGTGCCATTCTTGTTCTGGAACGGCATGATTGGATTTGTGGTTTATGTGCACCACACCCATCCAAAAGTTTCTTGGTATGACAAGAAATCGGAGTGGTTACGCGCCCAGCCATTTGTATCCACAACCGTTCATCTGACTTTTAACTGGATTTGGGGCAAATTGATGCACCACATCATGGAGCATACTGCGCACAATGTAGACATGAGCGTACCCCTTTATCGCCTGCCAGAGGCCCAACAGACCTTAGAAACCATTCTTCCAGACCGTATTTTTGTGCAAAAGTTCTCTTGGGGTTGGTATTTCGATACAGCGCGTAAATGCAAGCTCTATGACTTTGAAAACAAGGCCTGGTTGGATTTCGATGGCAACAAAACAGCTGATTCAGTCCGAGTTGTGCTCAGCCCAGCCCCAGCGGGACAAAACGGGTAAAATAGATCTTCTGTATAAGATTTGCCTTACCCGGATTGCCCATGACTACCTCGACTCCAGCAGCTACCCAAGACACCTCCCAGAGCCTGAAATTTTGCTCTTCTTGCAGTCGCGAAAAACGACTTGAGGGTGGCACATGGATTCCGACAAGTAATCGCAAGCAGCGCTGGATCTGCGCCAGTTGTTTATACAACCGTACACATCGTACCGGTTCAGCAAAAACCTAAATTCACCTGAAGTAAAAAGTTTTAAGCACCATCCCCAACATAGGGATTGGTTTTACGTTCTTTTCCGAACGTAGACATTGGACCATGCCCCGGAACAAACTGCACATCATCGCCTAAAGGCCACAATTTCGTTTTAATCGCATTGATTAAATCCGCATGATTGCCGCGTGGAAAATCTGTTCTGCCAATTGAACCTGCAAACAAAACGTCCCCAACAATTGCTAGGCGATCTTCTTTGTCAAAAAATACAACGTGCCCAGGCGTATGGCCAGGACAATGCAATACCTCCAGATCAACATTGCCAACCTGCACATGATCGCCATTATTTAACCAACGATCAGGCTCAAATACTTTTGCATGCCCAAAACCAAAGCGCACTGTTTGTTCTGGCAGCTGATCAATCCAAAAACGTTCGTCTTCTTGTGGTCCCTCAATAGGCACGCCAAGCTGATCAGCCAAGTCTTTGGCGGCAGCGCAGTGATCTAAATGTCCATGCGTCAGCAATATCTTTTTGACCTTGCCACCCATCTGCTTTACGCCCTCAAGAATCTTTTCAATATCCCCACCAGGATCAACTACAGCAGCGTCGCCAGTCTCCTGGCATACCAAAATCGAGCAATTTTGCTCATAGGGTGTAACGGGAACAATTCCTAATTTAATTGGCATACGTTCAAGTGGTTAAGTGAATCGTTTGGAGAAAACTAGTTTATGGGAGTCGGCATAAAATGTACTCAAAGGATAAAACAATGAATAGCCAAGATACATTTAAATTTGCAGAAACTCACGAATGGGCCGATCAGGAAAGTGATGGCTTAGTGTGGGTTGGCATTAGTAATCATGCGCAAGAGGCGCTAGGCGATGTGATGTTCTTTCAAGCCCCAAAGCTTGGGCAACAAGTAAAGCAGGGCGAGGCTATTGCTGTGATTGAGTCAGTGAAGGCCGCTAGTGATATTCATGCGCCCATAAGCGGAGAGATTGTTGCCCTCAATGAAGAAGTGGATGCATCGCCTGAGATCGTGAATGAAAATCCATACGGTATTTGGTTATTCAAAATCAAACCCGCTTCCGATAAAATTCTTGCTGAAGAACTCAATCAACTCTTGACCCCAGAAATATATAGCGCGGGCCCTGGCGCCTAATATCTGAAATCAATTAGATTGAAATAGGATCGCGTTCAATTAACCAACGAATGCGCCCCTCTTTGCTAATGCGCCCCTGAGAATTCTCTCGCAAATAAAGATCCATTGCCTCTAAGATTTCTTGGAGGTTTCTGCGATCGTCAGACTCCACCAGAAGTTGGGCGCGTTCCGAGCCCGCTACTCTCATAACTGGCTTGGGAACTGGATCATAGATTCTGAGGCCTTTAGCTATCAGCCCCCGAGACTTTAAATGCCCCTTCAGGGCACTCAAAAACTGAATTGCCCTGTCTAAGCTTTTAGCCTCAGCATGGATGAGAGCCTGGTATGCAAATGGCGGCAGGCCCGCTTCTTTTCTTTCATTGGCAGTAAAACTTAAAAATCCATCTACGTCATGGCGCAATAAAAACTGAAAGACCGCAGATTCCGGAAACTGGGTTTCTATATAAATAGCGCCACCCGCTTCGCCATCCTTGTTGGATCGTCCGGCGCGTCCTGCAACTTGAACTAACTGCGCAAATAATCGCTCTGCAGCCCTAAAGTCTTGAGAAAACAATCTACTATCAGCATCCAATACAGCTACTAAGCCAATATTTTGATAATCATGTCCTTTGGCAATCATCTGGGTTCCAACAACAATATCGACATTGCCTTCATGAATCTCCTGAAAGAGCTCTTCCGCACCCTTACTCTTTCTACTGGAGTCTGTATCAACTCGCAGTACTCTTGCGCCTGGCCACATTTCCTCAATAGCATCTTCGATCTTTTGAGTTCCTTGCCCCAAGGTCTTCAAGTCTGCATTGCCACAATCAGGACAATGATTTGGAATTGATTTCACCAGACCACAGTGATGGCAACTTAAAGCTGACCTCCTACCAAGGGCACCTGCTTTATGCAGCACCATATAAGAACTGCATTGCTCGCACCTTGAGAGCCAAGAACAAGCGCCGCAACTGAGAACGGGGGCATACCCTCGCCGGTTGATGAGTATGAGACTTTGCTGCTTGTTTTCTAAATTCTGACTGACCGCATTGGCGAGGGTTTTAGTAATCAAACTTTTGGATTTGGGCTTCTCTATATCGCCCGGACTAAATTGCGTTTGTGGATCGCGCGTATTAATCAAATGCACTCTTGGCAGGCTTGCGCCTTGGGCGCGTTGATCAAGACGAATGTAGTCATAACGATCAGCCCGAGCAGCCATCCAAGTCTCAAGCGATGGTGTAGCCGAGGCCAATAAGATCGGCGCCCTGAGGTCATGGGCACGCCATATCGCAAGATCCCGTGCGGAGTAACGAATACCATCTTGTTGTTTATAGGATGGATCATGCTCTTCATCGACAACAATGGCGCGTAGATTGGGCAAGGGAGTTAATGCAGCCAATCTTGTTCCCAAAATAATTTGGGCTTTACCAGTCATCGCCTCATACCAGGCAATACCTCTAACTTTTTCACTCACGCCACTGTGAAGCACAACCATTTTTTTATCTGGAAAATAAGCGCGCACTCTTCGCTCTAGCTGTGGCGTTAAGTTAATTTCTGGAACCAAGAGCAAAACTTGTGCACTTGCATCCTCCAAAATTCCGCTCAACCAATTTAAAAATACAGCCGTCTTTCCACTACCAGTTTGTCCTTGCAAAAGAACCGCTTTAAATTCATTCGAATGGATGGTGCGTAATTTTTCTAAGGCAAGCTTTTGGCCGTCATTCAAATGGGCCTCATCAATAAATCCCTCAGCTGCCTCTTGCTTGATTTTTTTCTTTTGTTTTTCTTCATCTGCAGCTAATTTTTTGGGAATCTTTTCCCAGTCATCTGACTTTTTCCACATCTGTGGAATAGCGGGAATGATGGTCTCACCAAGCGCATGTGTGTAGTACTGACTTGCAAAGTTCATCAGCCTCAAGACGGCTGGATCCAAAGGGGGAAGTGGCGCCACCTTAGTTACTGACTTTAACTTGTCTAACTCATAATCTGAGTGAGCGCTTACTTTAATTACTAATCCAACGAGGGTGCTGCGCCCAAAGGGGACCTCAACTATTACTCCTACCTCTGGTGCACCACCCAATGCCTCCTTGTCCCACAAGTAGTCAAAGCCCTGAGCAAGGGGCTTATCAACAACAACTTGAACAACGATTGGAGGGGGCATGATTTACTTCAAATCTCTAGTTTGCTTGTGGATAAGTCTGTGGATATCATCCAAAGAATCTGATTTATAAGCTAATTTATCAGCTTTCGGATTCTGCACCCTTTTAAAGCTTTTTAGTAATTGTTTATATAATTCAATAACTTACAATGATATTCGAAAGTGAATTTTCATCTTTATTCGCAATCTCACTGAATTTCGAATTTTCCCGCTATCTGTGCATAACTTTCATCAAAAATTCTAATGGCAAGTTAGCAATCACTCAGTATTACGACTTTGTCCTGAGGGCCCTTGAGCGCTCAATGACCGCTTCGGCGAGAGCTGTGACACTTTCAGGGGGGGTAAATTGAGAAATTCCATGCCCAAGATTAAAGACATGTCCGTCTAGGGGATGTAAACCCGACTTAAGGGCTGGAGCACTCGCCAAATCCTCAAGCAGGAGGTTAGCTTGCTGCGCAATTTGTTTTGGCTCTGAAAACAGAATAAGCGGGTCTAAATTACCTTGCAATGCTAGCGGCTTATTCAGAGCCAGCAATTGTTTGCGTGCGCAACTCAGAGACATTGTCCAATCAATTGCAATAACGTCGGCACCAACTTGTGCCATATCGTTCAACCAAATCCCGCCACCCTTGGTGAACATGATTACGGGAATTTTTCTACCCTCATGCTCGCGTGGCAATAAAGAAATCACTTTTTGCATTGAGGCTAGAGACATTCTTTGATACCAGCCATCTGGGAGCATTCCGCCCCAGGTATCAAAAATCATCAGAGCTTGCGCGCCTGCCTTTACTTGCTCAATCAGATAAGCGGCTACAGACTGGGCATTGATATCCAAGATATGTTCGAGCAAATCTGGACGACTAAACATCATTGTTTTGGCGTGACGAAAATCATCGGCACTTGAGCCATCAATCATGTAGCAAGCCAATGTCCAAGGACTTCCGGAGAACCCAATCAACGGAACCCTTTGCTTGCCATCTTGTATTAATGCTTTACGAATTTCTGAAACTGCATCAAAAACATATTTCAGCTGATCCATATCAGCTACATGCAGTTTTTTGACTGCCTCTTCAGTGCGAAGAGGGCGCTCAAAGCTTGGGCCTTCGCCTGCGGTAAATTTAAGACCTAACCCCATTGCATCTGGAATAGTCAAAATATCAGAGAATAATATCGCCGCGTCCAAAGGATAGCGATCTAAAGGCTGAAGGGTTACTTCAGTAGCGTATGCAGGATTTTTAGCGAGCCCTAAAAAACTTCCGGCTCTAGCTCGAGTAGCGTTGTACTCGGGAAGATATCGGCCAGCTTGTCGCATGAGCCAAAGCGGTGTTTGATCAACCGCTTCGCCCAGGCAGGCCTTCAAAAACCGATCATTTAACAGCAAGGAGATGACCGGCTATTACTTTTTGCGACGGAAACGAGCAATTGCAGCCAACTGTGCGGCCGCCATTGCAAACTCAGATTGAGCCAGAGCCAAATCAAAGTCAGTGCCACGGTTTTGCATAGCTTCTTCAGCACGTTTCTTAGCCTCAATAGCCTTAGCTTCATCAAGATCATGTCCACGAATAGCGGTATCCGCTAAAACAGTAACGCGATCTGGCTGAACTTCTAAATAGCCACCTGCTACGAAAACAAACTCTTCATCACCATCGGCTTTTTCAATGCGAACTGAGCCTGGACGAATACGTGTAATCAAAGGAGTGTGGCCGCGCAAAATACCGAGCTCACCACTTTCGCCAGGAAGCGCAACAAACTTGGCTTCCCCGCTGAAAATAGATTGCTCAGCACTTACTACATCGACGCGTATGGTTGACATAATTTCCCTAGATTAAAGCTTCTTGGCTTTCTCGATGGCTTCATCAATTGAACCCACCATGTAGAACGCTTGCTCAGGCAAGTGATCCAATTCGCCGCTGCAGATCATTTTGAAACCACGGATAGTTTCTTTTAATGGAACGTATTTGCCTGGTGAACCAGTAAATACTTCAGCAACGTGGAAAGGCTGGGACAAGAAACGTTGAATCTTACGAGCACGCGATACAGACAACTTATCTTCTGGTGACAATTCGTCCATACCCAAAATTGCAATAATGTCGCGCAATTCTTTGTAACGCTGCAATGTCATCTGTACTTCACGGGCTACTTCATAGTGCTCTTGACCAACTACTTGTGGATCGAGCTGGCGGCTGGTTGAATCCAATGGATCAACCGCTGGGTAAATACCCAATGCAGCGATATCACGTGACAACACAACTGTGGAGTCTAGGTGCAAGAAGGTTGTAGCTGGTGATGGATCGGTCAAGTCATCCGCAGGAACGTAAACGGCCTGAATGGAGGTAACAGAACCAGTCTTGGTAGAGGTAATACGCTCTTGCAATTTACCCATCTCTTCAGCCAATGTAGGCTGGTAACCCACAGCAGAAGGCATACGACCGAGCAACGCAGAAACTTCAGTACCAGCCAATGTGTAACGGTAGATATTGTCAACGAAGAACAAAATGTCACGGCCTTCGTCACGGAACGCTTCAGCCATTGTCAAGCCAGTTAACGCAACGCGCAAACGGTTGCCAGGAGGCTCATTCATCTGACCAAACACCATCGCTACTTTGTCGATAACGTTAGATTCTTTCATCTCGTGATAGAAGTCATTACCTTCACGAGTACGCTCACCAACACCGGCAAACACTGACAAACCAGAGTGTTGCTTAGCGATGTTGTTAATTAATTCCATCATGTTCACGGTCTTACCAACACCCGCGCCACCGAACAAGCCAACCTTACCGCCTTTAGCAAACGGGCAAACTAAGTCAATAACCTTAATGCCTGTTTCGAGCAAGTCAACAGAAGGGGAGAGTTCATCAAATTTAGGTGCTGGCTGGTGAATAGCGCGACGCTCTTCAGTTGCAATCGGACCAGCGTCATCAATTGGGCGACCTAAAACGTCCATGATGCGGCCGAGAGTAGCTGGGCCAACAGGTACAGAAATTGGACCGCCAGTAGATTTCACTTCCATGCCACGACGCAAGCCATCGCTCGCACCCATAGCAATCGCGCGAACTACGCCGTCACCGATTTGTTGCTGAACTTCAAAGGTCAAGCCTTTTTCAGCAAATGATTTTTCACCGCTATCAACTAATGTCAACGCATCATAAATGTTTGGCATTTTGTCACGTGGGAACTGAATGTCCACCACTGGACCGATACATTGCACGATATTTCCGTTACTCATCGCATTTCTCCGCTTTTAATTCCTGAATTCTTTCGTATTCCTAAACGCTGACTGCTTAAACCGCAGCCGCTCCGCCAACAATTTCTGACAACTCTTTAGTAATAGCAGCCTGTCGTGTCTTGTTGTATTCCAATTGCAATTCGCCGATTACATTCTTCGCATTATCTGAAGCGGCCTTCATTGAGACCATGCGTGCAGATTGTTCTGAAGCCATATTTTCAGCAACAGCTTGATAAATCATTGCCTCTACATAACGCTTTAGCAAGCCATTCAAAATGGACTCCGCATCGGGTTCGTAGATGTAATCCCAAGAATTGCCTGTTTTTTCTTGTGGAGTCAAAGCCGCTGGCTCCAAAGGCAAGAGTTTTTCTAAAACAGGCTCTTGTTTCATTGCATTTACAAAGCGGGTGTACGCCAAATAAACAGCATCAATCTCGCCACGCTCAAACGCTTCTAACTGGGCAACAATTGCACCAATCAAAACATCCATGTGGGGTGTGTCACCAATTTGGATCGTTTGAGAAATGAGTTTTGCTTTTGAGCGGTTCAAGAATTGCAGGCCTTTAGAACCAATTGCGGTGTACGCAATCTCAACATTTTTGTCCTGCAAATCACGCACTTGGTTAGCAATCAAACGCAAGACGTTGGTATTTAAACCTCCGCACAAGCCTTTGTCTGTTGTAACCAAAATCGTGCCAACCTTCTTCACTTCACGAGTTGCCATGTAAGCAGGGCGGAACTCAGGATTTGCCTTGGAAAGGTTAGCAACAATCTCACGAATTTTTTCAGCATATGGACGCGCATTACGCATGCGCTCTTGAGCGCGACGCATCTTGGATGCGGCGACCATTTCCATTGCCTTCGTGATCTTGCGCGTGTTTTGCACGCTCTTGATCTTAGACCGTATCTCTTTTGTGCTTGCCATGATTTATGCGAGCCCTCTTAGAAAGAGGCAGAACGCTTGTAATCCTCAATCGCAGCACGCAAAGCGGCTTCGTCATCTTTGCTTAAATCTTTAGTCTCTTCAATACGCGCAACCAAGTCAGCATATTTGGATTTCAAGTGATCTTGCAAACCTTTTTCGAATGCCAATACGTTCTTCACTTCGAGATCATCAAAGTAGCCGTTATTAACAGCATAAAGTGAAGCAGCCATTTCCCAAACTTGGAGTGGCTTGTATTGAGCTTGCTTACACAATTCAGTAACGCGACGACCGCGCTCTAACTGCTTGCGGGTTGCTTCGTCAAGATCAGATGCGAACTGGGCAAACGCCGCCAATTCACGATATTGCGCCAGGTCTGTACGAATACCGCCAGACAACTTCTTAATCACTTTAGTTTGTGCAGCACCACCAACGCGGGAAACAGAAATACCGGCGTTAATCGCAGGACGTACGCCGGCGTTAAACAAGTCAGTTTCCAAGAAGATCTGACCGTCAGTAATCGAAATTACGTTAGTTGGAACGAATGCAGAAACGTCACCAGCTTGAGTTTCAATGATTGGCAATGCAGTCAATGAACCGGTCTTACCTTTTACAGCCCCATTGGTGAACTTCTCAACATACTCAGCATTTACACGAGCAGCGCGCTCGAGCAAGCGTGAGTGGAGGTAGAAAACGTCGCCAGGATAAGCTTCGCGGCCTGGTGGGCGACGGAGCAACAAGGAGATTTGACGATAAGCAACTGCTTGCTTAGTTAAGTCATCGTAAACAATCAAAGCGTCTTCGCCGCGATCGCGGAAGTATTCGCCCATGGTGCAACCTGCGTAAGCCGAGAGGTACTGCATCGCTGCAGACTCAGAAGCACTCGCTGCAACAACAACGGTGTACTCCATCGCGCCCAATTCTGTGAGCTTGCGAACAACGTTAGCAATAGTGGAAGCTTTTTGACCGATCGCCACGTAAACGCAATAAACGCCTTTACCTTTTTGGTTAATGATCGCGTCAACCGCAACAGCTGTCTTACCAGTCTGGCGGTCACCAATGATCAACTCGCGCTGACCACGGCCAATTGGAACCATTGCATCAATCGCCTTCAATCCAGTTTGTACTGGCTGACTAACGGATTGACGTGCGATAACGCCTGGAGCAACTTTTTCGATAAAGTCAGTTAACTTGGTATTGATTGGGCCTTTGCCGTCAATTGGTTGGCCGAGTGCGTTTACAACGCGACCGAGCAACTCTGGACCAACTGGAACTTCCAAAATTCGGCCAGTACATTTCACTGGGTCGCCTTCTTTAATGTGGGTGTATTCACCCAACACTACGGCGCCAACAGAATCACGCTCAAGGTTTAATGCTAGGCCGATAGTGTTGTTTGGAAACTCCAACATTTCGCCCTGCATAACGCCTGACAAGCCATGTACGCGGCAAATACCGTCGGTCACTGAAATAACAGTGCCTTCGTTGCGAACTTGGGAGTCAACGCCCAATTCGCTAATTCGGCTTTTGATCAGCTCGCTGATCTCGGAAGGGTTGAGTTGCATTACTTACTCCTGGGTCTTATTTCGTATGTTCTTAATAGGGATCACTTATGCGCCAAGACTTGCTTGCATTTGAGCTAACTGGGACTTCACTGAACTATCCATTACTTCATCGCCAACCTGAATGCGCACTCCGCCAATCAATGTTGGGTCAATTTGAATAGTTGGGCGCAATTCTTTACCCCCAAAGCGCTTCTTCAAACTTGACAACAAATCATTTAACGCAGAACCCTCTAAAGGGAATGCGCTAGTAATATTTACTTCTGCAGCACCTTCGCTTTTGTTCTTCATTGCTTCAAATTGATGCGCAATTTCAGGAACAGCCGCTAAGCGGTGGTTTTGATTCACGAGATTTAAAAAGCTGGCAACCTTGCCATCTAGCTTGGTCTTCACCATGCCGGAAAGCAACTTACTTAAATCATCGGCGGATACTTTTGGGTTGTTTGATAAAGCAGCAACTTCTGGCAAAGCAGCAAGCTGTGCCAATTCGTTTAGCTGCTCTAAACAACCAGCGAGCTCAGCCGGCTTAGCACTTTGAAAAAGCGCTTCCGCGTAAGGACGTGCAATAGTGGCTAATTCAGCCATATCAAAGTTCTGCCTTTAGTTGGTCAAGTAATTGGCCATGCGCTTTTGCATCAACTTCGCGACGCAAAATTTGCTCGGCGCCTTTAACAGCGAGAACAGCTACTTCAGCACGCAGAACTTCGCGGGCACGCGTTACTTGTTGGGCTGCGTCTTGTTGCGCTTGAGAGATGATGCGTGCGGCTTCAGCTTGTGCGTTAGCGCGAATTTCTTCGGCTGACATTTGTGCACGTTTTTCAGCTTCAGCAACGCGTTGAACACCTTCTTGGCGTGCTTTTGTTAATTCTTGCTCAGCTTCATTGCTGGCTAATGCGAGAGCTTCTTTACCACGCTCGGCAGCAGCTAAACCATCAGCAATTTTGCTTGAACGCTCATCTAACGCCTTAACTAGTGGCGGCCACACAAAGCGTGCAACAACCCACCATAAGACGAAGAAAACGATCATTTGCGCGAATAGGGTCGCGTTCAGATTCACGATATTCCTTTCAGTATTGTTGAGAACAGTTGGATGACTCGTTGGTCATCCACGCCAAAACAATTACTTAATAACTGCGAGCAGTGGGTTTGCGAAAGCAAACAACATTGCAACACCAACGCCGATCAAGAACGCAGCGTCGATCAAACCAGCCAAAAGGAACATCTTAGTTTGGAGTGGCTCCATCAATTCTGGTTGACGCGCGCAAGCTTCGATGTACTTGCCGCCCATCAATGCGATACCCAAACATGCACCAATCGCGCCGAGGCCGATGATGATGCCGATACAGATTGCTGTTGAACCTTGAATAGTTGCTAAAAATGCTTGCATGTTGCTGACTCCTGAAGTTAAAAGAGGTAAGTTAAAAATAAAATCTTAGTGATGGCTATGTGCTTGCCCGATGTAAACCAAAGTCAACATCATGAAAATAAAGGCTTGCAACAAAATAACCAAAATGTGGAAGATGGCCCAAGCTGATCCAGCAATAACATGGCCCACCAATCCGAACAGGGATAAATCTAAATTAAAGGTCCATACGCTACCGAGCAAAGCGATCAACAAGAAGACCAATTCGCCAGCGTACATATTGCCGAAAAGTCGCATTCCTAAAGAAACGCCTTTCGCCAAATACTCAATGATGTTCAATGCAAGATTGAATGGGGCCAAATACCATTTCGCACCAAATGGAGCGGAAATGAGTTCGTGCAAGAAGCCACCAAAACCTTTTACCTTGAAACTATAAAAGAATACTAAAACCAACACTGATAAGGACATGCCCATTGTTGCGTTTAAGTCGGTTGTTGGAACCATGCGGTTATGGGGCACATGACCACCAAAGCTACCAATGAAGTGATTTACGCCTAAAACCCAATCCACAGGAATTAAGTCGAGGGTGTTCAAGAGAATGATCCAAAAAAATACGAAGAGCGCGAGAGGCGCAATGAAAGTGCGATCGCCATGAACAATGCTCTTGGCTTGTGTATCGACCATCTCCACAATCATCTCTATCAAAGACTGAAACCGGCCAGGAACGCCAGGAGTTGCTCGACGTGCTGCAATCAACAAAATGAATACCGCAATGAAGCCCATCAATGAAGCCCAAAAAATGGTGTCTAAATTGATGATGCTGAAATCAACGATGGAAGATTGATGCTCACCAGTGCTGGTGAGATTTTGTAAATGCTCAGAAATGTACGCCGTTGGCGTCATTTGTTCTGCTGCCTCGTGGGCTTGGTTTACTTCGCTAGACATCTCTTAACTAGTCCTTTGTTTCAATCTCAATGGTCACTACTTAGCGCCACAACCACACTAGCCATACACACTTCAAAGCAAGCAGGTAAGTCACCAACAGCGGGACCCAAAGCACGCCAGGGACAAAATATGCAATCCCTATAAACAGCATTAATGTCACTGCGATTTTGATAAATTCGCCAGAAACCAATGCCGCCAAAAATCTTCCTGGATTTAATCTTTGCGATTTTTTTGCCAACTCCAGCCTTGTTAAAAACAGGGTTGTAGGCAAGACGCTAATTAAACCACCTAAAAAGGCCGACTGAGTATAAAGGCTTACCCGAACCGGCTCCCCAAAAATTGACCAAAACAGCATGCTGATAGCTGTAATCAACACTTGGGCCAAAATAATTTTCCAAGGCGAAAGGGCTCGATACTTTGTCGCATTACTTTGCTGCAGCGCAACAATTTCTTCCTTGCTGTAAACCCGAATAATTTCTTCTTCGGGCTCATCCCATTCGCTTGTCTCGGAAAATTGATTTTTTTGAGGAATCAATTTAGCCCCGGAAGTTTAGTGTTTGCAGTGCAATATGTCAAAGGATTTGGGGACATTTTTCGACCTAATTTATGACTCAATGCCCAATTTTTTTAGTAGGGAATCTAATTCATCGAATTGGCTGAACCGAAGCCTGAGCTCTCCGCCTTTGCCTTTAAGCTTAAATTCCGTGCTTAGGCCAATCAAATCTGCAATTTCTTGCGTCAAACGCTGCATATCAGGATCACTACTCGGCGAAGAAGTGCCAGGCTTAGTTTTGGCTTTTTTGTCACCAATTTGACCGCCAGCAATTACCAAAGCGGCCGTCATGCGCTCGGCCTCACGAACCGAGAGGCCTTGAGCAGAGATTCTCTGAGCCAACGCCACTTGGCTTGCTCCTGGAAGAGGCAAAAGTGCGCGTGCATGGCCCATGTCTATGTCTCCAGCCAACAACATGGCTTGCACCGGCTTAGCCAGCTGAGCGAGGCGCAATAGATTAGTGATGGCGCTGCGAGACTTTCCTACGGCTTTGGCAGCCTGCTCATGTGTAAAACCAAACTCATCAATTAACCGGGCTAAACCTTGCGACTCTTCGAGAGGATTCAAATCCTCTCGCTGCATGTTTTCCACAAGGGCCATTGCTGCCGCAGCCTGATCATCGGCGCCAGAAACCAAAACAGGAACCTCTTTTAAACCCGCAATAGTTGCCGCACGAAAACGTCTTTCACCTGCAATAATTTCGTATTTACCAGGGGATACCAGGCGAACCAATAGGGGCTGCATCACACCTTGCTCGCGAATGCTTTCTGCTAACTCTTGTAATGCGCCGGCTTCCATTTTTTGACGCGGCTGATATTTGCCAGCCTGCAAAGCGGTTAGCGGTAAACGATTGATATCGGTAGATGGATTTGCTTGTTGCGCCTTCTCCCCAAGCAAAGCCTCAAGGCCTCTACCCAACCCTTTTTTCTTAATGGCAACCATGATCTTTATTGTTCTTTCTAAAAATTACATGTGCTTGATGCGCTCAACCATCTCGGCGCCAAACTCTAAATAGGCTTTTGCACCACGCGATGATTTATCGAACGCCACACCAGGAAGCCCATAAGATGGAGCCTCAGCAAGACGCACATTGCGCGGAATAATCGTCTTAAATACTTTGTCGCCAAAGTGCTCAAGCAGTTGATCAGAAACTTGTTGCTGCAAAGTCATGCGCGGATCAAACATAACTCGCAATAAACCAATGATGACTAAATCCGGGTTTAAATTCGCATGTACCTGCTTGATAGTGTTCACCAAATCAGACAAGCCTTCCAATGCAAAATATTCACATTGCATTGGCACGATCACGCCGTTTGCTGCGCACAATCCATTGAGCGTTAATAAAGATAAGGCGGGCGGGCAGTCAATTAAAATAAAGTCGAAATCATTTGCAACTTCAGCAAGCGCATCTTTTAAGCGAGCTTCGCGCAAATCCAACTCCACCAATTCAATTTCGGCGCCAGCTAAATCACGATTAGCAGGCAACACGTCATACCCAGAGCTTTCGCAACGTTGCATACATTCTTTAACTGATGTCATGCCAATTAACACCTGATATACGCTTGCGTTTAAGTCTGCCTTCTCCACTCCAGAGCCCATGGTGGCATTGCCCTGAGGATCAAGGTCAACCAGCAAAACACGCTGCTGCAGTCCGGCTAAGCCTGCCGCCAAATTAACAGCAGTAGTGGTCTTACCAACACCACCTTTTTGATTTGCAATACAGAAAATTTTTGCCATGGCTACTTTTGCGTTTACTTAAGAGGTGAGGGTGGATTTTCTCACGGGGGCTAACACCAAAAGGCGTCGCTCCACCGCTAAATTCGGAATATGCAGGGGTTCATCGGCGACCAAGCGCCAATCTTCCGTGGAAACATCTTTCATTTCATCGTCTGCACGCTTAGCTTTCATCGCAAATACCAGGCCATCAGGCTTTAGGAAGGGTAACGATAAATCCAAGAAGCGTGCAAGGTTGGTAAAAGCGCGAGAAATCACCGCATCAAATTGCGCTGGTTGTTGCACTGCAGCATCTTCAACTCGCTCACAGAGCACTTCAATATTTTTAAGCTTTAATTTTCCGCGTACATGCTGCAAAAACGCCGTCTTCTTGCGAATTGCCTCAATCAGTGAAAGCCGCCACTCTGGGTGAACAATCGCAATTGGAATTGCTGGCAATCCACCCCCGGAACCTAAGTCCGCTATTTTGGGTGAGGGGCCTTTTAAAAACTGCCTTAAGACAGGCAAAACCGCAATAGAATCAATGAGATGCAGCCTAACAGAATCTCTCTCGCCCTCAATTGCCGTGAGATTGTGAACCTGATTCCAGCGCCCCATTTCCTGCAAAAAAAGCTCTAAATCAGCAATATTACTTGTACTTAATTCGAGGCCAAGCTCCTCAATCCCCAAAGCAAGGAGCCCCTCACTCATGAGTTTCTTGAGTGCGTCCCAAGCCCTTTTTTAGATGCACCAACAAGAGGGATAGGGCTGCAGGCGTGACCCCTGAAATACGGCCTGCCTGACCCAAGGTTTCGGGTTTATGCAAATTCAGCTTTTGCTGAACCTCTTTAGATAAACCAACAACCTGAGAATAATCCAACGATTCCGAGAGGGGGAATGACTCATTGTGTTCTTGACGAGCAATTTCTGTTGCTTGACGGTCAATGTAACCCTGGTACTTGATAGAGATCTCTACCTGGTCACTAATTTGAGCCGCCAAACCAAGATCTTCATCCAGAGCTTCCGGGGCCCATATTCCATCACCCAAAGCTGTAATTGCCTCGTAAGTAACGCCCGGACGTCTCAAGAGCTCCGTTAAATTGCATTCGTGCGACAGGTCTTGCCCTAATAATTGGGAAACCAGTGGCGCCGCCTCGTGTTTGGGGCCAATCCAAATATCCTGCAAACGAGATGTTTCACGTGAAACAGCCTCTTGTTTTCTACAAAACACTTCCCAACGATAGTCATCCACCAAACCAAGCTCACGCCCAATCGTGGTTAGGCGCATATCTGCGTTATCTTCACGCAAGCTCAGGCGATATTCTGCCCTGCTTGTAAACATGCGATACGGCTCCTGGACGCCACGGGTAATCAGATCGTCTACCAAAACACCAATATAGGACTCGCTACGTTTAGGCAGCCAAGGCTCTTTACCCTTAGCAGCCAAGCCAGCATTAATTCCAGCCAACATACCCTGCGCTGCAGCCTCTTCATAGCCCGTAGTGCCATTGATCTGTCCAGCAAAGTAAAGACCGCCAATAGCCCTGGTCTCAAGGCTATGGCGCAATTGGCGCGGATCAAAGAAATCATATTCAATCGCATAGCCTGGGCGGACAATCACCGCAGACTCCATACCCCGAATACTGCGAACCAGATCCCACTGAACATCAAAAGGCAAGCTCGTAGAAATGCCATTGGGATAAAACTCATTAGTTGTTAGGCCCTCTGGCTCCAAAAAGATCTGGTGACTATTTCTAGATGCAAACCGATGAATCTTGTCCTCAATAGAAGGGCAGTAGCGGGGGCCAACCCCCTCAATAACGCCGGTATACATCGGGGAACGATCTAAGCCGCCCCGAATAATGTCGTGAGTCTTTTCGTTTGTATGAGAAATCCAACAAGGAACCTGCTTAGGATGCTGCTCTGGGCGGCCCAAATAGGAGAATACTGGTACCGGATCTAAATCTCCGGGCTGCTCAAGCATGACTGAGAAGTCGATTGTTCGACCATCAATACGTGGTGGAGTGCCAGTCTTCAATCTTCCCTGGGGAAGCTTTAGCTCTTTTAGTCTAGCGGATAAGGAAACGGCTGCTGGATCACCAGCACGCCCACCGGCATAGTTATTTAAACCAACATGGATCTTTCCATCTAAAAAGGTGCCGGCAGTCAGCACCACTTTTTTGGCAATAAACTCCAAGCCCATTTGGGTAACAACGCCCTGGACCTCATCACCCTTAACTAATAGATCATCAACAGCAGCCTGAAAGAGACTTAAATTAGGTTGATTTTCTAGACGGCGGCGAATGGCAGCTTTATATAGAACTCGGTCACCCTGAGCACGAGTAGCACGAACAGCAGGGCCCTTACTAGAATTTAGAATGCGAAACTGAATACCAGCCTCATCTGTCGCGGCAGCCATTGCGCCGCCCATGGCATCAATTTCTTTGACTAAATGCCCCTTGCCAATCCCGCCAATAGAAGGATTGCAACTCATAGCGCCTAGGTTTTCAATGCTATGGGTAATTAATAAGGTATCGCAACCCATGCGTGCTGACGCAAGCGCGGCCTCGGTCCCAGCGTGACCGCCGCCAACAACAATGACATCGAAACTTTTGGAATAACGCATGATTTGCCTCAGATAGGGCGATGATCATAGCATTTTGTTTGTTTCACGTGAAACAAAAGATCAAAAAATCTTAGGAAAACAATGGATATATTTATAAGTACTTGATTTAATTGATAAAATAAGCATTCCAGGCTGACTTCAATATCAGCACACTAACAATAAGCAAAAAGGCCTTTCTCACAAAGGCGCTGCCATGCTTAATTGCCAAGCGACTACCAAACTGACTGCCTGCAATATTAGCAATCATCATTGCAAACCCAAGTGGCCAATTAATTTGACCGAGACTAGCCAACATCAAAATAGCTGCCAGATTGGTTGCCACGTTTACCAATTTTGTTGCCGCAGACGCATGGAGAAAATCAAAGCCAAAAAAGCGCACAAAACCAAACAATAAAAAGCTGCCGGTACCGGGGCCAAAGAAGCCGTCATAAAAACCAATTGTTAAGCCAAGAATTACACCCTTGATCTGTTGAAGGCGCCCAAGAATTTTCGGGGCGTGTGCCTCCCCAAGAGAAGGTTGAAACCAGGTGTATAGCAACAGAAACAACAAAACAAATGGCAATGCTTTGCGCAAAGGCTCCGCGGGGAAGTTACTAACTGCATTTGCACCCAAAAGAGATCCAACAAAACCCGCCACGATTGCTGGCAAAACAATTGCCCAAGGCAAAGAAACATGGCGCAAAAATTTACGCGCAGCATTAAAAGTCCCGCCAACCGCGGCAACCTTATTTGTCGACAGCAAAGTTGCGGGCGGAACATTAGGGTAGGCAGCGAACAAGGCCGGCACCTGAATCAGGCCACCACCCCCAGCTACAGCATCAACCAGCCCAGCAAAGAAAGCCATTGCCAAAAGCAGTGGCCATATGAGAATTGAAAATTCGATGAGAGTCTCTTTTACTTAAATGAGTGCGGCAAGAGCGCCGCACTAAAAACCAAATAATAAAAGGAAAACAAAAACTCAGTTTTTGTTTTTATAGTGCGCAGCAATTTCACCAACAACGCCGCGACGGAAGGCCAAGACACAAATGACAAAAATAAAGCCCGTTGCAATCGTGCTCCATGAACCAATATTGGCAAGATAGTTTTGCAAGCCAACAACAATTCCTGCGCCAACAACCGGACCCAGAATGGTTCCCATGCCACCAAGCAAGGTCATCAACACAACCTCACCAGACATATGCCAATGAACATCAGTCAGCGTTGCTAATTGGAACACCAAAGATTTCATGGATCCAGCCAAACCAGATAATGCGGCCGAAAGTACAAAAGACATCAACTTAAAACGGTCAACGTCATAACCCAGGGAAATTGCACGGGGCTCATTCTCACGAATTGCCTTAAGGACCTGACCAAACGGGGAGTGCACTGCGCGCATGATGACGGCAAAACCGAATAAGAAAACCGCCAAAACAAAGTAATACATCGCGACGTCATCTTTTAGGTCAATCAAGCCAAATAACATGCCGCGGGGAACGCCCTGTATTCCATCTTCGCCACCCGTAAAAGGAAGCTGAACAGCTAAAAAGTAAACCATTTGCGAAAGGGCCAAAGTCACCATCGCAAAGTAAATGCCTTGTCTGCGAATAGCCAAGGATCCAATTAAGAACCCTAGAGCACCAGACCCAACAACACCCAACACAATTCCAAGCTCGGGCGAAAGACCAGCCTCTTTACACAAATAGGCGGTGATGTAGGAGGCAGTTCCAAAAAATGCTGCGTGCCCGAAAGACAGTAGGCCGGTAAAACCCAAAAGCAAGTTGAAGGCACATGCAAAAAGGGCAAAGCAAAGCACCTTCATTGCAAACACGAGATAAATAAAATCCTGAAACGGCAACAATAGGGCAATCAAAACCAAGATGCCATAAAGCAATTTTGTTTTTGGATTCATGCTTATTTCTCCCGCCCAAATAGCCCAGCAGGACGAATCAAAAGAACTACTGCCATGATTACAAAAATCACAACACCGGAGGCCTCTGGATAAAAGACTTTGGTCAAACCCTCAACCAGACCCAGACCTAGACCAGTGAGGATGGCGCCCATGATGGAACCCATGCCACCAATCACCACCACCGCAAACACAACGATGATGAGATTCGAACCCATCAACGGGTTCACTTGGAAAATAGGCGCCGCTAATACACCAGCAAAACCGGCAAGGCCCACACCATAGGCATAGGCCAAAGAAATCATTAATGGGACATTAATACCAAACGCTTGTAGCAATTTAGGATTTTCAGTTCCCGCACGCAAATAGGCGCCCAACTTCGTTCTTTCAATTACATACCAAGTGGAGAAACAAACCGCTAGAGAGATAACCACCACCCAAACGCGATACTTCGGCAGAATGATGCCGAGAGACTCAAGGGGAATCGCACCTTGCAATATCTCTGGGGCTGGATAACTCTCGCCAGAGATGCCATACCAATGACGGAGCATACCCTCAATAATGAGAGCCAAACCAAAGGTCAGCAACAAACCATATAAGTGATCAAGGTGATACAGGCGGCGCAACATTGTGCGCTCCAGAATTAAGCCGAAACCAGCCAGAACCAATGGCACAACAATAAGCGCGAACCAATAGTTAATAGATAGATCAGGGAAGCCAAGCCATTGGCTAATCTGAGTTAAGCCAATCCAAGCAACAAATGCACCCATGGTGTATTGAGCACCATGTGCAAAATTAATGATGTTGAGAAGGCCAAAGATAATGGCCAACCCCAAACTTAATATGGCATAAAACGAGCCATTGATAAGCCCCACCAAGAGCTGGGCCACCAGCCCTTGTGGGGTAATTCCAAGAAGTTCGAACATACTAGATAAGGATCAATTACTTGTTAGTAACCAACTTGCATCGTGACAATGAAAGTGGTTGCGTTGCTTCAGCAGCAGGAATCACTGCTTTAACGTTGTAATAATCCCATGGGCTCTTAGAGTCAGCCGGCTTCTTCACTTCCAGCAAATACATGTCATGCTCAAACTTGCCATCGGCACGAATCTTGCCTTTGAAGAGGCCGTCATCAATGTTGGTGGATTTAAGCGCCTTCATCACAGCTTGCGTGTCGTCAGTGCCGGCCTTTTGTACGGCATTTAAGTAAGCCAGAACTGATGAGTAAACACCAGCCTGAACACTGGTTGGCATACGCTTATGTTGCAAAATAAAGCGTTTTGCAAAGGCACGGGTCTTGTCATCCTTGTCCCAATAGAAACCTTCCGTGAGATACATGCCTTGTGCAGCAGGCAAGCCTAAAGAGTGAACATCGGAAATGAACATCAACAAAGGAACAACTGTTTGTTTTTTGTTGATACCAAACTCTGATGCTTGCTTGACGCTGTTGATGGTATCTTGACCAGCGTTTGCCAAAGCAACCACATCCGCTCCACTAGCTTGGGCCTTCAAGAGGTAAGAAGAAAAGTCACTATTTGGAAATGGGTGCTTGCTAGTTCCCAATACTTTGCCGCCGTTTGCATTAACAACGTTGGTTGAATCCTTCTCTAAAGCGGCGCCGAAAGCGTAGTCAGCAGTAATGAAGTACCAGTTCTTTTTGCCCTGTTTTACAACAGCCTTCGCTGTGCCGTTAGAAAGCGCATAAGTGTCGTAAGTCCAATGTACATTGTTCGCTGTACATTTTTCATTGGTAATTGGCAGAGAGGCTGCGCCAGACACCAAGGTAATTTTGTTCTTTTGTTCTGCCACTTCCATCACAGCCAAGGCCACATTAGTTGAAACCAACTCAACAATCACGTCGACGCCGTCTTTGTCGTACCATTCGCGCGCTTTGTTTGCAGCAATATCAGCCTTGTTCTGGTGATCCGCGCTAACAAGCTCAATCTTCTTACCAATAACGGTGCCGTCTTTTGAGAAATCAGCAATCGCCATTTTTGCCGCAATCACTGCGCCAGGGCCAGCCAAATCAGAGTAGGTTGATGAAAGGTCGGTCAATACCCCAATCTTTACAACATCGCCACTTACCTTAGATCCACTTTGTGCAAATGCTGGGTTTGTACCAAACATGGTCGCCGCAACCAGACACGCGGTTATTTGCTTTAACTTCATTACCGTCTCCTATAGAAATCCACTAAACACCAAGATACTCATTTAATAAAGTTGCTTTTTCGGCAAGCTCGCTTTGTTGCACCACCTCAACTACATTTCCGTGCTCAACTACATAATGACGATCAGCCAAGGGCGCAGCAAAACGGAAATTCTGCTCAACCAACACAATCGTGAAACCTTTGTTGCGCAAGCTAGTAACAACTTCGCCGAGCTTTTGCACAATCACGGGCGCCAACCCTTCGGTAATCTCATCTAATAACAATAGCTTTGCGCCAGTTCTCAAGATTCGCGCCATCGCCAGCATTTGCTGCTCACCACCAGATAGGCGGGTGCCAGGGCTATGTCTTCTCTCATACAGATTGGGAAACATTTCGTAAATCTCATCCAAGCCCATGCCGCCAGGAGCAATCTCTGGCAAAAGCAAAAGGTTTTCTTCTGTACTAAGGCTTGCAAAAATACCTCTTTCTTCAGGGCAAAAACCAACGCCTAAACGAGCAATCTTATAGGTAGGCATAGCGATAGTCTCTGTTCCATAAACCTCTACAGAACCAGTTCTCTTGCTAGTTAATCCCAAGATAGTCTTCAGAATGGTGCTTCGACCGGCGCCATTTCTTCCAAGCAAAGTAACAACCTCGCCATCACGGACGGCAAAATTTACGCCGTGCAAGATATGAGATTCGCCATACCAAGACTCTAAATTTTTAACCTCTAATGCCATAGTGCTCATAGGTTGTCTCCCCCATGGCTACCCATATAGGCCTCAACAACCAGCGGGTTGCTTGAAACCTCATGATAAGAACCCTCAGCCAGCACAGAGCCGCGCTGTAAAACAGTAATACGATCAGCAATAGAAGAAACCACCTTCATATTGTGCTCAACCATCAGAATGGTGCGGCCCTTGGCCACCCGATCAATCAACTCCGTTACACGCTCAACATCTTCATGGCCCATACCCTGGGTGGGCTCATCCAACAACATCAACTCTGGCTCCATTGCTAAAGTTGTTGCAATTTCAAGCGCCCTTTTACGGCCATAGGCCAGATTAAGGGTTTCCTCGTTGGCAAAATCCTCCAAACCAACCTCATGTAAAAGCTCTAAAGCGCGCTCATTCAGCACGTTTAAAGAGTTGCCCGATTTCCAAAAGTGAAACTCGGTGCCCAACCCACGCTGCAATGCAACACGAACATTTTCAATAACCGTTAAATGCGGGAAAACAGCGGAAATCTGAAAAGAGCGGATAACGCCCCGTCGCGCAATTTGTGCGGGGGCCTCATTGGTAATGTCAAAACCGTTAAATAAGATTTGGCCGCTGCTAGGCTCTAAAAACTTAGTTAATAAGTTAAAGCAGGTTGTTTTGCCAGCTCCATTGGGTCCAATCAAAGCATGAATGGTTCCCCGGGCGACATCTAGGTTCACATTAGTGACCGCAGAAAATCCCTTAAAAGATTTACCCAGTCCAATTGTTTTTAATATTGTTTCTTGCAATCTCATGCCCTCTACCCCCTACTTGGGAGCAAGAATATGAGAATACCCCAAGATAGCATCGCTTTATATAGCAATAACCCTAAACATTGCAGGGTGTGCAAATAAAAAATATTAGGAAATTTTTTGAAATCGCTGAATTGCTGAGCGAGCCAATTCTTCCAAGACATCGACCGGCACCCTCTGGGCGCCTTGGACAATCATTAGCGCATATGGCTTTGCTAGGGCGGAAGCTTCGGGGCAGAGACGTAACTCGTCACCCTCTGATGGAGATTGGCTGCGCCAGTAGTTGATGGCAGCCTCTAACTCTTGGATTGTTACAAACAGCATGAAAATTATTTTGACTTGTCTTTAGTTGCAAGCATGGTGCCACGGCATTTTTTTACACCACAACGGCATTCGTAATCTTTTTTCATTTGCTTGGTAATTTTCCCCTCAATATCGAGTGAGTAGTCGTAAAACAGCTCTTCACCAACCTTAAGGGCGCGCTTTGCATAAATAAATACTCGCGGCTCACCATCAAAACTGTCTTCACGGGTTTCGCAAATAGGCTTACATGAGTGGTTGATCCAGCGTGCCGCGTTGCCGCCATATTTCGCATCAATCACACGACCATCTTCTAGTGAAAAATAAAAGGTGTGATTGGGATCTTTGGGGTCGTGCGGGTGGCGCTTTTCAGCAAGTTTCCAACTGATGCGCTCGCCCTTGTACTCAATAATGGCCTGACCTTTTTTAATCGGCTTAGCAACAAAGACGCCTTTCCCATGAATGGGCGAAGACTTCACAACAATAGAAGATCGGTCCACCTTAGGTGGTTTTAATTTTTTGGCTGTCATAAATTAAACGTCTAGGTTGCGGGCAATAAGGGCATTTTTTTCAATAAATGCGCGACGAGGCTCAACCTCATCCCCCATTAACGTAGTAAAGACTTGGTCTGCAGCAATCGCATCTTCAATCTTTACCTGCAAAAGTGTTCTTGAGCTTGCGTCCATGGTGGTTTCCCACAGCTGTGATGGATTCATCTCACCAAGACCTTTGTAGCGCTGGCGACTTAATACGCGCTCAGCCTGGGACAACAGCCATGCAAAGGCAGCCCTAAAGTCGCCAATGGTTTGCTCTTTCTGGTTTTTATCTGGGTCGCCACGACGAACCTTGGAGCCCGCCACAACCTTGCCTGATAGAACAGCGGCGGCATTTGCAAGGCTTTGGTAATCATCGCCATGAACAAAATCTGAGTTGATAGAAGACAGCTTCAGGTTTCCGTGAATACGGCGCGATAACAACAAACGGAAACGCTCAGTGCGCTCTTCTTTTTGCACAATGATTTCTGGTGGCAAAGCCAAAGGATTTAAAGAGTCGGCAAGTGCCTGCCTTAAACGATCAGCAGATTCGTTAGCTGATTTTTCTGTATCCAGATTTAATGGTGTTCCTGAAGCAATAGCACGTAAAGCATCTTCATCAATGGTGCGAGATAAACGGTCAACAATCGATTGAATCACTTGGTAGTGTTTTGCCAACTCATTTAGAGCCTCACCCTCAACAACCTCACCAGATGGTGTTTGTAGAGATGCTGTTTCTAATGCGATTTTTAATAACAACTGGTTTAGCTCGTTGTCATCTTTAATGTACTGCTCGTTCTTGCCAAATTTAACTTTATAGAGCGGTGGTTGAGCAATATAGATGTGGCCACGCTCAATTAACTCAGGCATCTGTCTATAAAAGAAGGTTAATAGCAGTGTGCGAATGTGACTACCGTCAACGTCCGCGTCGGTCATGATGATGATGCGGTGATAACGTAATTTGTCAGCTTTGTATTCTTCGATACCAATTCCAGTGCCAAGAACGGTAATTAAGGTAACCACCTCTTGGCTGGCAAGCATTTTGTCAAAGCGTGCTTTTTCAACGTTGAGGATTTTTCCTTTTAATGGAAGAATTGCTTGAAAACGACGATCGCGTCCTTGTTTGGCAGAGCCGCCCGCAGAGTCTCCCTCAACAATAAAGAGTTCAGATTTGGTTGGATCTTTCTCTTGGCAGTCAGCCAACTTACCAGGCAAACCAAGCCCATCCAACACACCCTTACGTCTCGTCATGTCGCGCGCTTTGCGTGCCGCTTCTCGAGCGCGCGCTGCATCTACAATTTTTCCGCACAGAATCTTGGCATCCGCCGGGCGCTCTTGAAGATAAGCACTTAATGCTTCAGCAACAATTTCTTCAACAGGTCCACGCACTTCGCTGGAAACTAGCTTATCTTTTGTTTGGCTAGAGAATTTTGGTTCGGGAACTTTCACTGACAAAACGCAGGCTAAGCCCTCACGCATATCATCACCAGAAATTTCTACTTTTGCTTTTTTAGCAACTTCGTTCTCATCAATGTATTTATTAATGACACGAGTCATTGCAGCACGCAAACCAGTTAAGTGTGTTCCACCATCTCGTTGTGGAATGTTGTTAGTAAAACAAAGCACTTGCTCACTAAAGCTGTCATTCCACTGCATGGATACTTCAGCAGTAATTTGACCACCTAGGTCTGAAGGGCGATTACCCTCGGCATAAAAAATATTGGGGTGCAGTACATTTTTAGTTTGGTTGATGTACTCAACAAACCCTTTAACACCGCCAGAGAAAGCAAAATCTTCTTCTTGACCGGTGCGCTGGTCAATGAGTTTGATGTGAACACCATTATTTAAAAATGAGAGTTCGCGAATACGTTTAACTAGAATTTCATAATGAAACTCTACATTTCCAAAAATATCTTCGTCAGCTAGAAAGTGAACTTCAGTCCCTGAAAGCTCTGTATCGCCAGTAATAGTAATTGGAGAAACTAAAACACCATTCTCTTCAACAATATTGCGGTTTTGAATAACTCCGCGGGCAAACTCCATGTGGTGCGCTTTGCCATCACGACGAATGGTTAACTTCAACCATTTGGATAGTGCGTTAACGCAACTAACACCCACCCCGTGCAGACCACCAGAAACTTTATAACTGTTTTGGTCAAACTTACCACCCGCATGCAACTCGGTCATGACGATTTCGGCGGCACTTCTTTTTGGATCATGCTTGTCGTCGTATTTAATTCCTGTTGGAACGCCACGACCGTTATCAACAATAGAAATGGAGTTATCAGTTTGGATAACCACTGTGATTTCAGAGCAATAACCCGCCAAAGCCTCGTCAATAGAGTTATCTAAAACCTCGAAAACAAGATGGTGCAGACCCGTGCCGTCGGATGTGTCTCCGATGTACATACCAGGACGTTTACGAACAGCCTCAAGACCCTCTAGGATTTGAATCGATGCAGCGCCGTACTGCTCTACTACTTTTTTTTCTTCAGTCATTTTTTTCTAAGTTAAATACGCATTGGCATCACAACATACTTGAAGCTCTCTGAGCCAGGCAGAGTAATCACAGCACTACTATTTGCATTACCCAAGCTAATTTGAATCTTTTCATTCTTTAGGTTTGATAGAACATCCAGTAAATAACTCACGTTAAATCCGATTTCTACTGCATCACCAGCGTATTCAGTCTCAATTTCTTCCTGAGCCTCTTCTTGCTCGGCGTTGGTTGATTGAATTGTGATGCGATTTGGAGAAAGAGAAAAGCGAACACCTTTGAATTTATCTGTCGTCAAAATTGCCGCACGTTGGAGCGCTGATTGAAGGGCATCGCGCCCGACCACCAATGAATTTTTGTGGCCTTTTGGGATAACTCTTTGAAAGTCTGGAAATTTACCTTCAACTAATTTTGAGATTAGCTCAATGTCGCCAAATGAAAATTTGACTTGGTTGGCTGTCAAACTAATTTCCAAAGGTTCATCAGAATCCTCAAGCAAATGTTGACACTCTAAAATTGTTTTGCGAGGAATAATAATTTCTTGTTTTTGACCAGAGCCTGATGGGGCCTCTGCCAACTCAACCTGGGAATAAGCAAGGCGATGACCATCTGTTGCCACCGCAACCACCTCTTTACCCTCGATTACCAACAACATTCCATTTAAGTAATAACGAATGTCTTGTTGAGCCATTGAAAAATGTACTTGGCTAATTAATTGACGGAAACTCTTTTGTGACATTTTCCAAGCAGCAGTTACCTCGCCAACACTTTGCATTACCGGAAACTCAGTTGCAGAAAGTGTTTGCAAAGAGAAACGGCTTTTGCCACTTTGAACAACCATCTTGTTATCTTTAAGATTTAAAGAAACGGGCCCTTCTGGTAGAGCACGCAAAATATCTAAAAGTTTTCTAGCCGCAACAGTTGTTGTGACGTCTTCTGTACCCACACCAAAATTGGCGTTTGTTGTAATTTGAATTTCAATATCGGTAGAGATGAATGAAACTTTTTCTCCAACCTTTTTAAATAGAAGGTTTGCCAAAATTGGCAGCGTGTGTCTACGTTCAACAATTCCACTAACAACCTGAAGTGGTTTTAGTAGGCTATCGCGAGAAGTGTTAACGAGTTGCATTGCTTTTAAATCCTTGTATATATCTTAGTAGTAATAGTAATAAGGGTTCGAATTTCCGTGGATAAGTCAAAAACCCCTTATAAAACAACACATTGAAGACTAAAAAACCTGTGGAAAACTTTTGTATAAGCACTGCATAAAAAGGGGATAACTTTTCATCAACACCCTATTTTTGCATGAAGCCGACTCTTTCCACAATTTATCCACATCTAATCCCCAAACTTATCCCTAGGGTTGTCCACAAACTTATCCACAGGCAAAAAGCTACGCCTTTAAGGTTTGCTCAATAACGTGAATTTCGTGGTTTAACTGTCCATCATGGGCTCGCTCATCCGCTATCTTTCGAACAGCGTGAAGGACGGTTGTATGGTCTCTACCACCAAATAATTCACCAATCTCGGGAAGGCTTTTTTGTGTTAACTCTTTGGCCATAAACATCGCAATTTGGCGCGGCCGAGCAATATTGGCGGGACGCTTTTTGGAATACATATCCGCAACCTTGATGCTATAGAAATCGGCCACCGCCTTTTGAATGTTGTCGACAGAAATCTGACGATTTTGGATGGAAAGCAGGTCTTTTAGTGCTGTTCTGGCAACGTCAATTGTGACTTCACGGCCATGGAAGCGAACAAACGCCAAAATCTTTCTCAAAGCACCCTCTAACTCGCGAACGTTTGAGCGCAAGTGTTTTGCTACGAAAAACGCAACATCCTCGCTCATGGGGATGCCTTCACTAATCGCCTTTTTCATCAAAATAGCTACACGCATCTCTAATTCTGGTGGCTCAATTGCAACTGTTAGTCCAGAATCAAAGCGTGAAATAAGGCGATCATCAATACCCGCCATTTCCTTGGGATAGGTATCGCTGGTAATAATTACCTGGGCTTTGTTGCTTAGTAACGCCTCAAAGGCGTAGAAAAACTCTTCTTGAGTTCTGGATTTACCGCTAAAGAATTGAATATCATCAATTAATAGAAGGTCCAAGGAGTGGTAGTAACGCTTAAAACGATCAAACGCTTTTTGTTGGTAGGCGCGAACCACATCAGAAACATACTGTTCAGCGTGGATATATCGAATTCTGGCGTTCGGCTTCTCTTTTAGAAGGTGATTTCCAATTGCGTGAATTAAGTGGGTTTTACCTAAGCCCACCCCACCATACAAAAACATAGGGTTGTAGGAGGTTCCGGGGTTGTGGGCTACCTGTATCGAAGCTGCTCTAGCAAGCTGGTTGGCTTTACCGGTAACAAACGTGTCAAAAGTGAGGTTCGGGTTGAGCTTGGAGTGATCTTCAATCTCAAAAGCACTTTCCTCTACCGATATGTTTGGCTCGAGGGTCTCGATAGAAACAATTTTTTCTATAGGCTCTTCCGCCGTTGTGGTGGGGGCTGTGTTGGTTGTGCCACCCTCGATCGCGAGGGTAAAACCAACATTTATGGGACGCCCAAAATACTGGGAGGCCAACTCTTGGAATCTATCGGCAAAAGTCTTTTTGGTCCAATCCAGCTTAAATCGATTGGGGGCTCCTATTGTTAGTGAGTCATCACTTTCAATAAAAGACAATAAAGTAAGGGGTTGAATCCATGTTTTAAACTGTTGGGGCGACAGTTCGCGGGATAAAATGCCAATAGCATCATCCCAGAACCCCAGTGGGCTAATTGAATTCAAGGCGGGAGGATTGTGTAAGTTGCTCATATTTTTGGAGGATCCATTGTAGCGATGCTCCAAAGTTATCCACAAGCAAGAAAAACGTGGAAAAGCTGTGGATAACTTGTGAATAATAAGAAAATCTCTATTTAAATTAATGATTTAAGAGAAATTTAAGGAAAAATAGAGAAAAACACCTACATATTCATCAAGATAGATTGACCTTTTGCCCTGCAACAAGGAAAATACTTGGTTTTCCAGGGATCGAACATGAAAAGAACTTACCAACCCTCAGTAACCCGTCGCAAGCGTACACACGGTTTCCGTATTCGCATGAAAACCAAAAGCGGACGTGCAGTATTAAATGCTCGTCGTGCAAAAGGTCGCAAGCGTTTGGCTGTTTAATTTAGCCATTGAATAGCGCAAGGATTTCTGAATTACTAAAAGCACGCCCCAAGACAAGTTTGTACTGGGGTATGTATGTTGCATCCACTCAAGAGGGCGTTAAGCCTGACTTGGGGGTTGCAGTAGCAAAGAAGTTAGCCAAAAGAGCGGTTGATCGAAATCGCCTAAAGCGGATGATTCGCGAATTGGTTTGGACGGCTCAAGCCAGCACATTAAATAAAGATGTTGTGGTTAAGCTCAAAAAACCAATCGGCCGTGAAACTCGAGGCAGACTTAGAAAAAAAGAAAAAGAAATTTTGCGCTCTCAAATAACGGGGCTGCTTTAAGGTGCAAGCTTTAAACAGTACGGCAATTAAGCTAGTAAAAATATATCAACTAGCTTTAAGCCCATATTTAGGTATGCACTGTAAGTATGTACCTAGCTGCTCGCAATATGCATGTGACTGCTTTAGTCATTACGGATTTATTAAAAGCTTTGGGCTAATGGTGTGGCGCATTTTGCGCTGCAACCCTTTGTCACACGGCGGTTATGATCCTGCTGTAAAAGATACAAAACACCAACATAAGTGAATGTAAATGGACTTTAAAAAAACAATTCTATGGGCAGTATTCTCGATGTCGGGTCTCATGCTCTACAACAATTGGCAAGTTCATGAAGGCAAGCCATCTTTATTTGGTGGCACCCCAACAAGCGCCCCAGTGGCGACTGATAAAGCCGCAGCGGGAAACAAGGCTGATGTCCCTATGCAGACTGCGGGTGCACCAGCTATTGCTGCGGCACCAGCTCTTAATGGTGGCACCATAGAGGGCGCAGAAAAATTCACACTCCAAAATGACGTCTTAATATTGGAAATCAGCGCTAGTGGAGCTAATGTAATTGATGCTAAGTTGTTAAAAGAGTTAACTGCCGAGAAAACCCCAGTTGAGCTCTTTCAATACACCCCAACACACAAATACTTTGCACGCTCCGGTTTAATTTCTTTAAACAATAACGATCTTCCTAACCACACAAGCGCGTTTAAATTGGTGCAGTCGGGAAAAGATGGTTCGGGTAGGCCTTTTGCAGTTTTGGCCAGCGAGCGTAACGGCGTTAAGCTTGAAAAAACTTTTATCCTTAATCCTGGCAGCTACGTTGTAGATGTTGGCCATCGCGTTACACAAACAACAAACAATCCAAACCCACTTGTTCTTTACACAGAAATTGTGCGCGATGCTTCACAGGAACAAAAAATCGGCCCATTTGGCGGAGCCTTCTCAGCCAGTACTTTTACCGGACCTGCTGCATACACAGACAAAGAAAAGTTTAATAAGCTCGAATTCTCAGCAATAGATAAAAACAAAATCACCATCCCAACGCAAGTTGCTGCTGGTGAGCCGGCTTGGATCGCAATGGTGCAGCATTACTTTGCGAGCGCCTGGATTCCAGGCGACAAAGATGCGCGGGATATTTATGCTGGAAGAATTGATAATGGCTTGTACCGAATTGGTATGCAAACACCCCTCGGTGTCGTTGCTCCAGGGTCAACCGTTGTAGAGAAAGCTAGATTATTTGTTGGCCCTCAAGAAGAAAAGGTCTTGGAGACTATTGCTCCAGGCTTTGAGTTGCTTAAGGACTACGGTTACCTGACCATCATTGCTAAACCTATTTTCTGGTTGTTAGAAAAAATTCATGGTTATGTTGGCAACTGGGGTTGGTCAATCATCTTGTTGACCATCTTAATTAAGTTGGTGTTCTTCCCTCTGTCTGCTGCAAGCTACAAATCGATGGCTCGCATGAAGGAGGTGCAACCACGCCTGGTAGCGATGAAGGAGCAGTACAAGGGCGAACCACAAAAGCTCAATCAAGCCATGATGGAGATGTATCGCAAGGAAAAGATCAATCCGCTGGGTGGGTGTTTACCGGTTGTGATTCAGATTCCTGTGTTTATTTCTTTGTACTGGGTGCTATTGTCATCGGTTGAGATGCGTGGCGCACCATGGGTTTTGTGGATTCACGACCTCTCAGTTCCTGACCCGTACTACATTCTGCCGGTCATCATGGCTGTGTCTATGTTTGTGCAAACCAAGTTGAACCCAACCCCTCCAGATCCAATTCAGGCGAAGGTGATGATGTACATGCCGATCGTCTTTTCAATCATGTTCTTCTTCTTCCCTGCTGGCTTGGTTTTATATTGGGTTACTAATAACCTTCTATCTATTGCACAGCAGTGGCAGATTAATCAGATGTTTGGAAAAAAGCTCGCCAAGTAATTTGAGCGCGGCATAACACGCTTGCAATAAATAAACAGCAATGATGACGAGAAAATTGCCCATCATTGCTGTTGCAACCGCGCCCGGCAAGGCTGGCGTCGGGGTTATTCGCATTAGCGGAAAAAATTTGAGCGCCATGACGAATGCGCTTTTTCAAAGAAATCTTTCCCCAAGACAGGCAAACCTATTAACGCTCTGTGATGAGCATGGCCAAGCCATTGATCAACTCATTGCAATTTATTTCGTTGGGCCAGCCTCTTTTACGGGTGAGGATGTTTTAGAGCTTCAGTGTCATGGCGGACCACAACTGCTTGAGTTGGTGATGAAGCGCTGTCTCGAGTTGGGCAAAGACGAAGGGCTTGTTATTGCAGAGCCAGGCGAATTTACTCTTCGCGCTTATCTCAACAACAAGATTGATTTAACCCAAGCCGAGGCTATTGCGGACTTAATTGATGCGCAAAGCGAGGCGGCTGTTCGCGGCGCAGCACGCTCCCTACAGGGGGCTTTTTCTGATGACATTAATAACCTCATTGATGAAATTACCCAACTCAGAATTTTGGTTGAGTCGACTTTGGATTTTCCAGAAGAAGAAATTGAGTTCTTAGAAAATGCTCAGGCGCGCCAGCGCTTAACCGCCGTTAAAGAAAAGTTACAAGCTTTACGTGCTGGAGCTAAGCAGGGAAAAATTTTGCGCGATGGGATTCAGCTGGTGTTGGCTGGTGCGCCGAATGTTGGGAAAAGCTCTTTGCTGAATCGCTTGGCAGGCGAAGAGGTGGCCATTGTTACCCCTATTGCCGGGACAACCCGAGACCGAGTTAAAGAAAGCATCACCATTGACGGTGTGCCAATGCATATTATTGACACGGCTGGTCTGCGCGAAACAACAGATGTTGTGGAGGCAAAAGGCATTGAAAGATCCTGGGATGCCATTCGTTTGGCCGATTTGGTGATTTTTTTGACTGACGCCCATTCGACTTCCCAACAGGACGACTTAAAAACCCAGATTTTGAGAGAACTTCCTCCTAAATGTGCCGTGCTTGAGCTCGTCAATAAGGCCGATTTGCTCGACAAATCATCAAAAACAGCATCAAGTGAAGCCTTGTTGATTTCCGCCAAAACTGGAGAGGGAATTGAGGAGCTAAAACAGAAGATTTTGGAGCTTGTGGGTTGGGCTGGGCCCCAGGAGGGCGCTATTTTGGCTCGCAGAAGGCATTTGGACTGCATAGAGCGTGCCGCCGAACATATTGAAAAATCAGAAGAATTCGCAGCAAATGGGAATAATTCCCTCGAATTATTTGCAGAAGAGCTCTCTTTGGCTCAAAGACACTTGGGTGAAATTACCGGAAAGCTGCTTCCAGATGACCTTTTAGGGAAAATCTTCAGCCAGTTCTGTATTGGCAAGTAAAGGGTTTGTGCTGTACCCGAGAAAGGGTAAAAATTTGCCCAAAATGATAAAATTGTCGGATTAAAAAATTTAATCTTCATAAGGAATCATATGACTTCAACTACCAACGGCCAGATGAATGTAAATGCGCCAGCTTACGTAAAAAACAAGCGTTTAATTGAGTGGGTTGGCGAAGTGGCCGCCCTTACCAAGCCTGACGCTATTCGTTGGTGTGATGGTTCTCAAGCTGAATACGACGAATTGTGCGAGTTGTTGGTTAATGCTGGTGTGTTTAAGCGCCTTAACCCGGCTAAGCGCAAAAACTCATTTTTAGCTTTGTCTGATCCTGAGGATGTTGCCCGTGTCGAAGATCGCACCTTTATCTGCTCAGCAAAGAAAGAAGATGCTGGTCCAACCAACAACTGGGTTGAGCCAAGCGAAATGCGCGCAACATTGAATCCACTGTTTGATGGTTGTATGCGCGGTAGAACTATGTACGTAGTGCCTTTCTCAATGGGCCCAATTGGCTCACCAATCGCACACATTGGCGTTGAGTTATCTGATAGCCCTTATGTAGCAATCAACATGAAGTTAATGACTCGTATGGGTAAAGCGGTGATTGATCAGCTTGGTTCAGACGGCGAGTTTGTTCCTTGCGTTCACACGGTTGGTAAGCCTTTGGCTGCTGGTGAAAAAGACGTTGCATGGCCAAACAACAAAAACAAATACATTGTTCACTACCCAGAAACACGCGAGATTTGGTCTTTCGGTTCAGGCTACGGCGGCAATGCATTGTTGGGTAAAAAATGTTTCGCATTGCGTATCGCCTCCAATATGGGCCGCGATCAGGGTTGGTTGGCTGAGCATATGTTGATTCTCGGTGTAACTTCACCCGAAGGTAAGAAATATCACATCGCAGCTGCATTCCCATCTGCATGTGGCAAAACCAACTTCTCCATGATGATTCCCCCAAAAGGATTCGAGGGTTGGAAAGTAACCACCATTGGTGATGACATTGCTTGGATCAAGCCGCGCAAAGATGCTGTCACTGGCAAAACCCGTTTGTTCGCGATTAACCCAGAGTCTGGCTACTTCGGCGTAGCTCCTGGAACAAATCGCCAAACAAATCAAAACTGTATCGACTCTCTCAATCAAGATGTGATTTTCACAAACGTTGGTTTGACTGATGATGGTGATGTTTGGTGGGAGGGTTTGACAGAAACTCCACCAGCACATTTGATCGACTGGCAAGGCAAGGATTGGACCCCTGCTGATGGCGCTGCTGGCCGCAAAGCTGCACATCCAAACTCACGCTTTACTGTTGCTGCTACGAACAACCCAGCGGTTGATCCAAACTGGGATGATCCTGCTGGTGTTCCTATCGATGCGTTCTTATTTGGCGGTCGCCGTTCAAATACAGTACCTTTGGTTAGCGAGGCGCGTGATTGGGTTGAGGGCGTTTACATGGCTGCAACATTGGGCTCAGAAACAACCGCAGCAATTACAGGCCAAATTGGCGTTGTGCGCCGCGACCCATTTGCAATGATTGCATTTGCTGGTTACAACATGAGCGACTATTTCCAGCATTGGCTCAATATTGGTGAGAAGCTCGAAGCTGAAGGCGCAGTATTGCCTAAGATCTATTGCGTGAACTGGTTCCGTAAAGATGAGAATGGCAAGTTTGTATGGCCTGGCTTTGGTGAAAACATGCGCGTTCTTTCTTGGATTTTGGGTCGCGCAGAAGGCAAAGCAAGCGGTAAAGAAACTCCGTTTGGCATTACCCCAGAGTACAACGATATGCATTGGGGTGGTCTCGACTATTCCGCAGAAAAGTTCACCAAGGCCATCACTGTTGGAATTGATGATTGGAAGAATGAACTTAAGCTGCACACAGAATTGTTCGAGCACCTTGGCGATCGCTTGCCAAAAGAGATGAAAGAAACTCGTTCCAAGATCGAACAACGCTTGAATGCTTAAGTTACAAAAGACTTTATTAATACCCAGCGTTTTATCTAGATTTATTCAATGACCAAACCCCAACACCATGAAATAGTGGTGATTGGGGCAGGCATTTGCGGAGCAACCATTGCAAATGAGTTGCTCGAGCGTGGCAAGGCAGTCTGCATTGTCGACGCAGCTCCCTCCCCTGCTACCGCTTGTTCAAGCCATGCTTATGCAATTGCCCATCCTCATATTGGTAAGGGCTCCCCACGTTTACTGCGCTTAACGCGCATTGCTTTTTTACTTGCGGAAGCACGCTGGAAAAATGTGTGGGACCAGCATGGCATATTTCAGCCCACTAAGAAAGATAGAGTTTTTGATCGCACCGAAACAATAGAACATCTTCGTTCATTGGATCTCGATGAAGATATGGCGATTGCTATGGATGCCCAAGAGGCTAAAAAGTTTTGTGGGGTTGAGCAAAGCGGCGTTTGGTTGCCACGCGGCGCCGGCTTAAATTTACATAAAATAAGCAAAGAGTTATTACAAGAACATCAGCAATTAACTTGTATGTGGAATACGCGCATCGCGCGTTTAGAAGAGCTCGATAATCAATGGCATTTATTTGATGCCTCAAACAAGCTGATTGTGACTGCAAATCAAGTTGTGGTGGCCTGCGCCATGGAAGCCAAAGCCCTCATGAATAGTATCGGCATTCGTTTGCCCTTAAGGCCTGTGCGCGGCCAGCTCAGTATTTTTAAGGTGCAGGATGGCGATTCTTGGGCCAAAAAATTACCCCATGTTGGCATCTCTGGGGATGGTTATTGCTTGCCCGCTAAGCAACTTGAAGATGGTGGCTATCAATGGATTGTGGGATCTAGTTTTGATGAGGGCGAAGATGATCTTGCCCCGAGAGAATCCAGTGATGACTTCAATCGTGAGCAAGCGAGAGGCTTAGTGAATTATTCAGAAGGCGATCTTTGTTCATTAATAAAGATCGGAGAATTTGTTGGCGTTCGATGTGTTGCTGGAGATCGCTTGCCAATCATCGGCGCACTCTCTCAGCGCCCAGGAATATTTTTAGCTACCGCCCTGGGTTCGAGAGGAATTTTGTGGTCTGCTCTAGCGGCCAAGCTTATTACAGCTCAGCTACTAGAGGATGACTTTGCTTTGCTTGCGCGCTTTGGTTTCGCTACAGACTTAGCTGCTGCGCTGGCACCAGCCCGTTTCTTTGCGGGGGCAGCACCTTCAGCTTTAGGAGCCTTGGCCTCAAATTCGAAACCAATTTTTCCAGCAGAATCCAAAGCTAAATAGGCCTTAAAGCCACGCCCAGTACGGTTCGACTTAAAGTTGGTCAGAAGATCTGTTTTGCCCTCTTTCAGCAATTTCTGAACCTGTTCAGGTGACACTTCTTGTTGCAAGACTACTTTTCCTGTTTTGAAATCGCATGATTTATTAGGGCCAGTATTGTTTTCACAAACGTAACGCATGCCATCTTCATACACTGCACCAGAACATTTTGGACAAACACCTAGCGCCAGACGGCCAGTGAAATCGACCGCTTCTGTTTCGTCGTCTTGCGCATTACCAAAATCAAACTCAAGCTTGAAGCCCGCGTTTGGATAATCTTTATCGTCCTCGGGGATTTCGCTTAATTTAATAATCGCTGCAAATGGGCGCCCCATTTTGCTGCGGAAGCCTTGCAGTGGTCCAATGGTTTTTTCACGCAACAACTCTTCAACTTCAGGATATTCAAATGCCCGTCCACCAGGTGTTTTGCTGATGGTAAAACCACACTTTTCACAGGCAAAACGACGATAGTTTTCTTTTACCGGACCCTTACAGTGCGGGCATGGCGTGGTCATAGTGGCGTAGTCGCCTGGAATGGTATCGCTGTCGTATTCTTTGGCACGTTTGACGATGCGCTGAGTCATTTGCGCGATCTCTTGCATGAAAGTGTCGCGATTCATCTTGCCTTGCTCGATGAGTGACAGTTTGTTTTCCCAGCTGCCAGTGAGGTCAGGACGAGTTAATTCTTCTACATCTAAGCCGCGCAACAAAGTCATCAATTGAAACGCTTTTGCAGTTGGAATGAGTTCACGAGCTTCGCGCACCATATATTTTTCGGCGAGTAGTCCCTCAATGATGGCTGCTCGCGTTGCTGGTGTACCCAAACCTTTTTCAGCCATGGCTTCGCGCATGTCATCATCATCAACCCACTTGCCTGCGCTTTCCATTGCTGAGAGCAAGGTTGCTTCTGTATAGCGTGCTGGCGGCTTGGTTTTCAATGGCACGGCCGCAATAGATTCCGTTTGTACTGCTTCACTCTCTTGGACGGGAACCAGCTCATCATCCGCTTGCTTTGATTTGCCGTAAACCGTTAACCAGCCTGGGTTTACAAGCACACGACCCTCAGTTTTAAAGTGATGTCCAGATACTTCGGTGACGCGCGTGGTGACGCGGAACTCTGCTGCAGGATAAAACACTGCCAAGAAACGACGCACAACTAAGTCGTAAAGCTTAGCTTCAGGCTCGCTTAAATTTTTAGGTGTTTCTAATGTTGGGATGATCGCAAAGTGATCAGAAATTTTAGAGTTATCAAAAATTCGTTTGTTTGGTTTGACCCAGCCATAGCCTCCTTTAGCTTTGGGGTCCTTTGGGTCACCCTTTAGGATTTGTTTGGCAAAAGCACGATAGTCTTGTGAGTGCTCAGCAAGAGTCTCCATGGTTTGCTTAACAGTATCGAGATAGTCTTCAGGAAGGGCTTTTGCGTCGGTACGTGGATAAGTTAATACTTTATGGCGCTCATACAAAGCTTGCGCAAGACCCAATGTATTTTTTGCAGAGAATCCAAAACGCGCATTTGCTTCGCGTTGCAAACTGGTTAAATCAAATAGCTGGGGGGCCAGCTGTGTAGCGGGCTTAGCTTCTTCCGTGACATTGGCTTTTTTGCCGCGGCACGCAGCCACAATACTTTGAGCTGCAGCCTCGCTCCACAGGCGGTTCTCACGTGCATCAGGCTCGGCAACATCCTTTTTGAATTTAGGATCAAACCAGCGGCCTTCGTACACGCCGGCAGCTGCGATAAATTCAGCTTTTACTTCCCAATAATCTTTTGAGATGAACTTGCGAATGAGCTCTTCGCGCTCCACCACAATAGAAAGTGTTGGAGTCTGTACGCGACCTACAGTGGTTAAGAAGAAGCCACCACTCTTGCTATTAAAGGCTGTCATTGCGCGCGTGCCATTGATGCCGACCAACCAGTCAGCCTCTGAGCGACAACGAGCCGCATCAGCAAGAGGCTTCATGTCTTCATCGCTGCGTAAATTGGTAAAGCCTTCGCGAATGGCTGCTGGAGTCATCGATTGCAGCCATAAGCGCTTAATAGATTGCGATGCTTTTGCGTGTTGTGCTATCAAGCGGAAAATTAATTCACCCTCACGCCCCGCGTCACAGGCATTAATAAGGGCAGTCACATCTTTGCGCTTAATGAGCTTTTGTAAAACCTTGAGGCGCGACTCTGTTTTTACAATCGGGCGCAAATCAAAATAAGGGGGCACCACCGGTAAATTAGCAAACGACCATTTGCCACGCTTTACGTCAAATTCTTCGGGGGCAGCAATTTCCAATAAATGGCCAACCGCGGAAGAGATTAGGAATTCATCGCTCTCAAAATAATCTTCGTGCTTCGTAAAACCGCCCAAGGCTTTGGCAATGTCATTGGCAACAGAAGGCTTCTCCGCAATGATGAGCGCCTTAGGGTGGTCCCCGGCGGTAGTCTTTGAGCTGCTTTTTTTGGTAGTTGCTTTAGTTGCCACGCGTTTTGCCTAAATTTGAGCTAGAAATGATGGTTTTTGGGATAAAACGGATGGCCAATTTAAACCAAAATCGGACTTGGCCAATTGCATACCCCTTTTTTATTATTAACCGATAAATTGGGAAAAGTCCAAAAATGCCTATTTTTAGGCAGTTTTGGGCGCGTGGAGGTTCCCGGTTTTCAGATTAAAACCCATTTCTAAGCCCTTTAAATGCAGTTTTTGCTTAAAAACAAAGCTCCTCAAGGACATGATCTGGCCTAAAGGCTAGTTTTGCACCTTGCTGAATAAGTAGATGGCAGCCGGCAGAATTGGCGCTATGGATGGGCCCGGGAAGGGCGAAAACCTCCCTTCCAAGGTCTGCGGCTAAGCGGGCAGTAATGAGGGAGCCTGATTTTTCAGCCGCCTCTATTACAACGACGCCAAGTGCTAGAGCGGCAATAATGCGGTTTCTTCTTGGAAAGTGCCATGCCTTGGGCCCTGATCCTAGGGGGAGTTCAGATACCAATAACCCCTGCTGGCTGATTGCCCGTGACAGGTCGACATTTTGACGGGGATAGACGACATCTATGCCCGTTCCTAATATTGCCGCAGTGCAGTGATTGGGCCCAAGCCCAATGACCGCCTGATGGGCGGCGCTGTCGACCCCCTTTGCTAGGCCAGAAACAATCAAGGCGCCCGCTTTCGATAATGCTTGGGCAAACAGGCCTGCATTTTTTAAGCCTTCAGGGCTGGCGTTTCTTGAACCTACGATCGCAATCATGGGCCTCTTCAGAAGACGAATGTCCCCATATATATAAAGACACCCCGGGGGATCATATAAATCATGCAGGCGGATTGGGTAATAAGGGCTCTTACGATCGATTTGGAGAACAGAATTAGGTACCGAGGATGTTTGCATAAATCAATTTTGTTCTTTGGGGGAATTGCGACAATCAGGACAGACTGATAGCTCTGTTGGATAATTCTTATATGGCCTTATTACCCGTCCTTTGTTATCCAGACCCGCGCTTGCACAAGGTTGCTAAACCAGTGGAGCAAGTGGATGCGCGCATTAAAAAAATTGTCGCTGATATGGCGGACACCATGTATGACGCTCCCGGTGTTGGCTTGGCAGCGACGCAGGTAGATATTCATGAGCGCATCGTAGTGATTGATGTGTCCGATGAACAAAACGAATTGATGGTTTTTATTAACCCAGAAGTTATTTGGGCAAGCCCTGAAACAAAATCTTGGCGCGAAGGCTGTTTATCTGTTCCAGAATTTTATGATGAGGTTGAGAGGCCATCCGAAATTCGAGTGAAGGCTTTAAACGTTGATGGTAAAGAATTCGAAATAGAGGCTGATGGTTTGTTGGCAGTTTGTTTGCAACATGAGTTAGACCATTTGCAAGGAAAAGTGTTTGTTGAGTATTTATCAATACTTAAAAGAACTCGTATCTCACAAAAAATGAAGAAGCGCGCTAAAGAATTAGTGGGTCAGCGCTAAGCGCACTAATGAAAGTCGTCTTTGCTGGAACTCCTGAGTTTGCTGCGCAAGCGATGCGCGCAATTTACGATGCTGGTCATGAAATTGTTTTGGCTTTAACTCAGCCCGATCGCCGTGCCGGCAGAGGTATGCATCTTCATGCAAGCCCGGTAAAAGACTTTGCTTTGCAAAAAAATATTCCTGTGTTGCAGCCGGAGACATTAAGACGCACGAGCACTGATTCGCAGAAGCAGGCGCAGGCAGAAGCCGCATATGAGCGCTTATCTTCAACAGACTTTGACGCCATGGTGGTGGTTGCCTATGGCTTGATCTTGCCCCAAGACATTTTGGATATTAGCGAGAGAGCGGGAAGGCATGGCAGCTTTAATATTCACGCCTCTCTCTTGCCGCGCTGGCGTGGTGCAGCACCAATTCAGCGAGCAATTGAAGCGGGCGATTCCAAGACGGGAGTTTGCATTATGCAAATGGACGCTGGGCTGGATACCGGAGACACTGTTTTAGTTGCGGATCTTGAAATTACTCGCAATGAGACGAGTGTAAGCTTGCATGATCGATTAGCACAGCTTGGCTCAAAATCGATTGTTGATGTTTTAAATTCCTTAGACCAAGACAAAGATTTATCTCGGGTACCGCAAGCAAAGGATGGCATCACCTACGCCAAAAAAATACTGAAGAGTGAGGCGGAGATCGATTGGGCTCTAAGTGCCAAAGAAATTGATCTGCGTATTCGGGCTTTTAATCCTTTCCCAGGGGCAAGCAGCGACTTTAATGGGTTAGCGGTGAAGTTTTGGGATTCAAGACTTGCAGACCCCAAGGCCGTAAGCGTCACCGGTACTGTAGGCGAAGTGCTTGGGTATGGTAATAAGGGCGCATATATTCAGTGTGGTGAAGGGGTGCTTGAGGTTTTAGAAATGCAAAAACCAGGCGGTAAAAAAATAGATGCTAAAACGTGTTTACAGTCAATTGGTGATAGTGAAAAATTGTTGCGCTTTCAAACAAAGGAGTAGAAATGTTTAATTTTGCAAAGACTGCTGTTTTGATGGCAGCAATTACTGCGCTCTTTATTGTGGTTGGCGGTATGTTGGGTGGTGAGCAGGGCATGTTGATGGCTTTAGTGCTCGCCGTCGGCATGAATTTTTTCAGCTATTGGTTTTCTGACACCATGGTGTTGAAGATGACTAATGCACAGCAGGTTGACGAAAGATCTGCCCCCCAGTTTTATGGGCTCGTTAAAGAGTTATCGGAGAAGGCTGGCTTACCGATGCCTAAAGTATTTTTAATTGATGAGGATGCTCCCAATGCTTTTGCAACGGGCCGTAATCCAGACAATGCCTCGGTTGCTGCAACCACCGGCATTCTGAAAATTCTCTCGAATCGTGAATTACGCGGCGTGATGGCGCATGAGCTTGCCCACGTTCGTCATCGCGATATTTTGATTTCAACTGTCGCCGCTACGATGGCTGGAGCCATATCAGCATTGGCTAACTTTGCCATGTTCTTTGGTGGGCGCGATTCTGAGGGCAGGCCCAGCAATCCGATTGCCAGCTTGATGGTGGCAATTTTGGCCCCGATTGCAGCAAGCTTGATTCAAATGAGTATTTCTCGCGCAAGAGAATACGAGGCAGATCGTGGTGGCGCAGAAATTAGTTCTGATCCTGAGGCGCTAGCGCAGGCATTAGAAAAAATCCACAACTATGCACAAGGCATTCCATTTCAAGCGGTTGAACAGCATCCTGAAACGGCGCAGATGATGATTCTCAACCCTTTGAGTGCCGGCGGCCTCGCACAACTTTTTTCAACCCATCCACCTACTGAAGAGCGGGTGGCACGCTTAATGAGTATGGCTAAAAACGGGGTATATCCCGGAGCAAATTAATTTGACTGATCAAAAAACACCACGCAGTCTCCCGCTCTCTGAAGCAATCACGATTGCTGCACAAGCGGTAAGCGAGGTCATGAGCGGAAGATCGCTTACTGAGCTTCTGGATCAGCTGGAGGCTCACGAACGCCCGATCGTTCAGAGCCTGAGCTTTGATGCACTCCGTAAGTGGGTGCGCTCTCATGAATTCATTAAGCAATTTATTCCAAAGACTCCACCTCCTGAAGTGGATCATTTGCTCAGCGTCGCGATTGCTCTATTTTTGCAAGACGCAACCGAGAGCAAGGGCTATCCAGCTCACACGATTGTGGATCAGGCGGTGATGGCTTGTGGTGAATATGACGAAACCATGTATGCCAAAGGTTTAGTGAATGCGGTCCTACGCAAAGTAAGTCTTGTGGTGCAACCACCAGAGGGCGAGAAGCGTTATCCGCCCGATCCAATTCCAATGTATGTGCCTGCTTGGTGGCGCGCCAATCTGAAGCGCAATTATTCCAAAGCATGGCAATCGATTTTGTTTCAACAGGCCAAGCGTGCGCCATTAATTTTGCGTGTAAATCAAAGACAATATACGCGTGAGCAATATCAATCCTTATTGGCTGAGGCCGGAATTTCTTCGGCACCAATAGAAGAATTAGCTGGCGTTCAACTGCCTTCCGCTCTCCTGTTACCTGAAGCGGTTCCCGTATCCGACCTACCTGGTTTTTATACTGGTGCTGTGTCTGTACAGGATGCAGGTGCACAGCTGGCTGCGGCCTTATTAAACCCTCAGACGGGGGAGTTGGTGTTGGATGCCTGTGCTGCTCCCGGTGGAAAAACAGCGCATCTATTGGAGATTGCAGATTGCTCAATGCGGGCTCTAGAGTTAGATGGCGAGCGCATTGGAAAAATTGGCGGCAACTTAGATCGCCTGCGCTTGCAGTCCGACAAAGTACGCGTGTTACGCGGCGATGCTTCCAAGGCGGCCTGGTGGGACGGCGTTCTTTTTGACAAGATTCTGCTCGATGCCCCCTGCTCAGCCTCTGGAATAGTGTCGCGACATCCTGATATTCCATTTTTAAGGCGCGAAGCAGACATCAGGGCTCTGCAAGAAAGACAGCGGGCTATTTTGAATCAAGCATGGAAGATGCTCCAGGTGGGAGGCACCCTTTTGTATGTCACTTGCTCGATATTTCCCGAGGAGGGCGAGGAGCAGGCTGTTTGGTTTGCTGAGCAACACGCCAATGCGTTACGATTAGGCGCTCCAGGCCAGATTTTGCCTAGTGAACTAAACGACGGTTTTTACTATGCTTTGTTTAAGAAAAATGGGCCATGAGCCGAAGAATTAAACAATTCCTCTTTTTGTTCTTGATGGTGTTGGGAGTTTTTTCAACCACCGTTAGCGCCGAAGGAATCAAGATCAAATCCTTTGAGTTGGAGAAGGCGGATAACGACTGGCTTCTCAACGCAACTTTCCAGATTGAGCTATCTCCCGGACTGGAGGATGCGGTACAAAAAGGGGTCGTTCTCTATTTCCAAACCGAGTTTGATTTAATTCGATCGCGTTGGTATTGGTTTGATGAAAAGTCTGCGCTTGTGCAAAGGCAGGCTCGTCTTTCTTATCAACCACTCACACAGCAGTATCGAATCGCCTCAGACGGATTTACTTTTTCTGCCAGAACTATGTCTGAGGCATTGCAAGCGGTGGGCAGTATTGGTGGATGGCGAGTCATTGATAGCTCTCAACTAGATCCCAGCAAATCTTATACAGCCAGTATGCGCATGAGTTTGGATCTTACTAAGCTACCAAAACCATTCCAAGTAAACGCACTCAATAACCGCGATTGGAATGTTTCAAGCGATTGGTATCGTTTTCCATTTTCTCCTAGTGGCCCTAATCTAATTAAGCGATGAGATCGATAGCGGCCATGCTAGATCCGGGTTTTTTTACATCCAAAGCTTGGAGTAAAAAAATCATTCCGGTCACGATCGGTGTGATCGGTGCCTTTGCTTTATTGCTTTTAGTTTTATTGGCGATCGCCTCATCCAACACAGAATTTTTTGATAACTACTTTATTTGGCTCTATGCCGCCAACGTAGTGATTGGAATTTGTTTAACCCTAGTCATTTTGACTTTGGTGGCTGTCATTGCCGTGCGCTGGTATCGAGGGCACTTTGGTACACGTTTGATTGCAAAGTTGGCCATGATTTTTGCCTTAGTCGGAATCGTTCCAGGCTTAATTTTGTATGGCGTTTCATTACAGTTTGTGTCGCGCAGTATTGAGACTTGGTTTGATGTCAAAGTTGAGACAGCGCTGAACTCCGGATTAGAGTTAGGGCGTGTTACCTTGCGAGTGGCCCAAGAAGAAATTTTGGGCGAAGGGAATTTCATCGCCGAACAGATCGTCCAAATTCCATCGGGAACTTCCGCCGAGCAGGTGGCTGCAACAGTCATGAAAATTCGCAATCAATTTGGCATTCAAGAAGTTAGCCTCTTTAATATGCAGCGCAATCTGATTTTAACGAGCGAGCTAAAGCCAAAAAAATACTTTCCTGCGCCGAGTGCCGACGTGGTTGCAGAAGCATTTAGCAAGAAGGGCATGACCTTTTTAGATCAAATTGAGGTGGAAGGCGGCCAACGCGGCTATCGAATCCGGGCAATTGTTCCCGTTGTACGAAAAAAGTCTATTCATAGCAAATTGGATTCTGGCAAAGATGCTGAAGACAAATATTTTTTGCAGTTAGTGCGTTACATACCAACCCCATTGGCAAAAAACATTTTTGCTGTGGAGTCTGCATATAGTGAGTATCAAGAAAAAGCATTGGGGCGCACTGGCCTTCGTAAGATGTTTGTGGGTACATTAACCCTCACCCTTTTCTTTGCGGTATTCGTAGCCATTACTTTGGCTTTGATGTTGGGTAGGCAGCTTGCACGCCCTCTCCTGATGCTTCTGAGAGGCACCCAGGCAGTTGCGCAGGGAGATTTGTCGCCCAAGCCAGAGCTCGATACTGGCGATGAACTTGGCATGCTTACACGACAATTTAACGTCATGACCAGGCAGCTGGCTGATACCCGCACTTCCTTGCAAGAGTCCAAAGCGTTCTTGGAGCGCGTATTAGGAAGCCTTACGGCAGGCGTATGCATTTTTGATAAAAACTACAACGTTGTTTCTAGCAATGCAGGCGCAGATCGTATTTTTGGTCAAGACCTTACTCTGCTTGATGGAAGGCCCCTCGGTAGCAGCCCGGCCCTATTGGAGTTTGAGGGGGCTATCAAAGAGGGTTTTGCAACCATGAAACTCGCAGTGTTGGGCGAAGGGGATGCAGAACAAAAGACTGCACAGACTAATGCACCAGTGTGGCAAAAACAAATTCAACTACATACGACAAATGAATTTGAAAATGAATTAGGAGTAACTCTGTTCGTGCGTGGCACAGAGCTGACTGGCGATTTACGCATGGTTGTTTTTGATGACATTACTGATGTGGTGAGCGCACAAAGATCTATCGCTTGGAGCGAAGTTGCTAGACGCCTTGCGCACGAAATTAAAAACCCTCTAACGCCTATTCAGCTTTCTGCTGAAAGATTGCAGCATAAGCTTGCAGGCAAGCTGAGCCCAGAGCAAGAAGAGATGATTAATCGCAGTACTGAAACCATCATTGGTCAGGTACAGGCCATGAAAGAGATGGTGAATGATTTTAGAGATTTTGCGAAGACGCCAACTCCACAACTGAAGCCAGTTTCCATCAATACTCTCACCTCAGAAATTTTGGGCCTATACGAGGGTAGTCCATTACGTACCCAGTTAGATCCTCATTGCCCAGACATCATGGGGGATCCCACACAACTCAGGCAGGTAATTCATAACTTGCTACAAAATGCTCAAGATGCCACTCTTGAGGGGCCCCATCCTGGTAGTCCGGTGGAGGTTAAGACAGAGTTAGTCCCCTATGGTGAGCACAATGGTATAGCTCAAAATGCTGTGCGATTAACAATAAGTGATAGTGGGGTTGGATTTCCAGCTAAGATATTGGCAAGGGCCTTTGAGCCTTACGTAACAACAAAGAGCAAGGGTACGGGTCTGGGTTTGGCGGTAGTTAAGAAAATCATTGATGATCACTCTGCCAAAATTGAAATTCGGAACCGTATGCAAGGTGAAGAAGTGGTTGGTGCGAAAGTGTCAATATTGTTTATGAATCTAGCAAAAGAGGCAGCATAAGCATGGCTAGTATTTTGGTTGTTGATGACGAGATGGGAATTCGTGAGCTTCTCAATGAGATTCTCACAGATGAAGGCCATACTGTGTACGCTGCAGAAAGCGCTATACAGGCACGCACTATTCGCGAACAAATGCGCCCCGATTTAGTCTTGTTAGATATTTGGATGCCTGATACCGATGGCATTACCTTATTAAAGGAGTGGTCCAATACTGGACAACTCACGATGCCGGTAGTGATGATGTCTGGTCATGCAACGATTGATACTGCTGTTGAAGCAACTCGTATTGGAGCGCTCAACTTTTTAGAAAAACCAATTGCCCTGCAAAAGCTTTTAAAGACGGTTAGCAAAGCTTTGGAGAGCTCTCCTAAATATGTAGAGCCAGAGCAGGTTAGAGCCGTTCAGTCGAGCGCTAACTCCGTTGCTACACCAAAGCAGGTGGTTGCCGAATCGGCTGCCCCGGCTGTTGAGGGTGAATACATCAGCGGAATTGCAAAAACGTACTTTGATCTTCCTTTGAGGGAAGCAAGAGATTTATTTGAGAAGGCGTATTTTGAGCATCAAATGCAAATCATGGGCGGCAGCATGACCAAGATTTCAGAGTACACAGGCCTAGAAAGAACCCATTTGTATCGCAAACTGAAAGCCTTGGGAATAGATACATCGCGCAATAAAGGCGAAAGCTAAGCCCCGCCTAATAAGGGCAGGCACCACAAAACCCAGAAATCACGGGGGGCTAAGAAAATTTGAGGGCTCCCTAAGCCAATTCGTTATAATTCCAGCTCTTGGCCTGGTAGCTCAGTCGGTAGAGCAGAGGATTGAAAAAAATATTTTTCGATGTTTGACAGTTGTAAACATTAGCTCAAAGCTTCTCTTCACAGCGCCGTTCAATTCGCAGAAATATCTGCGGCACTCAATAAAAAAATCACACACATAATTTTGTTCGCAGAGTATTGCGTGGGATTTTTGCGACGATAAAAAACTAATCGTCGTCCAAGTAGGCGTTTGAAAACATACTTGCGTGTATGAGTTCGCTACAACAATTATTCACAACACAGTTTGATGCAAACACTATTAAACAAGTAAAGCTGATGGACGGCAAAGCCTTGCTGTATAAGCGTCCGCAGTCATCACAGTGGCAAGTGCGATTTAAGTTGGCAAACAACAAGTGGCATAGCACGACAACAAATACTACTGACATAGAGCAAGCAAAGATAAATGCGATTGTAATATATGAAACAGTAAAAATAAAAACAGACGCTGGCTTGGCAATCACTACGAAAACATTTAAGCAGATTGCGTTAGATGAAATTGCAAATATGAGTAGAGCATTGAATAACAACATTGGTCGTCGTTGTTATAGAGATTATATTTTTGCAATCAATAAATATCTCATTCCTTTTTTTGGCGCCTACGAAATAGAAAACATTACAACAGAGATGCTTGCAGATTTTGATGCGTGGCGAATTACTGAAATGAATAAAGTACCGATGGCAAGCACGAAACGCAATCACGCAAGTGCATATATTCGTGTTGTGAATTTAGCGAGAGAGCGTGGCTATGTTGCACACAATCGTGCTGTGCCAATGTTAGACAGCAAAGGCAAGCGTAGTCAGCCTCGCCCAGCTTTTAGTAAAGAAGAAATTATTGAGTTGATAAGTTATACAGAGACTTGGGTAAGGAGTAGCTATACAGAACGCACAAGACTAATGCGAACGCTGTGTGTTGCTTACATAGAATTTTTGGTAAACACTGGAGTTAGACACGGCACAGAAGCACTACGCTTGCGTTGGAAACACTTGCAGTGGCATTGGATAGGCAATAAAAAATATTTGCGTGTTTGGGTAAGTGGCAAGACTGGTCCACGCTACCTAATTGCTAAGCACGAAGTAATCAAAGTATTTGAGCGTCTAATGCGTTGGCATAAGTTGGACTACACAAACTTAAATGGACTAATTGAAGCTAAGTTAGACAAAGCCATCTTTTGTTTGCCTGACAACACGCAGATAAGCAATATGGAAAATATATTTAGAAACTTAATGGTGCGAAGCAGTATGCGTAAGGATAGTGGTGGCTTAAACCGAACGCTGTATAGCTTGCGTCATACCTACGCTACTTTTGCGTTAGCAAGCGGCATTGATATACATACGCTTGCTAAGCAAATGGGAACTAGCGTGAATATGATTGAACGGCACTACAGCAAAATGACAGCAACAATGGCAGCAGAGAGATTGGCATAACAATGTAATATTGGTTATCTGCTTACTTTTTATATATGTGACTTATGGCACGCTTTAATAACGAGACACGCAAGAAGCGTATTAAAGAGCTAATGCGTATGTTGGAAAAAGGATTGGATGTTTCGCCGCGTGACTTTAATAATGCGGTTGGCAAAGACTTTGCAAAACTATACAAACAGCGTTGGGCTGAGCAACAAGAGTTGCGTGAAATAAAACCACCGCAAGAAGTAAAAGAGTATGAGCAAATGCTACAAGAAGCAGTGATGTGGCACGGAAAATTGGATAGCTATAGCGGACGCAATCCCAAAGTTGGCAAAGTAATTGTCAATCGCAAGCAAGTGATGGACGATATGAAAAATAAGGCTGACGGCTTATTTGAGCGTGCATACGAAAAACTACAAGAAATTATTGCTACCGACAAAACATTGGTGATGTGGTTTGATAGAGGCATTGATTTTAGTTTTGACAGCGATATAAGTTTAGATAGCGATGGTATGCCACGCTTGATTACAAGTAAGAGTGCGAATAATTTGGCACAAGGACGATTACAGCAATTACACGGATGGAAAACAAAAGCACAAGTGAAGTTAGATGTAATGGCATTAGCGTTAGAGGAATTGGCAAAGCAAGAGCGCACAGCAGAAGAAATTGAAGCAGAGTTAAAACAAAACCAACAACAAGCAGAGAAGTTAAAAGGAATGCTTGCTAACTTGAAGAAGCAAGGCAAGTAAGGATGGTTTGGCTGACTACACAGCTAAAAAACCTACACATAAAGCCTAATAGCCATATGCCTTGCATATGCTTGTTTTTCGGCTGTGTGCCTAACCATCAAAACCAAGCAAACCATCAAATCCATCACACCACAGCCAAATTCTCCACAGCGTTTCTCATAAGCTCACTATTGCAGTCGATGTAGCATTGCACGCTACTAAGTGCTTTGTGTCCGCTTAATCCCATAATCACACGCACACCAATTCCATCATTTGCCAATTTTGTAATAAATGTGCGACGAGACGAATGTGAGCTTGCTCCGTCTAACCCAACACGCTTATACAAATAGTGAAAGTGCTGTGTAAGCGTATTTGCCGTAAAGCCGTCGCTATCACGCTTTTGACTATAGAAGAACTTATTGCTTGGATTTGAGTTGGCATATACCTTTGCGTATTGCTGTAGTTCTTTACGCAACTTCTCGTTCACAAATACCGTTCTTGCCTCATTCGTCTTTGTATTCTCTGCCAATAAGCGTATTTCGTTCTTTATATTGCCTTCGCTATCTACAACATCTTTAATGCGTAGACTGGCAACTTCACTTACACGCATTCCCGTATTAAACATAATCATTACTAATGCTCTATTGCGTTGTGAATGCTTTCTTGTTGCACAGTAATCCAATACTCTGCGAATTTCTGCACCACTTAATACTTTTGCTTGTTTCGACATAGTTTCTTTACCTAACCAAAGTTTTGCTATGTCTCTATGTTGCTTTCTTTTGTTTCTTTCTGCGACTGATTTATGCCAATTTGTAAGCAATATATTTTCCTTATTAAAAATAATGAGATACGCTGTTTGCGTAACGAAATGTAATGAAATGTGTATTTCCTTACATATAACTATTTATTGATAGTGTGGGATTTTGACTACAGAAATACGCAGACTTGCGTACAGCGTCTATACGCTGTTTGAGCACATCTCTGCTGTATTGCTATTCACTGTCACTCGTTAAGTGTTTATAGCGTGGGTTTGAGGTGCTGTTTGACAAATTAAACGATTGGGCAGAGTATAAGAATATGACAAACACTAATACTGACTTAAATCTTCGCTACAGACGCTTGTTTGAAACTGCGCAAGATGGCATTTTGATATTGGAATTTGAAACAGGAAAAATTGAAGATGTAAATCCATACCTAATACAGATGCTTGGTTATACAAAAGAAGAGCTTGTTGGTATGGAGTTGTGGGAAATTGGTGCAATGGTTGATAAAAGTGCGTCCATTAAAGCCTTTGCTGTATTACAGAAGGACGGCTATATTAAATACAACGATTTACCATTACGCACAAAAGATGGAAAAATTATTAGCGTTGAGTTTGTAAGTAATGTATACGGTGTAAATGGCGACAGAGTTATTCAATGCAACATTAGAGACATTACAAGCAGAAAGAATGCTGAAAGTTCTTTAATCCGCTATCAACAAGCTCTCGCACTCAATATGTATCAGGTTGTGGAGGCATTGACTAAAGTTATCGTAGCGAGAGATGCATACACTTACCAACATCAATGTAGTGTTGCACACTTGTGTGTTGCAATTGCTACAGAAATGAATTTACCAATCAATCTGATTGAAGGATTAAAGCTAAGTGCGTTGATACACGACATTGGCAAGATTGCTGTGCCAGCAGAAATTTTAAGCAAGCCAACCAAATTAGAATCTTTCGAACTTGAAGCATTGCATAGACACGCACAAACTGGTTTTGATATTGTTAAGAATATAAACTTCGAATGGGCACTTGCACAAACCATCTATCAACATCACGAACGACTTGATGGCAGTGGTTATCCCAATCACTTAAAAGGCGATAGCATTATTAAGGAAGCAAGAATATTAGCTGTAGCTGATACTGTTGAAGCAATGTCTCACGCTCGTCCGTATCGTCCTGCAATTGGTATAGATGCGGCATTGCAAGAAATTGAGAATGGCAAAGGAAAGCTATTTGATGCTGAGGTTGTTGATGCTTGCTTAAAGTTGTTTAGAGAAGATGGTTATCAATTCCCCCCCCCCCATACTAAATAATTCTAATGCTAGTTATCCAAATGTCCTTGCTTAAACTTGGCAATAAGCTCGTCTAAATCTTTTGCTGTTTGGTGAGAAGCATTAGCACACATAATAAGTGCTTCATTCTTAGTAAGCATTGCCATATCCGCAGTAATGCTTGCGGCTTGTGTGGATAGTGTGGCAAATTGTTCTATGAGTTTTGCTTCGTCAGTAAATCCTTTTGCCAAAACAAATAGCTGTTCAGCGTTCATATTTAATCTATCTCGCACTATCCCATATGATGTGCGTAGATTCTCTACTTCGTGCGTAAGAGCAACTACTCTATCTAATAGCTTTTGGGTATATTCACTAATTTGATTTTCAGTCATATGAAACTCCTTTCTTTCATAGTAACTCAGTTATTCGAAGCAAGCTACTTCGTTGCTTGCTGTGTCTTCGCTAAAGCTATCGCTTTCGCTCGTCACATTTCCTTCGGCTCATTATTGATTTGCTTTTGCTTTGTTGTTTGACTGATTTTGGAGTAAACAACGGCTATATGCGACTTAAAGAAGTAGCATTGATAGTCGTCGCTTGTATGTAATGTTCTGATTCCATCGCATACAACTGTAAAAGAATTTAACGAGAGACGAATGTATTAAAACTCTCAACCAGTTTTCGCATTGATTTGCTAAACAGTAATTCTGCGGCTCGCTCATATGTATCGCAACCTTTACAGCAATTGCAATACGAGCACGAAGTCATTAGCCGTTATATTCCACTTCGTGTTTTTGTCCTTTGTTATCGCAATGACTTATTTGCGTGTGCTGTCTAAATAATTTTCTGTTCGTCCGTTTGCCTAAATTGAGCACCTTGTAAGACATAGCCCTACAAGCCTTGTTCTGTCTTGCTCTTATCTGCACGGTTTTTGTATATGTCGTTAGTAAATCGCGTTCGTCGCTGTTTAACCATTCTGCGTGATGTTTGAGTAAGTTTGTCGCAACTATCTGTGCTTGCTGTAAGCATAAGTCCACTCTGTCCATATGCTTTATTGCAATACCGTTTTGCTTTAACCAATCATTTGCTACTTGTTCGTCATTACGCATACAAATATTTATCAACAACCAAATATTCCTTAATATTTGCTGTCCATTTCTTACATATGACTGGGTATTGCACGGCAAATTCAGGTTGTTCTCGTAGCGTTTCCGAAACTACAGTAATTGAACTTACTTACAAAGGAGATTGATATGAGTACATTAGATGGATTAAAACTTAGCACAGCAAAAAAACCAGCACATATACCAGCAGTCGTATTTCGTCGCAATAAGCTGTCTAATAAACTTTGGGAGCAAATCGAGCTTGCTAAGAGCCAAATCAACGGCACTAGCTTTGCTGTTAAAAAGTTTCGCACAGTAAAGGATAAAGAAACTGGTTTGCGTAAAAGTGTGGAAGTAAACAAAAGGTTGAGAGAGTGGTGGTTTAAAAATGATGCTGGCAAAGTCTGCGTCAGCATTAAATATGGCAGTCAGCTTATTGAGTTGGCAAAAGGTAAACACAGCGTAGAGTGCGACACAGCACAAGGTTTAATTAAAGCGTTAGAGCAAATTAAAACGGCTGTGGAGTTGGGTGAGCTTGATACGCAGATTGCAACAGCAAGCGTAAATTTGCGAAAAGGATTTTGAATCGCTACTACTTCTATAGACACTTTCTAGCCTAATATTTAGTCTATTAGGAGGTGTGTCATGAGTACAAGAAGACGGTTTACTGAAGAGTTCAAGTTAGAGGCAGTCAAACAGGTAGTTGAAC
>NZ_JACVPB010000019.1 GCF_018882085.1 Polynucleobacter sp. AP-Reno-20A-A9 | reverse complement strand
GAATACATCCACTACTACAACCATGATCGGATCAAACAAAAACTAAAGGGATTGAGCCCGGTTCATTACCGAACTCAATCCCTTCTGGTAACCTAACAAAACTGTCCAACTTTTGTGGGTCAGTTCAGAAAGACTCCCTTTTGTTTTGCTATCGGTAGATTATTGCTTATGCAGCGACCGCTTCTTGTGGCTCAGTAACCGATGAGCGAATGAGGTAATCAAATGCTCCCAGTGATGCTTTGGCGCCTTCTCCCATGGCAATAATGATTTGCTTGTATGGAACGGTAGTGCAGTCTCCGGCTGCGAATACACCCGGCAAAGAGGTTTCGCCTTTTGCATCGACGATCACTTCACCGTGCTTAGACAGATCAATGCTACCTTTCAGCCAATCAGTGTTTGGTAACAAGCCGATTTGCACAAAGATGCCTTCTAGTTCTATGGTGTGCTCAGTATTGTTGGTGCGGTCTTCGTAGCGCAAGCCATTGACTTTGCCATTAGCGCCTAATACTTCTTTAGTGAGCGCGCTCATGATGACGGTTACGTTTGGCATACTAGCCATCTTCTTCTGCAACACTGCGTCCGCACGCAATTTACTGTCAAACTCGATGAGGGTTACGTGGCTAACAATACCTGCCAAATCAATCGCAGCCTCAACGCCAGAGTTACCACCACCAATTACGGCTACACGCTTACCTTTAAATAAAGGGCCGTCACAGTGAGGGCAATATGCAACCCCTTTGCCGCGGTATTCTTGTTCGCCAGGAACATTCATTTCTCTCCAGCGAGCGCCAGTGCTGATGATTACAGACTTGCTAGTAAGGACTGCGCCATTGGCTAATTCCACTTCAAGGCCATGATTCGTTTTGCGCAAAGCATTGGCGCGCTGTAAGTTCATGATGTCGACTTCATAGCTCTTCACGTGTTGCTCAAGTGCTTGAACCAACTTAGGCCCTTCAGTTTCTTTCACGGAAATGAAGTTTTCAATACCCATGGTGTCCATGACTTGTCCGCCAAAACGTTCAGCCACAATACCGGTACGAATACCTTTGCGTGCAGCATAGATTGCAGCAGCAGCGCCAGCAGGTCCGCCACCAATAACTAAAACGTCAAAGGATTCTTTGGCAGAAAGCTTTGCAGCTTCTTCTTTAGGGGTTGATGTATCTAACTTGGCAACAATCTCTTCAACGCTCATGCGGCCTTGACCAAATACTTCACCATTCAGAATGACGGTAGGTACAGCCATGATTTGGTATTGATCCACCAATCCTTGGTAAAGAGCGCCGTCCACCATCTCATGGGTTACATTTGGATTGAGGGCAGCCATTAAGTTCAGCGCCTGAACAACATCAGGGCAGTTGTGGCACGACAATGAGATGAAAGTCTGAAAGCTGAGCTTGCCATCCAATTTGACAATGCGATCAATAACTTCTTGCTCTACTTTGGCTGGGTAGCCGCTGGCCTGCAAAATAGCCAAAATGAAAGAGGTCATTTCGTGACCCATTGGTAGGCCGGCAAAGGTAATGCGAGCTGCTTGATCTGTCTTGCTAACGGTAAAGCTAGGAATGTGCTCGCTCTTGCCATCAGTTTTCAAGCTGATCTTGTCGGACTGCTCAGCTACTTCATTTAAGAGTTCAAGCATCTGCTTGGAACTATCGCTGTCATCTAAGCTAGCCACGAGAACGATGGGGCTAACAATCTTTTCAAAATATACCTTCAACTGGGATTTGATATTGGTATCGAGCATGATGATTTCCTTGGGTATTTTTTAGATGAGTCTATTGGGCAGGATCTTGTCCTCTCCAATAGACTCTCCGAAGAGAGTCTATGGATTACTGACTAAAGTTAGATCTTGCCTACGAGATCCAAAGATGGAGTCAATGTTGCTGCGCCTTCTTTCCACTTAGCAGGACAAACTTCGCCTGGGTGTGCGGCTGTGTACTGAGCAGCCTTCAACTTACGCAAAGTTTCAGAAATATCGCGAGCGATTTCATTTGAATGAATCTCTGCTGTCTTAATGATGCCTTCTGGGTTGATGATGAATGTGCCGCGCAATGCCAAACCAGCTTCAGGAATATGAACACCGAAAGCGTTTGTCAATGTATGTGTTGGGTCGCCAACGAGTGGGAACTTTGCTTTACCAACAGCAGGAGAAGTCTCGTGCCAAACTTTGTGTGAGAAATGAGTATCGGTTGTAACGATGTAAACCTCAGCACCCATTTTTTGGAATTCAGCATAGTTCTCAGCTGCATCTTCAATTTCTGTTGGACAGTTAAAAGTAAATGCTGCAGGCATAAAAATCAAAACTGACCAGTGGCCCTTGAGGGTTTCGTCAGTAACTGTTACAAACTTGCCATTATGGAAAGCTTCGGTTTTGAATGGTTGTACTGCTGTGTTAATAATGGACATACTGTGCTCCTAGTGTTGGTTAATCAATTTCTTTAGTAACTACTACCACTGGATGAATTTTGAACCTCAGTTGTTTATTTGTCTAATGAATAAATTTGATATTTATGATCGAATTTATAGATAATTGGTTTGAGGGCCTTTAGCGTGCTTAAAACAGGATATTTCCAGTTTTTTAGGCAAATTACCATTTTTATAAGTATTTAAGCGGCTTGAGTAAGCCTTTGGGCTATAGTCTTCTTAATGCCTGTAAGGCTTATTTTTGACTGAATCTGGAGGAATGACATGAGTTTCATGAAACAAGGATTAATAGCCTTATCTATTTCAGCGCTTGCACTCTTAACCGCTTGCGTGACTGATGGCAAATATAACCAATTGGATCAGGCTTATAGCCAGCTTCAACAGGCCTACCAAGGCGATGAAGTCGAGATCCGCCAGTTGCAGGGTGAGCTGCGCATTACGATCCGTGACAAAATTTTGTTTCCAGAGGGTGGCTATCGCTTGAATGCTAAGGCCGAACAGGTATTGGCAAAAATGGCGCCAACATTATCTGGCTTCAAAAACACTAAGGTAGTAGTTCGTGGCTACACGGATAACGTCGCTATTGGCGCTGAACTTCGCAAGCAAGGGATTACAACTAATCTGGATCTGTCATCCAAGAGAGCGGATAACGTGGTTGATTATCTGATTCGTAAGGGCGTAAGTCAGGGTCTTATTTCTGCGCAAGGTATGGGTGAGTCTAATCCAGTGGCTTCTAATGCTACCCCGGAAGGTCGTGCACAGAATCGTCGTATTGAGGTTACCTTAGTTGGTCCAGGTAATTAATTCGTAGCTTATATAAAAGGATCAACAATGAAATATTTATTAAGACTTTGCGCAGCAGTAACGGTTGTATTGGGATTGGCAGCCTGTGCCGGTACACCTGATGTAAAAACTTCATCAGCAGATTTTATAAAGGTAAGCAATGGTATTTTGACCAGCAGCTATGGCAAGACCATTTATACCTTTGATAAGGATCAGGCTGGCTCAGGCAAGTCGGAGTGCGTAGCAACTTGTGCGACTAACTGGCCTCCAGTCTATGTGGAGCCTGGCATTAAGCTGTCCGGTGACTTTTCTTACATTAGTCGTAATGATGGCCAAAAGCAATTGACCTATAAAGGCAAGCCACTGTACTTCTTCGTTAAGGATAAAAATCCTGGCGATAAGACGGGTGATAATGTTAACAATGTGTGGCACGTTGTAACGCCGTAAGCTGAAAAATATTTAAAGAGTTAAATGTAATAAATGCCACCTTAGGGTGGCATCGCCTTTTTATGAAATTATTTTTATTACTCATCATCAGTCTTTTTGCTTCAGCAAGTTATGCTGAAGACCTATTGGTCCCCCTCTCAAAATTTGATAATGATTCTCAGCAACTGACGAATAGCAAGGTCTTGGAGTTCTGGGGTTATCACAATTACGACGATAACGATAATTATCAAAATATTTTGAAATTACGCTACTACAACCCTTTGGCAGCAGGGGATTGGCGAGGACGTATACGCCTTGATACTTCTTATGCATCCAATTTCAACTCTATTTCTTCGGCCAATAATTCAGGGCAATACAGCGCAGGTAACACCATGGTCACTATATGGGGTCAAGACCGTACTTTTCTAAAGCCCTTGGGCGCTTTGGTTGGTGGTCGCGTGATATTTCCATTTGGCAATAATGGTCAGTGGGCGGTTGGTCCGCAATTAGGGTGGTCATTTGTGCCCGAGGTCGATAGCGAACTTGGCGTGACAGATTTCTCGCCCTTATTGCGCTATATGTACGGCTTTGATACTAAAAATAATAGCCAGACCATTAACCCCAATCAACCAGCATTGGTCAGAAACCTGCAGGTGTTCCCAACCATTGGCTTTCAGCTTTCCCCAAACACCATGCTACGTTTTTGGGATGAAAACGGGGCGGTTTATAACTCTGCTGGTGGGGGTTGGTTTGTGCCGCTTGATGCGATGGTGACCCATCGCCCTTTTAAAGACTGGGTATTTGCCGTAGGGGCCAGTAAACAGGTGTTGCAAACTTATCGCCAATACGACTGGTCTACCTATGCGAAGATCTCCTACAACTTTTAGAGCTTGAACCTTTTGTGGCTAGTCATGAAGATTATAATAAGTTCCAAAATTAGCATTAAATATCCCCCTGCCAACCTTATATCCAATCGATTCTTTTATGAATAAGAAAATTCTGTCAGCACTTTTAGCTACATTTGCAATAGCAACCACCGTGAGTGTCGCTCACGCTGATCAAGGCTTGTCTCCACTGCCAAAAATTTCAGATGAATGGCGCTTTGAGGTCACTCCTTATTTATGGGGATCCGGTATTTCCTCTACCCTCTTTTATAACGATCGCTACCTCAATACCGCAAAACTTTCTACAAGTAACGTACTTGGAGATCTCAAGTCTGGCGGCATGATTTCTGCTGAGGCGCATTATGGTAATTGGGGCATCATGGGCGACCTCGTTTCTGCAACTTTGCAAACGACAAGCGGCTCAACTGTTTCTGTTAAGGCTCCGATACCAGGTGGGGCGGTACCAGTTAGTGCTGCAGATAAAGTAACGATGCAACAGAATATTATTACTGGCGCAGCTACGTACACCGTGCTAAATAACCAGAACGTTTATTTGGATGGTTTGGTTGGTGTGCGAGGCATTATGGCAACAGCCACTGTTTCATTAGATTTATCGGCATTCGGACTTTCGAGAAGCGCGGTCGACTCTAAATCAGTTTCTACTGCTGATCCGATTGTAGGTTTCAAAGGCCGTTACCGCATCGCTGACTCTACTTGGTATATCCCTTTTTATGCTGATATCGGCGGCGGCGGTGGTACAACCAATATGACTTGGCAGGGCGTTCTTGGGGTGGGTAAGACTTTTGAAAAATGGGTTGATGTATCTCTCGCCTACCGCACTATGTACTACGACATGAAGGGTGACGGCCTGTTACAAAAAACTACCTTTAAGGGTCCGCAGTTAGCCGCAACCTTTAAGTTCTAACACTCATTTTAAGAAGTCATTTATGAACTATGTTTTTAAAATAGTGGTGGCATTGATAGCTGCCGGAGTGTTTGCATCCTCAACTTTTTCTCAAGAGATTCCTGCTCGTGCAGGCACTATTGCTGCCGAGAAATCTGGTGGTTCGGCTCACAGCAAACTGGTGCTGGTGTGACAGGGGTGGTACTAAATCGTGATGGCCCATGGACTTATGGCCTGCTTGGCTACCAGTCTTGGAATGTGGGCGGCAATCCAACCTTTGGCACGCAAAATAATTTATACGGGCAGCCATTTGTTGCATTTACCAATAAAGATGCCTGGACATACACAGTCAATATGGAGGCGCAATATAACTATGACGCGCACCGCACTACGAATCCGCTTTACGTTGGCGTCTCTAAATTGATGGTGTTTGATGGCGTTCCTGTTTCTTTCGGTGCGGGCCCAATGTATTACGTGAGTAACACCCCTGGTGGCCCATCGGGTTGGGGTGCTCGTGCAACAGCAACACTAGTTATTCTGAAGTAATTCACTCCAGTAGTACTAACTTATAAAAGATAGGAAGTTGATCATGAAACAAAAGATGTTTAATAAAGTACTAGCTGCTTCAGTTTCAGTGACCTTGGCATTCGCACCATTGGTGAGTAATGCTTGTACTAGCTTTTTGCTTAAGGGTAGTGATGGCGGCTATGTTTACGGACGCACAATGGAATTCGGCTTGCCCTTAAATTCACAGTTGACTACTATTCCAAGAGCTTATGCCCACCAGGGAATTGGTGTTGATGGTAAATATGGCTCAGGTCTGAATTGGTCTTCAAAATATGCAGTAGCTGGAATGAATGCGCTTGGCTTACCTGAGCTTGTAGACGGCATGAATGAAAAGGGGCTCATTGGAGGCGTACTCAACTTTCCAAATAGCGCTGCTTACCCAGCAGTTACTCAGTCTGAGTCATCCAGTAGCATCAATTCAGTTCAGGTACTCACTTATGTGCTGACGAATTTTGCTACTGTTGATGAAGTGAAGGCTGGTCTGCCAAAGATTAAAGTCAATGGCGCCAAGTTGGCTGTTTACGGTAATCAGACCCCACCAGTGCACTATACATTGCACGATAGCAATGGCAAAAGCATTGTGGTCGAGTATTCCAAAAATGGATTATCTATCATGGACAATCCAACGACTGTGTTGACAAATGATCCCCCATTTCAGGATCACCTAAATGGCATTGGAAATTATGCCAACCTCTCTAAGGTAGAAAAGCCGCCACTAGTTATTAATGGGGCTACTTACGCAGCACCGAGTTCTGGTAATGGATTGCATGGTCTTCCTGGAGACTTCCTGAGCCCAAGCCGTTTCATTCGCGCACTATTTTTATCTAACTCAGTGCCAACAAACTTTACCAACACTCAGATGGATGGAGCTGCTTGGCATATTCTAGGAAGCTTTGATATCCCCCCTGGATCGGTGACCTTGCCAGCTAGCAATCCTTATGGTGGCGGCACTGGTGGCTATGAGGTAACTGAGTGGACTATCGTGGCGAATAATAAAGCCATGGTCTACAACGTCAAGATGTTTGAAAGCAGCAATATTTATGCATTCGATCTGAAGAAAATGGATGTGAATGCCAAAGAAATAAAGTATGTCAAATTAGCTCAGCCTAAGATTTTGGTTCCAGTGAATTGATTGCTTTAAGCTAAGACATCTGATATTGAAAAGAGGCTCGCTTGACGAGCTTCTTTTTTAATAGATTGGTGATTGCAATGTAAGTATGGTTAGTATTTTGTAAATGAAAGTTTTATAGAGGCCCCCAGTGAATATAAAGTCTAAAATTATTTATCTAGGTGTACTTGGTCTTTTTTCTAGCCTAGCTTCAGCGGTTCAGTTGCTTGATCCACCATCAACACCCAAAGTCACCAATATCACTGTGTTCGTGGCTAAAAAAATTGTCACGATGGATCCGGCGATTCCGAATGCAACCGCTGTTGCTGTTGCGGATGGGCGTATTTTGTCTGTAGGTTCTTTGGAAGATATGAAGCCTTGGACGAGCAAGTACCCTACGCAAATTAATCGGGATTTTGTTCAATAAACCATTGCTGACGCCATCGCCAATGCCAAATCCATGGGGGCCAGCGTTCCCTGGGGTGACTAATTTACAGTCAGCAATGGCGCAGCTTAAAAAATACTCTGATGACATCAAGGATCCGAACAAGACCTTGTTGGCGTGGGGCTTTGACGTAGTGGCTATGGGAAAGATGCCTGACCGCCAACTTTTAGATCAGGCTTCTAGTACTAGGCCAATTATTGTTTGGGACGCCTCTGGTCACGATATGTATGTCAATAGCGCTTTCATCAAGTTCTATGGCATTACGCCTGACAAAGTCAAGAATGTGAAGGGCGTAGGTGTTGATAAAGATGGTCAATTGAACGGCCAGTTTTTAGAGATCCCTGCGGTAACTTATATCCTAGGCATTGCAGGGAAAGATGTTCTCAATCCCAGTGAAATTCCTACCGACTATTTGTATATGAGTGATCTCATGCAGCAGGGCGGAATCACCACCTCTGGTGACTTAGCATTTGGAACCTTGAACATCGACATGGAGATTAAGATTGCTAAGGCTTTTAGTCAATCTTCAGCAGGTGCTTTACGAATTGTTCCGGTCGTTTACTCAGATCCCTTCATTCAGAAGTATGGTGATAAGGCAATTGCAGAAGCGCAGGCCCTACAACAGCAAGACAACGATCGCTTAATATTCCAGGGCGTGAAGTTCTATAGTGATGGTGGTTATTTGCCAGAGACCATGCGTATGGAACATCCAGGTTATACCGATGGTAGCCTGGGATCATCAAACTATAAGTCAGCCCAAGACTTTGCTGCTGCCATGAAGCCATGGTGGGATGCGGGCTATCACATTCATATTCACAGCAATGGTGATATTGGTAATCAAAATTCTATTAATGCTTTGCAGTTAATGATTGATGCCAAGCCGAGATTTGATCATCGTTACACAATTAACCACTTTGGCATTCCATCGACTGCAATGGTAATGAAGATTAAGGCTCTGGGTGCGGTAGTTAGCGCCAATATTTCTTATATTTCTGAGCGCGCTAAATTGGAGTATCCAGCTTTAGGCATGGATCGCGTATCTTATGCGACTCGACTAGGTACCTTGGTTCGTAATGGTATTGTTACTTCTATTCATTCGGACGCGCCTGTGTCTGCACCTGTGCCGTTAAAAGAGGCGTGGACTGCAGTGACTCGTAAGGATGTTTATAACGACGGCAAGGTGTGGGCTCCAGCGGAGGCGGTAACTGCCTCTGATGCGATGAAGATGATCACCATTAATGCTGCTTACACATTAGGGGTGGAAGATAAGGTGGGGAGTATTGAAGCCGGCAAGTTTGCAGACTTTGCGGTTTTAGATGCTGATCCGCAAACTGTCCCCGCAATCAAGATTAAGGATGTTGGTGTTTATGCGACAGTCCTGGGCGGTAAGGTTATCCCAGTATCGGAAACAAAGAAGCCTAGGTCTTTGGAGTAATGTTTCAGACTTAAGAATAGAGCTGTATAAAAAGCCAACCCTGGTGAACTGACCCCCAAAAGTTGGACAGTTTAGTTAGGTTAGCACGAGGGATTGAGTTCGGTAATTTACCGGGCTCAGTCCCTTTAGTTTTTGCTTAATTCGATCATGGTTGTAGTAGTGGATATATT
>NZ_JACVPB010000018.1 GCF_018882085.1 Polynucleobacter sp. AP-Reno-20A-A9 | reverse complement strand
ACTAGACGGCACCCATCTAAGTTCAGACATTAAGTTTGAATATGATGAAGGCATAGTCCAGGGAGTAGTGAAAGCTACACAAACCGGAATCCTTTGGTCCCAGGTTCAAGTCCTGGTGGGCCCACCAGAAATGCAAACCCTCATCAGTAATGGTGGGGGTTTTGTATTTCTGGTGAAAGGGTTTGTGATGGTTGCATCTTTAGAGCTAAAGAGTGCAGGGATTTAAGTGGGGCACTTAATCATATTTTTTTGGTGGCTTCTTGGTGGACTATGGTTCATTAATTGGCCCCAAGACCAATCAAAAGCTTCTATTTCATACCCTACGATCGTAGGGTATGAAATAGGGACTTTCTTCACCACACTGGGAATCATTCATTTATTGTTTATATTCGAGAATGCTCAGAATTTGGTTTGTTCTACTCTTTTTATCGATGGCAGTAACTTGCCTATCGGCTGGCGCCCAAGGAATTGACCAAACACACCCTACATTTGAAGGCTTTTATACCGATTTGGGTCTTGGATATCGCGATATCAATACATCCACTAATTCTGTTTTGACACTCAATGGGTCAGTGATTCCCTCGAGTGTGAACTCAAGCGGATCTAGTCATAGTTTGGCGGTGCTGACTGCAGGATATAACTTTCACGTCACGCAGAATTATTTGTTAGCGATTGGCGCCAATATTTCTCCTGCTAATGGACTAACGCAACAACTCCAAATCCAGGCTCTCAATAAAACAACAACAGTGAGTGGCATTAAGTCTCTTTACAACTATGGATTTTTTCTTTCTCCTGGTTTTAAAACGGAGGATGGCTTGGTATATTTAAAGGTGGGCAAGCAGACGCAAGTGGATAACTCAAATTCAGGCCCTAACTTTAATGGTTACCTATTAGGTCTTGGGTATAAGCAGTTCGTTTGCGGCTCAATTTATTTATTTGGTGAAGCCAACTACTCGCTCTATGAATCTCAGACTACGTCAAGAACTATCGTTTCATCTGGGCGCACAATCAATGCCTCAGTAACTACATCGCCACAAACCACTAGACTACTTTTAGGGCTGGGGTATCAATTTTGATTCTTATCGTAATGGCTAATAAGGATAAGTCTTAAAATACTACGCAATGTCTCGGTACCTAGCCTTCTATTACGCTTCAATTGCATTGATGGTGCTATCAATGCTCATATCAGGTATCCAGCTTTCCAAGGGCGTTGAACGAAACCAAAGTTTTTATCTCATGTCTTATGCTGGTTTGGCCGCTTTTGCAGGAGCCAGTTTAGTGGTTGTAGCCTATTTATTCTTTGGTAATAATTTAGAGCAGTATCGTTTTTTTGAAGAGCTTCCCCCTTCCCTATTCAAGAAATTACTATTTTTGGGCTATCTTATTTTTACCCTATCACTATTGGGTCAGCCTCTTTACTTTAGAGCTTTGCGAAAAAGATTGACAACAAATTTTATTCTTTCTAGCTTGGGGTGCGTATCCCTTTTTTGCCTAATTTTTTTAGAGATTGGTAAAAGAGGAAATTATCTAGATCGATCATTTGCTGTTCATATTTTCTCTATATGTCTTTTGGGTTGGCTGCTTGCCGAAGCTATTACTAGTAACAAGCAGCTCCCAACAGTCTGGTTCAATTTGATTCGTTCTACTTGTTTGATATTTATTGGAGTTATTGTGATCTGGATGACGGTTGTATTTCTTGCCAATCATCAAATCTATATTTTAGGATTCACGTATTCTGATATTGCACAGTTTGATTTTTCTTTTCGCTTTTTAAGAGCGGCTCTTTTTGTATTTCTCCAACTATTAATCCTGATGAACTGGGCGGAGTATTTTTCTCACAATGCTATCAAGGTCAAGATGAGGGATGAGCAGATTCAAGGCCTACTGCTAGAAAAGGATATCTTGATTGAAAATTTATCAAATAAGAACGCTTTAGTAGAGACGGGCGCATTATCTGCAGGCTTGGCCCATGAATTCAATCAATTTTTGGCTAGGATCCAACTTAATAGCGATGAGGTACTCGATAAAATCAATCGCCCCGATGTGAATCTAGAAGATCTTAAGTCTTCTATGGGAAATATCATAAAAGCCAATCACTCAGCTGCTAAGCTCATTATGAGTTTAAAAAAATTATTTCAGTCTGGTAAAGATGCTGCTGTATCCATCAATCTAGACAAGCTAGTTGAAGAGGTGGCATCTCTTTACGTCGATCGAGCTCGAAAATCGACCATTCTGATCGAATTAGATTTGCATGCCAAAGAGCCTATTATCGTCTGGGATTCCCTGATACGCCAAGTCGTGACTAACCTAATCTCGAACGCAATGGAAGCGCTCGATTCGCTAGATCGAGATAATAAAATAATTCGCATTCAGAGTAGATATAGTGAGAAGGGGGGGTATCAACTTTCCGTTACGGATAATGGAGCGGGAATCAGGCCAGCACAAGCAAACAAGTTATTTAGTTTATTTGCTAGTTCTAAATCTTCTGGAACGGGAATTGGACTTTGGTTGTCTCGCTATATTGCTGAGCGCCATCAAGGTTCTTTAACATATGAAAATCTGCCAAATCATGCAGGCGTCACTTTTTTACTGGACATTCCTCCTGGTAAAAAATCAGTTGGTGGGTAATGGAAGTGTGATGTTGATCTAACTCTATACCCTCCCTTCGTTCGCAGGGTATGTTCAATTTTGTTCATTGTTCATAATGCAATTAAACAAGTGAAAATAAATTACTTAAGCAGACAATGAATTCAAAGAAATACATCTTTTTGGTGGAGGATGATGACGAGTTGCGCTCTGACCTAGAGCGGGCTTTGCAGTTTTGTGGCTACACCACTTTCTCCTTTGCTAATCCCGAGCAATTTCTACTGGAATTCAAGCCTTTAGTGCCAGCAGTCCTCATTACCGATATGCGAATGCCAAAGCAATCCGGTGTTGAGTTGCAATCGGAGTTAATTGCAAAAGGCCATAAAATTCCCATCATCTTCATTAGTGGTGAAAGCTCGGATGTGCAAATTATTGCTGCACTGAAGAGTGGCGCAGTCGATTTTTTGCTTAAGCCCTTTAGCCGTGAGGCCCTCTTGGGTGCGGTCGCTAAAGCGATAGAGCTCGATACCATTGCCATGAAAGACTTAATACGCAAAACTCAACTATCTGAAGCTCTTAAAACCTTGTCGCCTCGCGAGCGACAGGTATTTGAACTCTTGGCAAAGGGTTATGGAAATAAAGAGTTAGTCGATGCCCTGGGCATCTCGTTACCAACCGTTAAAGAATACAAGTCAGAAGTAATGTACAAATTACGTTTGCGCTCACTCGCAGAACTCATTGCTTTAAATACAGCGCTAACAAACGCTTAATTTCTACTGATCCCTACTTTCGTAGGGTTATCGCGCGTCTTTCTACTTGTGACAATGGTAGCCATTAGTGCTGGTAGCACTTAACAAACTTTCTCTTGATTGGGCGATTATTTGCATGAAGCAAGATTCTTTTTTTAATCGGGCAGTACTTTACCTTTCAATAAGCCTGATTGGTGTCGGCACTTATTCAGAGGCAGGGGCGCAAGCTGCACCTGATGCAGGTGCATTGCAAAACCAATTAGATTTACAGATTCAACGAGAGTCGCAGGAGCCTTTAGTGCAACCACCAAAGCCTGAGGTGGGTAAACCAGTGGAAAATCGTGGTCCTAAGATTAATGTGTCGCGATTTACTTTTGAAGGCAACGCATTGTTTAGTGCCAAAGAGCTAGATCAAGTCGTAGCACCATGGACCAACAAGACACTACAAATCAGCGAGCTTCAAGATGCAGCAGTTGCTATTCAGGATTTTTACGCTGCTCATAAGCGTATTGCACAAGCAACACTACCTCCTCAAGAGATTAAAGATGGCGTTGTACTTATCAAAATACTAGAAGGCAAGATGGGTTCTGTAGTTGTTGAACCAGTCGATACTAGTAGCCAGACATCGCAGCGTTTTCCTACAGAGAGAGCCAAAGCCTACATCACAACTGGTGTGGCTGGAGAGGTCTATATCAACACCAAAGCAGCTGAGCGCGCTATGTTGCTGCTGAACGAAGTGCCTGGCGTCTCTGCTACTGGAGCATTTGAGCCAGGCAATGATTCAGGATTTACTAACTTCAAGGTCAAAGTATCAGATACTCCTTGGTTTAGTGGACAAGCTGCTGTGAGTAATTACGGCAGTGCGAGCACTGGTGCTGCGCAAGCCATCGCCAGCCTGAGTTTGAATAATCTGTCTGGGATTGGCGACCAAATTAATTTATATGCCATTCAGTCGCAAGGCTCTGGATATGTGGTGGGTAACTATATCGTCCCCATTGACTATGATGGCTGGAAGATGGGCGTTCAAAGTTCTTATTTACAGTACATGACGCTGCCTAATTGGAACTCCTCCATACCATCAGCTGGTTCTGCGGCAACTTTTCAGGCAAATACTACTTATGCACTACAGCGCAGTCAAAGCGCGAACTCCACAGCAAAACTAAGTATTGAGAATCGGTCATACAACAACGTACAAACAGCACCATCAATCATCAATTTAAGTAGTTACCAGCTCACTGCCACGAATGCCAGTATTAGCGGCGATTGGGCAACCTCGGGTGGCTCCATTGTTAACTACTCAGCAGGCTATGTTTTTGGTCATCTAGGTATTCGTGATTTAGCCCAATCACAGCAAGATCAAAACGGTGTGGGTACTGCTGGCAGCTATTCCAAGTGGACCTTTAGCTTGAGTTATGCGCAGGACCTCTCTTTTCTGGGGGATACTACTTGGACCAATTCGGTATACGGGCAACTGGCAAATAAGAACTTAAACTCATCAGAGCAAATCTATTTGGGCGGTGCTTATGGTGTTCGGGCGTATCCAACTTCACAAGGTGGCGGCTCACAAGGCGCTATTTTATCTACTGAGCTGATGCACCGTATCAACCAGAATTGGCAAGTAGGCGCTTTTGGGGACTTGGGGTTGGTGCAACAGTACGTGAACCTCTATTCTGGTTGGCAAGGCTTAACTAATGCCAACAATAATTACCAGTTGGGTGATGCAGGTATTACTGCTAAATTTAATTACGATCATTTACTTGTGAGCGCTTCATTAGCGGCGCGCATCGGTAATAATCCCTTATACAACTCCAGCGGTCAGCAACTAAACGTCGATAACACTTATAAGTCCGTGCAGGGCTGGGTTCGAGCCTCCATTCCGTTTTAATAAATTGCCTCTATTAAGAGCGCTTTATTGGATCTCAATAAAAAAATATTTATCAAAACCCTTCGATCGGAGGGTTGAGGCTTAATACCAACTTCTGAATAATTCGCTTATATCAATTTAAGTTGGGGCCAATCCCTTTGAATAACGCTTCCCGAAATTTGGGAATTTCTTTCTTGTTTAGTAAGAAACATGCACATCGCAATGATGGGCATGGTGTTGGCATGCGCAAAATCGTAATAGCTAGCGTTGCTTTGAGCACAACATTTTTTGTCCTCCCTAACGCTTTTGCAGGCCCCGCAGCAAATGCTCTACCGATCAATGGTCAAGTAGCTGCTGGACAAGCCAGTATTAGTCAATCAGGCAATGTCATGAATGTTAATCAGAGCACGCAACGTGCCGTGATTAATTGGGATAGCTTTAACGTTGGTAAAAATGCCGCGGTGAACTTTAATCAACCCAATGCCAATAGCTCTACATTGAACCGTGTCAACGGCGCAAGCAAATCCATGATCGATGGTGCTGTTCGAGCTAATGGCCAAGTTATTTTCGTAAATCCGAATGGCGTCGTATTTGGTAAAGGCGCTGAAGTGAATACTGGCGGTTTAGTAGCCACCACGATGGATATTAAAGATTCGGATTACATGTCTGGAAAAATGAAATTTTCTGGAGGTGAGTCTGGTAAGGTCATTAATAAAGGCACAATTACTGCTAATGGTGTTAATGGTTATATTGCATTAATGGCACCAGAAGTAAAAAATCAAGGCGTATTAATTGCTAATATTTCTAATTCAAATACCATTGCATTAGTTTCTGGCACAAAAGTTACATTATCTTTTAATGGTAGTCAGTTAACCGATATTAGCGTTGACGCTTCTGCAATTAATAGTTTAATTAGTAACAAGCATGCGATTATTGCTAACGGTGGTCAGATTATTATTGCTGCTAATGCTGCATCGAATTTAAAAGCATCCGTCATTAATAACACCGGCACGATTAATTCTGATTCGATTGCTACATCAGGTGGAAAAGTATTTTTAACTGCTGGTACAGTAAATCAAAATGGCACAGTAAGTGCAAATTCAGAGACTCAAAATGCCGGCCAAGTAGTTATTTCTGGTAATCAAATTAACCTCAATGAGAACTCTAAGACGACTGCAACTGGTGCTACATCAGGCGGTCAAATTCTCATCGGTAAAATAAACGCAAATACTGCGCAAAGCCAAGTAAATGCGGATGTTGTCACTGTTTCGAAAGGCGCAATCATTGATGCCTCAGCGACCCAAAACGGTAATGGCGGCTCCATCTCCATTTGGTCACAAGTTCAAACTACAGTTGCTGGCACGCTTAAGGCAATGGGCGGAGCGATCAGCGGTAATGGTGGCAATATCGATACCAGCTCAGCAAAAACAGTCACTTACGGCAGTTCATTAGTGGTTGATACCACTGCGCCACATGGCAAAACAGGCAATTGGATTACTGATCCTTTGGCCATCATCATTGATACCAATGCGGCAACGGTATTGTCTAATGCATTAAGCACAACGAACGTTACTTTAGATGCCACTGCAGCAACTTGTGGTATGGGTGCGTGTACGCAAAGTGGTACCCCTGTGATCACCTTCTTGGCCGATGTGTATTCCGCCAATCCATTGACTAGTCTGTACCTCAATGCCCAAGGTGGATCTATCAATGTAAATAGCAATGTCACGGCAGGATCCGTCTATGCGGTGGCACAAACGATCAACATCAATGGATCGCTTAATACCAATGGCGGATCGGATTCGAACATCTATTTAGCTGGTGCCATTATTAATATTCTGGGTAACATCAATTCGAACGGTAACAGTAATAACAATACAAATTCAGGTAATTTGAATTCTGCAAATACTGCTACAGCGAATAATCGACGCAATAGTATTAATGGTAAAAATGGCCAAAATGGCTTAACTGCTGATAGCACAATTTATGCTTCAAATGGCGGTTCTATTAATATCATTGCCAGCGGTGATATTAATATTGGCAGCAACACAAATTCGACTAGTTATATTTCTGCGAACGGTCAAAATGGCGGCTTGATTAGTATTGTCACTGTAAACGGCAATATTAATAACTACGGTATTGTGGACGCGGTTGGTAAAAATAACCTTGGTGGTGCTATTACATTAGCAGCCCAGAATACCAATACCTTTAATAGCGCATTAATTGCTGCTGATGGATATACCCAAGGTGGGGTAATTCAGATTGGTGTGGCTAACAGCATTGGTTCAGGTTCTACCTTAGCTCCTCCTTCTATTAACGCCCAAGTTGCTACTTTATTAGCAGCAGTTAATTTCACACCATCAAGCAATATCCTCTCAAGTAATACCTCTTTAGATAACGCCACAGTTATCACAGCAAATGCAGTAAGTAGTAATTCAAGTTCCACCCCTCAAGTAGTTCTCAATTCTCAAGCAGGCCAGATTTATATCGCTGGCAATAATTCTCTAAACACCGCAGCAACCATTCAAGCGAATGCCGATAACGGTGGCTTGATCATTCTCAGCTCCCCAGCGGGTACTTACCAAAATTCTGGTTACATTCAGACAAACGGTGGAGCAGGGCTAGGCGGCACGATTGCTCAGTCAGGCCTTATTAGTACCAGCCTCATTGGCGCGACATTAAAAGCCAATGGCCAACAAGGTGGTGGCAACATCATCACTGGTCGAAATTTCCAAGCAAGTCCTCTTCCGGGTAGCGCAGCAGTAGATGCACTTCTACCCATTATTTCGGCAGTTATTACTGTTTCAACTTCCCAGCTAACGATTATTGATGCCAATAGCACCATAACTGCTAATGCAGTTACGAGTGGCAATGGTGGGAATGTGTTGGTGTGGGGGGATAGCAATTCGATAGCAGGCACCTTGTCTGCAAAAGCAATGGGCACTACTGGTAACGGTGGCTTTATTGAGACTTCAGGTCAGGCCTTAAATGTTGCCGATAGTGCAAATATTTCATCAGCAAGTATTAGTGGATCTGCCGGCACCTGGTTGCTAGATCCCTATGATTTTTATATTGCTCCATCGGGTGGCAATATCACAGGTACTGCATTAAATGCTGCCTTAACCACGAATTCTGTAACCATTACCGTTGCTGCAACATCTCCCTATGTAACATGCACTAATACAACTTGTTCAACTTCTAACAGCTCTGGAACTGGAAGCATCTATGTCAATGATGCTGTGAGTTGGTCGGCAAGAACTTTAACCTTATCTTCTGGTTACAACATTTATGTGGGCACTTCGACAGCTACGGGATCTTTAACTGTTAGTGGCGCAGGTTCATTGGTCCTTATACCCTCTAATGGGATGGCCGGTGGTACGGCAAATGGTTTGGTATTGATGGGCATGGCTAGTACACCTACAGGGGGACCTAACGGTAACGGTTTTAATGGCAGTATCAATCTCAGTGCGACAGATTCAACACGATTGATTGCATCATCGTCTACACCTGTGCTTACAATTAACGGCAACAAATACACTGTTATTACAACTCTGGGTTCTTCTTCGGACTACACCACTAGCAGTAATAACTATACCCTACAGGGATTGGCTGCCAGCAATAATGTGGGTGGTGGCAACTACTTTGCATTCGGTAACGATATTGACGCCTCTGCAACTAGTGCTTGGACAAACTTGAATGGAGGCCTAGGCTTCTTTCCGATTGGCAAGCAGGCCGGCGGCTATACCGGCGGCTGCGATTGTCGTTTTTGGGGTACGCTTGATGGTCTTGGACATGCAGTCACCAATCTCTATGAGTACCGTCCAAATTTGGATCAATATAACAGGGGCAACGTTGGCCTAATTGCATATGCGGTAAGCTCTGCCAGAGTGGCTAATATCGGCGTTACTGGCGCAGTAACAGGGCAGACAGCATTGGGCGGACTTGTTGGCGCCTTCGATAGCCAGACGTACAGCACACCTCAGATTGCTAACTCATATTCGACAGTAAATGTGAGCGTTATCACAGGCGGATCAGCTAGCAGCGTGGGTGGATTAGTAGGTACTGCAGGCTATATAAGCAATAGCTATGCAACCGGCACGGTCAGCGCTACGGGCATCTCTAATGTTGGTGGCTTAGCGGGTTCTGTTCCTAACTATGGCACTTCGACTGTTAAGATATTAAATTCATATGCTACAGGTCAGGTCACAGGCGGATCTTATGTCGGCGGGTTAATTGGAAGTGCTGTTGCCGGTAGCGTCAATACTATTACCAATTCTTACGCAACCGGCAATGTGAGTGGATCGGGCAACAATGTCGGTGGCCTAGTTGGAAATATCTCAGGGCTGACTATTAGTGGAAGCTATGCCAACGGATCTGTATCAGGCGTCAACAATGTCGGTGGGTTAATAGGAGCCGCCAGTTCTAATAGCGTGTTTACTAGTTCATACGCAACTGGGAATATAAGTGGAACGGGCAATAGCGTCGGTGGTCTGGTTGGAAGTATTTCAGGTGGGTCAATTACCGGTGGTTACTCTAGTGGCACTGTATCTGGGGTGAATTTTGTCGGTGGGTTGGTAGGATTTTCCCAGCCTGTAACTGTTTCGACTTCATATGCTACAGGTAACGTAACTCTATTAAGTGGGGGATCTAATGGCGGTGGCTTAGTAGGCTATTTGTATGGTGGATCCATTACATCAAGCTTTGCAACTGGAAATGTTTCTGGTTCAAATGATGTTGGTGGGCTTACTGGGACTACTCAAACTAGCTCAACCATAAAAAATAGTTACGCTGCCGGCAATGTGACTCTAACATCCGCTTTTGGAGAGGCAGGTGGTTTGATTTCCTATTTGCCTGGCAATAGTAGTGACATTATCAGTGGTAACTATGCTTTTGGCACTGTCACTAAAGTGGGCGGTTCAAGCGGGAGTATAGGAGGGCTGATTGGTACAGGTTCAGCCCGTACCTTTGCTGATAATTATTGGAACTCTACTAATAACCCATCTTTTTCTCTAACTACCGGCGGGATAGGTGGCACAGTCACTGCTACAAGTGGTGTTAGCGCGCTTAGCACTTCGTCGATGCAATCAGCCTCCAGTTTTTCTAGTGGTTTTGGCAATGTAAGTGGATCATTTACGGTTGCTTCTGGATGGGGTTACAGTGGCGCAATTCGTCCAACCCCAGTACTTTGTGCTCTTCAAGCTTGCACGAGCTATTCAACATCAATTATTATCGATACGTTTAATGGCTCAGCTGGATCATTTTTAAGCGACTCTGGCTGGTCACTTGGCATTGCTCCAACTGCTGTCAATATTAGCGCCTATACAATTTCAGCAGTAGCAATTGGTTCGGGCGCTGTCACATTTGACATTAACAGCATAAGCTCATACACGCTTCCTATTTCAATTGCTAGTGGCGCATCGCTTTCGTTTACGAACAGTGGTGCATCGACAAATTCTGCTGCAATCTCTAGTCTTATTTCGGGATCTGGCGCAGTTAATACAGCTAGTGGCCTTACGGGAACCATAACCCTCTCTGGTACCAATACGTACACTGGCGGTACTACGGTATCTGGCGGTACCCTACAAGCAGGAAGTACTACTGCCTTTGGTGGGTCTTCTAGTGGAATTACTGTAAGTAGTGGCGCTGCACTAGATCTCAATGGCAAAACATTAGTCAACACCAATGCTTTAACTTTAAATGGTACCGGTATTTCTAATGGTGGCGCACTAACTAATAGTTCTGTTACGGGTGGTACTTATGCTGGTGTCATTACTTTGGGTTCAGATTCATTAATTGGTAGTACGGCTGGTGCCATTACAGTCACTGGTGCCATAGCCTCCGGCGGAAGTGCCTATAACTTAGCACTCGTTGGCAATCAAGCAATCACGCTTAGCAGCGCTACTAATACACTTTCAGCGGTTGCTTCTGGAGCTAGCCTCGGTGCTTTGTCAATTACCAATAACCAGGCGTTGACCATTGGGTCGATGACGATTGGTGGCACAACTTACTCAGGCCTCTCATCAACTGGAACTATTTTAGTAAAAACGATTACCGATAACTTAACAGTTAACAATGCAATTACAACAACTAGCACGTCTTCAAATACATCAACTCCAGCGATTAAATTAGCAGCTGGCTTTAACGATGCGACTTCTAGCACTACCAACAATATTATTTTGGGCGGCAGTTCTTCAAGCTTAATTACTGCTGGAAGTGGTGCCATTATTGCCTTGTACTCTGGATCACCTGTCTCGAGTAGTAATTTAAGTGCATTTGTTGCTGCGCAAACTTCTAATTATCTAAACTACAGTGTTACTACGAGTAATTTGCCGTCTTCGGGCGCTGGATATTATGCGATGTATCGTGGCACACGACCGAACCTTTATGTAATTTTTGGGTCATCTGATACGCCAACTTATGGTTCTGCGCCAACAATTACCTACACATTGAACACGCTAGCCAATGGAGCTGGTACTTCATACCTATCATCTGATAACTCGACCATCAATGTAAGTGGTACAGCCTTATTTAAAGGTAACAACACAACAACAAGCGCAACGAATGTTTCGTTAAGCTCATCTGCAAATGCTGGCACCTATTCCAATGTCTTTTATTTAAGTGGTCTCAGTTCGCCTGTTTATGCAATTTCAGCAGGAACTACCGCAGGTACGTTGACGATTAACCAAATTCAGGCTTATGTAATCATCGCCCCAAGTCAGTCAAGCATTTATGGTGCAACACCAACCGTTAACTACACCTTTAATAGCAATAGTGCTGGTACAGGATCAATAATCTCAGCATCACCTGCTGGACTATCTGGTACAGCAACCATTACCAATGCACCAACGTCATCATCTAATACTGGTACCTATAACCTGACTTATGCCAATGGCCTCAGTTCAACTAACTATGCGTTTAATGCTGCGGCAAGCTCGGTTCCTTATACGGTAAATCAGGCTCAAGCTTATGTAATCATCGCCCCAAGTCAGTCAAGCATTTATGGTGCAACGCCGACGATTAATTACACCTTTAATAGCAATAGTGCTGGTACAGGATCAGTAATCTCAGCAGCACCTGCAGGACTATCTGGTACGGCAACCATTACCAATGCACCAACGTCATCATCTAATGCCGGTACTTACAACCTAACTTACGCCAGCGGCCTGTCATCTACTAACTACGCATTTAATCCTGCGGCGAGTGCTGTTCCTTATACAGTCAATCAAGCTCCTTTAAGCATTACTATTTCAAAAGCCTACAACGGTAGCGCAGGATTTACGAGTGCCAACACCTATAGCTTGAGTGGCACTACTTATAACGGCGATAGTTTGCCAACGATTGCTAGTGGAGCTGCATCGGTTTCAAGCCCTAATGCAACAACCTATACTGGTTTTGCTAGCAATGGTTTGACGCTGAGTAATGCGAATTACACCTTAACGGGTGGCACTGTGTCTGCCACCATTAGCCCCAAGACAATTACTTACACAACATCAGACGCAACAAGTGTTTACGGAACCTTGGCAACTTTAAGCACGCCAGTTTTTGTTGGTTTAGTTGGCAGCGATAATCCCGGTGCGAGCGTAAGTCTCTACAGCGGCACCACACCTGTATCCCTATCGACCACGACCAATACAGGAACGTATGCCCAGCAAGTAGCAATTACCAATGGAAATTATCAAATCGCTTCTACAGGCAATGGGATTGGAAACTTGGTGATTAGTCCGGCAACTTTAGCGATCACTGGGGCAAATAACACCCCGACTTATAACGGTTCTACCCAAACCAATACAGGCGCAACTGTGAGCCTGAATGGGGGGGCTGCAAGCGCTATTAGTGGAACAACCGTTTCTACTGGTATCGGTGCTCAGACATTCACTTTAAGTGGATTGGCTAGTGGATTAAATGCAAGCACCACGGCTATTGCTGATAACTTGAGCATCACCCCCAATGCTGCAAGTGGTGCGATTTCAAGTAACTACAGCATTAGCTATACCAATGGTAGTTTGACGATAGGCAAGGCTAACTTAAGCGTTACCGGTACACAGGTCTATAACGGTACTGCGACAATTGCTGGATCTAGCTTGACAATTTCAGGTGTCGCTGGCCAAACCTTTACGGGCAGCGGTACGGCTGACTTAACTACCAAGAATGTCCAGAGCAATCAGCAATTAGCGAGCGTTAATGGTTTGGTATTAACGCCAAACGGTAGTTTCTTAGTGTCTAACTACAACACGATCAATGTAGCCAACACTAGTGTATCGATTACACCGCTTGCCATTACCTTAACAGCACCATCTATCACCAAAGTCTATGACGGTGGATATACCTATAATATGACGGCTGCTAATTTAGCAACAATGTCTTCTCAGTTAGCTGGTGGGGATACGGTGAGTGCTGCATCTGTTGTCTTTACTGGTAATAATCCAAACGTTGGAACCAATAAATCAGTCAGCTTAAACAGTGCCACCATTAGCGATGGCAATGGCGGCTCAAATTATGCGGTCACTTTAGCTAATTCCAGTACAAGTCAGGTTACGCCCGCAGCCTTAACGATTACTGCGAATAATGCGTCTAAGTTTGTGACGCAGTCCGATACAGTAGGATTTAACGGTGTGGCGTACTCAGGCTTTGTGAACGGTGAAACTGCTAGCTCTGCGCTTAGTGGCACCCTGACGGTTACTCGCAGTAATGCCTCTACTAATGGCGCTGGCTCTTACACAGGTGTTTTAACTCCAGGTGGTGTCGCTGCTAATAATGGCAACTACACTATTACTCCGGTTGCTGGTAATTTCACCATCGTTGCTGCCAATCAACTTTTAGTTCAGGTTACGCCAGTAACCACCACATACGGTACCGCGCCAACGTATACCGCTACTGCGCAATATCTCAGCTGTTCAGTCTCTGGTTGCCCGTCGAGTGGTTCAGTTAATACCATCCATACGCTGAGCCCTGTCATTATCGGTAATGCGTTTAGCGTGAATGATGGCGCTGGTGGAACAGCAGGCTTTACGATTTCACCAACAGGGGCAACTAGCAGTGGTTCTGGTAATACCAATGTGGGTTCTTATCAGTTATCAAACGGTACTATGACGGGTTCGAGTACTAACTTTAGTAATACCCTTGTGCTCACAGGCGCTTTAACCGTAACGCCTTTAACGCTGGCTGCAAATCAATTGGGCGTATCTGGTATCAGCAAGGTATATAACGGCAGCACTACGATTTCTGGGTTAAGCTTAAACACTACTGCAGCGAGTTCATCTATTAAGACTGGTGATGCAGTCGTTATCGCAGGAACAGGTACCTATGCTGATGCCAATGTAGGCACTAGCAAATCAGTGACTGTATCGGTCGGCTTGACTGGTAATGATGCTGGTAACTATGTCCTTTCAAGCAATCAGATAACTGCCAATATCGGCACGATCACCCAATTAGCATCGGTAACCTATACGGGCACTTCGGGCGGCAATTGGTCAAATGCGAGCAACTGGGCAGGCGGGGCTATTCCTACACTGGGTAATGTGGCCACGGTAGTGATTCCAACAGCAACAACTGTTGTGTATGACGCTGCCAACCTGAGCGCTTTAACTCCGACCTCTGCAATCACCGATAACGGAACCCTGAGCTTTACCAGTGGCTTGCCAACCACCTTTGCTAATAACGTCTCTGGTACGGGTTCCATTGCTCAATCTGGTGCTGGCGCATTGACACTTACTGGCGGTAATAGCTATAGCGGCGGCACTACCTTAGCCTCGGGTTCTAGTTTGATTGCTGGCAGTAGCTCCGCATTGGGCACTGGCGCGCTCAATTCTTCTGGAGGAACCTTTAGTACTTCAGGTGTAACTCTCCCTAACCTGACGGTAAATGGTGCAGTGGTTTTAGCTAGCAATATTACAAGCTCTGGTAATCAGGCCTATAACGGCGCTGTGACAATTAACAACTCTGCTAACAGTACGACCTTAAGTTCATCCGCAGGCAATATTACATTTGGTAGCACGCTCAATGCTGGTGCTTCCAATCAATCCTTGGTGCTCAGGGCTGACGCCGGTCAAGTGACTTTCAATGGTCAGGTGGGAGTTACAACCCAGACCTATAACACTGGCACACAAAGTTATAGCCCAACCACCTATAGCGGCTATCAATCGCAATCAAGTAACAATTTGGCTAACTTAACAGTCAGCGCCAATACGATTAACCTAAGTGCGGATATCACCACTCGCTTAACTCAAATCTATAACGGCAGTCTATTGGTAGGGGATAACGGTAGCAACGGCCCAACCCGCGTTTTATTATCAGAAGATCCAGCGATTATCTTTAATGGAACGATTAACGATACTGTCGCTGGTACACACAACTTATTTGTTAAAGCGGTGACCATCGCCAATGAGGCTCCAAGCATCGTCTTTAATGATGTTGTAGGTGGAGTTGCTGCTCTGAAGAGTCTAACTGCTTCTACCGGCGCTCAAGATGCTGCGACTGGTGCGCTGTATAGCGCTATTGATACAACTCCAGCCAATTTGGTGGGCATAGTAACCATTAAGGAAAATGTCTCCACTACAGGTGATCAAACTTATACTGCCAAAGGCTTTACCTTGGGTAATGGCACTGTAAACCAAACCTTGGGCTTGACGACTCAAACGGGTAATATTGCTTTTAATGCTGGCAGCTCCAGTGGTAGCGGCTTTACTCCAGCAGGAAGTGGCCTCATTGTTAGCATCTTCAATGGTGGCGGTACAGTGTCAGGATTATCCGGATCAGGGCTTAATTACAGCGTGACCGATACAACGGCTAGTGCGTCATCTAGTAGTACGACAAGTACGAGTAATTTAACATCTGCTCCATATAGTGATGGTGGAGCATTACAAAATTCATTTAATAATGAATTCACTCAGCTAGCCTCTGAAATTATGTACGATCAATCTGGTGGATCAGTTACCGTTGGATCTCCTAGTGAAGCGTGCGTCATGCGCTATGAGGCGAGTTATTTAAGTTGTGTGCAGTAAAAAATGCAGACTTTTAGTGGCTTTGCTGCGCTTTTACAATAAGTCATCATAAGATCACTAGATGCGTTTTGCCAGTATTTATATCCCCAGCTATGCGCGTCAAGAGCCAACATCTAAGGAGTTTTTAGAAAAATACTGGCGTATATTGCTGTTGGTATTAGCACTTCATGCTGTCATTTTTTCTCTATTGTCTATCAAGCAAACAGGCAAGAGTGAGCTCAATGATGAGCTGCAAATCGATTTAAGTAATCCAGTAGTTATTCCTAAAAGTATTCTTGAGAAGACCATCTCGCCTCAATCAGAGCAAAAGCAAGCGGCTGCTTCTAGAGCAGATAGCATCAAGCCTGCTACACAATCCTTGCCAATCGAAGCTCCACAAAATACGGACAACACACCGGTGGTGAAGTTTAACGAGGGGATCATTAAGCCTATACAGGCTATTAAACCCATTAAGGTTGAGCCGATACCGGAAAAGCTACTGCCAGCAATCGAAGTACAAAAGCCAGAAGAAAAAAAGGTTCAGCCTCAAAGGGAGGCTCAGCAAGAGGTAGTGGTAAATAAAGTCGATCTAAAACAAGCTGAGCCAAAGTCAGCGGACGTGATTGCCCCGACTTTGCCTGCAATGGTAGATAAAAAGAATAAAGATAAAGATGCGCCTGAAGTTGCGCCACCTAGTAAAGGCGCTGGTACATCAAGCGCTTCTGATGAAGTTGCAAAATCAGGCGGAACGCCATCTGCCAGTAGTGCCCCTAGCAGTGCCTCAAGCGGTGCCTCAAGTAGTGGCTCCAGTGGACCACAATCAGGAGGTCAGCTAGGTGCTCAGTCAAATAATCAGTCAAGCAATCAACCCAGCGCTCAAGCTTCATCTTCTGGCAATGAAATGCAAGCCCAGTTATCCGGTGGCAAAGCGCAATCAGCAGGCTCATCTAGCGGAACAGCTGATGCAGACTACAAGTCAGAAAGTTTGCGAAATGCCCAGCCGCGTTACCCAATCTATTCTCGTAAGATGCGCCAAGAGGGTGTAGTCATCATTACCGCAGAGGTATTGACCGATGGCAGCGCAACAGATGTGCGAATGGCCGCTAGTAGTGGCATTAAGTTGTTAGATGAAGCGGCGCTTGAGACTGTTAGGCAGTGGCGTTTTATACCCGCTAAAAGAGATGGTATGCCTTATGTACAAAGACTGCGCATCCCGGTCACCTTTAGTTTAAATAGCAGATGAAGAAAGTCATTATGAATGTGAATGCAAATGTTATTAGTATCGTGTTGGGCTTACTCGTCTTACTCTCCATCTTTACCTGGGTTTTGGCGCTATATAAGTTCTTGCAAAGTCGAAAAGTAAGTCAAAATGACCGAGCATTTTCTAAGTCTTTCTGGAGTTATGATAATTGGGAGGTGGCAAGGTCTGCCGTGGTGGATAACAAGACTGATTTGGGACAAATAGCTAATGCTGGCTTTATTGTCTATGACGAATACTTAAGTAACCCACACTCATTAAGGCATGCCGGTGAGGTCAATGAAGTGTTAGAGCGCCCCTTACAACAAAAAGCAGAAGAAATCATGCGACAGCGTGAAAAGGGTTTAAACGAGTTGGCGTCGATTGGTTCGCTCTCACCATTTATTGGTTTATTTGGTACGGTTTGGGGGATTATGGATGCCCTCAAAGCCATTGGTGATTCAGGGCAGGCTAGTATTGATATGGTGGCTGGGCCGATTGGTGAGGCACTCATTTCTACAGCAATTGGTATTGCAGTGGCTTTGCCAGCAGTGTTTTTCTACAATTACTTTGTACGTCAATTAAGGCTAACTAGTACCAATATGGATGGCTTTATCAATGATTTTTTGCGCTTGGCTGTTGCTCAGGTGAAAAAAATACATCATTGATTGGGGAAATGCAATGGCTATGAAATTAGATCGCGGTAGCATGCAAACAATGGCAGAAATCAATGTCACGCCTTTGGTTGATGTGATGTTGGTGTTACTAGTGATTTTTATTGTGACTGCGCCTTTGTTAGTGCCGCAATCAATGAAAGTTAATTTACCCAAAACAGTAGAGCTCAATAAGGCAGTGCCAACAAAGAATTCTGTATTGGCAGTGGATTCAAATGGACATATTCAGTTTGATGACAAAGCTATCAATGATTCTGAACTAGTAGAGATATTCAAGGCAAAGGCAGGCCCTAATTTTCAGGTACAGATTCAGGCGGATCAAGCAGTGCCTTATGGGCGGGTAGCTGAAATTATGGCTTTGGCCCAAACCAACGGGGTGACAAAGATTAGCTTTGCTACTACTTCAAATATTAAAAGAAAATTACCTTACAAATAAGCGTTACTTAAAGTAACGCTTATCAAACCTAAGAAAATACTGTTTGAAGCAACGAAGTGTTAGGTGGTTGCTCCAAAAATCCTTTAGATCTTGTAACCAAAGACCGATAGAACGGTTCTTCTAAATCCACGAATTTGCTTACACATTTGCATACACACCGACACTGACCGCCCGCAGACCCCCTGTTTATATGGGTCTACTTTGGGTGTCTGCACTCATAATCCTTTGGTCCCAGGTTCAAGTCCTGGTGGGCCCACCAGAAATGAAAATACCAACCTTCGGGTTGGTATTTTTTTGAGCGCTACTTTAAGTAACAGTGTAATTTAGTAACTAAATTGTTTTACAACTTAAGAGTAACTAAATGGAGATGGGAAAGGTCTGCCGTAAGGAACTCCCCCTCGAATAGTCTGAAATGGTACAAAGGCCATTTGTCCAAGGCGTTTATTACCTTTTGTATCTAGCCATTCTGTTGGCTTTTCAACCAAATCAAATATCGTAATATCAGCACTCGCTCCATTTTTAAGTGTTCCCAATAATGGATCTCGATTAATGATTTTCCCTGGGTGACTCGTTGTCATAGCAATAACTTCATTTACAGCAAACCCAAGGGTTAAAAACTTGCTCATCACATTCGGAAGATAGGGAATACTAGGGGAGTTACCGCTATAGGCATGAAGATCGCTTGAAATAGTGTTTGGGATTAGGCCTTGCTGTATTGCTGGCTCAGCGATAGTGAAATCGAAGCTTCCGCCACCATGACCAACATCAATAATGACACCTCGCTTTTTGGCCTCCAATGCTGCAGCAATGAGCTTGCCATTTTGTACCGTATTGTTGCCGGCGCCGCTGTATGCGTGCGTCAAAATATCTCCAGGTCTTAGAGTATCAAGTAAGACGCTTAAGTCCCCAGGCGCATTTCCAATATGGCACATGACTCTAGCTCCCTTGACTCCAGAGCGCTCTGCAGCAAGAACGGCCCTTCGAAGAGGTTCGATGCCGTTTTCTCCAACCACATCAAGGGATTCTCTAACTTTGATTCCTAACAGGATGTCAGGATTTTCATTGAGTGTTCGAGCGGCTAGATCAATATTTGCATACTCAATATTCTTCATTTCGCCAACAGGAAATCCTGCAAGTCCAATGGATGAAATATGGAGAAAGGCGTACATACGACTTCTTGCCTGAGCTGCAATGTAATGTTTAAAAGCTGAAAAATTATTTGCACCTGCATCACCTGCATCAACAAAGGTTGTTGTCCCAGTAAGATAAACCAACTCATCTGCTGGTAATCCTATTGCAGATGCTTGAGGGTAGCAATGTGCATGAAGGTCAATTAGTCCTGGTGTGATGATTTTGCCGCTTGCATTGATGGTTTGCGCTGATTTTTTAGTCAGCTGAGGTTTGATTTCAACAATTTTTTGATTACGTATTCCAATATCAGCAATTTGGTCGAATTTTTGGGAGGGATCAATGACTCTGCCGCCAGTAATTATCAAGTCATACCCATCTATGGGGCCAAGCCCTTGCTGCCCAAATGAATTGATTGGATTAATTAACAAGGGTGCAGAAGCAATGCCTAAAATATTTTGCAGGGCGCTACGACGCTTTAGATTCATTATTAACTCCTCTGACAATTTAAATTTACTGATTCTTTGAAGTAACATGCTTTTCAATCCAAGTACTCAGTAACGCAGCCAGCTCAATTGAATTATTATCTTGCATCAACATATGTGTATTTCCTTTTATGCCAATTTCGGGAAGAACAAGCAATTCAACTTTGCCGCCTTGCGCATTAACTTTGGCAACAAATTCTCGGCAAGCTTTTAGTCGCGGAGCCCATCTGGTTGATAGTTCAACAAAATCTCCAAACATGATCAGCGAAGGTATTCTCAAGTAAGGTGTCAGATCAGAATCTGCTGAGGGGCATGCGGCCGGCTCAATTGAAATAATTCCGGCAATACCATCGTTACTAATTTTGGCGGAATTAAATGGAAAAATACCAGACTGTGAATGGCTGATTAATACGGTTTTTTTGAGTTCTTTTGATAGCGTTGACAATGCTACTGGTGTAGCGTTAGGCTCCTCGAGTCCATAGTACCAGTCGGCTACCATCTGTTGCCAAAGACCTTGTTGGGCGGCAATTGGAAATCTTTGATTCTCAAACGTCTTTGGATATTCAGCACCAAAACGAAAGATTTGCCAGGCACCCTCATGGCTAGCGGCAATTACAGTCGGTAATTTTTCAGGTGGCACTTGATTGGTTTTTACTGCATTGATTTGAGAGGCAGAATTGACTGCAGAGCGGCCACGTCCAACTTGATCAATGACATAAGTTGGAAAGCCTCTGCGGACAAAATATTCGTTCCATCCCATGCGATTATCTGGAGTTGATTCCCAGGTCTTGCCTGTTAGGCAGCAACCATGGATTAGGACAACTGAGGTCGACTTAGCTTTAACAGGAATTTGATATGCTACATACATCTGATCCAGAGTGATCGTTCCTTTGGAACCAAAGGCTGACATAGTTGATAGAGTATCAGATGTGACATCCTGACCACCAACAAAGAAACTTCCCTGCTTACTAATAATGAGAGGTGCTTTTAGAGCTGAATCTAAAAGAGGTGTGATGGGGTAGTTTTGGGAAAATGCGGACTGTGTAATACATGCGCTCGCTATTAGCATTAAGAAACGTGCCAAATATACATTGATCTTCATTAGATCTCCTTTTTAATTTTAATTTAATTGAATGACCTCTTTGTCTGAGGCATTCTTATATTTGATGTCTGCGTTATTACGATATCGTAGGTTAAAGGTTTTGGGGTTAGTACTAGGACATCTGATGAATTAGTCAGCAGAAATTCTTGTGCATTGCAATATTTTATAAATAGGCTTGAGTGAAATGATACAAAATGATCATTAATTGGCTTTTGGAGGCGAGCTTATTTTTTGACAACTTTTCTCTAGTAAAAACCTCATAACAGCGCGCGACTAGACGGCACCCATCTAAGTCGAGCAATCGATATGATGAAGGCATAGTCTAGGGAGTAGTGAAAGCTACACAAACCAGAATCCCTTTTCACCCAGGTTAAATTCCTAGTGGGCCCACCAGAAAGGTAAACCCTCATCAGCAATGGTGAGGGTTTTGTCTTTTGAATGTTGCCGTATTATCAGGGCTTGAATCTCACTGAGGAAGTTAATGAATACATTTGATGCAATCCGCGAACGTAGGGCCGTTAAGTACTTTGACCCAAGCCATGAATTTACTAAGCAAGAGACAGAGCAGTTGCTTGACCTTGCGATGCAGGCACCATCCTCATTCAATATCCAGCACTGGCGTTTAGTTAATGTTACAGACAAGGCTTTAAGAGCAAAATTACGAGAAGCTGCTCATGATCAGGCTCAAGTTACTGATGGATCCCTATTATTTGTAGTAACTGTGGATATCAAGGCTTGGGAAAAAGATCCTGCTCGATATTGGGTAAATGCACCCAAAGAAGCTCAAGATGTATTGGTTCCTTGGATTCATCCTTTTTATGCTGAAAAAGAGCAATTACAAAGAGATGAAGCAATGCGATCAGCTGGCATCATGCTGCAAACTATGATGCTCTCAGCCAAAGCGATGGGTTATGACTCGTGCCCAATGGTTGGCTTTGATTTTGATAAGGTCGCCGAATTGATTCATTTGCCTAAAGACTATGCCATTGCTGCAATGTTGGTCGTTGGTAAGGGCATTAAACCAGCATGGCCTAAACCTGGATTTATCCCTAAGTCAGAAATGTTGATTGAAAACCATTTTTAAACTGATATGTTCTGAATGGGTTTGAACGGCATAAGAAATTTAACCTAAGCCCAGGTCCTAGTAGGTTAATTAAAGCTCTCATCAGAAATGGTGAGGGCTTTATATTTTTATATGGCTCTATTGGGTTTGGCACTCAAATGAAGTCTTATTGCTTGCAGACTCTATTGGCGATACCAGTGTAATTAAGGCTATTCTCTTGACGCCTCAATCACTATATTTAAGCTTATTTCATCACCAACAAATGGTACATATTTTCCTAGATCAAATTCAGAGCGACTTAACTTCGCACTTGCGTTAGCGCCACACATATATTTCAAAGTAATAAAGTTACGACTGCAAGCAAAGTTACTTACTTCAATATTGACAGGTTTGGTAATGCCTTTAATAGTCAGCTCGCCTGAGAGTGATGTAATAGCCTGATTATTGAATGTAACCTTATCAGAAGTGAATTTGGCTACAGGAAATTTTTCAGAATTAAAGTAACTTTCGCTTCTAAGTAACTTGTTAAAGGTATCGGAGCCTGTACTGACTGAGCCGGTCTCAATAGCAACATCTATAGCGCCGCCATCCATTTGGTCATTCAGCGTAATAGTTCCATTCACCCTATCAAAACGACTGGTTTGAATTGAGTAAGCTAAATGTTTGTAGCTAAAGCTAACAAAGGTGTGCTCAGGATCAGTTATATAAATTTCTGCTGCTTGTGCCGAGGAAGTCACTAAGGTCAGGAGCAAAGCAGTTATATAAAAAAAGTTCATTAGATATTTTAGGTGTTGATATGAGAATGTGCTGAATCAGCGCCCCTATCCTCAATAGGGGCCTAAATACCTTGTTTCTAGTCTTTCTGAATCGCTACTACTTCTATAGACACTTTCTAGCCTAATATTTAGTCTATTAGGAGGTGTGTCATGAGTACAAGAAGACGGTTTACTGAAGAGTTCAAGTTAGAGGCAGTCAAACAGGTAGTTGAAC
>NZ_JACVPB010000017.1 GCF_018882085.1 Polynucleobacter sp. AP-Reno-20A-A9 | reverse complement strand
GAATATATCCACTACTACAACCATGATCGAATTAAGCAAAAACTAAAGGGACTGAGCCCGGTAAATTACCGAACTCAATCCCTCGTGCTAACCTAACTAAACTGTCCAACTTTTGGGGGTCAGTTCAGAAGGTGGCTTTTTTAACAACAAAATTAACTGTTCAGTTAATTAAGCAGCTTTACGGCTTTTAGCAGCTGGCTTAGCAACAGCGTATTGACCTTGAATGTTTGCCAAAGCAGCATCAACACTCTTCTCAAAGTTAGCAAATGCATCAGTTGCAGATGCGCGAACTTGGTCAAACTGTTGAAGTGAAGAATCAAATGCAGTTTTGAATGCAGAAACAAAAGCTTCAGAACCAGCAGGAGCTGTTTTAGTAGCTTCTTTAACAAACTTAACCAAATCAGCACGTGCGTCATCGATAGAGGCATCAACTACTTGGGCAACTTCTTTGTTACCGTTACGAACTACTTGGTTTACTTTAGCTTGGTAAGCAGCAGCATATTTAGCGGCTTCTTGAGCAGCTTCTGGCTGAGCTAATTTAGCTAATTGTTGTGGATCCTTGATTGCCAACAATTGTGAGCTTGTATCTTGAGCAGCAACTAAAGCATCTTTAGCGGCAGCTTGGTTGATTTCAGCTAATTCTTGTGCACTTTCAACAGCAACTTGTGCCAAATGTTTAGCAGTTTCGATTGCTTTGGCTTGTGCAGAAGCGAGTTGGTCGTTTAATTGGTTTTGAAACATGATTTATCCTAACTTTAAGTAAATGTGGATTTTTTATTGCGATGCACCATTTTAAGATCGCCATTTTCCAAAAGCAAGATATTTTTGTTGCAAAGCAACATATATTTTCTAAAACCCCATTTAAAGCCTTGAAATCGGGTTTATTGGGCAATTCATTTCTATTTTTCCCATATAGTTTTTAGGAGAATTAGTTAGAAACTTCCAAAGATCATTAGCAATAAAGGGTAGCCCCCCCCCCTACTTTACCCAGGTAGTAAATTCTTCCGCGCTTACTCTGGGGGTGTGGAAACTATTCACTAACGCGTTTTTGTCGGCATGCCCTAGTGCCATACCGCACACAAGCATCTCATTCTCTTTCGCACCGATGCATGGCAGGATGATCTTCGCATAGTCATTCCATGCCGCTTGCGGGCAGGTATCTAAACCTTCACCTCTAGCTGCAATCATCATATTCTGCAAAAACATTCCATAGTCAAGCATCGAGCCCCTGCCAAGCTCCTTATCGATAGTAAAGAAGATGCAAACTGGCGCACCAAATGCCTCAAAGTTTTTTCGATGCTGCGCATGCATCTTGTCTTTATCGCCTTTAGTAATTCCCAATAAACCATACAAGCCCCAACCATTTTCACGACGTCTATCTATATATGGACTAAACCATTTGCTAGGGTAATAGTCATATGCGGATTGATATTCTTTTGCCAACTCGGGATTGAGCGCAATGCTGTCATAAGTAGTGCATACCTTTTTGCATAAATCCTCAAGTGCGTTGCCTTCTACAACATAGGCTTTCCAAGGTTGGGTATTCGTACCTGAGGGCGCTCTTGCAGAGATATCGAGCAGCTTGAGGATGATCTCTTTTGAGACGGCCTCTTTTGTAAATGCCCTTACCGACATACGTGAGGTAATTGCCTCAGCAGCAGTTAATGTCTTCATGAAGATCCCTGGCTTTATTAAGATTTAGCGCTACTAGCTCTTGCCTTATGTAGCTTACGATAGCTATCGATCAAACGATGATGCCTGTCTAAGCCCTCTAACTTCATGCTTGTTGGCGTTAAACCATAGAAACGAACACTGCCATTGATTGAGCCTAATACAGCATCCATCCTGGCATCGCCATACATACGGCGGAAATTAGATTCATAGTCTGACATCTCTAATTCATCATCCAGATGAACTTCAAGGGCAGCATCTAGCGCTTGATAGAACAGCTTACGATCTACCGTATTGTCGTTGTACTGAAGAAATGCACCGACTAGTTCATGCGCCTCATCAAATCGATTGAGGGCAAGATGAATTAACAGCTTTAATTCCAACACAGTAAGTTGACCCCAAACGGTATTCTCATCAAACTCAATGCCAATTAGTGTAGCAATGTCACCGTACTCATCGAGCTCATTATTTTCTAAGCGATCCAGAAGTGCAGTTAAGCTGGCATTATCTAGCTGAGATAGATTGAGAATGTCCTCGCGGAACAGCAAAGACTTGTTGGTGTTATCCCAAATCAGATCTTCAACTGGATAAACCTCAGAATATCCTGGTACCAATATTCGGCAAGCGGTTGCGCCTAGCTGGTCATAAACAGCTACATAAGCCTCTTTGCCAATCTCTTTCAGAATGCCAAATAAAGTTTCAGCCTCTTTGGTATTCGAATCCTCACCCTTGCTAGAGAAATCCCACTCTACAAATTCATAATCCGATTTGGCGCTGAAGAAACGCCAAGATACGATGCCACTGGAATCAATAAAGTGCTCTACAAAGTTATTGGGCTCAGTCACGGCCTCGCTGGCAAAGGTGGGTGGTGGCAGATCATTCAAGCCCTCTAAGCTGCGACCTTGCAAGAGCTCAGTCAAGCTTCTCTCTAAAGCAACCTCAAGACTTGGGTGAGCGCCAAAAGAGGCAAAGACACCGCCTGTTCTTGGGTTCATTAAGGTAACGCACATCACTGGATAGACGCCGCCGAGGGATGCATCTTTAACTAATACTGGGAAGCCTTGCTCCTCAAGACTCTGAATACCGGCCAGAATGCCGGGATACTTCGCGAGCACTTCATGCGGCACATCCGGTAAAGCAATTTCACCCTCCAGAATTTCACGCTTCACTGCTCGCTCAAAAATCTCCGACAAGCACTGCACCTGCGCTTCAGCCAAGGTATTGCCAGCACTCATCCCATTGCTGACGAACAGATTTTCAATGAGGTTAGACGGGAAATACACCGCCTCACCATCAGATTTCCGTACATAAGGCAATGAGCAGATACCGCGCTCTGCATTGCCGGAATTCGTATCCACTAAATGTGAAGCGCGCAACTCGCCATCTGGGTTATAAATATTCAGGCAGTATTCATCCAAAATTTCTGCTGGCAATGCATCTTTCTTGCCAGAATTGAACCAACGCTCATTAGGGTAATGCACAAACTCTGCATTAGCCATATCCTCACCCCAGTAGGCGCCAGCATAGAAATGGTTATTACTCAAACGCTCTATGTACTCGCCCAAGGCAGAAGCCAAAGCGCTTTCTTTTGTTGCACCCTTGCCATTGGTAAAACACATTGGGGAGTGGGCATCGCGTATATGCAGTGACCAAACGTTGGGAATCAGGTTACGCCACGAAGCAATTTCAATCTTGATTCCCAGATTGGCCAAGAGACCTGACATATTGGCAATCGTTTGCTCTAGCGGCAGATCTTTTCCAAGAATATGAGTACTAGCGCTAACGTCAGGCTTTAAAGTCAATAGACTCTGCGCATCAGCATCAAGATTGGCAACTTGCTCAATAACAAACTCGGGACCCTCCTGCACTACCTTCTTAACCGTACAACGCTCAATTGAGCGCAGAATACCTTGTTGATCATTTGCTGAAATATCGGCCGGCAGCTCAACTTGAATTTTAAAGATTTGTTTGTAGCGATTTTCTGGATCAACAATATTATTTTGTGAGAGACGGATATTCTCAGTAGAAATATTTCGAGTATCGCAATACAGCTTTACAAAGTAAGCCGCACATAAGGCAGACGAAGCCAAGAAGTAATCAAAAGGCCCAGGCGCAGAACCGTCACCCTTATAGCGAATCGGCTGGTCAGCAATAACTGTGAAGTCATCGAACTTTGCTTCTAAACGAAGTTTATCGAGAAAGTTGACTTTAATTTCCATGGGGATAATTCCAAAATAGAGTAAAAATTGATGTATGCGTCATTATCCATCTCAACACTAATCTGAAGAATGGCTATAAAACTGAATCAAGCCATATTCGACGATATATGCCCTCTGGATCATGGTCTTGAGTTTGCTTGAACACATTAAAAGGTCTGCCTCCTCTCGGATCCGTGCCTTTACCGGCAATATATAGCCAGTTTCCTTGATTGCTATAAACATCATAGTCAATCAATTGAGACTCAAACCAAGCAGCGCCCGCTTGCCAATCACCCTTCATGTCATAAATCCAATAACTCGCCACAACTTGACGCAGGCGATTCGATAGGTATCCAGTCCTTTGTAATTCACGCATACCGGCATCGATGAGTGGCTCACCAGTCTTACCAGATGACCATTGAATGAATTGCTTGCTATCAAATGGATTGCTTGGATTCTTACTCAAACCTCTAGAGTAATAAAGCTTTTTACCAAACTTAAAATGTAAAAAGCGGAAGTAGTCTCGCCAGAGAAGCTCAAACCAAAGCCAATAGCTTCCGTCGTTTGCTCCATAGCGAACCTCATACTCCGACAACTGTTTTGCAATCGTTCTTGCCGAGCAACATCCCAAAGCCAGCCATGGTGAGAACTTACTGGAGTAATCCATGCCCATTAACTGATTACGCGTTTGCTTATAGGTATCAGGCAAACGACGCTCAAAATATCGCCGGATGTGAGTGTGTGCAGCCCGCTCTCCACCCTGAAATAAGCATTCCTGAGATTGATGATTCAAAGCGTTTTGTTCAACGGAAGACATCTCTATTGATGGCAGTGGCGGGATGCTCTTGGGCGCTTCTAAAGGCCTAGCGAATCTGAGTTTCTGCTTTTCGACTTGTTGGCGAAATTGGGTAAAGATATCTGGCATTTCTTGTAATGCAAATGGCAGGGATTGGGGGTCTAACATGCTCGATTGCCAAATGGAATACACGCGAAAGCCGGCATTCCTTAATAGGGCCACTTGTTCCAACTCTTCAGGCGCCTCTATGTGCTCAAAATAAATGGCCTCTACATCAATCTGCACCCGCAATCTCTCAAACACATTTAATTGATCGCCAGTCAATTCAAATAGTTCCGACCCTAAATTGCTTAGTTGGGCACGCAATTCCTGTAAAGACTGCTCCAAAAATATCCTACGCTGCTCACTAACCCTAAGAAATCCCCATGGGGTATCTTTTTCTAAGTTAGGCTGATGAATGTAAATAGGCAAAAGATGCTCAGCGTCCTTACAGGCCTGTGAGAATGCCGGGTTATCTTCCAGGCGAAGATCATTTCTAAACCAGTAGATGACCGTCTTCACTTATTGCACACCGACCGAAATCACTTGATTCCTGTAGGGTCCTAAGAGTGCTTTTTTGACGATCTTATAGATATCAAGATCAAACTCAGCCTCACCAGATTCCGCCAATTCATAAAGCTCATCTTGATTAATAGCGGTCCCCAGATAGCACCACTTATCAAGCACAATCATTTCACCGCCCTCCCTTATGGCAATAGGACCAGAATAAGGCCATACCTGTACCCTAAAAAGTTCCAAAGCGGTTTTTAACTGTAAATTATGCAAATGAATGGGCGTTTGATTTAGACACGCACCACCACATTGCTTAACCTGATATCCAAAGCAAGACTTACCTTCAATACGCTTCTCTAGGCCGAGTAATGCTTCACATAAGTGATATTTTTTAGCTATTGCCTTTAAGTATGAATGCGCTTCTCGCTTGCTATAGAACAAACCATAAAGGTTATCCTGCAACCCAGGCTGCAAATGATTATGAGTGACCAAGGTAGGGGTAAGCACTCCAGTTGAATCCTCCACCAAGCTCCATGCGCATAAATCCTTAGATCTACGTAGCTTGATATTCATGGAGGGCATGCGCTCTTTTATCAACCTTGACTCCAGTATTAGAGCGCCAAGCTCTCCGCTGGTTTCGATCCAATCAATATCGCGAACCTGCAAAGAGAGTTTCATTTCTTTGCGTTGCGTTAATGCCCCCTGAAAATGCCCCATCACCCTACTGCGCAAGGAAATACTTTTACCGATGTAGAGAGGGGTCTTATTCTCCCCATAAAAAATATAGCAACCAGGGCTATCGGGTATGGAGTCGATTAAATTCTGATCGATGTTTGCAGGAAGGCTGGCATTACCAATGAGCTGATTTATTGCCTCATTCAATTTTTCCTGCCCAAACCTTGACTCGCAAATACGCCAAAATTGAAGCAATAAGTCAGCATCTCCCAATGCGCGATGCCTAGCGCTTACCTTTAGCCCGTGAGCGCCAATAATAGTGTCAAGGTTATGACGAGGTTGATCTGGGAAGAGCAATCGAGATAGTTTGACGGTGCATAAAACTTTCGGCTTAAAGTCAATTCCGACCCTCTTAAACGAGGCCTTGATGAAGCCATAATCAAAGCGAGCGTTGTGAGCAACGAAAATTTTTCCCTCAAGCTCTTTTTTTAGCTCAGCAGCAAGCTCAGAAAAACAAGGCTTACCATGAACCATTGCTGGCGATATGCCGGTCAGTCTTTGAATATTCTGGGGGATAAAGGTTTGTGGATCTATCAGCCTTTCCCATACCTGCAGCTCATTGCCAGCTAAGGTCTTGATCCCAATCTCAGTAATACGATCACGATCAAAATGAGATCCAGTGGTTTCGATATCAACAAAAGCTAAATCTGGGTAAGGGCTACGCTTATCTTTCATGCTAGTAGCATTAAATTGATTCAGTTTGCTGTTGAGCCTTTATTTAAGTAGTCCGCAAAGCTGAAAATAGAATTCGGGCCACGCGGGACATCCTCAATTTTTTTAAAGGTTGTTTTGATGACCTTTTGAGACTCCCCTTTTTTCTTTTTCTCTTCCCTAATAGTGACTGACTTTTCTACTGGTGGATAAGACCTTCTCTCTGGAGCAGTTTGTACATCACTAAAACGTGGAATGTAATCCTTGATTGCTGACGCCAGGGTCACATTGGAGATGCAGCTCATCATGTAAGCTTCAAGAGACTGATAAAGGTCTTTAGCAATATCCGACACCTCTACTTTTCTCTTTTTAATTTTATTCATTGCGAGAACAATGTCTTTGATGGTGATAATTCGAGGGTCCATTGATAACTGATATCCACCCGCCCTCCCTTTCACTGCAACAACTAGACCCGACTCCCTGAGTGGTTTTAGCAATAGCTCAATACGGCTGACCGATATCTGCTGCCTTTTTGCAATCTCTGGGGCGGGGACGAGCTGTCCATTGGCCGAATGGCTTGCAATATCCACAAGGGTATTGAGAGCTACTCTGACTGCTTTAGTGACTTCCATAAGGACTTTCAGCGTAAAAATTGGATTGGGACTAGTATGAAACTGATTTCAGTAACGTGCTGCACTGCATTAATTAACCCTATTTAACTTATGGTTGAAGTGACCAGAACTCAATACCCACTATCTCATAGGCTCCTACGTTTTCTTGCCAGTATTTTGACTGGCGGCATGATTGCTCAAATCGCATCCTACCTGACAGTCTATTTGCTGATAAATGATTCTCAAGCAGCTGGAATGATTGGACACCTAGTGATACAGCATCTTTCTTACTACTTTTTAGGATGTGCATTTGCGATCTTAAGCATTGCTAATATCCTCATTAGAAGAGGAGCGCATTCACTCAAAAGCGTCCGCCTTCCTTCGCTAATTGCGATGATAGCGATTGCAACAGTTAGTTTTCTACTAATACCCCGAATGGATTACCTGAGAGAAACAGCACTAATAGACGGCATGCCCGTCATGCTATCTCCTTTCGCAAACTACTTTCAGATATTAAATGTGCTGGTGATTCTCTTGCTAATAATCCAATTGTTTTCTAGTGCTTTAGTTGCGTGGCGCTTGAGCAATCGCTAATTACCCGAGGTGGATACGAACAGAGGCAATTAGGGGTAATTGTTGTTCGGACCTTAAAAACTGACCAAGCTCAACCCGCTGATTTGATTGGCTTATATGAAATACTTTTGAACCCTCCGATGGCAACTCAATCTTAGCCCACTGGGTATTAAATTCATAAACAAGCTCTCTGTAGCCAATAAATTTTTTGACCACAAGCCGTTTGCCATCAATCTCAATCGTTTCGCAATCTAGAGCATGCCTACAGTAGATTAAAAAGCCAAGCGTTACCGCACTAAGTTCTAAAGCCGTAAAAATGGGAATAACCCATACCCCCGCCAAGAAAAAGCCGGCTCCCACTGTCAACGAAAGACACACCAGCACAATATAGAACTTGAGGAGCTGCCTGGGGGTCAGCGCACAATTTCTGCGCATTTGCCAACGTTTCATACTGAAGCAAATGAAGAGGTGGTTTACGAATATTTATTGATTTTTACTACGTACTTGAGATTTCGCTATTTGATCTGCGCTACGTTGCTGAAAATCAACCATAGTGTGATAACCCATTTGATAACAAGGGCAATGCTTGCCTAGGATCCAGCGGGCAAGTTTGATGCGAAGTTTTTGGACCATATTTATCTCCTAGTGGTAAGCCTTCAATTTAAACGGAAATGTCATTTATTGCTGAACCTAGATCAAAACGGGGGCAATCAGCGAGGGATCAGCGTCAGCAAGAAAATTTTAAATCCATTACATTGAATAAATGACTACTTCTGAACCCCTTCATCGAACAATTCCTCTTTTCCCACTCGGAACTGTATTGTTTCCAGATGGCGTGATTGCCCTGAAAATCTTTGAGGCACGCTATCTGGACATGATTAAAAAGTGTCTGCGTGAAAAAACTGAATTTGGCGTAGTAAGCATCTTAGAAAATCAAGGAGATGAAACTGCGCCTCCTGCTCTTTCCCAAATCGGGACTTTGGCTCAGATTGAAGACTTTGATCCTGTCCAACCCGCCTTATATATGACTAAATCGGTTGGCACACAGCGCTTTAGACTCCTCAGCAGCCAACAAGAACCTAGCGGCCTATGGATTGGTGAAGTAGAACTGCTCGAAAATGATCCCGTTACCCCGGTCCCTCAAGAGCATCAAAGGGTAGTTAATTTATTGAATGAAATTATTTCAGTCATCCAAAGCGAGGATCTTTTAGGGGAGTCACCGTTTAAGGAGCCCTTCAAGATTGATGACTGTGGCTGGGTTTCCAATCGCCTTGCCGAGCTTTTGCCCATCTCCCTAGCTCAAAAGAATCACCTACTCGCCCAAACAAATCCAAGAATCAGGCTTGATCTAGTTACAGAAATTATCGAGGATGATGATTTAAGAAATCTCAAGATGCACTAGAGCCATGCTTGATGAACTGATTCGTAAAACGATTCGAGAGATGGTGGGCGGTGGTGGGCCCCCAGTCGCCTTTCTCACGCCAAAAGGAGACCGCGGCCTATTTGGTCCGGAATCTATTGCCTGGAAAGTACATGCTGACTTTATGTCGATGATGATTGGCGGCATCAGCTCGCTAATCTTGCAAGCTCTTCATCCACAAGCACTAGCAGGAGTTTGGGACCACTCTAGTTTTAGAGAGGATCTCAAAGGTAGATTAGGTAGAACGGCTTTCTTTATTGCAGCCACCACCTATGGTTCAACAGAAATGGCTGACAACATCATCGACAAAGTCAATCAGATTCATAAGAATATAAAAGGCTTTGATGAGTTTGGAAGGCCTTACTCAGCCACAGACCCTCATTTGTTATCTTGGGTTCACCTCACCGAGACAAGAAGCTTTATGCAAGCATTTGAGGGTTATCGAAAGGAAATATTAAGCTCAAGCGATAAAGATCAATATTTTCTAGAAATGAAATTACTTGGTGAAAGAATGGGTGCAAAAGATTTACCCAGCACTTACCATCATACAAATGAAGCTATCAAAGACTATATTCCCGAGCTTTACTTTGGAGATCGTGCAAAAAGTATTTTTGATTTACTGGAAAATTTTCCAAGCAAGCTAGCTGCCAAGCCCTTTATTAAACTCATTAGTCGCGCAGGCTATCTGAATCTTCCTGACTGGGTGTACCCACTCATTAATAGACCTACCCCAAGCTTTTTTGAACGTCTTGCAGTGAGAAAAAGTATTGATCTAGTTGCAGCACCTGTCCGTGAGGCCCTCAAAGATGGGGTGGCCGCCCACTCACTTCGTAGAGTCTACGGATAGCTAACTTAGAAAGACACCATGATTACTAATTATTTACTCTCAGGCATGATTGGCATCATGCTTTTCTTTACCGTAGTCGTTGCACCAACCGTTTTTAAAGTGCTCCCAGTTGAATGGTCCAGCAAGTATGTACGGAAATTTTTTCCTAAATACTATGCCTGCCTAGGCTTAATTACTACTGCTGGTATTTTTACTGCACCCGATGGAGTCAGCAAGGTTTTGCTAGCAATCTGTGCACTGCTCTTTGCCTTTACTCTTATCTACCTCACTGGAAAAATTAATGAGGCTAAAGACCAAGGCCAAAGTCGTCGCTTTCATTTTTTACACGGGGCAAGCGTTGCTATCAACTTATTTCAATTAATTACCTTTATCTATATTGTGGTCAAACTATCATAAATAAAGGAATCAAAAGCTGCGTAGATTCAAGCTGCTGAGTATATAGCCAGCAAAATTTTCCCGAAGATGGGACCTAGGACTCAGGTTTAGCCTTACCTGACTCATCCTCGTTTATTTTATTTGACTTGATTTGCAAATTTAGACTGGCTGCAGACATTTTTTCCCCATCCCACACTTGTCCACACCAGCATTCGCCAGCATCATTAATGATGCAAACACCGGAGCCACAGCAACGTTTATCTGGGGCTTTCATACACCCGCCCTTCTCAAGAAATTGAAATTAAGACTATTCTAGGGTTTTTACTCAATTAGTGCTTGACCCTGTTTACTCATCATGCAAAACCCATTATTTGATCTCGATCCTAAAGATTGCGTCTTGAATCTTTTGCCAAAGGATGGGGGCGCTCATTACCACCCCAAGGTCTTTGATGAACTGCACTCTGCCCAGCTCATGAGTCAGCTTCAAAGCTCTTTGAAATGGGAGGCCGATCAACTCGTGATGTTTGGCAAGAAAATAACTACCCGGCGTAAAGTCGCCTGGGTTGCTGATCCGCACTACACCTATACGTATTCTGGAGTATCAAAGGTGCCGCAAGCCTGGACGCCCGATCTCCTCCTAATAAAAGATCAGGTAGAGGCAATTTCTCAATGTGAATTTAATTCATGTTTACTGAATTTTTATCACGACGGGGATGATGGCATGGGCTGGCACAGCGATGACGAAAGAGAACTTGATCCACATGCCTCCATCGCCTCACTGAGTCTTGGTGCGCAACGTAAATTCGCTTTTCGCCATAAAAAAGATAAAGAAACGATTTCTTTCTTCTTGGAGAATGGTAGCGTCTTGGTCATGAATGCGCCAACTCAAGATTTTTGGCATCATGCTCTACTGAAATCCAAAACTGTATCCGAAGCACGTATTAATCTGACTTTTAGAAAAATGATTTCCTTTGATTAATCAATCCACCACTAAAGCTACCGTCGGCATTATTGGTACAGGTCTGGCCGGACTGAGCTGCGCGACCAGATTACAAGCTCTTGGCTTTGAAGTTTGCGCTTATGAAAAGAGTCGTGGGCCAAGTGGGAGAATGAGCACACGTAGCGGCGAAGGGTGGAGCGCAGACCACGGGGCTCAATATTTCACAGCGAGAGACCCGCTATTTATTCAGGAAATTAACGCTTGGATCAAGGCCGGTGTAGCGGCTGCTTGGCATCCCCGTCTATTCGTATATGAAGGCGATCAATGGCGAGAGAGTATTTCCAATGGGCATCGTTATGTTGGTACCCCTGCCATGAACTCACCCGGGAAATATTTAGCTCAGAACCTATCGATCCAGTTTAACCACACTATCGATAAAATTTTTCGACAAAATGGGAAGTGGTTTATTCACAGTCTAGAAACTGGTGATATTGATCAAGCATTTGACTATTTGATTTTGGCAATACCCGCACCTCAGGCAACTAGCCTCGTCACGTCAACAGATTACTCCCTCGATGGATTTGCCTCTGGAGTAAATATGTTGGGCTGCTGGACAGTAATGGCTCGATTTACAGAATGCCCAGATATCCCTTTTGATGCGGCTTTCATCAATAATGAAATTATTAGCTGGATCTCCCGAAACAATTCTAAGCCTGGACGAGCCAGCCAAGAAACCTGGACTATTCATGCGAACCCGCAGTGGAGTCAGCAATGGATTGAGCTTGATAAAGGGGTTGCCAGTAGCCATATTTTGGAATGCGCCAAGAAACTGGGGCTTCATTGCGAGAATGCTGAAATCTCCATACATCGCTGGCGCTATGCAAGTGGCGCCATCAATTCAGGTTCTGGCTTTATTTTGAATCCAGCTATGAAGCTAGGCCTATGTGGCGATTGGTTAAATGGCGGCAGGGTTGAGGGTGCATGGCTTAGCGGGCAAAAACTGGCTAACGCCATTAACATCTAACGAAATTATTTAATCAGCGAAGGCGCAGAATATGTCTTGTACGGCATCTATCGAATTAAAGGACTTGAGCCTAAAGACTCAAATAGGAAGCTATAAAGACGGTGACATTATTCCTAATGAGCATTTGCTTGATCTCACACTTTGGATTGATTCGAATTTAGTGCTCATCGCAGAAGATAATATGAGGCATGTCTTTGATTACGACCCACTCGTTCTGGAAATTGAGCGGTTGGGGATCGATGGTCATTATGAAACTCAAGAAAGGCTGATGACTAGAATCGTTCAAGCCTGTGCTGTATACCCCCAAATTCAGTCCCTCGAAATTGGTCTGAGAAAATCACCAGTAAGAGATAACAGCGGCTCACTTGGGGTGAGATTAGGCATTGGCCAAGAAGATTTATCAAAAATGAGAGGCTAAGCCATGAGATTCAATCATGTTTTTGCATCAGCAATACTTCTTTTATTTAGCCTCCTACCCCTAGCAGCAAGTGCAAATTTAGCAAATGATTTAAGTGATGGTCAGCATGTACTCCTAATGCGTCACGCAGATGCCCCGGGCTATGGTGATCCTATTGGCTATCAGATCGATCAATGCTCGTCCCAAAGAAACCTGGGTGACTACGGAAAGAAACAGGCAGTCCTGATAGGCGAGTGGCTGAAAAAGCAGGGGATAACGTCTGCAGACTTAATTAGTAGTCCATGGTGTCGGTGTATCGATACTGCCAAGCTACTGGATAAAGGGCCTATCCAGATCTCAACAGTCATTGGCTCATTCTTTGATGATATGAGCCTTGAAAAACAGCAAACAAAACAGCTTGAGCAGTTAATTCAAATGAAGCTCAGCGACAACAATAAGGCTCCAGTCATTCTGGTAACACACCACGTCAACATTCAAGCCTATACAGGTAAAGTAGTGAACGTGGGTGATATGGTTTTAGTCAAGGTGAATAAGAATGGGCAGCACTTATCTCATCAGATTTACCCAAGTCCAAAACCATAGTCAATATCAAGCCTATTATCAGTAGTAGGCAGCTTGCTTCCCAGTGCCATTCTCCAAAAGATGACCAGTCTTTACAAAAATAGTGCAGCCTTCTTTGCTAAAGGGTTGATGCAAACTCATATGCGGGCTTCTGATCCAAGAGCCCGCTGGATAGCGTCCATGCTCATCTTCAAATACCCCATCCACAACAAATATTTCTTCCCCGCCGAAATGTTTATGGGGATTGAAATACGTTTGTGGCGCCCAACGGACCAAAGTTGAGCCACTACCCTGCTGCATCAGCGGCATGACATTTAGACCTGGAACCATACCTTGATACCAAGGAGCAGTTTTAGTGTCGACCACCTCTCGCACCACTTGATCAGGACCAAGGTGTCGCAACTTCACAAAAAGTGTACAGCCAGATTTACTAAATGGGGCATGAGAGGAGCCAGGGGGATTCATGATGTAAGTCCCAGCTGGATAATCTCCGGTCTCATCACTAAAGACCCCCTCTAAAACCAATATCTCTTCACCAAATTCATGGTTATGGGTTTTGAATTGGGATCCCGGTGCATAGCGCACGATAGAAGTTGCCTTAGCTACCTCATCACCCATGCGATCAAGCATACGTCTTTCGACTCCAGGCTCAGGACTAAGGGCCCACGGTAAGTCATGGTGGTTAATAACAATTCGCTCGCTGTAATCAGCATTAATGTTCATTTATTACTTTTCATAAAATAGTTGCTTAAGCATAACAAGCAAATGAAATAGATGCATAAAAGACATAAATGCTATGCACGCTCTTATTAGAACTGAGCTAAAGTCTCCTAAATCACATGAAATTACTTAACGCTTTTATAGGCATTTATGAGCTTGCTACCAAAACCATTTAACGCCCTTGTCATAGGATCATCAGGCACTATAGGGTCCCATTTTGTGAAACTACTAGAGAGCCGCCCATCTTGCTCAAAAGTCATTGGTATTCATCGCAATTCCTCTCATGCAATTGATTACCATCATCCCGAGACTATTGAATCATCCGCAAGTAGCCTGGCTGAGTTAGGACCGTTTCAACTGATCATCAACACTATTGGTGTGTTGCATTCAGAACAATGGATGCCCGAAAAGAAGTTGGATGATCTGAATTCATCTCAACTAACCGAGATGTTCAATACCAACACCATTGGCCCTGCCTTAACAATCAAGTACTTTTCAAAACTCTTAGATCCAAAGCATGGGGTCATGGCAACACTCTCTGCTAAGGTGGGCAGCATTGAAGACAACCGCCTCGGGGGCTGGTATAGCTACAGGGCTTCAAAAGCTGCGCTCAATATGATCATCAAAACAGCTTCAATAGAATTTGCTAGAACAAAACCTAATATTGCATTGATTGCACTGCATCCTGGTACCGTGAACTCCGGCTTGTCGCAGCCGTTTCGTGGCCAACAAATAGGCAGAGACCCTCTAGAAGCTGTCTGCGACATGTTTCATGTCATAGAGAATGTAAGAAAAGAGGATTCTGGAAGCTTCCTGACCTATTCTGGGGAAAAGTTGCCTTGGTAAAAAATGGCTTAGGAGCTACTCTTCAGACTTTTAATTTTGATACCATCTTTTAAGCCTAATATAGATTACCAACACTCACTGAATCTTAAGAACTTAAAAAGACAGGCATGACATGTTCAAAGAAAAACTAATCATATTTTTTCGCCGTACATCTGAAGCGGTACCGGCCTGCTTATTTGCAATGGTGCAAGGAAATCTTGTCATTATTACTTGGGCGCATTGGGTAATAGCATTACGTACTGGTGCTGCCGCTGGATTTGTAATGGTTGTCATGTCTTATGTGGAGCCTAAAACTTGGCTACATAACAAATACACCACTGGAGCTTTAACGGGCATAGCTACAGCTTTATCTGATTACTTTGTCCATCCTGCGGGCTTTACGGGTGAAGCGATTGCCACCGGTTTTGCAGCAGCTATTCTTTGCGTTCTGTATTCTTTTGTTGTGAAAAACTAATCGTTTGCTAAGCACAAATTAAAGCAATTTTTAAATAACAACCTTGCTATGCTGCTCTTCATTAGGCTCAGGTCTTTTTCCAGATAGGTAGGCTTTTGCAGCACTGTAAACATATTTCAATGCCTGCATACCCGCGTTATCCCAAAACTCCCCTTCGTGGGCTGAAAATTTAAGAATAGCAATATTCGGGTCAGACTTTCCATTTGGAAACCATACTTTCCAAACTTCTTTCCACATTCCTTCAATTAATTTGCGATCTTGCAGAACAGTTAGCTCACCGCTTACTGAGGCATATTTTCTAGCGCCTTGGAAGGTGACCAAAGCGTGGGGGTTCGCATTAATTTCATCAACCTTAATAGAATTGATGTCAGTCACAAAGTAAGTAGCGCACATTTCAACATCTAGGCGCGCAATAGCCATGGGTCGCGCATGAATTCCCTTGGGGCTATGGGTTACCAACATTGCAACATCAAATTCGCTTACTAGATCAAATAAATCCTTGCTTGTAATATCCATTGCCACTAACCCCTTGCCTTCAAGTGTGAAAAAGCTCAATAGCTTCCCATCCTATAGAAACGCAAGTAAAAAACTGTGCGCTAACCAACAGATCGCCTAGTTTGAAGATCATTCAGGCCAATTCGAACTAAAAGGGCTTCTTATAGGCATCCTTATTTAGGTCTTTTCAGCTAAAGAAGTAAGGTTCCTTGGCGCACAGACCATATTTTCTTTATCAGGTAAGCTAAACAGTATGAATCAACCATCTACCTATCTGGAAATGAGATCTATATGACATCAAATGGAATATGCCCTATCGCTCACGGCGCCAATACAGAGTCTAGCAATACACCAATGGCTTGGTGGCCCAAATCACTCAATCTCGATATTCTTCATCAGCATGATACGAAGACCAATCCCATGGGACCGTCCTTTAACTATCGAGATGAATTAAAAAAACTGGATGTGTCTACCCTTAAAAAAGATATGCACAAGCTGATGACCACTAGTCAGAATTGGTGGCCAGCAGACTGGGGACATTATGGGGGGCTGATGATTCGAATGGCATGGCACTCCGCCGGTAGCTACCGAATTGCTGATGGACGGGGCGGTGCAGGGACAGGCAACCAAAGGTTTGCGCCCCTGAACTCATGGCCCGACAACGTCAACCTTGATAAAGCACGCCGACTCTTATGGCCTCTTAAAAAGAAATATGGCAATACAGTCAGTTGGGCAGATCTAATGATCTTAGCTGGAACTATCGCTTATGAATCCATGGGGTTAAAAACATTTGGATTCTCATTTGGTCGCGAAGATATTTGGCATCCAGAAAAAGCCACCTACTGGGGTTCTGAAAAAGAATGGCTACAAAAAAGTGGTGGTGAAGGCAGTCGCTATTCAGGAGATCGTGATTTAGCTAACCCCTTAGCAGCAGTCATGATGGGATTGATCTATGTCAATCCGGAAGGTGTAGATGGAAATCCTGACCCATTAAAAACTGCTAATGATATTCGAGTGACGTTTGCTCGTATGGCGATGAATGACGAAGAAACAGTTGCCCTTACTGCTGGTGGACATACCGTAGGCAAGGCCCATGGCAATGGTAATGCGGCCAATTTGGGACCAGCGCCTGAAGCTGCCCCAATAGAAGAGCAAGGCCTTGGTTGGGTTATCCATAAAACTCGCGGCATTGGTAGGGATACCGTTACCAGCGGTATTGAGGGTGCTTGGACGGCCCACCCAACCCAATGGGATAACGGTTACTTTCACTCGTTACTTAATTACGAATGGAAGCTTACCAAGAGTCCTGCAGGCGCTTGGCAATACGAGCCAATCAACATCAAAGAAGAAGACAAGCCTGTCGATGTAGAAGATCCATCGATACGTTGCATGCCCATGATGACTGATGCTGATATCGCAATGAAGATGGATCCTGAATATCGAAAAATTATAGAAAAGTTTTCTAAAGATCAGGCCTATTTTTCAGAAACCTTTGCCAAAGCTTGGTTTAAGTTAACGCACCGTGATATGGGCCCCAAAGCCAGATACTTTGGACCAGATGTACCAAAAGAAGATCTCATTTGGCAAGATCCTGTGCCAGCCGGCACAAAGAAATACGATATTGAATCTGTAAAAGCCAAGATCAAAGTCTATGATCTCTCGATTGGCGATATGGTGACAACTGCATGGGATAGCGCCCGTACCTATCGAGGATCGGATAAGCGTGGTGGTGCCAATGGGGCACGTATTCGGCTAGCACCTCAAAAAGACTGGGCAGGTAACGAACCGCACCGTTTGGCAAGAGTCCTTAGTATTTATGAAAATATCTCCAAAGACTCTGGCGTCAGCATTGCCGACATCATTGTTCTCGCCGGTAATATCGGCATTGAGCAAGCGGCTAAGGCAGGCGGTTTTGATATCAAAGTTCCGTTTACTTCAGGTCGCGGAGATGCCACTGCCGAAATGACAGATATTGAGTCATTCGAAGTTCTTGAGCCATTAGCCGATGGATATCGCAACTGGCAAAAAGAAAACTATGCAGTTACTCCAGAAGAGTTGCTCTTAGACCGAACTCAGTTGATGGGCCTGACGGCTCAAGAAATGACAGCGCTGATTGGCGGCATGCGCGTGATTGGGACCAATTACGGCAGTACAACGCATGGGGTATTTACAGATAGAGAAGGCGCACTGAGTAATGATTTCTTTATTAATCTCACTGATATGAATTACTCCTGGAAACCAACTGGGCAAAATAGCTATGACCTTATTGATCGCAATACCCAAAAGACCAAGTGGACGGCAACACGAGTAGATCTAGTTTTTGGGTCTAATTCTATTCTTCGGGCTTATTCAGAAGTCTACGCTCAAGACGACAACAAAGAAAAGTTTGTGAATGACTTTGTAGCGGCATGGGTCAAAGTGATGAACGCAGATATTTTTTGATGAATTGCGCGCCAATGAATCCAAATAACATTGCCCCGAAAAATGGATCGCCCTTAAGTTAGGCAATCATGAGGCCTCTATTATTCATGCGCCTGTAGAATATTCCTGCTCACTGAAGGCATTGCAGAATAGTGAGGATGCTATAAATGAGCATGCCAATATTCAATCGGCAGTTCAGAGACCATAATCATTGGGGCAGCCTGCAAGCGAAAGGTGGCATTTGAGCCCATCAAGATGTGACCTTGTGCCAAAAAGACTGTAAGGGCGTCTAATAGGTAAATGTAAATAAGAAACTGAATTGCTCTTGGGAATCAATCGTGTTGGTCGAATAATTCGCTAAAAATGATTTCTGAAGAGTTGATTAATTTCTAATATGATCAATCCATATGAACAATATCCTATCTATCTCCCACCTTTATAAGACCTATCAATCCGGTTTTAAAGCACTCAAGGACATAAATTTGGAAATATCCAAAGGTGAAATCTTTGCTCTGCTGGGTCAAAATGGCGCAGGGAAGACAACGCTGATTAGCATCATATGTGGAATTGTTAATTCCAGTAGTGGTCATGTATTCGTCGATGGCAAAGACATCATAGATAATTATCGTGATGCCAGGGAGTTAATTGGATTAGTTCCACAAGAACTCTCCACCGACTCTTTTGAAACTGTGTGGAATACAGTAACCTTCAGTAGGGGCCTATATGGGAAAGCACCCAATCAAGCCTTCATCGAAAAAATCCTAAAAGACTTATCTTTATGGGATAAACGTCATAACAAAATCATGATGCTTTCGGGTGGCATGAAACGCCGAGTCATGATTGCTAAAGCGCTTTCACATGAACCAAAAATTTTATTTCTAGATGAGCCTACAGCTGGCGTTGATGTCAGCCTCAGAAAGGATATGTGGAATTTAGTCAAAATTCTCAAAAATAATGGTACTACTGTCATCCTCACTACACACTATATTGAAGAAGCCGAAGAGATGGCGGATCGCATAGGCATTATTCGAAATGGCGAACTCATTATGGTGGACAACAAATTAGCCTTAATGAATAAATTAGGCAAGAAAGAATTAACCCTTGAATTACAAAATCCACTAGAGACTCTTCCAAGGGAGCTAGATATAGCAGGACTTAGTCTTTCAGATGACAAATGCGAACTTACCTATCGGTTTGACTCAAAAGATGAAGATATTGATATTGCCCAACTATTGCAAAAAATATCAAATCTAGGTATCGCCTTTAAAGACCTACACACTAAACAGAGCTCATTAGAGGAAATCTTTGTAAACCTAGTAAATTCTGAGGCATATACAGATGAAGTTTAATTACTATGGCGTCCAAGCCATTTACAAATTTGAAATGGCTAGAACTCGGCGCACTTTAATGCAGAGCATCATTGCTCCCGTCATCTCTACCTCGTTGTACTTTATTGTTTTTGGTTCAGCAATTGGCTCTCGCATTACCCAGATGGAAGGCATTTCTTATGGTGCATTCATTGTGCCTGGCTTGATAATGCTCTCACTCCTAACGCAAAGCATTTCAAATGCCTCTTTTGGAATCTACTTTCCAAAATTTAGCGGCACCATTTATGAATTACTTTCTGCGCCAATTTCACCATTAGAGATTGTGATTGGCTATGTGGGGGCGGCCGCAAGTAAATCTATTATTTTGGGTCTCATCATTCTCGCTACAGCCGCCTTTTTTGTTCCACTCCAAATAGATCATCCTTTTTGGATGTTGTTTTACCTAGTCGTTACCTCGATCACCTTTAGCATGATCGGCTTCATTATTGGCGTGTGGGCAGACGGGTTTGAAAAACTACAAGTAGTGCCCCTACTCATCATTACACCCCTCACTTTTCTAGGCGGTAGCTTTTATTCCATTTCTGTTTTACCGGCATTCTGGCAAAAAGTAGCTTTGCTCAACCCTGTTGTTTACCTTATTAGCGGCTTTCGCTGGAGCTTTTATGGGATAGAGGACGTTTCTCTTTGGATAAGCCTGGGGATGACACTTGCCTTTTTGGCAATATCCATTGCAGCCGTAATTTGGATATTCAAGACAGGTTACCGTCTTAAGAAATAATTGCCAAAAGACATAACCCCCACCATTTCTGATGAGGGTTATTTGTCTGATAGGCTAATCAAGTGTCAGGCCTTATGCACAGGCCATGCGGCCCATATGACATTCAGTCGATTTTCAAATAAATCTTCCTGAGGCTTATTTCCTTAATGTCGATAAAAATTGCTTTATTGATTTATTTTGAACATCATTTTCATTTGGCGTTGCACCCGCTCCTGATAAATGACCCATAGGCTTCACATCATTGATCGCAACATATTTAACATGGGGAATGTATTTTGCCGATTCTTTAGCGTCAGATTCTGGATTTAATAAGTCGCCAGTACCTGCGAGAATAAGCGTTTTGGCTTTAATCGATTTCAAGGCAGCAACCGTATCTCCGTTGAAGCCTTTTGTTTGCCCAATATCATGACGGTCATAAGCACGTGACTGCCAAATCCAATCATTTGCATCCATACGCTTCCAAGAGGCATCCTGAAGTTTATTAATAAAGTTTATTTCTGCCTCAGGTGTATTGAATTGTTGATTCTGGTAGGCAGGCGTTCTGACGATTACTCCGCTTAACCATCCTGCCCATAGGCGCATCCCCTTTTCAACAGGTTTGTCATATTTTCCACCCTGGTAAGCTGGGTCAGTCATGATGCTCTGTCTGAGCATTTCAAGCACCCCCGTAGTCCAGGCATGTGTTTTTGCCAGCGGAATAATTGGAACAACTGACTGCATTGCATCAGGATAAGAAACAGCCCATTGCAAAGCCTGCATACCGCCCATAGAGGCGCCTACTACTGTCACTAACTTGGTAATTCCGAAATGCTCCGTGACTAAGCGATATTGACTATTAACCATATCCCGGATGTTGAATTCCGGAAAACTCACATTTGCCTGTGTTTGACTATTTGAAGGGGAGGATGTTAATCCATTACCAATAGCATCGGTGCAAATGACAAAGTACTTATCAGTATCTAAGGCTTTACCAGGACCAATAAGGTAATCAATGCGATGATGATTCCCGCCAATCGCCGTTACCATCAAAATAGCGTTTGATTTATCCGCATTCAAAGTTCCTTGTGTTGTGTAGGAAATCTTGAAGTTCTCAATTGTTGATCCATTTTCAAGAGGAAAGTTACCCTCTGAATAGGTTTGATGAACTGGCTCCACATCTTTATGGGCAAATAAACTGGTGGAGCAAAATGTCAGCGCTAAACATATGCCAAGAAAATGTAATTTGATCTTCATAAGTCTCCTTTTTGTTATGGAAAGATCTTACATTAGGGGCAAAATGCCTGCTTACTCATACCCTGGTACTGGCCCAAAATATAAAACCCCCATTATTACCAATGAGGGTTTGCTTTTCTGATGAGCCCGCCAGAACTTGAACCCGGGACCAAAGGATGATACAAGCAGACATTCAAAGAAAACCAACCAGATTTCAAGGGGTTACAGCGCTTGTTTATCGATGTGTAACATTTTATGTAGCGAAATATCTTATCTCGCAACCCTTCAGAGAAAATGAAGAGACCGTTACTTAAATTTCCTAAAGTAGGCTAAGCTGAAGACTCTTGAGCAGTTTTATACCATTAACATTGCCGAACTTAAAGTGATAACGATAGAACATCATTCGAAGACGTATGAGTTTAAGACCCTTGATGAAGCTATGGAATGGGCTAAGCAGCTCGGTGAGTTTGTTACGATTAAATTTAACGGCCTAGAGATTGCAGGTAAGTTTGGAGTAGACGGCATCACTGGTGGTAAATTCCCAAATGGTGAGCCTTATACATGGAAAAAACGCCGCAGACATTAGAGCGCTGCATGATTTTCGCCATCTGCGCGATCAGATGTTTATTCCGTTAATCGCCACAGCCCTTAGTTGTGAGCGCTATATAAAGTAGCACCCAAAAAAACCACCCGAAGGTGGCTTGGATAATTCTTGGTGACTTAGAGCTAAGTATGCAGCCATACACCGGTTACTTAAGCTGAGCCCTGATTTCACCAGGCTTATTTGTAGCGCTATGGACGTTGAGATAAAGGTTGCCGCTCTTAAGGCTTTGAAGCTGGGCCTCGGTTAACTTAGCACCTGCTGGAGCTGACCACACATTGTCTGCGGTTTTGATAAATGGAACAATAACTGGGCCATTTTGTCCCATTGGGGCTTCGTGGATATGCGCCATGGTGCCTTCCATACCCGTTGTAGTGATAGTTCCAGATACAGAGCCATCTGGTGCAACTATGATCGCACCCACTCCAGATGCAGAGGTCGTAACTGGTGGCACCTCTTGAGATCCAGTGAGGGTTACTTTCATAGACTGCGCTGATGCCCCAAGTGAGGCAATCCCAACACCCATTACCAAAGCAGCTTTAGCAAATACATGATTAATCTTCATCTATATCTCCAATCGGTTTAGCGAAACTTCAGGCTATCACACCCACGGTAGAAAATCATGACAATTCACTCACTTTATACAGATCTTCCCCATCTACCCTAGAATCTCTTAGTACACAACATTAAAACCTGGGCCACCCCGGAATTATCGACTTGAAACTGCATATCGAAATCGTAACGCCTGCACCCCCTGGCACACTTCACGGCAACCGTATTACCGCCTTACGGTGGCATCAAATCCTGTCGCGCCTAAATTATCAAAGTACTGTTACGGAGCAATGGACTGGAAAGTCATGCGATATTCTGATTGCACTTCATGGACTTCGAAGCTATGACTCTATTTATAGGTTTAAAAAAGCCTATCCCAATCATCCAGTTGTTTTAATCATGACCGGAACAGATATCTACCGAGACCTAAAAAACTCATCAAAGGTTACCAAGTCGATGGAAATGGCTGATGCAATTGTGGTTCTTCAACCAGATGCTATTCAATCCTTGCCCAAGAAATTTCATCATAAAATCCAAGTGATTTATCAGTCAGTAAAAGGCATTACTAGAAAAGCACCACTAAAACGTCATTTTTTAGCCAGCATCATCGGCCATCTGCGAGTAGAGAAGGATCCTTTTTGTGCGGCACACAGCCTGTCACTATTGCCATCAAACAGCAAAATCCAACTAGTACAGCTCGGTAAGGCGATGAGTCCAGATTTTAAAAAACAGGCGATCTCTATTGAAAAAAACGTGGTGCGTTATCGGTGGTTGGGGCAACTGAGCCACTCTCAAACGCTAAAGTGGCTCTCTCGCTCTCACGTGATGATCATCTCGAGCATCATGGAAGGTGGCGCTCATGTGGTATCTGAAGCCATCGCTATTGGTGTCCCGGTAATTGCTTCAGATATTCCAGGCAATAGAGGCTTACTGGGAGACACCTACCCCGCTTACTATCCAGCGGGAGATAAAGTTGCTTTAAGCAATCTGCTAACCAAGGCCGAAACCAATTCAGTCTTTTATCAAAAATTATGCAAGGCGATTGCTGGGCGACAAAAAATCACTAGGCCAGAATTAGAGCAAAAATCTATTCAGAAACTGATGCAAACCTTACTAAGCACTCGCATAAGCCACTAAGAAGTAGCGATTCGGATCAGTCCATGAACATACATTTTTAAAGCCGGCGCCAACTAAAAGAGATTCAAATTTTTCTTGTGTGTACTTATAGCTATTTTCAGTATGGATGAGAGCGCCACCATCAAAATGCTTTTGACCACCGGGCCATGAAACTACTTGACTCTGCGTGGATCGAAGATGCATTTCAATACGTGCCAATTGTTCATTAAAAATAGCGTAGTGCTCCCAATGCTCTAAATCGAAATCCGTTTTAACTAGACGATTGAGGTGTAAAAGGATATTTTTATTAAAGGCCTCCGTGATTCCAAGAGCATCGTTATAAGCTCGAGACAAAACTTTATGTTCCTTAACTAGATCAACTCCGATCAGTAAACCCCCATTACCTTCGCAAACTTTTACAATATTTTTAAATAGTCCTAGCGCAGCATCTGGGTCAAAATTTCCAATAGAAGAACCTGGATAAAAAAAGATTTTTTTTCGGCCAACCAAATCAGGAAAGACCATTTCTTCCTGTAAATCACAGGTTTGTGCCTGCATCTGAATCTGTGGGAACTCTTTCTGCAAGCTTGCAATAGCCTGCTCTAAAAATTCTTTTGAAATATCAAGCGCCCGATATTCTTTCGGCATTAAGGAATTAAATAATGCACTTCCTTTTTCGCAGTTACCGGCGCCTAAATCCAATAAAACATCACACTTACCAATCACCAAAGCCATTGCTTCGCCGTATTGCATCATGATCTGTTTTTCAGTTCGAGTTGGGTAATATTCCTCTAAAAAAGTAATTGCCTCAAATAAGTGAGAGCCTATTTCATCATAGAAAAACTTTGGAGATATTGATGGCTGCTCTTGCAAAAGACCGGCAATAATTTCATCAATCAATTTTTGATCGGGTATATGCTCTTGACTCAATTCAATATTCCTTTTTCATATGATCAGGTTTATCCAAGGCTGTGCATTTGCACCCTACGGAGTTTATTGCTAATCATATCTACGCCAATGACTAATACAAGCATTGCCATGATCACCGTTGCCGCCTGCTGCTCATGCAATAAAGAGAGCTCATAGTACAAAATTTGCCCGAGACCTCCTGCACCCACAAATCCTAAAATAGTTGCCATACGAATATTCATTTCCCAGCGATATAAGCTGTAAGAAAGAAGTTGCGAGTAAATACCTGGTAAGGCACCATAGATAAATGCTTGCGTATTGCTTGCTCCAGCCAATCTGAGAGCTTGCGTTGCCTGAGGAGGGTGATTTTCCAGAGTCTCGCCAAACAAACGGCCCAACACCCCAGTGGTATGCAGGGCTAAGGCCAGGGTTCCGGCAAATGGGCCTAAACCTACTGCCAATACCATTAATACCGCCCATACAAGCTCTGGTACTGAGCGCAGAAAATTTAAGAAAAAACGGGTCATCACTTTTGCGCTATGCCCAAACTGTCCAGCTGCAGGTAGTGCCAGAAAAAGACTAGCAATAGCCGCCAATAAAGTAGCTAAGGCAGAAATAGCTAAGGTCTGTAATACACCACTCCAAACCTTTTGTAAAAATGATGGCGTGAGATCGGGCGGGAAAAAACGTGCCGTATAAATGACAACATCACTCATCGCTTGTTTGGTAAACAAAGCCAGGGGATTAAATGAAAGATAAACAAAGCTCGCCACAACGAACAACGCAATCAGTACAAGCGTAATAAGACACTTTAGACAAAACTCACGGGCAGGATAGTGGTTCATGCGAGTTGTCGACGAATAACGAGACTAATGTAGTCTGCGAGTAAGACAAGCAATAAAAACATGATCAGGATGGTAGATACCTCGCCGCCATTGAGCATCTTCATCGACTGGTCCATCAGCTGCCCCAAGCCACCAGCCCCTACAAAACCCATGACGACCGAGGCTCTAACAGCACATTCCCAGCGATAGATCGTGTAGGAAGCGAGCTCTTGTGAGGCACCCGGCAATAGCCCATATAAAAATGCATTGATGCGGCCACTACCTAACAAGAGCAACGCTCTAGCAGGTAAGGTATTTTCAGTCTCCAAAATTTCGGAATACACTTTTGCGAGCATACCTCCATAGGTAATGGCAATTGCTAATACCCCAGCTATTGGACCTAAACCAAATACCCTTACCAAAAGTAAGGCCCACACAATTTCTGGAATACCCCTGAGTAATAACATCAGCATGCGCGCAAGATATCTACCGAGCTTTGCAATGCGATGGCCTGAGGCAGGGCCAATACGTGAAATTGATAGGCTATAAGTAATGATTAAGCCCAGTGGGATTGCCATCAGCATTGCTAAGGCAATACCTGCTGTTGCCATCGCCAAAGTTTCTAAAGTGGCTTTTAGTACTAAAGCTAAAAATGACAACTGCAGATTGGGTGGGAAAAACTGAATTAAGAAATTAGTAAAAACTTTAAGGTTGCCATCCTCAAATAACGTAAATAGATCAAACTGTGCCAATTGCATCATTGGCCACAAGATTGCTAGCCCAATCACAGCTACTGAAAACCGTTTGAGTGCATCCGGGTCTCTTAAATGGTGTGGCCTGCTCATGACTATGTATTTGTACTACCTTGTTTTGGCAGAACACCACGTTCAGATGCATATAACTGCTGCAACAAACTCTCACTTACCTCAGATGCCGGTAGGTCAAAAAAGACCTCCCCATCTCGTAGCCCAATAATTCTTGGGAACCACCGCAAAGCAATATCTACCGCATGTAGGCTGGCCACAAAACAGGCATCTCTAGTGCGAGCATCCTCTAAAAGACACTGAATCGTTAAATCAGAAAGAACAGGATCCATTGCTGATACTGGCTCATCAGCTAGCAATAAATGCGGCTTTTGGTACATTACGCGCGCGACACCCACCCTTTGAAGTTGCCCTCCAGATAGGCGATCACATCGATCAAAGAGACGGTCCGCTAGATCGAGTTTTTGCAGGCATAACTGCGGCCCTGCAATATCAACAGGGTAGATCAAAGACAATAAAGCCTTCCAAAGTGGCCACTGACCAAGGCGACCAGCCAAGACTGCGGTGATCACTCTTTGTCTTGGCGGAATCGGGGCCGCTTGATGCACTAAGCCAATTTTTGAGCGCAAACTCCGCAAGTCTCGCTTTGATATCAGCCAAGGGTCAACATTCAATACAGACAGTGACCCAGCACTTGGTCGCAGTGAAGTTGCAATTAAGTTAAGCAAGCTGGTTTTTCCAGAACCAGATGATCCGATAATCGCAATAGACTCCCCAGCCGAGGCGCTAATGTTGATATTTTTTAGCGCCTCTTTGCCATTGCTATGGCTAAAACTGACTTGCTGAAATGAAAATGCTATTTTCTTCACTTAATCAAACCAGCACCAATCGCAGCTTTTTCAATTTCATCGTAATTAGATGACTTAGTAGGAATATATTTGCTAGCTCTCTGAAGATCCATTAATTCTTTTTGAGTAGGATCATTGGCACTTAACTTTAAAAAAGCATCGCTAATTTTTTTAGTCACCGCCGCATCTAAACCACCTCGTACGGTCCAGTTGTAATCATGGTACGGAGGCGTTGTATACAGCACCTTTACCTTTTCGGTATTGGGATTTTTAGCATCTGATAATTTGTCCCAAAGGGATGCATTTAAAGCACCAGCATCTGCTTTACCGCTCGCGACAAAGGCGACCGTTGCATCATGGGCTCCAGAAAAAGCAATGCTCTTAAAGTCTTTATCTGGATTAATGCCTGCTTTCATTAAGTAAAAACGCGGCATCAAGTGACCTGAAGTGGACGATGGAGAGCCAAAGGCAAAAGTCTTACCTTTTAAATCAGCCAAAGTTTTTGCTGAGCTACCTTCAGGAATAATAAATTTACTGGTAAATTTTTCATCCTCAAGACGCTGGATGATCGGCTTAACAGCACCATTCGTACGAATTTTTGCCTGGATATAAGTGAAACCTCCCAACCAGGCCATATCGATTTTATTCGTTGCTAGCGCTTCCACAACTGCTGCATAGTCCGTCACAGGAGTGAATTCGACTTTCATGCCTGTTTCTTTGGATAGATATTCACCTAAAGGGAGAAATTTTCTTTGTAACTCAGTTGGTGATTCATCTGGAATCGCGGAAACACGTAAGACGGCTTGCGCTTGAGCTGGAAGGGTAAACATGCTACAGCAGAGCGTTGTTAAAACAAGGCTTAGTGAAAATCTTAGGGTGTTTAGTTTCATATTGGTTGGGTTTTTTCTATTGAGTTAAAGAAGTAAGGCTTAGGCTACAGAAACGCCTGAACCATTTACAAATTGGCCTATTTTTTGAGCATGTGAAAATCCATCTGCTCTGAGAATTTCTAATACTTGTTCGGTAGCTTCTGGGCTGCAAGAAATTAATAAACCGCCACTGGTTTGCGGGTCTGACAAGAGGTTTTTCTGCCACTCATTCAAATTAGGGGCCATCGACATTTCATGACCATAACCCAGCCAGTTACGCGGTGATGCGCCAGTAAAGATACCTTCTTTCACAAGCTTAACCGCTTCAGCAATGACTGGAATAGAGTCCCACTCAATCTGAGCTGATAGCTTTGCGCCCCTAGAGAGCTCCAGCAAGTGCCCTGCTAAGCCAAATCCTGTTACATCTGTGAGTGCATGCACACTGTCCAGTTGAGATAGCGCTACGCCCGGCTTATTCAACTTAGTAGTTAAGGCAATCATTTCTTGATAGGCGGAATCAGATAGCTGCTCTTTTTTCAGCGCAGCAGAAAGAATACCTACACCCAAGGGTTTGCTAAGGATGATGCTATCACCTAACTTTGCACCACTATTACGCTTAAGTTTTTTAGGGTCTACTACGCCAATCGCGACCAAGCCATAAATGGGCTCTACAGTATCAATCGAGTGGCCACCAGCAATCATAATCCCAGCTTCTGCACATACCGACTCACCGCCAGCAGTGATTTGCTGAATGACCTCCAACGGAAGGACATTAATTGGCATACCCAATAACGCTAGAGCGAAAAGGGGTTGGGCGCCCATAGCGTAAATATCTGAAATCGCATTTGTTGCTGCTATTCGCCCAAATTGATACGGATCATCAACAATCGGCATAAAGAAATCGGTTGTCGCTACGATCGCCTGATGTTCGTTGATTTGATAAACAGCGGCATCTTCATTGTTATCAGAACCCGCCAGTAGTGCGGCAGGTATCTGACGAATAGGGGAAGATTTCAGAATATCGCTCAAAACACCTGGAGCAATTTTGCAACCACAGCCCCCGCCATGAGAGAGGGAGGTAAGACGACCGTTATATGTCATGTTGAAGAACTCAATTTAAAAGTAAGGGGATGGCGGCTAAGTATGTGAGCTTACCTAATTTATGCTAAACAGGTACGAAAGCCGCAAAAAAAGTCACTGCGGGAAGGTAGATAAAAATTACGGAATTGGGGGCGACGCAGATAGCCAGGGGTAAATACACTCCAGCCCTTCAAAACCCGATGCCTGCTGTCAAACCATGGGGCCGAATAATCTTGATAAGGATCGGGGCTAAAGCCCTCAAAAGGCTTAAAAGTGCTGCTAGTCCACTCCCATAAGCAGGAGGGCTGCCATGACCCCCTCGCTGATGTCATTAAGACGCTAAGCTCATTTTCAGTAGGGAGTCGAACACCCTTCCATGAACAATACCGCTCAGCATTATGGGCAGAGATATGTCTTACTGGAGCATTGAGATCCAACTCTCGCCACTGATCAAAAAATCGCTCAAACCATGCATCACCCTCTTTTTTCCAATACGCAGGTTGATGCTCTATAAAGCTTATTCCTACATCATTTAGAGATCTTAAAAACTCTAAATATTCACCGTTACTAACTGCATGGCTTGAAATTGAAAAATTGGGGACTAATACTTCATACTGCCATTTTTCATTATCAAAAATAAAGCCTGTATTTGGTGCAGACCCAAGTTTAAATTGACACTGAGGAACATGGATATATCTTGACTCAACATCATTATGTTGGTCTTGACTAGCCCTCAGACCTTGCTCAAGAGGCCAGACGTAACCTAAAGATTGCCACATATAAGCAAACGCTTCATTGTGCATATCTTCATGATAAAGAGCCAACTGGATAAAGTAAGCCTGCTCAGGACTCAAGATTCCAGATCTGAGGATGGCAAGTGTACGCTCCACCACATCCGAAAAGTAATTCATCAAGATATCGATAGAGGGTATTTGTACCTGCCAGCGATCATCATGAATCATTTCAGAAGAATTAAATAAAGCATCTGCATGGGCTAAAAAGGAAGGATTAGATTCCACCCCTTTACGATGAACCCAAAATTCATGAAACCAAATCAGATGGCCAAACTCCCAATGCGGGGGATTTAATCCGGGCAATAAGGCGACCTTTTCCTGGCCATGATCAAGCTTACCAATGATGGTTTGTGTCATGTGAGTCGAGCGCTCCAAATCCATTAGAAGCTTATTGGGTAATGGCCAAGGCTCGTAGCACAGATAGTCAAACTGTGTCATTTAGATTTAGAAAATGAAGATCATCAATATCGCTTGCACTACTTAGGCAAGATCTCAAGTAATTCTTCAAGGGTTTTATACCCCGTTATAGGCATGAAACTTCGAGGTGAAAAATTCTTCTCACCAATAAGCATTGCCGGTAATCCCTGAAACCCATACGTTTTAAACTCTTGCTCATCGGCCATGACCTGCTTAGTCAATTTACCATTATCGAGTGCCTGCCTCAGCTGCTGGATGTCTAATCCTACTTGAGAGGCAATCTTCATCACTACTTCTTCACTGCTGATATCAAGTCCACCCAGAAAAAATGCATCAAATAAAGCCCTAGCCAATTTTAAAGATAAGCCCTGGGAATTAGCGAAGTAAACGCTCTCCTGTGCAAGCCAGGTATATGTTAAAAAAGTTGGGACTAAAAACTCAAGACCCTCCTTTAAAATGATAGGCTCAGATTTTGCTGCCTCAAAGTTATCTTTATAGGATTGCGAGGGTGTCACTTGTCCCTCTACTGGAGTTAACTCGAATGCTCGCCACACAATTTCTAATCTGCCTTGATACTTGGCCTGTAGCTTTTCCAGAACGATGGTTTGAAAATAACTATATGGACACTCAAAGTCGGCCCAAATCTGGATCTGAATCATTACTCCGCTACCTCGGCTAATCAACTATTGCAATCATATTCTTTAAATCTGCCTGGCCAATAAAACAGCCTTTGCAGAACCGCTACTAACTAAAGCGCACCAGAGTCGTAAAATTACTGACACAGGGGCTAAGCTCATTAATCTTGCCTCATTTTTATGAGCAATCTCATCATCCTGGCATCGTACCAATAGCTCTAGCAATTTCTCATGTTCACCTTGCTTTCGGAGATAGTCAATTTGCTGTTGATAATGGCGTTCTACAAATGTCTCCACTGCGTCAATAGTTGCATAGACCGCATTTTTACCGAATAGTGCTGGTACTGCACCAGTAAGCCAACCTGCAATGCGCCAAGGCACTAGTAAATGACTGCGATACCTTTTCTGTAGAACCGATTCGATCAACTGTAAATGCTCAGCCTCAGTAGCGCCATGGTGCCGAGCAAAGTCAACAAGCTCTTGCTCTTTACGAAATGTAGCTACCGCGATGATTCCTTTATAGATATAAACCGCACCTGTCTCACCAGCGTGATCAGAGCGTAATTCTCGCTCTAAGTATTTTGAATAAACCGGAGGGTTTTGCATAATCTTAGCAATCATCTCAAGTAGGCCTTGATGTAACTGATTACTTCATCGTAAAACCGTATGATCTGCTTGATAAATCGCATGTTGATTATTAAAGGTAATTACTAAAGTCGAAAATTGAATTAGGTCCCAGCTTTTCTGCTACTTGCATCTCTGCTTTTGTAATCACAACGGTCTGCGTATCCCACTTGGCTCTTTCCAGCAAGGGCTTAATTTGATACTTTTGTGAGTCCCATACTGGCAAAATTTGCATTGGAGCAGGCTGAGTTCTAATATTTTTCCCTACCGAATTAGCGGTAATTTTCGATAAACAATCTCGTAGATACATCTCAAAAGAATCTATCATTTCTTTTGCTAAATCATTCATAGAAATTTTTCTGGACCTTGTATGGTTAACCGCTGAAAACACATCTCTGATTGTCATACTTTTCGGGTCTTTGGCTAAAAAATAACCTCCCCTGCGACCTTTGGCAGCACGAATAAGGCAGGCCGATCTGAGAGTAGAGAGTAAGATCTCAGTCCGACTTAACGAAAGATGCTGACGCTTGGCAATGTCAATGGCTCTGACGGGCACTCCAAATCGTGAATACGCCGTAATATCAATTAAGGTGTTAATGGTTTGTTCAAGAGATTTGTTGATGTACTTCAGCATGACAACCCCCACTTAGATAGGCAATTCAATAAGGACAGCTTAAAAAGAAGTCGCCCGGAGGCGACTTAAGGACCTTAAATGCAGGTCGGAGACAAATCTGATTTTGTACCTATTAGGGTTTTTACGTATAAAACTACTAATAAAGGGGTTTTTACCAGCCTGCAAGGTGAATAAAGGCGGCGCATACTGACTAAGTATTAACCCCAATGCTTAGTCAAAGGAGTCTTCAATGTTGCGACTCAAACAATTAATAAGAAATTTGATCCTAGTTTCACAAGATGCTCACAGGGCTTACGCTAAGCGTCATTTAAAACACCTTTTAGGCCCCTAGTTAGCCTCTTGAAGGCCGTCAAATCTACCCCTTAACGATATGCCATCCGGGAAGATTAAACAGTTAGAGGGTGCAACTCTCATTGAAAGCGCTTATTTAGAAGCCAATAAACCATATCTTGTTATTCATGAAAGAATAGTCAATAACCAGATTGAATGAAAAGGAAAAATATTATGTCAGTGTTTCGTAAAGCTCTTTCTTTAGCCTTTCTATTGATAACGGCTAACTCGACTTATGCTCAAGCAATTTCAAAAGACTATCAAAAGAATTGTGCAGTTGAACAAGTGGCAGAGCATAAAGGTACAAAAGGTAAAGCCCTTACTGAAGAGGACTTTTCAGCTTACTGCGCCTGCCAGGCAGAATTTATCTCTAAAAATGCTAGCAAGTCACAAGTAAACGAATTAGTAATGAACCCAAAGGCTAAGCCTGAGTGGCTAAAGACAATTGAATTAAAAGCCATGAAATCCTGTCTCTCGGTCGACTCGAAGATGAATACTTAACAAATTAACAAAAGTTGTCAGAGTTACTGCTTCATTAATACCTGGCCCTGACAAAGATGATATTTTTCCTGATTCAAAACTGTCATCTGTTGAATTACCGGCTGAGCATAATAAGCTAAAGGCTTATATGATGAAATTTTGCATTTTTAATGGAAATAATCTCGCTTGTATTTCACTAAGTACATCCTCTCTTTTTGGATTAGGCTCAGCTTATATTTTGGTCTAACTATAAGCTGCTGCGTATTGGCTCAGCCTCTAGAAAAAACAACCGTAGTTGGCTCAAAACGGTTTACAGAAAGCTATGTCATTGGAGAGCTTCTGAATCTCACATTACACGATGCAGGAATAAAGGCTATACATCGCCAAGGCCTTGGTAATACTGCGATTGTTATTCAAGCGCTAAAGACAGGTCAGATTGATGTATACCCAGAATACACCGGTACTATTCTGCGTGAAATATTAAAGCGCCCAGACACCCAAGTCTCACTGAATGAGCTAAATGCCTGGCTTAAGCCCATGGGTTTTAAAGCAGCGATACCGCTTGGATTTAACAATACTTATGCGCTTGCCATGAGACCAGAGCGAGCAAGAGCGCTGAATCTAAAACGGATCAGCGATATTGCAAATCTATCAACTGAGCAGCAATCTACGCTTCGGATTGCATTATCTCCAGAATTTAAAACCAGAAATGATGGTTGGCCTGCGCTTATGCAGGCTTACGATCTCAACATAAACCCTAAAAAAGTACTAGAGCATGGCCTAGCCTATGATGCCCTTGTTCGTGGGGACGTCGACATTGTGGATGCATACTCGACCGATGCAGCAATTACGAAAAATAATCTGACTCTATTGGAGGATGACAGACAAGCATTTCCACGATATGACGCAATCTTATTAATGCGCTCTGATTTTGATGAGAGGCCTCTACAAAAATTAGCGGGAACATTAAATGAAGCAACAATAGCAAAACTCAATAATGCGGCTGAGTCCGGTATTAGCTTTGAAATTGTTGCCCGTGGATTTTTAAATCAATCTACCAATGATCAACCAAGCCCTACTAAGCTCTCCAGGTTTTTTAAGCTACTATTCGGCCCAGATTTTTTTACCGCACTCCGGGATCATGTTCTATTAGTTGCGATTTCTTCATTCATGGCTCTTCTCGCTGGAGTTCCCCTTGGAATTGTTGCATACCGTCAACCCCAATTTTCGACTTGGATCTTAGGGGCTGTTAGCATTTTACAAACGATACCCTCTCTTGCATTACTAACTATTTTGATTGCTGTATTAGATCAAATAGGGGCTGTACCAGCCGTTCTGGCTTTATTTATTTATGGCCTTCTACCAATTGTGAGTGCTACCCACATTGGCTTAATGGAGGTTCCAGCCACCCTAAAAGAAGCAGCCTTGGCTCTTGGTTGCAATGAGCGAAAATTATTACTTTTTATTGAGCTACCTTCTGCTAAGCCAATCATCATGACCGGCTTAGCATCAGCTACTGTGATTAGCGTCGGTACCTGCACTCTTGCAGCATTAGTAGGTGCCGGTGGCTTTGGCGACCGTATAGTGGCCGGGCTTGCTGTGAATGATCAAGCCCTAATGCTTGCTGGCGCCATACCGGCCACTATTCTAGCCCTGCTCGCACAAGCTGTCCTGACCCCCAAACGCAAAGCTTTAAATAAGTAATTGATTGCCTTAACTTTGCGCTACAAGGAAAAAACTAACTTAATCGTCTAACATCAATATCAATTCATCTTCTCTACTGATTAATTATGAGTTATCAACTGGTATGGTTTAAGCGTGATTTGCGCTGCGAGGACCATACCGCTCTTCTCGAGGCCGCAAGACTAGGTCGCATTCGCTGCATTTATGTGCTTGAGCCAACACTTTGGTCGCAGCCTGATGTTGCCCTCCAACATTTTGAGTTTATCCGGGAGTCCCTTCACGACCTCGATACCCAGCTTCGTTTACGCGGCGGCACTATCGAAATCCATGTAGGTGAAGTTATTGAAGTACTAAATAACATCTGGGAAGCTAATCCTTTTCAAGGTTTGCATTCTCATCAGGAAACTGGCAATGGATTTACTTATTCAAGAGATCGAGTCGTTGGCAAATGGTGTCAGTCTCGCGGCATTTATTGGGGTCAATATGCCCAGTTTGGAGTTATTAGAGGACTAAAAAATCGTAATGAATGGCAAGCTCATTGGCAAAAACACATGGAAGCGCCTTTATGTGAACTACCACCCATTCAATTTTGGAAAGCTCCGCTTTCTAGTTTGCCAGCGCCGAACCCTAGCGCTCATTATCTGACACCATCTAAGATGCAGGCACCGGCGCACCTAAGACATAATCCACCGTTGAGACAACGCGGCGGAAGATCGCTTGCACTTAAAACACTGAATAGTTTTTTAAAGCAGCGCAGTATGTGGTACCGAGGTGGGATTTCATCACCTCTATCAGCGCCAGATGCATGCTCTCGATTATCTGTGTATCTAACCTATGGGTGTCTTAGCATTAGAGAAGTAGTGCAAGCAACAAATGAAGAACTACTGCAAATGCCACCAGATGCCAGCAGAAGAAAATCAGGTTTAACTGCCTTTATGAGTCGTTTGTATTGGCATTGTCACTTTATTCAAAAGCTGGAGAGTGAGCCTGAAATCGAGTGGCGAAATATGCACCGTGGATATGATGGGCTACGCGAGAATGAATTTAATGACGATTACTTCAATGCTTTGAAGGATGGTAAGACAGGTTGGCCTATGGTGGATGCTTGCGTCATCATGCTGCGTGAAACAGGATGGCTGAATTTTAGAATGCGTGCGATGCTAGTCTCAGTTGCAGCCTATCCACTTTGGCTGCACTGGAAACCAGTAGGAGATTGGTTAGCCACTCAATTTTTAGACTATGAGCCCGGAATCCATTGGAGTCAATTGCAAATGCAATCGGGTACAACCGGGATCAATGTAACTCGTGTTTATAACCCGATCAAGCAAGCACAAGACCATGATCAAAAGGGCTTTTTCGCTAGAAAATGGCTTCCCCATATGCGTCAAGTACCCGACACATGGCTTTTTGAGCCTTGGAATATGCCTCAAGAAGTACAAAGCAGCATTGGCATTGAGATTGGTAGAGACATTCCCCAACCATTAGTAGATATTGCTGTTGCCACAAAGCTATCTAAAGACCGCTTGCATGCTAGACGTAAGCTATCGGAGGTTCGGGCTGGGAAACAATCAGTTGTCGATAAACATGCCTCTCGGGCAAGCAGGGTCGTACGTAAAAAATCTACAGCCAAAACTACAGAAGCAAGCTCACAACTTACCCTTGAGTTTTAGCCAATATCGCCAAATCCACCGAACCCGCCCCAAAGCGAAGCAAGCTTTTATTTCGGTGGCCTGTGCATTGCGCAGATTTTATTGCCAGCAGGATCTCTGAGCCATGCAATGTATATAGTGCCGGCAACACCCTCTCGATAGCCTGGATCACCTTCACAGGAAGTGCCACCATGAGCAACACCGATGGCATGGAATGCATCTACATCAGCGATTGATTTAGCGCTAAAGCCAATTGTGCCACCATTGGCATGAGTAGCTTCGTTACCATCAATAGGCTTAGTAATAGCAAAGACTCCACCAGGACCGCGATAAAAGTATTTGTCATGACTAAAGCTCCCAGCTTTTACACCCAGAGCTCCTAAGGCGGCATCATAGAAGCCCCTTGAAACTTCCAAATCATTTGCGCCCAACATAATGTGACTAAACATGATTATTCCTACTAAGTTAATTAGATATAGAAATGCTACTCATAGCTCTATCGGCTCTTCAGATGGATTGATAGATGCACGCATGAGCGTATTGCGAATGAATTGTTTTTCATAATGTCGATTACGCCTTGACTTCTTTGCTAACGAGCGTTGATCCCTGCGCTTGTCAGTAATAATATTACTTAATTGACTGAGATCATCTAAGTCTCGTATCTGACTTGGTGAATTTCGGAGGGGCATTGCTAATAGCTTTTGATTTAGTAATATTGGTATTGGGCGTGATACGGTTGTTAATTAAATGAATTAACTTATATAAATGGATTTTATGCTCACTCTTACTTACCTTTTACAGTCTCAATTGGTGCCTTAACTGTCGGAATGAATCGCTACCAATATCCTAGACACTTCCCAACCTCGCTTGGTACTGCTGTTCAAATCTTACCGGAGAAAGCCCATTGTTGTAACTATGGCGTCTAACCGGGTTGTAAAAAATTTCGATGTAAT
>NZ_JACVPB010000016.1 GCF_018882085.1 Polynucleobacter sp. AP-Reno-20A-A9 | reverse complement strand
AATACATCCACTACTACAACCATGATCGGATCAAACAAAAACTAAAGGGATTGAGCCCGGTTCATTACCGAACTCAATCCCTTCTGGTAACCTAACAAAACTGTCCAACTTTTGTGGGTCAGTTCACAATGCAGTCCTTTTTTACTAATGCGAATTGAATTACTTCAGTTCAGCAAAAATAGAGGCGGTAATGTCTTCAACACTACCAGTGCCGCTTACCTTGCGATACGCTGGTGCCTTTACCTTGTCTGCTGAGTTAGTTTGCGTAGCCCATGAGGAGTAGTACTCCACTAATGGACGGGTTTGGTCGTCATAAACCTGAAGACGCTTACGAACAGTTGCTTCTTTGTCATCGTCACGCTGAATGAGATCGTCGCCAGTCACATCATCTTTACCTGCAACTTTTGGCGGGTTGTATTTGATGTGATAAGTACGGCCAGAGGCAGGGTGAACACGACGTCCGCTCATACGATCGATGATGGCATCAAATGGCACATCGATTTCTAAAACATAATCAATGGGAACGCCAGCATCTTTCATGGCTTGTGCTTGAGGAATGGTTCTTGGAAAACCATCAAACAAATAACCCTTGCTGCAATCAGGTTGAGTCAAACGATCTTTAACCAGGCCGATGATGATGTCATCAGATACAAGGCCACCTGCATCCATAATTTTTTTGGCTGCAATACCGAGTTCAGTTCCTGCTTTCACAGCAGCGCGCAACATATCGCCAGTGGAAATTTGTGGAATAGCAAATTTTTCGCAAATAAACTGAGCTTGTGTGCCTTTTCCAGCACCTGGTGCACCGAGCAGAATCAACCGCATTGTTTTCCCCTTAGAAGAGCTGTCATTGTCCCGTATTTTGTCGGGATCTTAGAAACCTATTGCCTAGGATTATCCCCGAGAAGCTCCAAACTACTGAGGTTTTAACGTATTAGCTTAGGAGCTAGCCAGTAACTGGCGCACTCTTTCGAGGTCCTCTGGGGTGTCGACCCCAGCAGGCGGGGCTTCAGAGGCGGTATGAACGGCTATGCGATAACCATTCCAGAGGGCGCGTAGCTGTTCTAAAGCTTCAGCCTGCTCTGGAGGTGCTGGCTCTAGACGGGTGTAGGCCTGTAAAAAGTCAGCCCTATAGGCATAGATCCCCAGATGGCGTAAATGCTCGATTTTTTGGTTTGTCTGAGGATCTCTCACAAATGGAATCGGCGCTCTGGAAAAGTAGAGCGCTTCACCGGAGCGGTTAAGAACCACTTTCACCACATTGGGATTATTGATCTCTGTGGCATCGGTAATCGGTACGGCAACTGTGGAGATAGCACACTCTTGATGCTTAGCCAAAGTGCTGGCAACTTGATTGATTAATTCAGGTGGAATGAGTGGCTCATCGCCTTGCACATTCACAATCAATGCATTGCTAGGTAGCTTCAGTAGCTGCGCAACTTCTGCAATGCGGTCGGTTCCGGTTGGATGTTCTGCGCTAGTGAGTAAGCAATCAATACGGTGCTCATCACATGCAGCTTGTATCTCTGGTGAATCCGTTGCCACTACAACGCTTTGTGCGAGTGATTGCTTGGCGCGTTCAGCCACGCGAATCACCATCGGTTTGCCACCGATGTCGGCTAGAGGCTTTCTCGGTAAACGAGTGGATCCCAGGCGAGCTGGAATCACCACTAAAAAATCAGGAGCTTTAGAGTCAGCGTTCATTGAGATTGAGTGGTCAATACTTAAGCGATTTCATCAGCGCTAAGGCTGCGTGCTTCTTCAACCAGCATTACCGGCACATCATCCCGAATCGGGTAAGCCAAGCGATCGGCTTTGCAAATGAGCTCATGTTTCTCGGCGTTTAAATGTAATTGGCTTTTGCACAAAGGGCAAACCAAAATATTGAGCAGTCGTTTATCCATGATTTCTTTAATGGTGATCTAAATAGGGGATGACACAGTGTAGTGCTATGTAAGCTAAATCTACAAGGTGTAGCGATAAGGACTGGGTCTTTGCAGGATCGATTGCAGCCAGTCAGCCAGGCTATCCGGGAGGGCGAGAGTCATTGGTACCACCCAAATACGTTCATCTGTAATGGCTGCGCATTTCACAGCATCCTTTTCGGTAATGAGGATGCATTGCGCATTGATCTTCTCAAAGAACTCGGGGGTATACGTCGCATGATCCGGCAAAGGAATCGATTTAGCGGCAATGCCCTGTTTGAGTAGATCATCAAAAAAGCGCTGTGGATTACCCAGGGCGGCAACAGCGGTAATTTTGTTTGGTAGATAGCTGTCCGCAATTTGAGCAAGCGTCTGCGTATTTACGGGATTGGTCAATTGATAGGCATTTCCCAAATTACCCAAGAGCGAGAATGCGCGACGGCCTAAAAAGTATTCGTCTTGAGGACCAAGCTTAGATTCAAGACCTTTTGCTTTCCCAGTAAAGAGCGTGGCATCGCGTTCACGTGTGGCGGGTTCGCGCAATGGGCCGGCAGGAAGTAAAAAGCGATTGCCTTCACCGCGTCCATCACGAACCACAAGTTCGATATCGCGACCACCTTCACGAGCAGGCCAGCGTGCTAAGCCAGTGTGCTGCAAGCCATCATCACTAATGATGACGTTTACATTAGGCGAATGCTTCAGCAAAGCCCCAATACTTTTTTGACGCTTTGGAAAAACCCAAATCGGAAATTGATCATGTGTACGCTTTGCAATCAAGACCGGTTCGTCGCCAACAAGGGTAGGGTCAGAATCGCTGCGTACTTGTAGGGGTGTTATTTGCGAAGAAGATCCATAGCCCCGGCTAATAATTCCAGGCCTCCATCCAAGGTGACTAAGGCGTTCTGCTAGAGCGATCACGATAGGCGTCTTGCCAGTTCCGCCTACGCGAATATTGCCTACAATAATGACTGGTACTGGAGCGGGCTGTTGCTTTACTAAGCCCGTATCCAGAATTAACTTGCGTATGCGTATCACCAAGCCATAAAGCCAAGAGAGTGGCCATAGCAATAAGCTAGTGGGGCCACGCCTTTCCCAAAACTTAGGCGCTTTACGGAAAAAAGAAAAGGACATGAAAAATATTTTTCTTTGTTCTGAAGTTATTTTTTGGTTTGACTGCTAAAGACAATGTTGGAGAGGTTGGCATCACGTGCCGCCTCCAGTGCGCTCATCACAGCTTGGTGAGGCGCTTTGGCATCGGCATCAATATTGACTTGTAGAGAGCTGGTACCTTCCTTTTGACTGCTTTGTCCATTTAGCTGAGTTAATGTATTGCTGAGTAGTGATCGATCTACCACTTTGCCATTCACTGCGAAGCGGCCATCGCGACTGACTGCAATATGAATTTGCTTGACCTCTGCTTGGCTCTCATTGCCATTAGCAGTGGGTAAAGTAATGGCTAACTCTTGATAACGTGTGAATGTCGTAGAGATCATCAAAAAGATTAAGACTACCAACAACACATCAATAAAAGGAATCAGATTGATTTCTGGTTCTACAGGTGTAGCACTACCCCCGAGAGAAAATCTTCTCTTAGCTCGTGGGTGTGTTTCTAGCCAACTCATTTTGAAATGTCAACAGCGTCGTTTGGATAAAGTTTCTTAAACAGTTGACGAGTAAATTCTTCACATTCACGTTGACGTTGATTGGCCATTGCGCGCAAACCACGCCAAGCAGCTAATGCAGGAATAGCAATCAATAGTCCAAATGCCGTGTTGTACAAAGCAACTGATATACCGTGGGCCAATTGTTGCGGACTGCCAGCAGCACCATTAATCGCGCCTTGGCTGCCAAAGATTTCAATCATGCCCACGACAGTGCCAAATAAACCTAATAGCGGAGCGACTGTGGCGATCGTGGCAAGCGCACCAAGATAGCGGTCCAACTTTAGCCAAGTGCTTTGTGCGGTCACTTGTAGCTCCTCCAGTGCGGCATCAGCATTACTGCCAGATAACTTCTCTCTCAGTGCGCATGCCAATAAAGGGCTTGCAGGAGAAAGGTTGGCCAATTCCCCAATCTGCTGCTCAGAAACGTTGGATTTGTTCCCAACCAACTGATTTGCAAGAGAAAAGACGCTTTCCAGGCAATTTTTGGGGAATATGTGCGTTTGACGTAGATACCAGCAACGCTCTAAGGCGATCGCTAAGCCCAATATGGAAATGATGAGGAGGGGCCAAATAGGCCAGCCAGCGGATAGTAAGATGGAGTACATAAGCTCAGTACTTTAGCTGAATTAAAAAGCCTGTTTGGGAAAGCTAGCCTGTGGATAACTCTGTGCAAAACTTTTTTGAGTTTGCTCTGTAAGTCCTTGATAGATGGTTGGCTGGGTTTTATATTGGCTCAAATCGAATTTATTGGACTAATTAATTCCTATATAAATCAATGGCTTGTATTTTAGATGTTGGATTTATGAGACGTTTTGGGTCAGTAATTACTTACTTATAAGCATGAAACCTAAAGTGAATCTGTATCTGTGGATATTTATTGGCGCCTAAGCCAGATGGTTGTGAGATTAAAGAGAAAAAATGTCGGAAATATCAAGGGAAATTCTGAGTGTTGGCGATCTAAACCGCGCCATTGCTGCCTCTTTAGAGGATCGTTTCGATACGGTCTGGGTGAGCGGGGAGATTTCTAACTTCAAGGCTTATGACAGCGGGCATTGGTATTTCTCATTAAAAGACGCAGAAGGTCAGATTCGTTGCGTCATGTTCCGTGGTCGGAATGGCCAGGTTGGGTTTATGCCGCAATCGGGGGATTTGGTAGAAGTCAGCGCCAGCCTAGGCATGTATGTCCCTCGTGGGGATATTCAGCTCACGATTCAGACTTTGCGTCGCGCTGGCATGGGCGGTCTATATGAAGCCTTCTTAAAGTTGAAGGCCAAACTCGCCAAAGAAGGTTTGTTTGATGATGAGCGCAAACGCGAGATACCAACGCATCCGCGATCAATCGGCATCATCACATCACCGCAAGCGGCAGCACTTAAAGATGTATTGAGTACTTTAGCGAGAAGAGCGCCGCATATTCCGATTGTGATTTACCCAACCTTGGTTCAAGGCCCTGATGCACCCGCCGGAATTATTGCCGCACTCAAAGCTGCTGAAAAAGAACAAGCGGTGGATGTCATTTTGTTAGTCCGCGGTGGTGGCAGTATTGAAGATCTCTGGGCATTTAATGATGAACAACTTGCTTATGCGATTGCAGATTCATCTATTCCAGTAGTGAGCGGTGTTGGACATGAAACCGATTTCACTATTGCGGATTTTGTTGCAGACTTACGGGCCCCAACACCAACTGGCGCTGCTGAGTTAGCGGCACCACGCCGAGATCAAATGTTACAAGAGCTTGACGCCATCATGCAGGCTTTGCTCCAACGTATTAACCAACGAGTTGAGCGCGAGGCACAAACATTAGATCAACTAGCGCTTCGCTTGAGTCATGCCTTGCCTAATCCAGATCGGATGAGGGAGCAAATTCAAGGGTGGCAGCAACGCCTGAATCAGGCCTGGTTTGTACGTATGGAAAATTGGAAGCGCAATCAATCCCACCATCAATCCCAACTAGAGATGCTCAATCCGCAGCGGACATTAGAGCGTGGTTATGCAGTCATTCTGAGTAAAAACAAAGAAGAGTTACATGCGGTGCGCAAGCCTTCGGAGTTGACTGTAAGCAATAGCTACCAAATACGTTTAGCCGAGGGGCAGGCAGACGTAGAATTTTCAGAAGTAAATCCAGTGGAAACCAAATAGTATGCAGCGACTAATCCTAAGGTTGATTACATTAACGTGCACATCATTCTTGATTGCCATACTGATGGGTTGCCCGAGCAGTGGTTCTGGTAATAGCACTGTCATTAATGGTGTAGTGAGTTCGGGTGGGGGTTCAACACCGATCGCTATTGGTGGAGCCACAGTTACGATTTACCAAATTCAGTCTGGTACGCCATCGGTTGTGACTCAAACCACTTCAGATAGCGCCGGTAATTTTTCTGTCAAAGTACCCAGCAATTCTGCTAATACAAGCAGCAATCCGATTACTTACTATGCGGTAGCTAGCAAATCTCCAAGCATCCAGTTAATGGCAAGCTTAGGGACGGGGCCGTTATCTGCAGTGCGCATTAATGAGCTCACTACCGTGGCATCTGCTTATGCCTTCGCGCAATTATTTCGCGATGACTATTCAGTAGCCGGTAGTGCTCTGCCATTGAGTATTGCTGCGGGAATGGCGGAGAATTTAGTTTCGGCAGAATCTGGCTCTGCATCTACAGTCATTCAGACTTCGCCTAACGGTTATGAAACCAATACCTGGAGTGCGCTTGGCACTTTGGCCAATGTCTTGGCGGGATGCACTCAGGGTATCGCAAATGCCTGTACTAATTTATTTGCTCTAACACCTGCTGCAAGTGGAGTTACTCCAACAACGACTTTGCAGGCGGTTGTGAATATCGCCTTAAATCCTGCGGTCAATGTAAGCGGTATCTATAACTTGGGTAGTGTTGTAACTAGTTATTCGCCTGCACTGAACGCTAGCCAGGGGCCAAATTCTTCAGCGCCTTTGCAAAAGCTTGATGCTTGGACTATGGCGGTCAAGGTCAATAACACCGGTAGCAGCAGCTGTCCTTTTGGCGGTCCAGCTAATGTGACGTTTGATGCCAATGGTTATGCATGGATTAATAACAATGTCATTCAAGGAACACCAAACTCTACAAATTGCTTAGTGGTTCTCAAGCCGAATGGTCAGCCAGCCAATGGAATTGCTAATGGATCTACTTCGACTCCCACATCACCCATTACCGGCGGCGGCATTTTAGGCTCTGGCTTTGGAATAGCAATTGATAAGCTTGGATATATTTGGTCGGGTAGTTTTGGTTGGGGTAATAATCTTCCGACTAATGGAGCAGTAGCAAAGCTTTCTTCGCTTGGCGTACCTATTTCTCCTGCTGCTGGATATACCTCGGGATTGTTGAGAGTGCAGGGCACTGCAGTAGATCAATCAAATAATATTTGGATGGCGAGCTACGGTAACAATGCTGTCGTTGTTTATCCCAATCAGACTACTAATCCTGTTAGTTATGTAGATAGCAATACAGAGCCTTTTGGCATGGCGATCACTACTGACGGATATGCGTGGGTCACCTATACAGGGTCGGATACGGTTTCTAAAATGCGCTATAGCAATGGCGGCATCTCTAAATTATTTACAGTCATGCTGCCTAGCGGTAGCAACCCAAAAGGTGTGGCCGTAGATTCGCTCGGTAATGCTTGGGTTGCAGCAGGCTCCACTTCTACGGTTTATGCGATTAACTCCAGTGGCACGATTGTGGGGGCATATACAGGGCAAGGCATCAATGGCCCATGGGGTATTTCATTGGATGCCAAGGGAAATGTTTGGGTTGCTAACTTTGGCACTTCATCCGCTAGCGCGCGTTATGGCATCGTGCAACTCTGTGGTGCGACATCAAACTGTCCATCAGGCGTAGCAATGGGTACTGCGATTACTCCTAGCACTGGCTACACCCTCCCATCTGCAGGTAGCCAGGTCCTACTGAATTCTGGGCAACCTTTATACGGAACAGGCGCACCCCCATCCTACTTACCCTTGATGCGATTGACTTCAGTAAATACAGATATGGCCGGTAATGTTTGGGCTGCGAATAATTGGAAGCCAAGCGCTTTTAATGATGTAAACCTAAATGATGCCAATCCTGGTGGTGATGGCATGGTGATATTTGTTGGGGTTGCTGCTCCAGCCAAAGCGCCAAGTCTGGGTCCAGCACAAGCGCCATAATTTTTTTGGTTTTATTAGTATTTGGGGTGGAAATTAATACGTGATTTGCAAGCGCAGATTAATTTTTGCCCCCGCTTCAATCTGCTAGCCTTTGGTAATGGCAGTTGAGCTTCCAAATAAAATGACAATGCTGTTTGAAGTGCATCAACCGCATGTTTTAGGGCGTCAGATTTATTTCTTCCGAAAGTAATCGCCTCTGGAATGTCAATGAATGTCACCAGAATCTTGGGACCATTTTTAGTTAATACCGCTGGATATCTCAATGAGGACTTTTATCTTAAAAATGAGCTTATCTAGATTTATCCAAAAATCTTTAACCTTATTAAATGATGGTTCTAGATATGGAACAAAAGGCTATATTAACAGTCTAAATGACCTTGTAAGCCATGCAGGAAAATGGTTATTATACAAATAATTTATTGTATAATAACAACGTGAGTACCAAGCTATATGAACCACTTTCCTTGTCCGCTCAAACGGCTTATGCCGAACTGCAGGATCAATTACGCATTCAAAATATTGATCAATTTAAAGAATTGCCGGGTGCATTTCACAAGCAGGTTCAAAAAGGTAAAGCCTATATTTATTACGGCTATCGTGATATTGATGGCGTAGGTCGTATGGCTTACGTAGGTCCTGAAGATCAGCGCGTGACTCACCTCATTGAAAAATATCAAGCTTTGAAGACGGGAGATTATTTAAGTAGGATTAAAGGGTTGGCACAATCTGCGGAGGTGCTTGGCTGTGGGTCTGCGTTAACTAAGCACTTTCGCGTAGTGAATCGTTTGCGGCAGTATGGTTTTTTTAGTGCCGGTGGGATATTAATTGGGACACATGCATTTCTTGCTATGGGAAATATGTTGGGTGTGAAATGGTTATCATCTAATACAACAATGGATGTAGATTTTGCCCATGCGGGAAAAAATGTTTCAATTGCGCTGGGTGCAAATGTGAAAATCTCGGTGCACGATGCTTTAAATTCCTTGGAGATGGGGCTGTTGCCAATTGCTGAGTTTTCAGGAAAAACAGGCGCACAATATCGAAATCCTAAGGACCCAGAGTTGCGACTAGATTTTGTAACTCCACAAACTAGAAGTGGTGGGCCGGTAGTGTTGCCTGAATTGGGTCTGACTCTGGAATGCCTAAAATTTATGGAGTTTTCCCTGGTAAGTACCACGCAGGCTGTTCTCTTATCTAAGGGGGGTGGCGCTTGTATTGTGAATATCCCGGCCCCTGAGCGCTACGCAATACATAAGTTAATTGTTTATGGGGAGCGTCCTATTAATGAGCGTGTAAAAGCAAACAAGGACTTGGGTCAAGCTGCAGCAATTTTCAAAGTGCTATTTGATGGAGGTAATGGTGATTTAGTGAGACAGGCATGGACTGATGCAATTTCACGTGGTCCTGGTTGGGTAAGGCGTTTAAACCAAGGTAAGACTGCATTGCTAAAGCAGTATCCAGAACTATTAGATCTAGCAAATGTGAGATAGATTTTAAATCTAGCTCAGAAAATATTTGGCTCAATCTGTAAACTGACTCCAAACTCTGCGCGTACTTTGTCTTGTATGCATTTAGCAAGACCAAGAATGTCTTGAGCACTACCGCCACCATGATTGACTAGCACCAGTGCTTGGTTTTCATAAACGCCGACCAAGCCCATGCGCTGACCCTTAAAACCACATTGATCAATAAGCCATCCAGCCGCCAGCTTGCGCTTGCCTGGTTCATCGGGATATGACACTAGGTCAGCATGGGATTGGAGCAAAGTTTCATATTGTTCATTTGGAACAATCGGATTCTGAAAGAAGCTGCCTGCATTGCCGATCACTTTCGGGTCAGGCAATTTATATGTACGGATCTTACAAACTGCTAGGAAAATTTCTTCTGCACTGGGATTGGAGTTTTTAGCAAATTGTTTTGCTAAATCCGCGTAATGAATGCGTGCATTCCAGCTCTTGGGGATTCTAAAAACGACCTTTGTCACAATAAAGCGCTGGGGATTTTGCTTGAAGTAGCTATCGCGATAAGCAAAGTGGCAGGCCTCTTTTGCGAGGGTGACAAAGGCATGATCTTTTGTATCAAAGGCTTCGATACGATCGATGTAATCGCCGATTTCAACACCGTAAGCGCCAATGTTTTGAATTGGTGCTGCTCCAACGGTTCCAGGGATGAGCGCTAAGTTTTCTAAACCGGGTAGATCATTCTCTAGGGTCCAAGCAACAAGTTCATGCCAATTCACGCCACCACCGACAGCTAAAAGGGTGGCACTCGCATCGCTGGCAATAATTTCTTGTCCGGCAATGTTCATGAGAAGGGTAGCCCCCGGCAGCTTGGCTGGGAGAATGACATTGCTGCCTCCACCCAAAACACGCCATGCTAGTTTTTGAGCAGCAATATCGGAGATGACTCCCGGAATTTGCTCGGACGCGGTAATTTCGTAGGCTAGCTCTGCATTGGCGTCAAAGCCAAAGGTATTGCGCTGCTTCAAGCCCAAATTGGGTATTGATTTTGCTGCTTGGGGCGCATTTTGAGCACGGTTCATGCCACAATCTTATTCGTAAAAGAATCTAGCGCATATTTTTTGGGGTGCAAAACTTGTAAGAGTCGCCAAAATATCTAGAAAATATGAAGATTGCTTGAATATTTACCAAAATACATAGGGAGTAAAAATGCCAACATTTGACGTAGTTTGCGAGCCGGACATGATTGAACTCAAAAATGCTGTTGAGCAATCTAATAAAGAAATTACTAATCGTTTTGACTTTAAGGGCTCCGATAGCCGTGTAGAGCAAAAGGATGAAACTTTAATCTTGTTTGGCGATGACGACTTTAAATTAGGCCAAGTGCGTGATGTGTTGATTAGCAAAATGGCTAAGCGCAATGTGGACGTGCGTTATCTCAAAGATGACAAAACAGAAACTATTGGTAGCGACAAGCGCAAACAGACCATGAAGATCCAAAAGGGTATTACTTCAGACCTGGCTAAAAAAGTAGTGCGCATCATTAAAGATAGCAAGCTCAAAGTGCAAGCCAGCATTCAGGGTGATGCAGTACGCGTCACGGGTGCCAAGCGTGATGACTTGCAAGAAACGATGGCTCTATTGAAAAAAGAAGTCACCGAAGCGCCATTGGGCTTTAATAATTTCCGCGACTAAGATAAGGCTTGGGGCGCAATGAAGGCACTTAAACCCATTCCCGCCGTTGCTTGACGAAAGCAGGTTTTGGGAGGTGAATGGTGCCTTGATGGTTTTGACTCAAATAAAGTATTTAGGGTGATGAGTAAAGCTCCCATGGAGCTTTACTCGGTCATTCGAATTTAGGAGTTAATTTAATCAGACACCCAGCATTTACTGTTGACTGGGGCTAATCCTCGTGTGTTTTAGGGGTTTGAAAGTTGCCTTTGCATCAAAAATTGTATATACTCAATATATATAACAACGAGGTGCCATGATGAGAGCTTCAAACGAAAATCTATTGGTCAAATTCCGTTCTAAAGATACTCAATTTGGCGTGACTCGAACAACGGTTAAAGCAATTGCTAAAGAACTCGATGTGAATGAAACGCAGGTTATCCATATGGCCTTGTCAAAATTTGCTACGGATGTTTTGCCCTCATACGCTCCTGATGATGGCCCGTTGACAGCAAAACAAGTCTTGGCCTTACGCAAGGATGCGGCCAAGCACCTACCAAAAGGCAAGCTGCTTGCACGTGACGCGCTGTTTAAATGAGTCGTACTTGGGCGCTACCCGCGCCTGGCGATATCGTTTGGTGTTTATTTCCAGAGGTTCCCGATAGTGAACCGGGACTCAAGCCCAGGCCAGCGATTGTCCTCAATGTTGAACAACGGGATGATGGCAATCAGGTCAGCGTGGTGTATGGAACATCCCAAAATCTGAATAGGCTAAAAGTAGGTGAGGTGGCAATCACTAAAATGAATCATCCAGCCGCTTATGCGCTTGCAGGATTGGCCTACGATACAAAGTTCGATTTCAAGGTTATTGTGGATCTGCCGTGGTCTGAGCGCTACTTTAAGGTGCCCACTAGAAGTCCGCATGGCAATACGCCAAAGCTAGGCACTTTGCATGCAACGATTCTTCGTGCTGTTGAGGCAGCTTATCGTGCAGCATGCAATCGATAGCATCACAAAGATGGATGCTTTAGCGGGATCTAGATAAATAATCCCTTATGGATACCCACTAAATCTAAAGTGTTATGACAAAAAATACGCCCCCAATTTCTGTAATAAGCCAAGAGGCCATTGAGCGCTTCTGCGATGCTTGTTGGTTAGAAGATGGCTTGGCTCAAAACAGCTTATCCGCATACCGCAGAGACTTATTGTTATTGGCCCAGTGGCTATATAAAGACTCTGGAGCTGATCTGTACCGGGTGACTGAAAGAGATCTCACAGCCTATATCGCGCATCGACGTGCTGATAAAGCTACTACTGCTAATCGGCGCTTAACGGTTTTCAAACGCTTTTATCGTCACGCACTCCGCATTAATTTGGTCAAGAGTGATCCTTGTATTGGATTACGTGCCGCTAAACAAGCGCTCCGTTTTCCGAAGACATTAAGCGAAGATCAAGTCACTGCTTTACTTAATGCTCCCGACATTGAAACGCCATTAGGCCTGCGTGATCGCACCATGTTGGAGTTGATGTATGCCAGTGGCTTACGCGTTTCAGAAATCGTTTCATTAAAAACGGTTGCTCTTGGTTTGAATGAGGGTGTGGTGCGCGTAGTAAATGGTAAGGGTGGCAAAGAGCGTTTAGTTCCTTTTGGTGGTGAAGCGGGGCAGTGGTTAAGGTGCTATTTAGCAGAAGCCCGTACTCCTTTGCTAGAGGGTAAAACGACCGATGCTGTTTTTGTGGGTCGTCACACTGGCACTGGGTTAACCCGCCAGGCATTCTGGGCGCTGATTAAGCGCTACGCAACGGTAGCGAATATTCCGGTGGCGCTATCCCCCCACACCTTGCGCCATGCTTTTGCTACCCATCTGCTGAACCATGGGGCGGATTTAAGGGTGGTGCAGCTGCTTTTAGGGCATGCAGACATTTCCACTACCCAGATCTATACCCATGTGGCGAGGGAGAGGCTTAAATCCATCCATCAACAGCATCATCCTCGGGGTGCTTAATAATCTGAGTAATGCGGTGATTAGCTTCTTTTAATCCGCAAAAATTGCGGAGAATAATAGATTTTGCGGTGCCCTTAATTGTGCGCAACAGCATTTACAGCTATTCGCATTAATATTCCTTGAAGTCCTCTAGAGGGCATCTCCACTTAGCCCTTTAATAAGTGTTTAAGATAGCGGTATGGACCTTACTTTAGATCTCTTGCTTATCCCGATTGCCTATTTAATAGGCTCTATTTCTTTTGCAGTAGTGGTTAGTAAATGCATGCGCTTACCAGATCCTCACTCTTATGGTTCGGGCAATCCTGGGGCAACCAATGTGCTGCGCACCGGCAATAAATTAGCCGCAGTGCTAACTCTGATTGGTGATGCTCTAAAGGGCTACTTTGCTGTCATGCTGGCTCGAGTTTTGCTTGGCGATGATTCACTCACCTCCACCATGAACTCCTGGCTCTTATGCGGGGTAGTCATCGCGGTGTTCTTGGGCCATCTTTTCCCTATATTCCACGGCTTTAAGGGTGGCAAAGGTGTGGCAACCGCTTGCGGTATTTTGTTTGGCATTAATTGGATTTTGGGATTAGCCACACTGAGTACTTGGATTATTGTGGCCATGTTTATGCGTTACTCATCACTGGCTGCATTGGCTGCTGCGATATTTGGTCCAATCTATTTTGTTTTCTTATTCGGCTTTCAGCCGATGGGCATTGCATTACTGATCGTTTGCTTACTGCTTATTTGGCGTCATCGTAGCAATATACAAAATTTGCTAAATGGTACTGAGAGCCGCATTGGTAGTAAGAAGACTCCAAAATAAGTACTCCCACTTCTCACAAATAACTTCACTTTAATAAGGCCATCATGACTATAGCTTATGCGTGCGTTCTCTTTATGGGATTACTTCCCTACGTTGCTGCAGGTATCGCCAAAAAAGGCTTTGAAGGCTATGACAATGGCATGCCAAGACAATGGCTTGCTAAACAAACTGGCTTTAGGGCGCGCGCCAATGCGGCTCAAGCCAATATATTTGAGTCGCTCCCTTTATTCTTTGCCGCTGTCATCATTGCATCCGTAGCGCATGCCCCACAAGACAGAATTGATCTGCTAGCAATGGGCTTTGTGCTTGCGCGCATTGCGTATCTGGTTTGCTACATCGCTGACTGGCCAACGACTCGTTCCACAGTTTGGTTATTTGGCATGATTTGCGTAGTTGCCTTGTTCTTCCAGATTTAAATACAAAAAATACAAAACTTATTCTTAAAATATTCGAGACAAAAACTTTATATGCCCATTAAAAAAACACCAGCCAAAAAAGTGGCTAGTAAAGCTGTGACGAAAAAAGTAAACAGCAAAGAAGATGCTGGCACTCCTTTATCAGTAGTCATTCGTCGTCGTATTGAGGCGCAAAAAGCACGTTTTCATGCGAATGACAATATCTCTGCATTTATTAAGCCGGGTGAGCTGGAGGGTTTGGTGGATGAAGTTGCGGAGAAGATGCAGGCTGTTCTAGAAAGTCTTGTGATCGATACTAAAAATGATCACAACACTCAAAATACTAGTCGTCGTGTAGCGAAGATGTATGTCCAAGAGGTCTTTAATGGTCGCTATGTAGATCAACCGACCTTAACGAAGTTTCCGAATGTGAGCCGTTTAAATGAGCTCATGATTATTGGGCCTATTACGGTGCGTAGCGCCTGCTCCCACCACTTATGCCCCATCATGGGCCGCATCTGGATTGGAGTATTGCCAAGCAAGGAGTCTGCTTTGATTGGCCTTTCCAAATACTCACGCTTGACCGAGTGGGTAATGTGTCGCCCGCAGATTCAGGAAGAAGCGGTAGTAGAGCTAGCAGACATGCTCGAGAAAAAGATCAAACCTATTGGCGTAGCTGTCGTGATGGATGCCGATCACTTCTGCATGCAATGGCGTGGGGTTAAAGACCGCGACTCTAAGATGATCAATAGTGTCATGCGCGGCGCTTTCTTAAAAGACTCTAATTTGCGTCGTGAGTTCTTGGCTCTCATTAACCGAAAATAGGCTTGTGAAAAAACTCCTCATTCTGCTAATCGTCTCGCTGGTTGGCTGCACAGTCGGCCCCCAGCGACAGGATTACCAGATGGCTATGAGTGAAGAGGTGGAATCTCCTTTCTTTTACATTCCGGCGCTGAATCAAAAAGATTTTGCAGATCGCACTTGGATTTTGTTGGCAGAATCGAGATCAAAAATCTGGTTTTATGATCCCTACACCTTAAGCGAGGATGAAGAGGGTATTGTTGCTTTTGATGCATTCTTTTCCCCTAGGGAGAAAAATGCCTTAGCTCCGTATAACGCTACTATCGTTGGCCCTTATCGCCAAAAGATTGATTGCTTTGGCAATCACCAGTGGTCAGAAACTTTATATACCCAAAACATTATTTCTAAAGCCCCAATAGTTGGCGACACCAAGCCAGTCAATGGTTCTGGCTGGGTCAAGATTGCTCCAAGAACCGCTATGGCCTATATGCGCTCTCGCTTGTGCGGCAGAAAATTTATTGATGATCAAAATATCAATTATTTCTTGCATCAAGAAAGCTCATTACCGGCGCCGGTTGCCAAGAAGGCGCCCGTTGAAGTCTTTGATGAGAAGCTCAACAAGCAGGTAGCACTTTCCAAAGAGGATGTCGTCATCGAGTCAACCGACGCGAAGCCACCAGTTTTTTATGAGGTCATCAATAATGAAGTCACTGTCGTTGATGCTAAGAAAGGCATTCGCCAACTGAGGTTGAGCTCTTACTTGTTAAACAAGGATTTTCCAAAGCAAGCGGATTATGTGTTCACAGCCAATTGTCAGGGTAATTCGTATTCAATTACCCCTCAGGTGAGCGGTGAAAAATCCAGCAGCATAGTAGGTGTAAAAGACTCTTTAGTAGCTGTGGCATTTAATCGTGCCTGCGGCGATCACGGTGTCTATATGAAGTTATCTAGCAAGGGCGGAAGATGAGCTCAAGAATATTCTTCAAAGCAGCCCAGGCTTGCTTGGTAATCTCAATGCTGGGGATGATGATTTCCTGCGCTAGCTTTCCTTCTGAAAACCAGGATCCCGCCAAGAACAATAAGGCGACCTATAACAAGGACCTGAAAGACTGCCAAGAGGATTACCCGGAAGCGGGCTCAGGTGTGCATATTCGCCAATGGATCAATTGCATGAATCTGAAGGGCTGGAAATAGCCTCTCTTCGAAGTAACTTGTTTCTTTTTGGGCGCTGAATTTAGCCTTATCTTTCGCGGTAATCTTGCATTGCAATATTTGAGAATAATTCTCATCTATATATCTATATAAATCATGGACTTACATGGTGGCTGGATTGATTAATTCTTCTCCACTATGATCACCTTTAGTTTTTAGGGTGCATCGTTATTGCACAACATTCGCTGTTTTATTTTTTGGAGAATCCATGAAAAATAGTCGTCGCCAATTTATGATTTTGTCTGCCGCTGGTGCCTGCACATTGGCTTTGAACGGTAAAGTTCAAGCTCAAGCTATGGTTGCAGAAACTGATCCACAAGCTGCTGCATTGGGCTACAAGGCTGATGCCTCCAAGGTAGATAAAGCAAAGTACGCAAAGTACGCTGCTGGACAGCAATGCAGCAACTGTGCATTGTTCCAGGGTAAAGCTGACGCAGCTGCAGGTCCTTGCTCCTTGTTTGCAGGTAAGCAAGTTGCTGGCAAAGGCTGGTGCTCTGCTTACGCTAAGAAGGCTTAATTCAAGGCTCTTAGAGCCAATCGGCATTCCGAGGAACAAAAATGACCGCTTAGGCGGTCTTTTTTTTGCCAAAAAGGACTTCATTTAAGCGGCACTATCGTCCAAGGGTAGTCGCAGCCTGTTTCTTGCGATCATATTGAAAAACTATGCTTTAAGTACAGTTATTACATTTGTTTCACTTATTACAGTAGTTGCATTACACTACGTGCAGATCTTCAAAGAAAGATTGCAACTAGATGTCCTCACATATGGAGTAAAAATGCCTGCAACATTGGATAGAAATATTGAAGAGCCAATATTGAATGATTCAGAGTCTGAGCTTGTGCGCTCTGCTACAAGATGCATGATGATGGCGCTTGATCACTCCAAAGCTAATAAGATTGCATTGCTTACTGAAAAAGAAAATTCTATCGGAGTGGATACACCCATTTTGGAGCTGCCGCCAAAAGTGTTGCGCTTAATAGCAAATGTGCTTGGCTCTATGGCGGAGAAAAAGCCTATTTTTCTAGTGCCTCAAGGCCACTTGTTGACGACTGTTGAGGCGGCTCAAATCTTAAATGTTTCTAGGCCATTTCTTACCAAGCTTTTAAAGGACAAGAAAATAAGATTCACTATGGTGGGATCTCATAGAAGAGTGGCGTATGAGGATTTATTGGAATACAAATCTAAGATGAGGTTTGAGCAAGAGGTTGCCATGCAAGAAATGGCTGATCAAGCTCAAGAATTAAACTTAGGCTACTAAATCGATGGCGGGTACGGCGAGATACACGGCAATACTGGATGCAAATGTAATGTATCCAGTCAATGTGTTTGACATCCTTGCGCAGTTTTGTATTGAGGGTTTATTCACCGCAAAATGGTCTCAGGATATAGACGAAGAATGGACGCGAAACCTTCTTCTCGATAGAGGTGATTTAACACCAGAGCAGGTTCTGAAGAGGTGCAATAGACAAAGGGTGGCTATTCCCGACTGGGAAGTAGAAAAAGAAAAGTATCAATCTTTAATTGAGGCCCTTAATCTACCTGACATGGATGACAGACATGTTTTAGCTGCTGCAATTGCTGGGCATGCTGATAGTATTGTCACCTTCAATGTCAAAGATTTCCCAAGTCACGTATTGGATCAATACGATATTGAGGCAATTCATCCTGATGACTTTATTTGCCATCAATTGGACCTCATACCCTATCAAGCGTTAACTGCCATTAAACATATACGCTTAAGATTAAAAAATCCCCCATGCTCTGCGCAAGAATTGCTAGATAGTTATGGGAGGTCGGGGCTAATATCGACGGTGGCAAAACTAAAAGAAGCAATAGAGCTCATTTAAGCGCTCAAGAGTGTAGAAATTCAGTGTTAATGAATTACAGAATTAAAAGGGTGACTGTAGAGAAATGAAAAATACCGTTCGAAATCTGGCGAGGCACTACTCCTTTTATTTGGGTGGTGATCAACCGCTGGTGACTTGGCCTGAGCGTTTTCGTTCAGCTCTTGGGGCTTTTATAGGCCTGATGTTAGTGATCACTATCGCTATGTACCTTAGAGAGCTCAGTGGTATCGATGAATGGCTGATGGCCTCATTGGGAGCAAGCGCTTTATTGGTTTTTGTCTTGCCTGGCAGTCCAATGGCTCAGCCTTGGGCTGTTATTGCTGGCAATACCCTGTCAGCCTTGGTGGGGGTGAGTTGTGCAATTCTGTTTTCGAGCCCTTTGCTGGCTCTACCAATGGCTGCTGCACTCTCTATTTTGGGAATGTTTATGCTGCGCTGCTTGCATCCGCCAGCGGCGGCAGTGGCTTTAATTGCAGTATTGGGAGGCATAACGCATTACCGCTATGCCTTTTTCCCGGTGATGGTCGATTCAGCTCTGTTGATTTTGGCTGGGGCGGTTTACAGCAATCTGACCGGTAAACCTTACCCCAATAGGCCGCCTAAATAACAGGCAGTCCTTACTCAAGACAATTCTTTATTTGCTGATTCTGCCGGCTGCTATTGAGGCTTTGCAGTCCTTAATGGCGTAGTTTTGGTATTTGCCAGCATTTTCTTTACGAATGGATTGGCCGCATTCTGTCAAAGAGTTGCGTAAGTTAATTTTTGGGATGTTGCCTATTGTCATGGTTGACTCCGTAATAAGTGGTTTTCATTGTGAATTTAGCCCCAAGGACCCTCATTAAGATCTACGCTTTGGGCTTAATAGCGCTATCTTGCGCTGTGAATAATTCTAGTGAGTTTTTTGGGTTCAGGGGTAATCATGAGTTAAATGAAGTTAAATCCATTGTTAACCCCTAGTTTCATGAAAATAGCTGCTTAAAACCTTTAAAATCACCGGATATTTACAAAAAGCATAAATGCTTTGCTAATTGATGAGCTTAACCAAACTGTCAACTAATACCGTTATCCCAGTCATCCTTTGTGGTGGGTCTGGCACACGCCTATGGCCGTTATCTCGCGCAGGATTTCCAAAGCAGTTTTTGGTGCTGTCTGGGGATGACTCTGGCAAGAGCTTATTTCAGCAGGCGGTAGAGCGTTTAAATACGCTCTCTAAGAATGATATTGGACCCACATTAATTGTGACCAATGAAGAGCATCGCTTCTTGGTGCTTGATCAATTGCGAGAAATGCCCAGCATTAAGGCAACTTTGCTTTTAGAGCCAGAGGGGCGTAATACGGCACCAGCATTAAGCTTGGCCGCTTTGTACGCTAGCGAGCAAAAAGATAGCGGTGGCAACCCTATTGATCCGATCTTGGTCATTACACCGGCAGATCAAACAATCCAAAATGGTGCGGCGTTTACTAAAGCACTCAATGAATGTGTTGAAGTTGTAAAAGCGGATTCCAGTGCAAAGACGATTGCCATCTTAGGTATTACGGCTAGCGCCCCAGAAACGGGTTATGGCTATATTAAGAAAATGGGCCAACAAGGATCTCATGGTGAATACACTGTTGAGCAGTTTGTAGAAAAGCCTGATGCCAAGACTGCACAAAGTTATTTAGATGACGGCAATTACTTTTGGAATGGCGGCATGTTTGTGCTGCGCGCCAGCACTTGGCTTGCCGCTTTGAAGGAATTTCGTTCCGATATTTATGGTGCGACCGAGACTGCTTGGGTTGCACGTAAGGTGGATCGCGCGGGTGATACGGAGTTTGTTCGTCCCGATAAAGACATCTTTAAAACGATTCCTAGTGAATCAATTGACTACGCCGTCATTGAAAAATGTCCTGGTAATGCGAGCAGTCAGTTCAGCATCAAGATGGTGGAGCTCAATGCGGGTTGGAATGACTTGGGTGCTTGGGATGCAGTCTGGCAGGTAGGCAAAAAGGATGATCAAGGTAATGTCACATCCGGAGATACTTTGCTGAGCGATGCAAGCAATTCTTTGGTGCATGCAAGTAGTCGTTTAGTAAGTGCAGTGGGCGTGGATAACTTAGTCATCATTGAAACCGCCGATGCTGTTTTAGTTGCGCACCGCTCTAATAGTCAGGATGTAAAGCACATCGTTAATCAGCTAGAAAAACAAAAGCGTGAAGAGAAGAATCTTCATCGCAAGGTAGCAAGACCCTGGGGTTGGTATGACAGCGTGGATGAGGGTGAGCGCTTTAAGGTGAAGCGTATTCAGGTAAAACCTGGTGCTAGCTTATCCCTGCAAATGCATCATCACCGTGCAGAGCACTGGATTGTGGTTAAGGGCACTGCTGAGATTACGAATGGTGAAAAAGTCATTTTGCTCTCTGAGAATCAAAGTACGTATATTCCGCAGGGCCAAACTCATCGCCTTGCCAATCCAGGAAAAACTCCATTGGAGATCATAGAGGTTCAGTCTGGTAGTTACTTGGGTGAAGACGATATTGTCCGATTTGAAGATAACTACGGACGCTAAATAGCGCAGTCATTAAACCAATGAATCAATCAATCAATTCAACCGACACCGGCAAACGAGTTGCACTCATTTGCGGTGTGAGTGGTCAGGATGGTAGTTATTTAGCTAAGCTGCTTCTCGATAAAGGTTATGAAGTATTTGGTACTTCGCGTGATGCGCAAGGCTCATCTTTCGGTAACCTGAAAAAATTAGGCATAGCCGATCGTATTCAATATATTTCCATGGTGCCCGAAGATTTTCGTAGTGTCTTGATGTCATTGCGAAAGAGTAATCCTGATGAGATCTACTATCTTGCGGGCCAATCTTCAGTGGGCCTTTCATTTGAGCAGCCTGCAGAAACGATTCAAAGTATTACGATAGGCACCCTCAATATTCTTGAGGGTTGTCGCATGATGGATAAAAAGATCAAGATCTATCACGCTGGTTCAGGCGAATGCTTTGGTGATACTAAGGGCGAGCCTGCAACTGAAACTACTCCTTTCTATCCCATGAGTCCCTATGCAGTTGCTAAAACCTCGGCATATTGGTTGGTAAATAACTATCGTGACGCATACGGTCTTTTTGCTTGTACGGGAATTTTGTTTAACCACGAATCCCCATTGCGCCCAGAGCGTTTTGTAACGCAAAAAATTATTCACTCAGTTAAGCGAATCTCGGAAGGCAGTCAAGATAAGCTCAGTTTAGGTCGCCTAGATATCTCTAGAGATTGGGGTTGGGCGCCGGAGTATGTAGAGGCAATGTGGCTCATGTTGCAACAGGATAAGCCGCAAGACTTTGTGATTGCTACTGGCACCACTATCTCCCTAGAAGATTTTGTGAAGGCGGCATTTGATCAAGCGGGCTTGAACTGGAAAGATCATGTGATCCAAGATCCAGACCTCTTCCGTCCAACAGACTTAGCGATCGGTCGCGCTGATCCAAGCAAGGCATTGAAAGAGTTTGGCTGGAAAGCATCAACCACTGGAATTAACGTAGTTAAAAAAATGTATCAATCAATTTAATTAATAGAAACACTAATTCACGACACTATGAATACGAAATCAAAAGTTGCTCTCATTACAGGTATTACTGGACAGGATGGATCCTATCTTGCTGAGTTTTTATTAGAAAAGGGTTATATCGTTCATGGCATTAAACGCCGTGCATCATCGTTTAATACTGATCGTATCGACCATCTCTATCAAGATCCCCATGTCAATCACCCAAATTTGATTTTGCATTATGGTGACTTGACTGATACCAGTAACTTGGTGCGCATCATTCAAGAGAGTCAGCCAGATGAGATCTATAACTTGGGCGCTCAATCTCACGTAGCCGTCTCTTTCGAGTCACCTGAGTACACGGCTGATGTAGATGCAATGGGGCCATTGCGTATCCTAGAAGCTATTCGTATTTTGGGTCTGGAAAAGAAAACCCGCTTCTATCAAGCATCTACTTCCGAGCTCTATGGCTTGGTTCAAGAAATTCCACAAAAAGAGACTACGCCTTTTTATCCAAGAAGCCCTTATGCGGTAGCTAAGCTATACGCCTATTGGATCACTGTGAACTATCGCGAGGGTTATGGCATGTATGCCTGTAACGGTATTTTGTTTAATCATGAGTCTAAGCGTCGTGGTGAGACTTTTGTGACTCGCAAAGTGACTCGTGGCTTGGCTAATATTGCTCAAGGTCTTGAGAAATGCTTATTCATGGGCAATATCGATGCTTTGCGTGATTGGGGTCATGCTAAAGATTACGTACGCATGCAATGGTTGATGCTTCAGCAAGATAAGCCGGATGACTTTGTGATTGCCACTGGTGTGCAGTTCACCGTCCGTGAATTTATTACTCGTAGCGCTAAGCAGCTTGGTATTACTATGCGCTTCGAAGGCTCAGCAGAGAGCGAAAAAGGTATCGTTGCAGCCATCGAAGGCGACAAAGCCCCGGCATTAAAAGTAGGTGATGTGATTGTGCAAATCGATCCACGCTACTACCGTCCTACTGAAGTAGAAACTCTATTGGGTGATCCAACGAAAGCTAAAGAGAAATTGGGCTGGGTTCCTGAAATCACTCTGGATGAAATGATTGTAGAGATGGTAGCCAATGATTTGGATCAAGCTAGACAACATGCTTTATTACAGAAACATGGATACTCAGTAGCGGTTGGTAAAGAAAATTAATAGAAGTAGTTTGTATGAGGTTTAACGTATGACTCTCGAAAGCAATCCGAAAATTTATGTAGCTGGACATCGCGGTATGGTGGGGTCTGCCATCGTGCGTGATTTACAGGCTAAAGGATTGACAAATATTGTTACTCGCACTCATGCGCAGCTTGATCTCACTAATCAAGCTGCGGTTGCCGAGTTCTTTGCCGTTGAGAAGCCTGAACAGGTTTATTTAGCTGCCGCAAAAGTAGGTGGTATTTATGCCAACAATACTTTTCCAGCAGAGTTCATTTATGACAACTTGATGGTACAGAATAACGTGATCCATCAAGCATTTGCAAATGGCGTGAAGAAGTTGCTGTTCTTGGGTTCAAGCTGTATCTATCCAAAGTTAGCACCTCAACCTATTAATGAAGATGCTTTGTTAATGGGTAAGTTGGAGCCTACCAATGAGCCTTATGCCATTGCCAAAATTGCTGGCATTAAGATGTGTGAAAGTTATAACCGTCAGTATGGCGATTCACATGGAGTGGACTACCGCTCAGTGATGCCAACGAATCTTTATGGGCCTGGCGATAACTATCATCCTGAAAATAGTCATGTGATTCCGGCTTTAATCAGAAGATTTCATGAAGCTAAAGCAAGCAATTCGCCTGAAGTATTGATTTGGGGTACTGGCACGCCTAAGCGCGAGTTCTTATACGTTGACGATATGGCTGCTGCATCAGTATTTGTCATGAATCTAGATAAACAGATTTACGATCAACATACCGAGCCAATGCAAAGTCACATTAATGTGGGTTTCGGTAGCGATATCTCTATTGCTGAGTTAGCAAATGCGGTCAGTCAGGCCGTTGGCTATCAAGGCAAGATTGGTTTTGACGTTACCAAGCCAGATGGCACTCCTCGTAAGTGGATGGATTCATCCAGATTAAATGGTTTGGGTTGGACTCCGAAAGTTCAGTTAACTGAAGGTCTCAAGCAAGCTTATGCAGAATTTTTGCTGGGACATAGGGATGCCTGAGGTGTCTTCAGTGATGCCTCCTGTAGTTCCAGTAATCGATGAGGTAATTTCCGTCTGCTCAATTAAGGATATTGATGTTTGGACGGTTGCAGCAAAGCACATTGTGCAATTTATCTCAGCCAAGCAATACACCGTCATTGTGCCGGATGCTCAAGTGCAAACGTTTGCCGCCGTTACTAAGGCGCCATACCAAGTTAAGCCAGAATCGCTCTTTGTTGGTAATCTAAAAGAAAAAATAGCCCAGACCTTAACGCCAGGAAACCAAGATCGGGTGGGTTGGTATTTGCAGCAATTTGTGAAGATTTCTGCCGTATTAACTCATGACGATCGGGATGTGGTCCTCATTTGGGATGCCGATACTGTGCCTTTAAAGAAGCTTGAGTTTATTAATTCGAGTGGGCAGTTTATTTATTACAAGGGCGATGAGCATCGTAAATCTTATTTTGATTTTATCGAGCGTGCTTTAGGCCTAAAGCGCACGCAAAATTTTTCCTTTATTGCTCAAAGCTTGATTCTGAAAGTCAGTTGGGCACGTGAATTAACAAATGCATTAGCGCAAAGCGCTCAACTTCCTTGGATTGATGTAGTCTTATCATTTTTAGACAAGGCGGAACCCGCAGGCTTTTCTGAATTTGAAACCTTGGGTACTTGGATATGGAATCATCACCGCGATGAGGTCATAATTATTGATAGAGCCTGGTATCGCAATGGTTTGAGCTTAGTCGGCAATCCCCTTTCTTTGCCAAAAAGGGTATGGATCGGACTGGCCAAACATTACGATTTCATTAGCTTTGAAGCTTGGGATATGAAGGGGGAGATTCGAAATAGGATTCGGCGTGCATATCGAAGAGTAAAACTAGGTCTAGAAGGTAAGTTCATCTGAGAATATTTTGACTGTTGACTAGTGTTAATTAGGCGCTCTCGGAGTCATCCATCAAAATTTTTTCTTAAAAAATACCTTGGTACTCTCGTCAAAAATCAGCTTTAGAAATAACGGTCATCATGCAACGCCTAATAATGAGTTTAGATTTTTATGAATACTGAAAATGCATTCTTCTGAGGCTAGCGTTGATCTTTAGTAAAGAGCTTCTATAATTCGGCATTAATTTAGTTAAATAAAAGAGTATATGGATAGCCAAATTTCTCAATCATATCTGCAGCAGAGCATGCAAAAAATCCCACATGGAATTGTTTTGATGATGTGTGTTTTATTCGCGCTTCTGTATGGTGTCTGGATACTTCCCCACACGGTATTTGTAAGGCACTTTGCAATGGGGTTGGGTAGTCTTTTGGGGCTTTGGGTTATCTACCAGAATCGTTTTTTGCTTTGGCAAAAAAGAGCATTGCCAATGGGGCTAATCTTATTATTATTGATTTGGGTCACTATTCATCTGTTTTGGATTGGAAGAGACTATCCACTACAAAGTTTAGAGTACACCAAGATCTGGAAAAAAATCGCACTTAGCTTGCCCTTTGCCCTTGGCCTTGGTCTTGCAATTGCCAGCAATTACTGCGATTTAAGAAAATCTCGTCGGTATTGGCAAATTATTTACCTAGGATTTTGTTTGCCTACCCTAATTTATTTTGGCAAGTTTGCATACGCTAAACTTGTAGGTACTTATGGCTATCCAATTCCTGGCTATCTATTGTTAGTTCCCTATGGGGGTGGCGAACAACCTTTTGGTATTCCGCGGGCATGGTACGTGCTTTTCTGCTTACCTGCGTTTGCCATTGCTCTGGGAAAGATTATTCAGATCATAGAGCAAAATAATTTTGGCTTACGCAGTAGCTGGCCTTATTTAGCGATCCTACCTCTGACGGTTGCCCTTTTCTTTGTTGAGGCAGATCGCTTTGGAATGGTGTATGTAATGATTTTCCTAGCCCTATCACTTGGCATCATTCTCTTCAAATATTGCAGACGGCTTTCTTGGGGGGGTGGGGTGATGTTGCTATTGGTTGCTACTATCTCTGTGGGTTTAGTTAGTTTAAGTGTTAGCAAAAATCCCCAATGGAAAACGCTTGTAGCCGACTCAAAGGTTGCCGCACAAGTTGACCGCTACGACAACTGGAAAAATCGGAACAGGGGCTATCCCATCAATGAGCTTGGTCAAATTCCCACAGACTCTAATTACAGTCGTCTTGCCTGGGCTATTGTGGGCTCACGCCTATTAATAGAAAACCCTCTGGGTTATGGATTGATGAGCCTTTCTTTTGCTGCCTTGGGTAAAGAAAAGTGGCCGGATTCTGATTTGAGTTGGACGCATAGCGCTTGGTTAGATTTTGGCTTGGGTTACGGGCTACCCGGTCTGTTTCTTCTATTCTTTGCGGTAATGTTAAGTTGGCACTATAGCGTTCACTCAAAAGCGCCTTGGAGCTTGATTGGTCGCTGGGGTTTGGCCTCGATGGCCCTGGTGATGACCACAAAGGAAGTGTCAGCCGAATCGGCAATCAATGCCATTATTTTCCTGGTTTTTTGGGTAAGCGCACTAAGTATTAATAATGGCAACCCAGAGACTATCCCCAAGCAGGGATTCAGGGATGACTAGAGCCCATTTTTGTGTGTGCTAACGATTGCTAGCTTTGCGCCCCATTTTTCAGGAAAATTGGGGTATTACCCGGGGTGTAGAGTAGTCAATGAAGTGGCAAGCCTCAAACGGCTTATGAAATAAAGGGTGTACAGGTAGCTAGTTACCTAATTCATGAGTGTTTTGTGCGGCTGCGACTGCTACAATAGCACTAAATTTTATAGCTTTTTAGGGTTATAGGCTTATGCAGCAGTCTTACTTGCAAGAAGATGGGCAGGAAATCTCCTTATTGGATATTCTCAATTTTATTAAAAAGTCCTGGAAAATCATAGTCTTAGGATCCTTCTTGGGCCTGGTTTGCGCCATTGGCTATATTGTGGTGACCCCGCCAATGTACGAAGCTACTGCCCGGATTCGCATGGCGCAAATCTCACAAGTTAATCCCGCAAACCCCTTTGGCGCCACCATAGAAGACCCTGCCTCCCTGATCTCTCGGATGCAGTTCCCCACCAATTATTCGCCTGAGGTGATTGGCGCCTGCGGTTATCAAGATATACCGCATGCAGCGCTAGCCTTATCAAAAGCGACTAAATTTTCGATCCCAAAGGGTGTGGCTAATGCAGTGGAGTTAAAAATTCTAGCCCCCACTTCGCAGCTAGCGGCAAGCTGTGCCCAGGCAATCTTTGTGCAAATCTCTCAGATGCAAGAGCAGCTTTCCAAAACCTTTGTTGAAGAGGCCAAAATCAAGCTTGCATCCGATAATGAGCACATCGAGGGCGCCAGAAAACTCATTACAAAAGCAGATCAATCGGGAAGCGCCATGTCAGCAGCCTATTTATCGGCGCGCGATGAGCTTACCTATTTTTTATCGGATCTAGAAAAGATGATCGATCTGATTAATTCAGTGAAAAGCAGGGGCACTCGCTTAGATTCCCCGATTTATGCCCCAGAGCGACCCGTCTCACCCAAAAAGGCGATAAGCTTGATCGCCGGTTTAGCGGCAGGTTTTTTCTTAGGACTGCTTTTTGCCCTAGGTCGCGAATGGGCGCAACAGTTAAGCTTAAGTAGGGTGCAAAATTGATGGCCAATCTAGTGGGGCTAGTAGATCTAAGAGGGCTAGGGTTGCTAACTGCGCGGGATCGGGCATTAGCGGGCTTTAGTATTTTTGGACTATTAATCAATCAAAATTAATAATGGCTGTAAAGCAAAATAAATCTAAAAAAAAGATCAAAACATAAATGAAAAATACAACTTATATAGTAATTACCTCAATTTTCGAGCCAACCCAAGCCGTACTTGATTATGCGGCAATGAAAAATGTTAAATTGATAGTGGTAGGGGATTTGAAAACACCAGACGGATGGAATGTTGAGGGCATAGATTTTATTTCTCATCAAATTCAGAAAGAAATGCCATATGGTATTTGTAGAGAATTACCTTTCAATCACTACTGTAGGAAGATGATAGGTTATTTGAAGGCAGCTAATGATGGGGCAGAAGTTATTATCGATACTGATGATGATAATATTCCACTAAATAATTGGGGATTCCCAAAAAATTTCGGTGAATATGACGTTTTATGTGGAGATGAAATATTCATAAACATTTATAAATATTTCACAGAAAAATTTGTATGGCCGCGCGGCATGCCACTTAAGTCAATAAGATCAACTAAATCTAATCACAATTTTCAAAATAAATATTCAAAAGTTGGGATTTGGCAAGGTTTGGCTAACGATGATCCAGATGTAGATGCCATTTATAGATTGATTGACGATAGTCCAGTTGTTTTCAATAATAGGAATCCTATTGTGCTGGATGAGGGTGTAGTTTCGCCATTCAATAGCCAAAATACTTATATAGTTAAAGAGTTGTTTCCGTTGCTGTATTTACCCACAACAGTAACATTCCGGTTTACTGATATTTTAAGAGGTTTAATTGCACAGCCAATAATGTGGAATCAAGGATTTAAGCTTGGCTTTACGGAAGCTACAGTCACCCAATTAAGAAATCCACATGACTATTTAAAGGATTTTGAATCAGAAGTACCGATGTATTTATATACCGAGAAATGCTTGGAAATTACTAAAGGTTGCATAACTGCAGGCCAATCTATAGAAGACAGCATTTTAAAGGTATATAACGAGCTTAAAAAAGCAGAGATAGTTAAGGAGAGTGAAATTAAAATTCTAGAATTATGGTTAAATGACCTACAAAAAATAAAATAATGAAATATATATATATATATGAACCATTAATGGATGAAAAAGGCCATTTTAAGAGGTACATATCACATATTGAATCATTGTTCGAAAAAAGTTTTAAAGTAATAATTATAAAAAATAAAGAAAAAATAAATATTCAATCAAAAATTATTGAAGCTAAAGGAAATTTAAATAAGTTATTATTATCAATTTTATTATTTAAGGTCTACATTAGAAATCTATTTAAATATCGAAATGAAATAATATTAATAACAAGCCATGGTAATCCAATTTTTTGGATAATAGCAATTTTATTTCTTAAAAATTATATAATATGCATAATATCATGTCATCATTTTGAATCTAAAAATAAAAAATGGCTATTTAATTTATTTATAGCTAAATCGTTGGCTGTTATTTTTACAAATAAAATACACAGAGATAAGTATTTTAAAGATGGCTACGTAGTTAGAGATAGAATTCACGGGGGGGTTGATTTAGATTCAAAAACAATAGACTACTCCCAGATTAAAGTACTCGGACATATAAGTGAAAATAGAAATCCACTGGGATTTATTAAAAGATATAGTGGAAAGTCTAAAATTGTAGTAAAAGGTAAGGTGGTTGATGAAGCAATTGCACTCGAAATAACGGAGCATACAAATGCTATTTTAGTAAATAAATATTTATCAGATGAGGATTATATTAATGAAATTGTAAATTCATTAATATACATTCCTGTAGAAAAAAAATATAGCGATTATTTGATATCAGGAGTCTTTTATGATGTAATTGAAAAAGGCGGTATACCAGTTATTCATAATCATGAGCTATATGCAGAATATTTCGAGGCAGGAATTGCAATTTGCTCTGAAAAAAATGACTATAAAAATTTTAATATTAAATTAGAAAACTACGCTGAGATCTCAAATAAATATAATAATGAAACAGAAAGCAGCATAAAATCTATAGTGCATTTAATAAACAAATATTGTATTAATTAGGTAATATATGAACGAAGCGTTTTCACCATTTCATGACTCTCCACCAAACAAGGAAGAAAGGGAATATCTTAGGATATTACACCATCATCATGAGAAATTTATTATATTTAAAAAATATTTAATTAATAAAGAAAATATAAAAACAGCCATAGAAATTGGTTCATATTTAACGAATGTTGCATGTAGGTTAAAAAAATATGTCGATGTTTATGTTGCTACAGATATTGACTTGAAAAAGTCCAGGAATAATTATAAGGAATGGGCTAAATCGAAAGGTTTAAATACAGATGTAAATGAAATTAATGATCAGGGTTTATTCTTTTTGGAAAGTAATAAAAGATATGATGCACTATTAGCTAGCGAGATATTGGAGCACCTACCATATAATCCAGTTACTGTTATTAATAGCTTTAAAAAATATATAAATATTGATGGAATTATTATTATTAGCATTCCAAATAGATTATCCTTGGGTAAAATTTTTAGATTCATGAGAGGGATGCACCCATATATATTTTTTGAAACATTTACAAAAGAAGATTATATAGAAAATAAATTTTCACATCACTGGCTTGAGTATAATATAAAAGATTTGGATTATATATTTAATCATTGCGGATTTAAAAATATTAATTCAAAAAAATCTAATTTATTTTATGGAAATAAAATATTATTTTCTATAAAAAATTTAGTCAAAATAATAACTTTAGGAAAAGTGTACGACCAAATTTATGCGGCATATAAGTTAAAATAAAATATTATATATATAAATGAATTTTATATATTTTTTTCAACTTTTTGGGAATGCACTTTCAATATTTACATTTATAATTGCAGCTAAATATTTAGAAGTTAATGTTTTTGGTGATTTTACAGCTCAGTACTCTATATTTATAATATGTGCAACACTTGTTGATTACGGTTTAAGTGCTATAGGGTCCAGGATTTGTAGAGATTATGGAGGCGATAGGTCTTTAAAGATTAGCCTATATTTTTTACAAATAATAGTTTGTTTTTTAATATTATTAGGCTACTTTATTTACGTTTGTACAGTAAATAACCACAGAATAAACTTATCATCAGTATTATCTGGAATTATTGTGGGTTTAGTGCCAGCATGGATATATCTGTCGATTGGGAGCTTAAAAACAGCATCATTTCTAATGGTACTACCTAAGCTAGTTTTATTTATACTTGTCCTGGTACAAATAAAGTTAAATCTGCATATACAAGACGTATATTACTTGTATTTTCTAATAGTATTATTTTGTTTATTTTTTAATATTTTTTTTATTTTTTATAAAAAAATATTAATAATAGATTATCCTAAAAATATTTTGAAATTATATAAAATAACTGTTCATTATTACTTTCAGCACTCAATAGGTTTTATTTCAAACAACATAGGTCAGTATCTAATATTAAGTTATTTAGGAGCAACCTCATCCGCTTTATATTCAATATCTGACAGAATTGCAAGGCCATTGTTATTTCTGATAAGTCCTTTTAGAAGTCTAATAATTTCATGCGGTTATTCAAAGACAATTAGATATTATGAAAAGATTATAATTTTTGGTGCAATAATATTTGTTTTTACTTCTATTATTTTTATTAATTATTTTTGGAGTTTTACATTTTTACATAAATTTAATAAAAGTGAATTGATACAATTCATTACTCTATTTATTATTAATAATACAATTTTATGCCTGATTGAAGTCAATATTACTATTAAATATTATTTGAAAGGTAAAGAATCTTTTTTAACCAATTTTAGTGCATGTATGAATATTTTTTCAATTTTACTAATACTAATATTAATGTTTTATTTTGGAAATATTGGATCGATATTAGCATTGATATTTACCAACATAGCACTGTTTATTTACATTAAACTTTTCGAAATTAGAATATGATTCGTGGAATATTTAATATTTTATTCAATGTATTAGTTGCAAATATACCCCTTGTTTTCATAAGAAATAATATTTATAGACTAATATTAAATGTTGGTACTAATGCTAATATAATGATGGGCGTTCGATTTTTATCTAAAAATATTACTATTGGTGATAATAGTGTTATTAACTATGGCTGTCTCATTGACTCTAGGGGTAGCTATATTAAGATAGGGCGAAATGTTGATATTGCCCCGTATGTACATATTTGGACATTAGAACATGACCCTGAGTCAGAATCACACGATGTAAGAAGTGGACGCGTTTTTATTGATGATAACGCTTGGATTTGCACAAGAGCAACTATCCTGCCTGGAGTTCGTATCGGCAAGGGGGCCGTAGTTGCGGCTGGAAGTCTTGTAATTAACGACGTTAATGACCATGAATTGGTTGCTGGTGTGCCCGCTAAGTTTATAAAAATATTGAACAGCAAAGCAAACTACTCATTAAATTACAAGCCTTGGTTTTATTAAAGTAAATAAATTAATGGTCAAATATACTACTAAAAATATTAATTCAATATTAATTGGGCTTAGTCTCATTATTGCATCAATTAGGGGTTTTTTTGAAACAATAGTTGAAAAAGATGATGCATATGTATTGCAATTATTACTTTTAGTTTTCCCGTTATTAATTGTTACTCGAAATAAAATTTTATTAAGTATTTATGATTTTAGAAAAGGTAGCTTACTTATAATTTCGATATCTTCAATAATTATAATATCGGTTATAAACACATATTTTATTAATGGTGAATTTGGAAGCCCTACGATTTTTATTTTTCTTTTTATTTTTCTCTTGAATTATTTAATATGGATAATAATAAATAGAAATATAAATATTAATTTAGATATACTGTACTCGATAACAATATTTAATGCTATATTACTTATATTTGTAGCCCTATTGCAACAATTAAATCTTAATTTTATTGATATGCCTGGGGGAACAACTCCATTTGAATTTATAAGACCGCAGTCACTTACTGGTAGCTTCTTGCACTATCCCTTGATAATATCTATTTCCAGCCTAATTTTTCTTGACAAATATTTGAAATGCAAAAAGTTAATATTTTGCGTTGCATACTTCATAAGCTTTGCTGCAGTAATATTTTCACTTTCTAGATCTGGAATGTTTATAACAATACTAGGCAGCTTACTCCTTTATTTTTCTAATTTTAGAATATTAATTAGAAACAAGGTATTAAACTTTTTAATTATTTTTTCCTGTATTATTATTTATAATACCGAGCCTATTTATGATAGGCTGATTAATGCAACAAATATAGATTCTACTGGGAATGACACTCGAGTTTCCATTTGGTTTGGGGTGCTTAATAAATTACAGTTTAGTGATTTATTTATTGGGTCATATTTTGGTCTAGTTTCAAATTCATATCGAGGAAATTTTGATTTTGGATATTCTGTGCCAGAATCTAGCGTTTTACTTTTAATACTTAACATTGGCTTTATTGGATGCATTCTCACATATATATTTTTTGGTAGTAATTACACTTCCTTGAAATCTAAAAACGCAATTAGTTGTTATATTGCACTCATAACTTCCACCTTTTTTTATCAATCTATAGAAGTTATTCCATTTATAGTTTTTTTTACCCTTTTCCCCATTTATTTGAACGAAAAAAATGAATAGAGTGCTTTATATTACTATGCATATGCCGTCAAAAAATGCAATGCAGGCAGGACACCGTTTAGCTTGGAATAATCTATTGCGAATTTGTGAAGATCATACCGTAGATTTATTTCTTATTTCCAATAAAAAAGAGCAAATAAATTTAGATTTATATGAACTCAAAAATATTGGAAATATCTATCATTGTCCAATTTCTTTTTTTAATAAGATTTATTTTTATTTTTTGAACCTATCTAAAATTTCACCCAAATTCTCCACTAGAAATTCAAGAAAGGCTAAAAATCATTTAATGGCGCTACTAACTTCTGTAACTTATAAAATTATTTGGGTAGAGTTTACTGAACCATTAGTGTTGTTGGATGGAATTTCTATAAAATCTCATATTATCCTTTCTGTCCACGATATTTTGACTCAATGGAGCTTAAGAAAAAAAGGGTTCTTATCTATTTTTACCAATATTACGTATCGAAACGAGGAAAGACTTCTCTCCTTAGTAGATGAAATTAGAGTTCTATCTCCAAAAGATAAGCACCTACTCGAATCTTTATATGGTCTTCATGGAGTATTAGTCAATCCACCGGAATTGAGTGATTTTACTAAAAATTTTCATAGAAATTCCATCCAATTAGAGCCATATTCAATCATTTTTTGGGGTGCCATGAGTAGGCCTGAGAACTCTAAAGCAATTGAATTTTTTATTGATAATCATTGGTCTGAAATATTGGAGGCGTATCCCTTGGCCAAGATTTATATAGTTGGTTCTGGACCGTCTGATAGTTTAATGAATCGCACTTCTGATTCCATAGTGGTTACTGGATTTGTTGAAGATCCAACAATCTATTTTCAAAAAAGCTCCCTAGGAATTGCCCCTTTAATGGATGGTGCAGGCGTTAAATTGAAGGTTCTTGAAATGCTCCATACTGGGCTTCCAGTGCTATCTACAAAAATAGGCGCTGAGGGTATTGAACATTCCGAGTTGTTGCAAATAATTGATATTAATCAATTTTCTAAATATGTTATTGATTTTTTTTCGCATGTTAAGAGCTGATATTAAAAACCCTCTATGAATTATCCTTTAAATAGCATTGCCCCAAATGTTCTTGTGCTTCTAGCTACTCACAATGGTGCGCTTTGGATTGATGAGCAAGTAAATTCAATAATCAAGCAGAAGGATGTTGTAGTTCATGTCCTAGCAAGAGATGATTGCTCAAATGATGGAACATTATCCATCCTTAAAAATTATTCAGTTAATTTTTCTAATTTTAGGGTGGTTAATGCAAGTTTTGCTTCGGGTTCTGCTGGTGCTAACTTTAAGGAATTAATAATGGCATGTGACCTAAGTCACATAGATTATGTTGCTTTTAGTGATCAAGATGATATTTGGTATGAGACTAAATTAATTGATGCAATTAGATCATTGGCATCTGGTAACTATGGTGGGTATTCATCAGCAGTAGTAGCTGGTTGGAAAAATTCAACAAAAAAAAAGATGGTTGCTCAATCCCCAAGAATAATGGACGCAGATTTTTTATTTGAAGGGGCGGGACAAGGATGTACTTTTTTAATTCCTGTAAATATTTTTAATTTGATAATAAAATTTATTAAGGAGAATAGTCAGAAATTAGAACTTTTTTATTATCATGATTGGTTGGTTTATCTTCTTGTTCGATCCTGGGGTTTTAGCTGGTATTTTGATAAAAGACCGTCAATTTTTTATCGTCAGCACCAAAATAATGACACGGGAAGTAGGGGCTCATTGCAGGCAATCACTAAACGCTTATCTTTGATCAAAAATGGGTGGTATAAAAATCAAGTTAAACTTGCTATTAAGATTTATATTTTATCTTCAGATAAATATTCAAAAAAGTTAAAACTTTTTTTTATGATTTTTAATAAACATGATTCCTTCAGCCGTAAAGTTTTAGTTGCCTTTTTTATTCTTTTGTATGGTCGTCGTCGTATTTCGGATCGAGTTTTTTTGTTTTTTTCTGCCCTGGTCGGATGGATTTAATATTTACTTATACTTATGCCTACTTTAAATTGCGTAGTAATATTTGGAGGAACTGGGTTTATTGGTTCTTTTTTTGCCAAGCATCTGCTCGAGTCCCAGGTTGCAGAAAAAATTTATTTATTGGATCTGGAGCCAATCCAAGCAAAAGATTCTAAGTTTCGAGTTAATTTATTGAATTCCGATCCGAGAATTTTCTTTTTAAAAGTGGATGTTAGAGGCGAAATTTCTTTTGCTCCAATTGAAAAGGTGAATTTAGTTATAAATTTTGCAGCAACTCACCGTGAGCCTGGATATGAAGATAATGAATATTTTGAAACTAATCTTCTTGGCGCAGAAAATGTTTGCAAGTTCGCTGAGGAGGTTGGCTGTCAAAATATCATATTCACAAGCTCTATTTCTCCCTATGGAGTTAGTGAGGTGGTTAAGGATGAATCAACATTACCAATCCCAGTAACTGCTTATGGTTCATCAAAATTAGTTGCTGAAAAGATTCATCAAATTTGGCAGGCTAAAGATGTGAATAATCGTAGATTGGTAATTGTTAGGCCTGGGGTAGTTTTTGGTCCAGGTGAGGGTGGCAATGTCTCGCGTCTAATAAAAGCGGTTATTCACCGATATTTCTTTTTCATGGGAAATGAATCTACACGCAAGGCGGGTGTGTATGTGAAAGAGCTCTGTAATGCCATGTGGTGGGTCCTGCAGGAGCAAAAGAAAAATGGAGAGACTGTTAGTCTTTTTAACATGTCCATGAATCCCGGCCCTAGCATTAGCGAGTATGTTAAGGCTGTTTGCAGGACGCAAGGGATTAAGCGCTATTTGCCGACGGTGCCTTACAAGGCGCTAATGGCAGTTGCTTTTGTAATTGATGCCTTAGCAAGACCTCTTGGCATCAAGCATCCATTTAGCCCTGTGCGAATTCGAAAGCTAGTACGCTCTAATAATATTATTCCCACTTATTTGGTTGATCATGGGTATCAATTCCAGTATTCGCTTGACAGTGCTTTTGCTGACTGGAAGAAGAGCTGTCCTGAAGAGTGGAAATAATCAATCATATTTTTATAAAGTGTTTTAGCTATGCATTCTAAAGTTATAGAGCCAACTGAGGCTTTCCCATATACCCCACCTACAACGGAAATATTAGAAAAATATCCTCATATTTTTGAGCTGAAACAGACATTGCCACCACGTTTCTTTAAGGTTTTTTTTGATAAGGTTGTCGCAATAATTTTTCTGGTAATTTCCGCCCCCATTCTGCTGTTGCTAAAACTGGCCTTTTTAATTGAAGGTTGGTTGATTCCAGAAAATGCAGGGCCAATGTTTTTCTATTACAACGGAGTAAGCGCTGGAAAAATTATTCCAAAATATAAGATTCGACTCATTAAGACTAAATACATAGAGCCTGAGGGTGCTAAGAAGCACGATTGGATTGCCTACTCGGCGGAATGGACTCCAGATAGTCGAACTTATGTTGGTCAATTTGTTAAGAAATTTTATCTTGACGAATTGCCTCAGTTTTGGAGTGTCCTTAAGGGGGATATGAGCATTGTTGGTCCACGTCCCTTGTCGGTATTGCATTATGAAAGAGATCGTGCACAGGGCAATGTCACTAGATTTTTATTGCGAGGCGGCCTTTTGGGTCTGGGTCATATCAATAAGGGAACTTCAGAGATGGGGAACCCAGTCTACGAGTATGAATATGTCGATCAATACCTAAAGCGATCCTCCTTTGGGCTGCTGCGTTTAGATCTTTGGATAATTTGGAAGGGTGCCTTGGTAATTATTAAGGGCGGTGGTCATTAGTCAATCAACTAAAAGACCTCAGTTTTCAATTGCTTAATCGTGCAGTTTTATTTGTAAAGATTGCTTTCTGGATTGCCTGCATTGTTTTTGGATTTTTATGCTTAATTCCAACGGCTTATTTACCGTCAGTATTATTTGATTGGTGGGATAAGGCGCAACACGTGTTTACCTTCCTTTGCCTAAGTAGCTTAGGCATATTAGCGTATCAAAAAGCTGTAGTTAAAGTAGCTATTGGTCTATTGATTTATGGCGCCTTGATAGAAGCGCTTCAATGGAGTACGGGGTGGCGTTCAGGAGAGCTTGCTGATTGGGCGGCAGATGGAATTGGAATACTTATTGGCTGCCCTCTTATAAATAAGCTTATTCAAAAAAGATCGATATTTTCGAAGTCTTGGCTCTAAGGTTGCAAATTTGCGTGTTCTAAATATTTCATAACCATATCAGTCTTTGACCATCTTCCGCGCTGCATGGTAATCCCCCCTTATTTAACCGAACCTAGAAGTAGAGTTAATTAAGCAACCATGGCCAGTCGCTGTTTCGGGGTAATGCCGCCCAATGCCATGTTTGGACGTTGATGATTGTATTTATACATCC
>NZ_JACVPB010000015.1 GCF_018882085.1 Polynucleobacter sp. AP-Reno-20A-A9 | reverse complement strand
AGCCAGCATCAACCCGCTTTAGGGCATCCATGATCTGGCTGTCGGTAAATTTAGAACGCTTCATGTAGAACTCCTCTTATTGAGAAAATTCTACCTCTGAGATCAGTTAACCTGTGGGGGGATTACCCTAGAGCCTTGCCGGTCACGCTGAATCTGAAACAGGCGGTCACGATCGCTGAAATACCCAGCTGACCCAATCTTTTAGGTCTTTATTACGTCAAATAATCCTGATACATACAATAATGAAAGGAAAGGCACCCTTGCAGAGAAAAGTATCTTTTCATTTTTCCGCAGGAATTACGTTTTGCTGCGTTGATTAATAGATAACACATAAATTAAAGACTGTATGGCAGCTGTCGACCCATGAGAGACCAATGGCGGTAAAAAAAATGACAGAAGATGGTTTTGATGTTTCTTGGTAAACGGGGTGAAATCGACTAGGGCCCAAAGATTTCCAATTCTTAGTTGATATAAAAATTCTTAAATACACCGCAATGATAGAGATCCTCATAGCGTTTTTTAGCACTAAAAATCATAACTAGAACTAAAGTATTACCCACTCTCACCTAGAAAATTGACTTAGGACAAGTTTTTTTAAAACGTACCAGCAGAGTATTGGTTTACGGGTGAAAACATAATTGTGGGAGAAGAAAATGGGGATAAAACATTTAGTTGTCGGGTTTGTTATTGGATTGTTTGTGGGTGTCGTTAGCGCATCAACATTAGATGTAGGAAAAATTGGCTTTACTAAAGATGGGATGATTGCTTATCTAAATCAAGCCTGCTCGAATTAAGAACAGCTTTCTCGCATTAAGCATCTATGCCCGCAGTTTTATACGGGCATTTTTTGACCTCACTACAACGGAATCTCATTTGTCAGTCCAAACGAAAAACCACCCGAGGGTGGTTTTGGTGTTTCTTAGTGGCCCGGGGCGGAACAAGACCAAAGCCCACGATGTAGGCCCTAAATTGAATTAGTTTTTTGATTTTAAGAAATCATTTATCTCATTAAAGAACTCAAAACGAGTTTTTTCGAAGAGCATAAAGTGACTTGAATTCTTAATTTGCACACTCTTTTTATAAGGCGCATTTGTTAAGTCACGCATCACCATCGCACGATCTTGAGGAAATGACCACGTATCAAATTCGCCAGCAATCACTAATGTTGGTACATAGATTGAGGAAGCATTCCAAATTGGTCTGCCGGTGGCCTGCATAAAACTATCCTCAAGAACGCCATTAGGAGCCCTTAAGCTTGGCGGATTCCTACTTTCGCTAGTTGGGTCTGTTTTAAGAGCTTCAATTGCAAAGGCATCACGAACAGCAGGATCTCGAATGCTATTTTTATCCTCAAGCGGTATCTCGCCATCCCATCTAGAATCGTTTGCCGCCTTAGAACCAAAACGATAGGCCCCCAAAGCGTAGTTGAACTCATCTGGCTTACGTTTATTTTGCAATCCACTTCCTGCGCCAAGATTGGTATGGTTTTGATATGCGTACGCCGGTGCATAAAGTACTAATTTATTCACCTTCTCACTATCTAATGATGTATAGAAACCGGCAGTTGTTGCCCCCCAAGACCATCCAATTAAATCAATCTTTTCGACGCCCTCTTTTTTGCGAATGAAATCTACAACCGAATTGATGTCCCTAATTGCGAGATACGACCGAGTCACTGGACGATTATTACCAGCAGGCTCATCCATAGCCTTTTCTCTGCTAGAGAATCCATAGTTGCGCTTATCAAACATATAAACAATATAGCCATGCTTTACCATCCAATCGGCCCACGAATAATCCTGGAATTGCAAATCAAAATCGGGGGTTGATGGAAAAGTAGCACCATGAATGAAAAGTACTACGTTGTTATTAGTTGCCTTGATCTTGGGCTCAGCAAACTTATTCCTAACGAATAGTTTTACACCTGGGTCAGCACCCTCGATATAGTCATCGACCTTAATAATTTCTGCGTGCGCAAAGGCAATAGAGCAAGTTAACCCAATTAAAGCAATGATTCTAAATAACATCACATATCTCCCATTTTTTTATTTGTTAATACTTCATAGACTTTTATTGGTCTAGGATAGGATTTACCAAGGTTGCGGATATTAAATCCTAGAAATGTTCCTTGAAATAATCAGAGACTGCTTGCTGGAATATGCTATACCCCTTTTGATACATCATCATATGCCCAGCATTAGGAACAACTACATATCGCTTATTGGCGTTAGGCAATTGCTCAAAGAAGGGCATTAATTGCTTGGTATCAGCCACATCGTCGTATTGGCCATGAATAATCATGGTAGGCACAGTGATTTGAGTTGGATTGAGCATTGGCAATTTAGTAACTAAATCGAGTTGAGGGCTAGTTGCAGTATTTACTTCAATCGCCGCGGCACTCTTGGCGTAGGCATCTACAACCTCTGGGAAGTTGTCTTCTTTAGGCGTAAGTGAGTAGAACCTGCCGTGCCATCCTGCCTCAGGAATTTGAATGTAAACCTTATCTTGATATGTTTTTAGATTGGCTCTGCGCTTGCCAATATCGATACTATCGATACCCATCTGCGCGTAAGAAACATAACGATCCACCTTTTCTGGATGCGCCATTACAAATAAACCGCCATACTGAGTCCCATATGACCAGCCCAATAAGCCTACCTTAGGAACATTTCTGGATTTGATTACAAAATCAACGGTTGCGTTTAGATCGCTGGCGGCGTCCTCTGTAGTGAAATGTTGCTCTGGATGGGTAGATCTTCCAAAGCCTCTAATGTCTAAAGCAAATACATCGAAGCCTTGTTTGGCCAACACATCCATTAGGCTAATGTCTGGCTTACTTGGAACTCGCAAATCAAAGGATTCCTTGCCGGCTGTAGCAGAGCCGTGAGCCAAAACAATCACCGGTTTATTTTTCGGACTACCAGCAAACTTTTCCCAAACATATATCTTGATATCTCCGTTTTGAATCCAGTGTTCAGCGCTTTGTACGCTACTAGAGTTATTTTTTTCTGCCATTACATTTGAAAAGTTGATAGCGAGCAATGCCGCAACTAGAATCTGGATTAGCCTCATTTTGTCTCCAATTTATTTTTATAAACTACAAATCACTCTTCACTTTAATGGCAATAACCAAGCGTAACTTATGCTTGCTCTTAGCAATTACCCTAGCTGAGCGTCGCTTAAATGGACCGACGACTGACACAGCGATGTCTATTTAATTAGCCCTTTGAAAGGACATTTATAGATGGGTATATCTGAGACAAATGGCCTTTAAACCTGCCATGTTTTAAAAAATAGCCCAACAAGTGGGATATTGCGATTCTTAGTGCCTCAGAGAGGAGTCGCAGCATCCGCACAGCCCTTTTTCCTCCCCTCGTTAAATAGTATTGGCTACCCTATAGCGCCGAACCCTAAAACCCAAACAGGCCCCCACTAATCCATAAGAGGCTATTGATGGTAAAGAAAAACTACCCGGAGGTAGTTTTGGTGTCTCTTGGTTGCCCGGGGCGGAATCGAACAAGGGCCTGGGACATAAACCCGCGCCAAGACTAAAGCTTTAGTTGGCCACGCTGGTTACGATAGTGCACCCAGAAAGGCAATTGCTATTTGCAGGCCACAGCTTCAATAGGCTTATATTGACTGGCTCTTTGTGCCATCGATTCAAATCGTCCTCGCATACTGTTTTTTATAAAATATTCAACGATGGCTAAAGGAATAAATGAGTTTGGCTCGATTTGAGAGTCATACTTAAAAACTGTTTTATCTTTTTCCTCTAATAGCTTCCAAGTACCTTTGTAAGATCTAGTATCGCCACTGATTTGCTCAAAAGTTAGAGATTTATTTGGGAGCTCCGTATATTCCACTGTCGATTTCATCTCAATAGAAAAAAAGAGAATTTGCTCTTCAACTACTCTGTACACGCGTACTTTATTGCCTAACCTTGAAATAATCTTTGCTTCAACTATTCCTGGGATATTTTTAGAGCCCTCATAGTCAGTTATGAATGTATAGGCACTACAGATATTCATTGGTACAGAGTAACTTGCTTGAACATGAAATTGACCATCGACACGACTCACGTTCACCTGCACATCAAAAGGATCGGCATTATCTTGAGCAAAGCTCGGGGAGAGAAAGAAGGCTAAGGCAAGCGTTAAAAACCATTTCATTGGCTGATTTTAGGGGCTTATAGGTTCTGCCGTTTTAAACGACATCGACTGACACATGGATGCCATATTGATTTGTCCTTTTGAGGGGTGCTTCTTGATGGGGAGATCCGAGATTAATGTCGCTTAACCCAGCTAAGCCATAAAAGTGACCTGTCTGGTTTTATCGGACCAATTTCATCTAGAAACTCTGGCTCCCGTTATTAATTCCTTTTGCCATCCAGCGACAAACTCTGTTGGGGTTTGATAATCCAAACTTGAGTGTGGCCTGATTAAATTGTAGTGCCTACGCCATTGCTCAATAATTACCTTGGCATGCACTCTACTATGAAACCAGTTCATGGCTAAGCACTCGTCTCTAAACTTACCATTAAAGCTCTCATTAGTGCCATTTTGCCAAGGTTTACCTGGCTCGATATGTAAGTTGTGCAAACCTCGCTCTACCGCCCATTCCAATAAGATGGTACTCACAAACTCTGGACCGTTGTCACTGCGAAGAACCTTGGGGCAACCACGCTGCGCAATCACTTCTTCTAAAACCTGTACTACTCGTTTGCCTTTAATTGAGCCAGCCACATCAATGCGCAGACTCTCTTTGGTGAACTCGTCTATCAGGGTTAAGCACTTGAGCTTTTGCCCGTTGGCACAAGCATCAAAGACAAAGTCGTAAGCCCAAACCTCATTGGGCCCAGTTGCTACATGCGGTTGTCGATTTTGACTACGGTAACGCTTGCGTGTCCTTTTAGCGGGCACCTGTAGGCCAGCTCCAGCCCAGATGCGCGCCGTCCGATCGCGACCCAGAACAAGACCATCCCGCCTTAAAAAGATCCGAATCCGTCTGGCACCATAGCGAGGATATTGCTCGGAATACTGGCGCATGGCAGCCACGATAGGCTGATCTTTAACAGCCATCTTGCACTGGTAATCTAAGCCAGATCTAGCAACACTTAGCAGCGTACAAGCACGTCTTTGGGAGATGCCCCGCCCAACTGCATAGCGGGCCTGCTCCAATCGATCTTGCACGCTCACCACTTTTTTACGGCAATCTCCTTCATCACTTCAATCTCGAGATCGCGCTCTGCCAAGATCTTCTTTAGACGGCCGTTCTCTTGCTCGAGTTGCTTTAAGCGTTTGACATCATCCGTACCTAGATCGCCAAACTTCTTACGCCAGCTGTAAATCGAGGGTTCGCTGACCCCGTGGCGCTTAGCAACTTCTGCAATCGGACTACGATCTGCCTCTTGCAATATCCGAACAATCTGTTCGTCTGAAAACCGTGCTCTCTTCATACCTGCTCCTTAGGTTGAAGGAGTCATTATCTCTAAAAGCTTTTGGTCTGAAAATCCCAGGACAGGTCAATATAGCTGGTATTAGGAAAGATTTTTTATCAGATCTAGATGGGTGACTATCAATTACTCAATAACTGATGAATATGCTTTTAAAAAACAGCGGCTGTGATTTGATATTTTTTACAAAATTCAAAGAATCTAATAAAGCCTAACAACATACCAGCAGATAAAAAATACATTAATAAGCCAATAATTCCTAGTACGGCTGTTAAAAAAATTATGTGTAGCATTTAACTATGCAGTCTTTATCATCTTTAATCTTCGCTAGATTTTGGTTTATGTAATTTATCTAACTTCAACATCGCTGTGTCGTAAGCACTACGTAGCATCTGATCACCAGCAGAGGCATTAAGTTGCTTAGACCGTGCTTCACGAAATAGGCTTTGAGTATCTTCTGTAACCTTCGTTGCTTTTTTCTCAGCAAGTTTATGGATTTCCCAATCATTACCAATTGATTTGTATTCTTTTGTCGCTTCTTTATAAGCATCAGCGTAAAAAGCGTTTCTTAGCTTAACCTCATGTTTTTTTAGCTCTTGTCGACGTTGGTAGATTAATTCGAAATTCCCCATCTCCTCTTTAACGCTATGCTTAATCTCTAAGCGAGTTTTTAAATCTAATTCTGTATTGGGGGAGGAATGAGTTGCAGACCTGCCTTCCAATACAGAGATAGATTGATCTTTACCTTTACGAAGTGTTTCTAACTCTTCTCGGACGCGCTCTAGCTCTCGAGCAATTTTTCGACTGTATCTAGCAGTATTTGCAGTATTTAAGTAAATCTCGAAATCTAAAAACCTCTTATCTATTGCCATAGTTGATGAGTAGCTCTTTCATATAATGATGGCTAGTTAAATTTAACGTGGTTATTAGTCTCCAACCTTGCGATTCTTTTGTCAATGGAAAAGAATCGCAAAATCAGTCCTGGCCGTCCAAAGGGATCAATATCCTACGAGCCAAAGCCTGCTATCGCTTTTGGAGCTGTTGTGAGGGCACGAAGACTTGAGATGGGAATATCTCAAGAGGGCTTGAGCTCTATGGCATCCGTTGAGCGTTCCCATATGGGAAAGATCGAAAGGGGTGAGCACCTACCCAATCTGGTGCTAATTTTGCGTCTTGTCCAAGCCCTTGAAATTAGACCCGGTGTGCTGGTTGATGCCACCGAAGATTTAATGGGAAATTAAGACAAACTCTAACCAGGTGTTGGCTTAAGTTAAACTGCTGCAGACCTATAACTAATAGTTAGCATTTACATGCTGGAGCATCAATTGTTCAATGAAAACCATCCTGATTGGGAGCGATTCCATCGTCTTGCCCAATATGGGCATAGTAGTTTTCAATACTTTCTAGCGGCACGGATTATAGGATCGGATGACTACCCCAATCGTCGAGTTGAAGCCTACAAGTGGGCTAGCATTGCAGTCATATTGGGCGAGTCTTTTGCAGAAGAGATTCCAAGTTTCCTTCGCCAGTCGATGCCTGAACAAGAAATTGATAAGGCAAATCAGTTAATTGAAGATTGGTTTAGCATTACTGTAGAAGCCGTAATGACAGGGGAAGGTCGTAGTCAAGGCTGGTCAACGTCGATTCTGAAAATGTGCAAAGACATTTCTGATGCCGATATCTTTAATGGCCGTGGTAGAGAGAACCCTTATTCAGCGTGACAATACTAATCAGATTAGTAAGGGTAAACCCATACTAATCTGATTAGTATGGGGTGAAATTTAATCATCAGTTAATGTCTTGATGATCCCATTTCTTTGAAACTCTTCGTTATCGATCTGAAGCATTTCTTTACAGCTCGCTAAATTATCTTTGTTTGTGTAGAACTCACCGGCCTTGTGTCCAAGCCTTGCGTCTACGTACTGCTGAAGACCTTTGAAGTAGTCGGGATTATTCTTAGGAATGCTTATAGGCGTTATGCATACCCCAGTATCTACGTCAGCAGGCTGATGCATACCCAGGACTGAGTACTTTGATGCAATTCTTGTTTTCCCTGAAATAAAAAGGTACATACAAGAGGATTTGCATTTATCTAAGACAATAGTTGTCATATCCTTGGACTTTATGATGTCCCCTAATCTCATAGCAATAGCCATATTGCCGCCGCCTGAGTTCAAGGATAGCTGATAAGACTTACAGTCGTACTGCCCCGATTTCTTAAGAATGTCATGAAAAGCATCCTCAAGAGAGCCGTTGATCTTGCCATCTATTTCTAGACTACATTCCCCACCTTTATTGAAGTTGTAATAAAGAGTACCCTTGCCATAATTGATAGAGTGAAAGTAATTTGTCAGGACGAAGATATACAAGAGAACCCCGAAGATTAGTAGGGATGTGACTACCAAAGCACTCCTAATCAGCTTTAGCGGGGTTTCTTTGAATGGTAACTTCAAGTTAGATCTCTTCTTGGCGTTTTCTTTTCAATACATCAATCAAATCAGAGAATACCTGAGCCCTCTCATTTGCTTCTCCCGAGTCAATGGCTTCCTCAACAATTTCAGTCCGAGCTAATTTAGGAATGGCGTATTCAACTGCTGACATAAACATATCAAAAGCTTTAGCAGGGTTGGGACGCACCAGATATTCGTGTGTTTGTTTCCCCGTCTCAAGATCAACCTTACGGACGCCAGAAGCGACTGTATCAAGCCATTCAGACAGCTTGTCTATATTCCCATCTATTAATGCAGTAATAGCCTTCCTTAAGTCATTCGAGGCTTTATTGGGGGTGCCTAACTGCCTCCCTCCAGTCTTATATCCCATTGTCATTTCTAATGTCCTCTAAATTCTTCTAAAGTAGATAGCCTAGGGTTTTACGAGATTCATTCGCTGCATCTTTTTGAATCGATCAATTTCTCTCTGAAGTTGCTTAATTTGCTTTATGCAGAAATTTTTATCGTTCATTAATCCATGCATGCTGATTGTCAGTTGAGCATTACGATGGTTTAAACGCTTAATTTCCTCATAGGAAACCCTTAATCTTTCATCAGATTCCAGTAAGGTGTAAAGCAGTTCCATATCAGCCTCAAAGGCTAATTCAGACGCTTTAATTTCATCCTCATCCGGAAATGCCCCCTCGGAAGGTGGATCTTCCTTCTTAAACTTTTCCCATTGAACATTTGCTGTCATGACCGATCTCCTTTGATAATAATTTGCAGGATAAGATGGCTTATAAAGCTCTCAAAAGCTCTAGTGGGGATGGTAGTTATATTAAGGAGTGCTCTTTTGCTACAAGCACATGGTTTATTGGTACTCATTTAATATCACCTTTATCTAATTGATTAGATGGAATAAATCCTAGTTATTAAAAAATTACTAAGTGCATAATTGGTCTACCCAATCCCAGTCAATGGACAGAAAGTTCACTTAGTTTCTGGTCCCTAAGTATCGTTACAGCACTTACTAAGGGCAAACTCTTCACCTTACTTTTTTTCTCAGTCCTAAGATCTTCAAGGATTTTCTTTGCTTCGGTATGCGTCTGAATCTTCTTATAAAGATGGTCTGCTTTTTTAGCGATTAATCCCTTTTTTGGAATGTCATACATTTCTAAATCTGTGAACCGATAAAGATTAGGGCTCTTGCCTCCACTGCAAATACCGCCCTGTCTTGTTAATTCAATTAACCCTAGAGCAATCAACTCATCGCGTGCTCGCATAACAGTATGTCTAGAAGACCAGTTGTAATGGGCTAGTATTCCGAGGGCAGTAGAAGCCGTTCCATTATTTGAAGAGCCGATCTGTACCCTTAAATCGCACCATAAGGCTTTTGCTGAGGGGGATAGACATCTCCAAGCTACTGAGTTGTAAATTACTGCATAGAGTCTTATATGTTGTCCAAGGGGATCCTTTATGAATTTCTGCTTACTCATATTGACCCCCGACTTATCAAGAGAGCTATCTTTTCAACAGGCCACAACAAACGGTTACCAATCTTGATCGGTTTGATGCCATAGGCATTTCCAGTCAAGCAGTAATTTTTTCGGAGGGTTTGTTGACTGCCACTTATTGCCTTTGCAAATTCAGCAGTGGTAATAGCATCGCGATTACCAGCAAGCATTGACAGCCCTGATGGAATAGGCCACTCAGAAGCTTCTTTACTATTTTCTTTGAGATTCATGTGAACTCCGTACATAAAAGAACTAAAAAATCACAAACATCTGTGAATCGCTAACCTTTTCGTGGGAGCAACACGCACTAGGGATAGTGCTTATTAGTCTTTGCTAATAGTCATATCTTCTTCAGATACTGCGTTGGCTATGTGCCTTTAACTTGGTCTACAAGGAAACGACGCCTTGCTGGGATATTTTTGCTTAATTAACTTCAATTTAGCCAGCCAACCAATGTGTCAACTGAATAATTTAGACCTAACCCTTTTAAAACTCCTGCTAGAGAGCATATTAGCGTAACTCAGAATTCCTCGTCAAGTGTCCGCATTTACAACGCGCAAACGCTTAGCGCCATCTTTTGGTTGCGGTATGCCTGCTTCATCAAGAATAAATTTTTCAATCTTCGAGTGCCATTGACGTAGTAAATCAATTGGACGCTTCCGGTAATGCTTTTCCACCAATGCGGAAGGCTTATGTCCCATTATTTGGGCGCTAATGCCAGCCGGGCATTCTGTCCACTCTGCCAATGTTCCGAATGACCTTCTTAACCCTTGCAAGGTTAGCGGTGGCAATCCCATAGCTTCCATAGCTTGCTTATGGGCTATGCGTGGTTCAGTTATATGTTTACTTTTAGCCGTAGGGCTTGCGAATACATACTTATTCACCCTTTTTAGGTTGTTAAGTAGTAATTCAACATAGGGCGTAAGCGGTATTTTTCGACTGCCTTCAACCTTATCCCTAATTAAAGCGGTATGCCATTGGGTATCAACATCTACCCACTTTAGGGTGGACAACTCATTACGCCTTGCACCGGTCAATAACAAGATTTGAAGGTAATAACTAATTACCGGGTTATTGATTTGCCTAACGCCTTCAAACCAAAGGCTTAATTGCTCTTTCTGCAAACAATCATCTTTGGCTTGCTTACTTGGCAATTCCCTGGTTAATCGGTCACAAGCACTTACATCAACTAGCGCCTTATATTTGGGTTGGTCACTTGCCCAAGTAATGAAGGCTTTAAGTAGTGATAAAGCTAACCGAGCGCGGGTAGGTCTTTTTAGGACTTCCTTCTTTAGCCATAGTGCTACCTTATCCCTAGTTATTTCGTTAATTGGTAGTGATAGCAAGCTAACAAGAATGCCGGGTTGCCTAGTCTTTGGTTGTCCAGGTCGCAATCCTCTAGTGAATTTGCCACCACCAGCTTTAACCATATCGTCATGGTCGAATAAATGCCGTTTACCCCATTGGTCTTTGCGGTCTGCGATGTAATCCTTCCAGACTTCCAGCCCTTGAATACCTTTTAGCTTTCGCGCCATGGTTTTAGCTTTTAAATCGGCTTTTTGTTCTCTAGGGTCTATTCCTTGGTCAGTCAGCACCTTTAAGCGCCTTGCTTCGGATTGGGCTTTATCAATAGCCCAAGAATTCACATCGCCAATAGTCATGCGTAGGTTTGTATTGTTAAACCATGTTTGGAAAATAAAGGCTTTGTTGCCTGTGGGCGTGATACGCACCCCAAGGCTAGGCGTTTTGCTATCCCAATAGATTGTCTGCGACTTGCCCGGTTCACACTCCAAAGCGCTTATTTTCGGTGCGGTAAAGCCTATTTTGTTGGTAGCCATAACCTCAATTTTCCCATGTATTGGTCATGTATTGATTTTATATCTATTTAAAGGAATTTAGAGGAATATTGAAGATAGCCCTGTAAGCACTGTATTTATTGATTTATATTGATATAACAATGACTTATCTACGCCAATCAACACCAATAAATAATCTGTTTTGCGGACTTTTAATCCGTTGGTCGCGAGTTCGAATCTCGCCCGACCCACCATCGTTTTACATAGCGCAAACTTACACTTGCGTTTTGCGTCAGCAGTTCAGCACAATGCGCCACAGTGCGCACATTTGTTCCACGCTGTTTAGTTTAGTGCTGTGAAAAATCTCACACATCTAAAACTAATACACACAGCAGAAAACACCTCTCCCACTGAAACAAGCAAGATAGTTGCGTCACACGCTACAACTGTTCCGACAGTGATTTACTTGCGTGACGGTGAAGTTGTTATATACCGCAGAAAAACATCACCACTGTATCAATGTCGTTACAAGTTAGCAGACGGAACTTGGCATCGTGTTAGCACACGCAAAGCAAGTGTAGAAAACGCCGTGCGTGTTGCGTGCGAAATGTATGACGAAGCACGGTTTAGACAACGACTGGGTTTAACACACACAACACACAGCTTCGCACAAATAGCGCACGAAACGCTGAAAGAATTACAACAGCAGATTGACTTGCGCAACGGCAGAACAAGTTACAACGACTACATCACTTGTATTGAAAAATACTTCCTGCCCTACTTCGCCGAAACACGAATGGAAGACATAACGCACAAAGATGTGATTGATTTTGAGATGTGGAGAAACAGGCAGATGAACAGAACGCCGAAAGCATCAACACTCAACAACTTCGCAAGTGCGTGGAATAAGCTGATAAGCGTTGCTGTAGTGCGTGGCTGGTTGAGTGCGAACGCAACAATACCGAAACTAACGACATTAGGTGAGAAAAGCAAACCACGACCTGCGTTTAGCAGAAACGAGATTGACTACTTGTTGGAGTATATGAAAACTTGGCAGAACGGTGGAGTGTCACAAGTTGAAAAACAGATAAGACCGTTAGTGCGTGATTATGTCGAAGTGTTGCTATATACAGGAATACGACACGGCACAGAAGCGATGAATATATGTTGGAACAATATTGAGTGGCACACAGATAAAGATGTGCGCTATGTGCGTATATGGGTAAGTGGAAAAACAGGCGGACGCTGGCTGATAGCGAAACACAATGTGTTGGATGCGTTAAAACGGTTACACGCACGACAAACAGACATCAACAGTGTTGCGTTTAATGACATATTTGTGTCACGCATAAAGCATAAAGTGTTTAGGTTCAGCAACAACTATCAACCGCCAGACTTCGGCGGAACATTTAGACGACTAATGCGTGACTGCGGACTGTTAAAGAATGCGCAGAATGAAACACGCACGCTATACAGTTTGCGACATACTTATGCGACGCTGGAACTGTTAGAGAATGGCACCGACATACACACGCTTGCGAAACAGATGGGAAATAGCGCACTAATGATTGAACAGCACTACAGCAAGCTGACAGCAACAATGGCGGCGGATAGGTTAGCTTAAACTGAACGGAGATAATATTTTTAAAATTTAGAAAATAGTGCTATTATTTTTAAAAATTATGGAAAAAATATGATTGTAAAGTCCCCCCCCCCCCCGACACTTTAGGTAACAGTGGATTAACTCGCCGCGAAATACGATTCACAAAGCCTGCGCTGTTATTTGTAATATTTCTCACACTCCTTTCCTTATCTGTAATTTCATACATTCTTTATGAATTGATAGATTGGAGTTCGCTATGAATATGCGTCCAGAAATTGATAGCGAAGATGAATTAAGTATTGTTGATGTTTGGAATTTTTTAAATCGTCAATATAAAACAATCATTCTTATATTTTCTACACTCACACTAATGGTGCTGGTGTTTGCGTTTACAAGACCTACGCTGTATGAAAGCACTGCGAATATTCTTGTTGGTGAGCGTTTTTACTTTAATGGGCAGCAAGTGATTGAGCCTGTAGATCAGATGAAATATATCTACACCAAAAACGCAACAATTAATCCAATAAAAAATACTCGAGTTGTTCAAGTTTCGTCCAAAAATGTATCTATCGACGAATCAAAAACTAATGTAAGAAATATGGTGGATGAAATAATAAATGCGCACAAGAAGATATTAAGTGAGAAGCGTAAAGAATTCATCAAGTTATTGACTGCGGTTAAACAAGATAATAAACAAGTGGTAAGTTTAATTGATACGGCATCAACATCAACAGAATCCAAACAAATTGGTGAAACAGAAACAACTACACTGAAATACAGTGGTCAACTCAATAAAATATTAGGCGGTGGAATAGCGCTCTCAATATTCTTAGCGCTTTCAATAAGCGTTTTAATTGATTTAATTCAACGCAATAAATTAAAGAAGATTTAATTTAGAAATTGATACATTTAAAGGAGAAAACAATGAGTGAAACACTAACAGCAAGTCAGCGTCTAAAAGAAATCTACGACAAACGCAAAACAGAAGATGCGGAGATTGAGAAACTGAAGAAGGATGCTGAAGCAGAAGATTTAGAAACTGTTAAAGCACTAATCAAGTTACACGGTTTTACACAAACTAAACTGCGCGGGGTGTTCAAGGCAAAAGCTACTAAAAGTAGTGGAACACGCAAAAGCACAGCGAAGAAAAAAAGCTCGTAAGTTAGACGCAGTAGCGATACAAGAAGCAACACGGGAAACGCTGACCCGTGTTGCTAAACGCATTGATGACATTGCGTATGAAAACTATCACATACCAGCACTGCTATATCAGGGGCGTGTTCGGCACACACAAGGACACGATAATGTAGTCGGTGGTGTCGTGGAGTTTGCTGAAAGCGACTATGTAGATGCGAAACCAGAACATACATACAACACAAGTGCGTTCGGTCTCGAGCAAATAGACGACGCACAAACAGTCAAACTACACAAAATAAATGTGCTGATGAACGACATACTGGATGGTATGAGCGTGCGAACTACTCGTCTACGCAGTATTTTGAGCGAGAGTGAATACAGTAGCTACGAAACGACGCTGGAAGAAATACGACACAGTGAAGAAATACTATATGACGAAATGCCAGAGTTCCTAAAGACATACAACAAGAAGCTCAATAAAGCAGACTTGATGAATGGCAGATACGAGAAAATGGCTGGCACGAACGCAGGAACAACAACGACACGCACAAAAGTATCAAGACAAGCAGAAAAACTGTATGAAGAAGCGCTGGAATATTTAGAAGAACAGTATGGATGTGTAGAGCGTGGTGACTACGGTGCGGATATGCGTGCGAGATTAGATGCGTGGATGGACAGAGATGTGGATTTTGACAAAGGTTACGACAGAACAGTTGGAATAGATGCTGACGCAATACCGAGAGTGCGTGGTAGTAAAAGTCATTTTGCGCAAAGCAGTGGCAAACCAAAACTGTCCAAACGACTAAAGCGTGAAGAAAGCGTGCTGATGATGCTATTAGTTGTAGCGTGCGACATAGCGTATGTGTTGCCCGAAATACCAAAACAGCCAGCACAAACACAGGAACAGAAAGACACGCTAAAGAGCAAGATGAATAAGTTGCGTGAGTTTATCTACGGCGAGCGAGATTAAGCAACTTGTAAGCTAAAGCAATCTACTGCCCTGCGCTTTTGATCGTCGTTTACGGTAACATACCTTTGAGTTGTAGCGATGTTCTTGTGCCCCGCCAAACTTGCTAAAACAAACACGCTGATGCCCGAGTTACTCAAAGTGGTCAAAAATGTGCGTCTGCCTGAATGTGAGCTGGCACCGAACACTAACGCACGACGATACAGATAGTGAAAGTGCTGGGTGAGTGTGGAAGCAGTAAATGCCTTCCGCGCGCCTCGTAGCGTGTTAAACAACGGAAATGTGTCATCAAACGCTGTGCGTGTAGCAAGGTATGTGGCAAGTTCCTGCTGTAAGTGTGTGCTGATAAACACGGTGCGTGCGTGTCCGTGTTTTACACGATCGCTACTTAGAAACACTTGGGATTTAACAGTGCCGTCACTATTGCGCACATCACCCAGTGTCAGTTGCGCAACTTCCGAGACGCGAAGCCCAGCCAGCACCGTAAGCAAAAACATCGCCCTGTTGCGTGTAGCGTTCGTGTTTGATGCGATGTAAGTTAAAACTTTGTCGATATCTTGTTGCGTCAGTGATTTTGCCTGTGCCATTGCGTTCTCCTAATAATATGTGCGTAATAAGTATGTGTTCTTTGGTAGCAAATGAGCAACCGAAACAGTTTTGTGCTGTGTAAGTGGCGCAATCTGTTAAAAAACAACTGGTTGCGTCGTGGTGTTGTGACTTTGTAACTTCTCTTTGGTCGTGTATTTACCGCAAAAATGCGTGATGAATGTGGCATTTAGACTACAGAGCGCAGTTTGAACGACAAGACTTGTTAAAACACGCTACAGCGTGCGTGTGTGTCAATCTGCTACTGCGCTCTACGAATACCGATAATCTGCGCTTACAAGACGGATTTGATGTGCTGTTGCGTAGTGCTACCCAAAATCAGTTCGTAGCCCTGTATTTTTAGTTGCGCAGTTTTTTTAGGTGCTCAAGATCTGTGGTGCTGGTGATTTATATCTAACTGGTAGGGTGAAAGCGAACGCAGTTCGCTTGTGTATCGCTTGCGCTCACACATTTATCTCTTCACAACACATATAAACATAATAGAAGAAAGCCGAAAGCAACGCAGTTGCTTTTGGTGCTGTTTGATTGACGGAGAATGATTAGATCACGCAACGGCTATAGCGGAGACGAATCTGTCGCTATTAGTCGTTGCGCTGTGCGTGACGGTAAAAAGACTGTCACACGCACTGTAGAAAGTTTTTTAATATGGAAGACTGATGTATTGAAACTTCCAAACTACTGCGGCATTGATTTGCGTTTGTATTAAAACTTCGGCATCAACTTATGTGCGACACAACTCTACAGTGTATGTGTCGCAAGTTCCACCTCATTAGCCGTTATATTACAAGTGGAGTTTTTACCTTTGTTAGCGCAGTGTTTATCTGCGTTTTGAATGTGCCTGATTTATGCCTGTGTTGTTCTGCGTTTGCGCCTGTTACTGCGATACTCACCGCGCAATATGCGACTGTGTAGATTGAGAATACGGAAACAATCGCCGTCCGTAATGTGTTTGCGCTTTTTAACGCAACTGTAGCGTGACTGGAAATACTCAATAAAGCGTTTAGTAGATTTGTCCAAAACACCAATATGTTCAGTTAGCAGTTTAGTAGCTGTCTGTTGCGCTTTGAGTAAGTTCGGTTTAGTTGTTCCAAAACTGCCTACATCTACACCTATGCCACGCAACCAAGCGTCAGCAAGTTCGGTGTCACGCTTCTCTCGTCTTTGTATGTTGTAAGTAATATCGTTCATACATTTATTTAGTAACGACCAAACAATATGTAACAAAATCTGACGCAATATTAGGTGGATTTGTGTGATTTTGGACAAAAAAGATTTGAAGGCAAAAAGAGGTTGCGAGTTTGGTAATACCGAAACTACAGTTGCTAAAACACACAACAGAAAAGGATACACAAATGAGCAACTTAAACACACTAAAGCTAACAGACGCAAAGAAACCGACACAAATCCCGCAAGTGCTACAGCGCAGGAATAAGTTGATTAAACGCATCTGGCAACAAACAGAGTTAGCACGGGCGCAACAAACTGGCACAAGTTTTAGCGTCAAAAAGTTCCGCAGTGTTGCTGATATTGATACAGGCGCACGCAAACAAGTGGAAACCGATGTGTGTGTAAAACCTTGGTGGTTTGTTACAGACAACGGCAAACTGGCAATCAGTGTGCGCTACGGTAGCAAAGTGTTGGAGCTGGGCAAAGGCAAGTTTGCTGTAGAAGTTGGCACTGAAAAAGATTTAGTGAAAGTTTTGGATGTGATTAAAACGGCTGTAAGTGCTGGCGAGTTAGATACAGCGATTGAAAATGCGGCAACTAAACTGCGTGAAGGATTTACAAAATGAAACAATACAGACTGTGGGTGCGCATTAGTCAAACACAAACAGCAAACACGCTGGTGTATGCTGAAAACGACTATCTCGCAAAACGCTTGGGTGAGGCGCAATACGGCGAGGGTAATGTGCTGAGTTACACAGAAGTGTCAAACTAAAGTATAGGGTGTGCGAAAGTATGGGTGGGGGTATGCGTGAATAATGTGGGGGTGAGTGATATTGTTTGGTCGCTGTTAAATACAGTATGCGCATATACGAAATCACCCTCCGCCCTATCAAACCAAAACCCCCACTCAATCCAGCGCAAGCACGCATACACGGACTACAGCAAAGTGTTGAGCGTGACAGGCAACGACTACAACAGGAACGAGAACGGCAACGACAACAGCGTGACAATGAACGCAAACGCAAGGAACAACAGCGTCGGACAAACGCACTCAAACCTTGAATGCGTAAAAACACGCAAAAAACAGTGGTTTATGCGTGAAATATGTGTAAAAACAAAACCGAGTGGTGTGGGGATGAGAGGCTATGCGCAAATGGTATGCGCAGGTAGATACACATTTACGCAACTTAAAAGCGTAGAAACAGCATTACACACAAGCACAAAAACAGCACACAACATTGACGGCACGCATTATGTGTTTGATTTACATAGTGAAAGACGGTCAAGCAAGCGTCTTTTAATCCGTTGGTCGCGAGTTCGAATCTCGCCCGACCCACCAGTTATACAAAAGCCACCTTCGGGTGGCTTTTTCTTTTAGAGACGCAAGCAATCAAGAGCCCTTTTTTTAATACCCAAACGCTTTTCTGCTTTCATTGAGCATGAATAATGCAACTAGAAAAAGAGTGCATCCAAAAATACGTTTTAATCTAGGCGCCTCTAATTTATTTACTACTCTTGCCCCGAGCGGTGCAGCAAGAATGCTCGTAATAACAATGCACAATAAAGCGGGTACATACACATAGCCAAGAGAGTACTCAGGTAAAGATGAATTACCCCAACCTCCATAGATATAACCCAATGTAGATGATGCAGCGATTGGAAAACCTAAGCCCGAGGAATTTGCCATTGCATTATGGGGTTTGATATTGCACCAAATCATAAATGGGACCGTAATAAAAGCGCCGCCCGCACCTAATAGACTAGCGATCACGCCCGTCAACACACCAAAAGCAAAGAGCCCAAAGGCTCCAGGTAAACCTCGTGCAGCATGAGGGGACCTATTCAGAATCATTTGGGTGGATGAGTAAAGCATAAAAATAGAAAATCCTAGCGATAGCCAAGCTCCATTAATGGCATCAAAAAATTTTCCGCCGCCAATTACAGCCCCCAAGACAAGACCAGGAGATAAGGAAATAACTAGTTTCCAGTTAATATTACGACGCTTCTGATGAGCTATTACGGCCGAGGAAGTAGTAAATAACACGCTAGCCATACCTGTAGCAATTGCCATATGCATCAGAACATTTTCATTAAAGCCTAAACGGCCAAATATCAGAATCATTAGTGGAACTAAAATTACTCCACCCCCAATTCCCAGTAGGCCAGCTAAAAATCCAGATAGGCTTCCACCTAGCATCAACCAAGCTATATCACCGATTGACATGCCTCACCCCACAAAGAGTAACAAGAACTTCAGAGGATGGGACATGTAAAGATTACTTCGCTAGAGCGGACTCAGAAAACTTAGCTACACTTAGTAACTTAGCATCACATCTATAGTTTCCAATAAGCTGAATGCCTAGTGGCAAACCATTCTTTGACTTACCAGCAGGAATCGTAATAGAAGGGGTTCCCAAAAAGCTCCAGAGGGCACAGAAGATTGGATCCCCAGTAGATGCCTGACTCTTAGGAGCCTCTCCACTTGCCGGGGCCATTAAAAATGCATCAAAGCTATCAAAGTAAGTGGCGATAGAATTACGTAGATTTTTTTGTAAGAACTTTGCGGCAACATAAGCAGGAGCGTTATGCTTTAGACCCCTTGTAACCAACTCTTGAATATGAACGCTAAGTGAATCATTCACATGCTCAGTATGATGCGCATGTATTTCTGCAGCCTCTGACTCCAAAATAAGATTCATTGCTTGGATCGCGTCCCAGTACTCTTGGGGCAAAGATAACTTCTGAACGATAGCGCCTGATTCTTCGAGTTTCTGGACAGCTAAATTTAATGCCTGCTTCTGATCATCAGACATCATATGGTCCAGCGGTGTCTCTAGCAATGCAATCTTTGGCTTGTCCAGCATAGGCAACTCTTTTGTTGCGCCAAAGACCAAATCTGGAATAACGATTAATTCAGGATCAAATGAATCACTATTTTTTAAATTATTAAAAGCAAAAGCCATATCGTCAACCGACCGCGTGAAAAACCCAATATGGTCTAGCGAGTAGGACAAGGCGTGAGCACCAAGCTTAGAAACTGCACCGTAACTCGCCTTATAACCAACTACCCCACAATATGCTGCCGGCCTAATAATTGAGCCTTGCGTTTGCGATCCCAGCGCTAATGGCACTATCCCTGCGCCAACCGATGCCGCTGAACCACTAGAGGATCCTCCAGGGGTATATTCAGCATTAACTGGATTTGTTGTTGGGCCTGGATTACGCCAAGCAAACTCGGTCGTTACTGATTTACCAAATATTACGCCGCCAAGACTGCGAATTTTTTTAACAATCGTAGCGTCTTCGGCGGGAGTCTTATCTTTATAAATGGGTGACCCATTAGTCGTTGGAAGATCAACAGTATTAATAATATCTTTAACGGCAATTGGAATTCCTGAGAGCGGGCCTGCCTTTATCTGCTTGGTCATAGAATCTAATGAGGCTCTTGAAACAAAGGCCTTAAGAACGGGCTCCACTTCATTTGCCCTATCAAAACAGGCCCGCAAAAAATCTATAGGCTTTAATTCATCGGCAGAAATTAAGTTACAAGCCTCAGTCAGTCCAATTGTATTTTTCATATGTTTTATTTATTCAAAGAAATGGGGCGTAAAAATACGCCCCAAGTGGATTAATAATAGCGATTACTTCAATTTCAAAGCGTTTTGAATATAGGTTTCGTTAATAAAGTTTTCAAAGACAGGTTGCTCTTTTAAATTACCTAAAGCAATTTGTGTATCCATTGAAATTTTGAGTGCCGCAGGAGTGATTTGAACGCTCTTAGGGAATACGTTTTCACTCATCATGCGAGTTACCGCATTTTCAACAACTTGAGGATCAAGCGTTGGAAACTCTTTTTTGGCAACCTCAATAGCTCCCTTGGGATCTTTAGCCATATAACGAAGCGCAACCTCCATACCGTTCACCATTCTCTGAGCTGATACTGGATCAACCGTCTTCATTGCAGTAATGGATGAGAAAGCGTAAGCACCATAAGTTTTCGGGAAGCCTAAAACAACCTTCATTCCTTTGATCGCTACTTGATCAAGGCCCGGCTCGTACAGCACCGCAACCTTTGCCTGACCACCCAATAGCGCCGCAGGTTCTGTGCCCAGAGGAACCTGGATCATATCGATATCTTTATCACTCATGCCATTTTCCTTAAGCAACTTAAGGAACAAAGAGGTGCTTGTCGTTGGCATTAAACCAGTAACAACTTTTTGGCCCTTGATGTCCTTAACATTCATAAATTTCACATCAGGAGCTGTTGCAATCCATACAGCAGCGCCGTTAACAGCATTACTAATAATGCCAACATTGGCGCCCTTAGAAGCGGCAATAGCAGTCCATTCTGGACCATGAATTGAAAACTGCGAACTTCCTGAAAGTACCGAAGATAAAGCCGCGGTAGGAGATCCAGCGGTTTCTTTAATCACACTTAAGCCCTGGTCTTTAAAGAAGCCTTTATCAATTGCGACATAAAGGGGTAGATACAACATTGACTGAAATGCCTGAGAAATAGTGACTGTCTTTACTTCTGCGGTAGCGCTAAACGACATGCCAGCAATAGCTAATGCAGCAACTGTTACTTGTAGCTTTTTGTAAATCGATTTCATGAAAAACCTCCGTGAGATTAATAAAAAATTACATCCGAATTTGTGTGCGTCCAGAATCATTGCGCCATGGGAACAAGAAGCGCTCCAGCGAATCAATGCCGTGATACAGAAAGAAACCAACAATCATCAACATGAATAACCCAACCCAAACAGAATTGAGCTCATATAAGCTTGAGGCGTTGTAAATCATGTGTCCTAAACCAGCTTTTGATGAAATGAATTCACCCACAACTGCGCCAACTAATCCAAAGCCTACATTGATGCGAAAGTTGGAAACAATCGCCGGCATTGAAGAAGGGACAACCACTTGACGAAATATTTGTTTGCGGTCAGCGCCCATGGAATACAGCAATGATTGCAAATCCTTATCGGCTTCTTTAGTTGCCTGATGTGCTGCAATGAGAGCAATAATTGCTGTCATAGAGACAACCAATACGACCTTAGCACCCAGACCTGTTCCAAACCAAAGCAAAATAATGGGAGCTAATGCAATTTTTGGAACGCTATTAATAGCAACAATGAATGGCTCCACAATCTGGGAAACCCATTTTGAGTACCAAAGGAGTAACCCAATACTAGTACCAACAAGCGTACCAATCACAAAGCCCAATAAAGCCTCCCAAAGCGTATACCCCGTATCAATAAAGATGGAGTAATCCATCACGCTCGCAATGAATCTTTTCCATATCCCAAAAGGAGTTCCAACTAGAAATTCCGAGATGAATCCAAATTCCGCGAGGATTTGCCAAATAGCGAAAAAAATTACAACCGATAAAATCTGAATAAGTGACTTTCCAAAGCTTGTATCGAGCATTTGGCTCATTGTTTTCTTTTCGCGGCTCATGCCAATTCATCCTTTCTGGTTTGAATATCCAATTCAGAGCAAAGTAGATGAAAATATTCACCAAAATTTTTGTGTGATCTAGCTTCGATTGGAGATGAGCGCTCAATATCAATTTGATGCACATTTTTAACTACTGTAGGTCTACCGCTTAGCGCAACAACTCGCTTAGATAAGGCTACAGCCTCATCAATATCATGGGTAACTAAGATGACCGTCTTTTTAAACTTTGCTACAGCATCTAGCAGAACACTCTCAAGGTAGAGTCTAGTTTGATAATCCAGGGCCGAAAATGGCTCATCAAGCAATAGGATGTCGGGATCCATTAAAAGAGTACGGATCAGTGCAACGCGCTGACGCATCCCCCCCGAAAGAGTCTGAGGGTAGGATTTTTCAAAACCGGATAACCCAAAGGTGTTGAGGTAGTCCCTTGCCTTCTCAACCCCATTAGCATCATCCTCGCCCCGAACCCGCAATCCAAGCATGACATTCTCAAGAACCGTGCGCCATGGGAACAGAAGGTCTTTTTGCATCATGTAACCAACCTTACCTCTGAGGCTTTGAATTTTGCTGCCTCTATAGATCATATTTCCGTTATCAGCCTCGAGGAGCCCGGCAATGATATTAAAAATAGTTGACTTTCCACACCCACTCGGCCCAATGATGCTTAAAAAATCTTGCTCCATCACATCAAATGTAAGTCCATTAAGAACTGGAACTGGGCCATCTTTACTAGAAAATGACTTGTGTATTGAATCTAATGAAAGTTGCACTACAGGAATACTCACTATCAATCTCCATGAAATATTTTTATTGGGGTTGATACTTACATAAGCTCCCATCACTAGTGAATGTAGCTGCATTAATTTAGTGCGCAATCATCGATAAAAGTGCAGCATTCATCAATGTGGTGCGCACTATCAGTACACTACTTAGTTCAAATAAAAAAACTACCCTTAGGTAGTTTTTTTATTTGAATGATTAATAATTAAATTAAACGACTGACTAAAACTTTAAATATCTCTCCATTTTTATCCGTCAGTTCATCTAGTATTGTGTAGTGATTTTTTTCGGGGATGGTTTTAAAACTGCCCTCCGCCTCAGTTGAATTTCTATAGACAGAAAAATCAACCGACTGCCTTTGCATCTCTGGCAATTCAGAGCCACCTACAAAGATATCTAGGGGCTTGGAGGTATTTTGCTGAAGCAGAATTGGTGAATTCTTTAATGAAGTGCCTTCATCCAGCGCTAGTTTTTCATTGATATAGCAATGCCTCATTGGCTCTAAATCGTAAATGCCACTAATTGCAGTGCCCCCTAGGACGCACTCTTCATCCTGAACCATTGATATGAGATGGGCACCCGCAGACCAGCCTATTAGCCATAGACCTTGAGGAACCATCTGATTCTTATTCATGTAAACGCCAATTGCTTTTAGGCCATCTCTTACATCCCGAACAATTTCATGCATATTGGCATAGGGCGCCAAACGATACCCGAGCATTGCCACGCTAAAACCCGCCTGAACCAATGGAGGAGCAACGAAAGTAAAGTCATCCTTAGACCGCATCTGCCAAAACCCGCCATGCAGAAATACGATAACGGGAGCATTGTCTCCCGCGGAGAAAAAATCGAAAGCTTGAAATTTTGTATCCCCGTAAGAAATATCACAATCCCCAGGTAGTTTTTCCTTGGCCGAGATACTAGACTGAACCCATGACCGCACGATCTCTGCGCTATTAGCAACGGCTAAAGAATTGTTGTAAGCCTTATCTAAATTCTCTTTGGAAAAATTTTTCCACATGCCATACACTCCTAAGATAAATTCAATCACTTACTTATTGGTCCATTATGCCCACAATTTTTGAACGCGATACAGCCCGAGCCTTTTGTGTAGATGCTCCGATAGAGATACTCTCGACAAAATCAGGCCCGCTAAAAGATTTAACCTTTGGGGTAAAGGATATTTTTGACATCGCTAATATACCAACAGCATTTGGGAGTCCTGCCTGGCTGAACTCCCATCCCATTCCTACTGAGACGGCTACATTTATCTCAAGCCTTGTAGATGCTGGCGCGTCATTAGTTGGGAAGACTCATACTGACGAACTAACCTATAGCATTCTAGGAATGAATGCGCATTACGGTACACCCTTAAATACTGCCGCCCCCAACAGAGTTCCAGGAGGATCTTCTAGCGGATCAGCATCTGCAGTTGCTGCTAAGCTAGTTGACTTTGCTATAGGCTCAGATACTGGGGGTTCTGTTAGAGCTCCGGCTAGCTTCTGCGGTATATATGGTTTCCGCCCTACACATGGGCGTATTAGCCTTGAGAGAGCTCGTCCACTAGCAAAAAGTTTCGATACTTTAGGTTGGTTTGCACGAGATCCAGAAATCCTCTTGAAGGTGGGAGAAGTTCTTTTTAATGAAACTCGGACAAGAAACGCCAGCGCATCCTACTTTTTCTTAAAAGAGGCATTTGACTTATTACCCCCCAGCCTTAGCAAACAGGCGCAAGAAGCTATCTCACTCCGACTGGGAAGAGCTCAAATTCCTACGGTTGAGATCGGCAACTGCGAGCTCAAAGATTGGGCAGAGACATTTAGAATTATTCAAGCTGGAGAAATCTGGGAACAGCATGGTAATTGGGCATCCGAACATCTCAGCGAGATGGGGCCTGGAGTAAAAGATCGCTTTGAGGCTGCGCGCTCCATCACTGAGAATCAAAAAATTAAAGCTCGCTCTGACCGAGAAAAAGTCACTGCCAAGATGGCTCAACTGCTTTCTGAAAATACTTATCTAATACTTCCCACCGTTTTTGATATAGCGCCACGCTTGGACTCAAGCGCAAAAGAATTTGATGACTTTAGAAAAAATAGTTTTCAATTACTTTGTATCGCTGGCCTATGCGGCCTCCCACAAGTAACACTGCCCTTGCTTACCATTCAAGATGCACCATTTGGGGTATCCATCCTAGCCAAGCAAAATATGGACATGTCACTTTTAGGTGAAATCTATGCACCAACATGAAGAATAGTAATCGTTAATACCTATAAGATAGCCTTAGGATGCATACATTACTTAAAGGAATGGATGCATGAACTCAAAAAAATTCTCTAGGCGCGACACACTGGTACTCGGCCTCAAATCTAGTCTTGCTTTAGCGATGGGATCTATCGGCCTCAGCGCAAAAGCAGAAGAAAAGAAGTTATTGATTGGGTATTGGCCCATTGCAGCCGGCCTACCTTTTTATGCTGCCGTTGATCGTGGTCTCTTCAAACAAGCAGGAGTAAATGTAGAGGCCGTGAAGTTTGCAAGCCCAAATCAGGTAGTAGAAGCTATGATCGCTGGCAGGATTGATGGTTGCGCAAATGGAGTAGCCATTACAGCGCTTGCCTTAGCTGATGCTCAGTCACCCGGTTCAATCAAATTTACTTGCATGAACTACGCAAACGAAAAATATATCTTGGACCAGGTTATCGTTCCAATTAACTCCAGTATTAAGGGGATTTCTGAGCTTGCCGGGAAAAAAGTTGCCTGTGGTCCCGGAATCAATAATGTCACCCTCGCTAAGGCAGTACTAGCAGGCGCGGGAGCGACCAATGCTCAAGTCATTGAGTTGCCTATTGCCCAAATCCTACCGGCCTTAGTAGCCGGTCAAATTGATGGGGCCTATGTACTAGAGCCAACTGCAGTCATTGGAAAACAACAAAAAATCTCACGCTCAATTGGCGCAGGAGTGGTATCAAAATATGTTTTAGGCGATAACCTTCCTTGGATAGGCGGCGCAGCTGCACTCACCTCTAAGACGCTAAAAGAAAAAGCGGACTTAATTAATGGATTTATTAAAGGGTATGCAGGGGGCGTTGAGTATGTTCGCAAAGAAGGTATGGCTGCCAATCAATATCTAAAAGACTACACAGCGATTGACGGCGATTTAGCCAAAGAGGTACCAATTAGCGGATACATCCAATATAACGAAGTGAAAGCTGCTGATGTAAAAGCATTGCAACGACTATTTGATGTATTTACCGAGCGTAAAGTTTTTGAAAAACCCATATCGGCACTAACACTTATCTACAAGCAGTCCTAATAATGAATTTGAATCATCGCAAGCACCTATTCATGGTGCTTCCCTTTATTGGGCCGGTCTTGCTTTATCTACTCTGGTCGCTAACGCTCTCGGCGAAGTGGGTTTCACCAACGTTACTGCCTGCTCCGAATGCAACCTTTGAATACATGGGCCACCTATTTGTTACGGGGGCAATTTTTAAGGATCTTTGGGCGACTGTACTTCGTACTTTCTACGCATTTCTAATTGCCTGCGTAATCGGAGTTCCTCTTGGCGTCATTTTAGGTAGCTCAGTCCCAGCCTACAGAAGTGTTGAATTTTTAATTGATTTTTTCAGATCAACACCATCTTCGGCACTGATTCCGTTGTTTATGCTGATCTTTGGTATTACTGATATTAATAAAATTGCGATCGCCGCCTTTGCAGCCGTGCTTGTGATTCTCTTTAATAGCGCCTATGGCGTAATGAATGCCAAGAAAACCCGGGTAATGGCAGCCAAGACTATGGGCATCAGTAACTTCCATATTTTTAAAGACGTACTCCTAATGGAAAGCCTGCCTCAAACCTTTGTAGGGCTTAGGACTGGTGTATCCCTAGCGCTGGTTATAGTAATTGTTGCCGAGATGTTCATTGGGTCTGAAGCAGGTCTAGGGCACCGAATTATTGATGCTCAGCAAGTATTTAATATCAAAGATATGTATAGCTCAATACTTATTACCGGTGCACTTGGTTACGCGCTTAATTTGATCTTTATCGCAACTGAATCGAAGTTAGTTCACTGGAGCGGAAAAGCATGAGCCAAAACCCGCCACGCACGCACGTCACTATTCGGAACTTATGCAAAGAGTTTGGCGGCGCGACTCTTTACAAAGACTTTAACTTTGAAATTCCGTATGGAAAGATTATTTCTATATTTGGGCCAAATGGTTGCGGAAAATCTACTCTTATTAATATGATCGCAGGGCTAATGCCCTATGACTCTGGTCAGGTCTTGTTTGATGGAAAAGATTTAAAAGATACTAAGATTGGGTATGTCTTTCAAAACTACAGAGACGCTCTATTTCCATGGATGAGCTCCCGCGACAACATAGCCTATCCGCTAAGGCGCACTGGAATGAGCGAGGCTAAAGTAACTGCTCGCGTCGAGGAATTGGTTCAGCTATTTGAAATACGATTCAATCTGGATCTATACCCTTATGAGCTTTCTGGTGGACAACAGCAAACCATATCAATTATGCGAGCCTTAGCACCTAAGCCAGAGATACTCTTCCTAGATGAGCCATTCTCAGCCTTAGACTTTGAAATGACACTCTTCATCAGAGAAAAGCTGCAAGAGGCGAACATTACCACTGGCACAACAATGATGATCGTCTCTCATGATCTTGAAGATGCGGTCTTTCTAGCCGATGAGATTCTCCTTCTCACAAGAAGACCAACGGCGATTGCCTCTCTTTTATATTTTGATATGCCAAAACCACGCTTGCCTGAAGCAGTAAGCCATCCTGAGTTCATTCAGATCAAGTCAAAAGCCCTTGAAATCTTTCAAGCAGAAATGCGAAAATAAGCCTCATGAAAAGCAATCAAGCACTTATAGGAATATGGAAATTATTTTCCTACGAAGTAGAAATACAAGAAACGGGCGAGTTTTTTTATCCCCTAGGACAGAAACCAACTGGATTCATCTGCATCACTGAAAATAACCATGTCATGGTGACATTAACTGGTGAGGGTCGAAAGCCAGCCTCAAGCAGCGAAGATAGCGCGGAATTATTAAACAGCCTAGTATCCTACGCAGGCACCTACCGCATAGAAGGTAATGAATGGATCACGAGCGTTCAGGTTGCCTGGAAGCCTGATTGGGTGAATACAGAGCAAAGACGTCAATTTGAAATTCAAGATGACCGCCTTCGCGTTTTGACTACTTGGCGCATCATGCCCAATTGGGCAGATAAAGGTCTACAGCGCAGCATCTTAACCTTTGTTAAAACAGATTAACCCTCTCCCAAGTACTCGCTAATCATTTCCTCTGATTGCAGTAGATCTACTGCATTACCTTCTAGGGTAATTTTTCCAGAAGAAAATACGTATCCACGGTCAGCAATCTGCAATACGGTTTTCGCGAATTGATCTACCACCATCAGCCCCGTAAGCTCTATAAGGACTGGATCGTCAAGCACAAGCGCGGCATTGTGAGCATTTTTGCAAGCCACAAGACAAAGTCTTGCTAACTCTTCAGCGTTAATTGCCTCTTGAAGCGAGGCGGTGGTAGCCAAATGAGCATGTGAAGATAGTTTATTAAATCGCTCATTGACTATCACATAAGCGTGGCTTAGGTTATCGACTTCATGCCTTAACGCCACCACTCTATCTAGCAAGTGCTGCTCATAAGCATTAATCTTATTTTCAGGCTGATCATTGATTTGTATTACGTCTTTTTAGTCTTTTGCATTCTCAGCTATTAAATTGAAGTGATCTTCTTCCAATTTGAATGCCTCTACTAAAAGGGGGTCAAATTGAGTGCCGACTTTGGACACAATCTCGTTAACCGCATCCTTATGAGTCCATGCGTTTTTATAACTTCGCTTACTGACTAAGGCGTCATAAACGTCGGCAATTGCCATAAGTCGTCCCGCTAAAGGAATGTCATCCTTGGCTAAACCTTTTGGGTATCCTGTTCCGTCCCAGCGCTCATGATGCGCCTCTGCCACATCTATTGCGGTATTAAGAAAGTCGCTCAAGCTAGTGTTTTGCTTCTTGGCAGCCCGTAGAATGTCTGCGCCATAAGTAGTGTGCTTTTTCATCTCAACCCACTCTTCTGGCGTTAACTTCTCCTTCTTATGAATAATTGCATACGGTATCTTGGTTTTACCAATATCGTGAAGTTGGGTGGTTTTAAACAAGCGCTCAATAATTTGGTTGGTAAGCTCTCCGGGGAACAGGTTCATGTCCTTGGCTCTATTGGCTAACGTCTTGACGTATTGCCGCGTCCTTATTCCATGATTAGCCGTCTCAATATCATTGTGAGTTGCTAATTCATAAAGCCCTATTAAGGTTTGTTCTGTAGAGTTTTTGGCATCGTAAATGCGTACCGTCTTTCCACCCTCACTTTTAGCCCAATACATAGCCTCATCAGCCCAATCAAGAATGCTATTTCCCTCAGTGTCATCACCGCCAAACATAGCAACACCAATGCTGCCAAAACATTGATAATCAATTACCGCAACTGGATCATGATTCTGATGAACATGAACTTTATAAGGCGCAGCCATGCTAGCAAGTATTTTATTTGCGACCTCTTCAGCTTCAGCCCTAGCTTCTACTAGATTGCCATTCAGTCTGCTTAACAAGATTACAAACTCATCGCCACCATAACGGGCAACCGTATCTGTTTCGCGCACACAGTGTTGCAATCGTTTTCCAACTGCTATTAAAAGTTCATCACCTGCCTCATGTCCAAATTCATCATTAAGGAGCTTAAACTTGTCTAAATCTATAAAAATAGCGGCGCTATAACTATCCCAACGTTTGTTGTTGGCAATAATTTGCCATAGCCGATCATTTAGCAATCTTCTATTTGGCAGGCCCGTTAACTCATCATGGAAAGCCAACTCATTTACTGCACTAAATGCCAATGCCGATGCTTTTAGGCTGACGGTATTTTTCTCAATAACTTTGGCAAGCTCCTCAAGCGCCATTTGTTTCTCAGCAGCATCAGCGTCATTCTCCCTGATAGTAGCGCGCAAGGCGGCCATAGCAATGTCACCAGCCCTGATAATTTCCAGACTATTTTTTTGTAGGATTTTTAAAGCTTCAAGCGCAACGTCACCAGCTTTTGCAGCTTTCTCAGCCTTTTCAGCCCGCAACTCCATTAGGTCTAGTGGCGATGCAATTTCAACCAGCTTTCTTTTCTCTGATTTGATAGACGCATTTAGTTCATCAACCGACCTTAATAAGTCAGATAGTCTCTGTCGGCTGCTACCGTTTGATTTTGTTGCTCGACCTATATCCTTCATCCACTCAGAATACGCCTGAATTTGACGTGAATACTTATTCTGTTGAATATTTATTGGTTTATGCACCGCTTCAGAACATTTTTGAATACTTCCTATTGGCACTCTTAAGGGAGTATTGTTGACACATAACATCAATAAGGAAATAAATAATGAGTCAAGAACTCGAGCTAGTCTATAAAAAACTAGCAGAAATGTAGGCTGATTTAGAAGATCTACGCAATACCTATAAGGGTGTTAGTAAAAGCTATTTGGTTGCCCTGTCATCACTAAATGAACTAACCCTTCAGTCATCTGAAGCTGCCAAACGCGCAGCTAAATCGACCGAGCAATTTCGAATAGCCGCAATGAATGCCATGATGGCCGCAAAAGAAGCCTCACAAAATCCAGCATTGCACAAGGTTGTTGAAACAGCAGTCACAGCAGCAGTTGCAGCGGCTTTGGCAGCTGTAGAGTCGGCAGCGGCTTCGGCTGCGGCGGCAGCTTCAGCAGCGGTTGCCCACCAAGCAGAGGAGTCATTGTTAAAAGCGTCTACCGAGGCCGCAGCGGCATCAAGGATGGCGGCTGATTCTGCGGCTGAGGCAGTACGTTTATCCAACCAAGCCAGAGAGATTGTGGACGCAGTAAACAAAAAGTCTTAAATGTAAGGATCTATTTGAGTCTGCAGTTGGCCGATTTGAGGCATCTGGGTCTAGCGCACCCCATTGGACAGTTTCCGACCCATAGCTGACCTTTATGAACAATCGCTGTTTACTGTAAAGCGTTGTATAGCAGCAAAGAGTTAAGGGTGCTATACGATGCGGAATTCTTGCCAGCAGCAGGCAGAACTAAAGTATTTAAAGTGGTAACGGCTACCGCCCCAGCAATATCCATGGCAGACCCTTGCGCTTGAATAGCGGTCAAGGCAGTTGCTGCAGTTCCCAGGTCAGCTATTTTTTGACTAACTGTTGCGCCCGTATTAAAGCTAGTAACTAGGGTATTAAATGAGCTATCGGGAATATAACTGGCGCCATTAACCATTCGTGTTGTGCCATCAATGGCTGACAGCAAATGATTAACGCCCGATCCACCAGTCATGATTGCAGTAACTGCGTATGCACCACCAGCATCACGAAATAACTTCGCTTTTGCATCATAGTCAGCCGTATCAGTTTGAACCCAAGCATTTGAGGACGCAACTGAAGTCGCAAAGTTATTGACCCAGGTAATTTGCCCAGTAGTACTGTTATAGGCTGGAGAGTTTATGGCCAAGGTATCGATATTTTTAATATCAACAGAGAGAGTTAAATTGATGGCAGCTTGATCCAATAAGCCAGTTGCTACGGGATCAGCCAAAGCAAACGCTGTTCCTACGGCTTTAAATGCATTAACTACGCCAAGCAAGTTGGTTAATGCTGGCGCAACAGCAACCGATGCTGGCGCCACAAAGGTAAATGCGGTTGGCGGCGCTGCAAATGCCAGAGCTGAAATTGTAAGTAGCGAGGCTACAAGGATTTTTTTCATTGGTACTTTCTTAATGATTCAATATTTCTCTAGGGTCATTAGCCATTTTGGCTTTACCGCTTGATGTTGTTGGCGCAATTTCGACCGCCTTCTCCGGTAAACCGGGTGAGGTTTGCACTCTCCTGGCCATGATGCGCACTTCTTTATTAGCCTTGATGAGTTTTTCTTCAAGATCAACGGTTGATTCGCCCATCTCTTTTGCATCATCAAACTCAGCTTGCAAGTTAGCTAGCCGATCTTTAGATACTTGTAGATAAACTGATGGACTTGAAGTTCTAATGGCTTTTTCAATATCCTTGTTTTGCAGCATCATCACTACAGCCGCATTACCAAAACCCAAGGCTGCCATCCTCTGACTATTCTTTAATAAGACACAGTTGTCGTCCACATAAGTGCTGCCGCCTGCAAGCCCTAACCCCAAGATCGATCCGGATGCAGATACAGAGCCAAGACAGACATCGCTACCGGCAGCTGTTAAGCCCGGAGCATACATAGTAGGAACTGAATAAACTTTTGCCGTGGTAGTCCCTGGATTATTGCTATTCACGTTGCCATACCCACCAGTCACATTAGTCGAATTTTGTTGGGTGCCAATATTGCTACCCAACAAATTAGATTGCCCGCCTCCAACCGAAGTATTCGTTGCGCCAGCTCCCGTAGAGTTGACGTCGTTGGATGTCTGGCCTGATGCAGATGTAATGAATAAAGCCAAAATAAGTAAAAAAAGTAAGCGGATAAATCTCTCCATTTTTTAGGCGCAACTTGCGCCCGTAGAGCGGCCATTAACTGGACACTTTTATTAACATAATTGATAAGTATTGCGTCTTACCTGCTATAGCTGCAACTAAGACGTTTAATAGAAGCCCACGAAGAATCGCTTGCTAATGAAGTGCATTAGCAGCAGTTATATAAAAAACTAGTTCTGGGGGGGGTGAGACCTACTCTAATTCGCTAGAGAGGACGACTGTTACGTAGGATTAAGAAAATCAAGTGCTATAACAGTTATTAGCCTTGACCTAGGCACACCTTACTCTTTTAACGACCAAATAGATACAACCTATTTTATTAGTGGTTATAAAGGGGTAATGGGCGCCTCAATGAATGTTTTGAGATTTAAAGCCTGTCCGATATTGGCCGCACTCTGCCCGCCAAACTTAGAAAACCACCCTGTTATGAGTGCCTGAGGTCCGCCACATAACAGTCATTTTTCGTGTTTCCCAACAAAGGGGCTAAACGGGGGATGGCAAATCCTCTTTCTGTATGCGTCGAGTTACAAGACGCTTGGCTCTTCTTAATTTAAAAGAGACTCTCTACTGGCAAGGTATTTAACTCCATTGGCTCCATAAATTTCAGTATGGATTTGATTGGGTAATTATAGAAATTCATCTCCAGCCAAGAAGGTGCTCTTTATTTCGCCAATTACAATGTCAATTTGACCCTCAAGAAAAACCAGCTATTTAGTTCTATGCCGGACAGACAAGCTCAACTTATAAGAAGATACTTCTCACGAGACAGCTTTTATTTAAATCATTAGGTTCTCATTGCCCGAGCAAGGGTTGTGCAATCAACTCTGAGACTACGATAAATGAGTAAGAATTTCCTGATCGACCTACTCCCTAAAAAAACTCAAGGAATCCTCTTGTCCGAGGCAGAGCTCTACGAGTTAAATCACTCTGAAATTATTTGTATCGCTAATGAGCCAATAGGTCACCTATACTTTCCTATTGATGGGTGCATCTCGATAGTTCAAAGCATTGATGATCATCCGCCATTAGGGATTGGGGTAATTGGCAACGAGGGTATGGTGGGCGCTGAAATTACACTTGGGGCAAGCGTGCACTCCTTTGGCATGTTGGTGCAATGCGCTGGGAGCGCTTGGAAAATCAAGTCCAAAGACTTTCTGGCTGAAATAAAAAACACTCCCGAGCTTAGTCACATCATTAATCACTACCTTGCGGTTCATATGATCCAGCTTGGGCTGACGGCTGCATGTGAGCACTTCCATGAAATTGGTCCACGTTTAGCTAAATGGCTCTTGATGAGCCAAGATCGAGCTCAATCACCCACCTTTTTCATGACGCATGAATTTATTTCCTTGATGATGGGAGTCAGACGTGTGGGCATTACAACTTCAGCTGCGGACTTTAAAAGAAGAGGTTTAATTGACTATCACCGCGGAGAAATAACGATCCTGAATCGATTCGCCCTGAAAGCTGAGGCTTGTAGCTGCTATCAAAGAAATAGAGAGATCTGTTCCCCTCTTATTCACTAGGGCGGCACAAGTATTCAAATGCTGCGCCTCAAATGAAGTAACAATAAACTGCCACTCTGGGTCTTTTAATGGCCGAAACAGTCATCTAACCGTTGGCGGATAACCCGTCAAATCATCCATGACTACTTACAGCGCTACTGTCTGAGCCAATAAACTTCTTTTAAAGCCCGTTGGTCGCGAGTTCGAATCTCGCCCGACCCACCAGTTATACAAAGGGATCACAGCAATGTGGTCCCTTTTCTTTTGGTTGAATGGAATATGGTGATTACTGCAAGGACGCAATAGGCAATTTATAGGGTCGCTATGGGTCAGGATGTTGGGCGCTTGGTGAGACTGGGTGACCGTAAGCAACTTTCAGGCGTCGTATATCCCGACACTTGTAGATTTTGGAGCGGGTGAAGGGAGTCGAACCCTCGCCCCTAGCTTTGGAAGCTAGGGTAATATCTACGCAATATTTCCCACCCGTCAACATATTGCGCCTAAAGTGAGAGTATTAATTGATTTTCTATTGGAATATTTCTCCAAGAAAGATTTAGATAATTTCTAAAGATGAGTAAGGGCCAAAACTTCAGCGAGCATTTCTATGCAATTGGAGATGGATTTTCTTACATCATTAGACCTATTCACTCTGATGATAGAGAAAAGTTAATTGAGCTCTTTAATCAACTCTCGCCAGAAAGTCGATATCTTCGATTTGCCCACGCAATCTCAAGGCTACCCGATGAATTCTTAGCAGATGTTTTAGAGCTGGACTACGAAAAGGAAATGGCTTTTGTAGCCTGCCTTGATCAAGAAAATGATAACGGGTCAATCATTGGGATTGCACGATATGTCTCGGATGAAACCGAAAAAAAATGCGAGTTTTCAATTAGCGTCAGCGACCAGTACTCGGCCCATGGAGTAGGAATGAATCTCATGGAGCATCTCATTAAATATGCCAAGCAAATGAAATTACAAAGGATGATTGGGTATATCTTAAGCACTAACACCAAAATGCTACGCATGACTATGGAATTGGGATTCCAAATAGATTCCTTAACAGATGAACCTGAATTTAAAATCGCGACCTTAAATCTATAAAGTTAAAGCGCAATTAGAACAAAGGTCGCGAGTTCGAATCTCGCCCGACCCACCAGTTATACAAAAGCCACCTTCGGGTGACTTTTTCTATTTTGAGATTCTCAGCCTCTCTGATTTAACTTTGCCCCTCTCGGGAAGATGATCGTCAGACCTTAATCCATGAATCCATGTGAATTAATGAATTGCTTTAAGTGACAAAGCTAGATATTCTTTCAAAAAACAAAGTGAAGAAAATCTTAATGCGTTCAGGCTCATATCAAATATTACAAGTAGGCTGCGGTCGTGACCATGTCCTCGCACTTCTTTCATCTGGAAAAATGATGGCCTGGGGTGGAATTGGCAGCGGGAGGATAGCCGATAGTTCGGCAGAGATCTGCACAAGTCCCTCCACCTTAAATAGTCCAATAGAAATCAATGCTGGCCAAAAACTGAAGTCGGTATCAGCAGGATTTGGCATCAATCTAGGATTAACCGAAACAAATAAGGTTGTTTCCTGGGGGAATTCCTCGATAGGCATTGGTGGCAACAACCAATCAGTTGCAATATCAGAGCCAGAGCTTCTAGCAAACCTACCAGATGCAATAGCAATTGCATCTGGGGAGCATAACTTCGCAATTGTTGACATACAGGGTCGCATTTATACATGGGGCATGAATGTGGACGGAGTTTTGGGGCGCCACACATCACAGTTAAATGCTCCACCAGACATCATCCATGACTTGCCACCAATTAAGTCAATCTTCATGAGCCAAGGTTCTGTATTTGCCCTGTCAAAAGAAAGTGATATGTATGCATGGGGAGGCAATAGCGCCGGTCAATTAGGTCTAGGACATCTTGATACTCAATTGGAGCCAATGCGTATTAATACTTCCATGAAACCAATAGTGCTCGCAGCCGGTGCCACACATATATTGGCGTTATTACCTGATGGAGAAGTGTATGCCTGGGGAAGCAATAATAAAGGTCAACTTGGCACTAAAGCAGTTAACTACTCGCCGGCGCCATTAAAAATCAACCTCCCCGAGAAAATCATAGACATTGCAGCGGGATTACATTTTTCTCTAGCATTATCAAAATCAGGAAAGCTTTATGCATGGGGTTGGAATGGTTTTGGGCAGCTTGGTCTTGGGGATTCTGTTGATAGATCACGGCCAACTAGGGTTAAAAACCTAGAAGCCGTGCAATCGATCTCAGCCGGACATACATATGCTGTTGCGGTCACCTCCAAGAATCTTTGGGGATGGGGCAATAATAGCTCTGGTCAAATTGGTAGCGCCAGCTCGAAAATAGACCATCCCAATTCATTTCTTTCCATTGCTTAAGGTCTGATATGAAATCGGCAAACAATACACCCGTAACTCGGCGCAATTTTCTACAGCTTGGTGTTTCACTAACCGCTGGGCTTGCGTTGCCACCGCTACTCTCATCTTGCGGAGGTGGTGGAGGCGATGGATCGACAGGCCCTATACAGACCTTTGTCCAGCCGCAGGTTCTTCAATCTGCCAATGGCTTGCTAGATGTATCACTATCGGTTTCCTATCTCGACACAAACATTGGTACTGCAAACCCAGCCGTCACACAAAAGGTATCCCTAAGGGCATATGGAGTTTTGGGAGGCCAACCTGTAATAACGGGACCTACTTTGATTGTGAATACGGGCGACACTTTACGAATTCAACTAAACAACTCGCTGCCACCAAATCCCCCTATTAATCCTTTAAACCCAAGTTATCTGGGTTATCCAAACAACACAAACATGCATACCCATGGCCTACATGTTTACCCGGGCATTATTAATCCCTCGCTCTATGGGGATTATGTTGTTGATGGTCTTGGGCAAGGCGTTGCACCAGGTGGGAGCCGTCAATATCAGTATCAAATTCCATCAAATCACCCCGATGGGCCATTTTGGTATCACCCCCATCTTCACGGAGCAACTGCAATGCAGGTTGCAAGCTTTATGTCCGGAGCTTTAATGGTTCGCGGACCTATAGATAGCGAACCTGAGATGGCAGCAGCCACAGAGTTAATCTTTATGTTTCAAGCTCCTTATTACGCTGGCAATGGCAATAAAAATTACGGGGTAGCGACTGGAAAATTAGAGAATTTTTCTCAAGTTGCTGACAATCCTTCCGCGGGCAGCCCTGTATTAATTAATGGGGTACGACGACCTAGGATCGTGATGCAAAGTGGCGAAGTTCAACGTTGGCGTTTTATTAATACGCAAATTTTTAACCCACTCAGCTTAAGTTTGGACAACCATACTCTCCGTAGATATACGGTGGATGGCTATCCTCGCGCCCTTTACCAGAACTTTCCTGCGGGCACAGGAATTAAATTAGATGCTGGTGCTCGATCATCAGTGATCGTTCAAGCAGGTGCACCAGGTACATACTATCTGCGCACCTTAACTGTAAGCGCTTCGGCGCAAGGCATTGTTCCTGAGGATATATTGGCTGAGATAGTAGTTGTCGCGCCTATAAACCCTATGCGCATTCCATCTGAACCTCTTGCTGTAACCACATTTCTGACGCCAATTACAGATGCAGAGCTAGCCGCCAAGGGCGGCATGAAACGAAATATTGTTTTTAGAGCAATCAGCAATGCATTATTAAACAACGCCTTACCCCCAGCAGCAGCTAAGCTCTCCCCTATCACCGATGCACCCGCAAGTGGTCTGCTCTCGCCGGGATCCGAGATAAGAGATTGGGTTTACAACACTGACTTAACTTCCGTAATGAATACTGTTTTTTCGGTTGGATCAGCCTCAACTAACGCCTCGACTACTCCAGCAGCCCCGACAGGCACTACAAATCCAAGCCAGTATTATCCATTTCAATCTGCAAGTTCGATTACTCAAACAGTCCCTCTCGATAGCGTTGAAGAGTGGACGGTTTACAACATGAATTCAGTTGGGCACCCATTCCATATTCACGTCAATCCAATGTATGTGATTAAGATTAATGGGCAACCAATAACTCCCTTTTGGTGCGATACCTTGGCTCTTCCAGTGGGTGGAACCCCATCCAATCCCACATCAATTACCTTCCGCTCGCGCTTTAGAGATTTCACTGGGCCTTATGTAATGCATTGCCATATGCTGGCTCATGAGGATCTTGGGATGATGCAAGGAGTGACAGTTACTTAAGGGCTTCACAACAAAGCAATTAAACGCCCAATCGTAATTACGTCGAATTTTTAATCTGTTGGACGCGAGTTCGTATCTCGCCCTGACCTGTCTGGTTTTATCGGACCAATTTCATCTAGAAACTCTGGCTCCCGTTATTAATTCCTTTTGCCATCCAGCGACAAACTCTGTTGGGGTTTGATAATCCAAACTTGAGTGTGGCCTGATT
>NZ_JACVPB010000014.1 GCF_018882085.1 Polynucleobacter sp. AP-Reno-20A-A9 | reverse complement strand
CACACCTCGGTTTTTGCTCCGGTGTGTAAGCGGTGTGTAGTGAATTTATACCGCCTAATTCACCACTAACCTCTTGAATCAATTGAGGTCTTTACTACAAGACCCCTAGGGCTTCTTTCTTATGAGTCCTCTGCTCTAACCAACTGAGCTATAGGCCCTAAGCACTCATTGTAATTGAAGGGGCTCTTCAAATGATTGATTGGTATGCACTTGCTGAATTGTTGGTTTTTATTTAGATATACATTATTATATGTATATCTAAAGGAGATGAAAATCATGGTCGTATCAAAATGGGGGAACAGCCTTGCCATTCGTCTACCAGCTCAAGTGGTCGAATTTTTAGAGCTAAAAGAAGGAGACGACATTGAGGTTCATGTTGCGGATAAAAAGCATTTCCAAGTTAAGAAGAAACCTTCCTTGCAGGATAGGCTTCAAAGTTTGAGAAAATTTCGTGGTCGCATGCCCGCTGATTTTCACTTTGATAGATCTGAGTTGAATGAACGCTAAGAAGATATTTTTTGATACCAATACCCTACTTTATTTACTATCATCAGATACTAAAAAAGCAGACTGGATTACTAAAAATTTACAGCAATCGAACGTAATAAGCGTTCAGGTGCTTAATGAATTTACTTCTGCTAGCATTAGAAAAATAAAAATATCTAATAGTGAGCTGGATGAATTTTTAGATTTATTTACGTCTACATTCAACGTAAGATCGCTTGATATAGATACTTTTGAAACTGGATTGATGGTGTCCAGGCGATATGGATACCATCACTATGATTCAATGATTATTGCTGCGGCTTTGCAAGCAGGATGCGAAAAACTGTACTCAGAAGATATGCAGCACCGGCAAGTAATTGATAAGAGACTGCAGATCGTGAATCCTTTTTTATAAAGGACTCACGATATCGAAGTGCTAGACAATCAATCTTCCTCGAGGAAGGTCTTGAGTTTGTCGCTTCGGCTTGGATGACGCATTTTTCTCAGTGCCTTCGCTTCGATCTGACGGATGCGCTCACGAGTAACGTCGAACTGTTTGCCAACCTCTTCAAGAGTATGATCGGTGCTCATCTCAACACCAAAACGCATACGCAATACTTTTGCTTCGCGCGGTGTTAATGAATCAAGTACATCCTTGACTACGTCACGCATTGAGTCATGCAAAGCAGCTTCAGCCGGGGCTAATGTGTTGTTATCCTCAATGAAGTCACCCAAATTAGAGTCTGCATCATCGCCGATTGGAGTCTCCATAGAGATAGGCTCCTTAGCAATCTTCATGATTTTGCGAATCTTGTCTTCAGGAATCTCCATCTTCAGCGCCAAAGTTGCAGCATCTGGCTCATGACCAGTTTCTTGCAAGATCTGACGGCTGATACGGTTCATCTTGTTGATTGTCTCAATCATATGAACTGGAATACGGATCGTACGGGCTTGGTCAGCAATCGAACGAGTAATGGCCTGACGAATCCACCATGTTGCATAGGTAGAGAACTTATAGCCACGACGGTATTCAAACTTATCTACCGCCTTCATCAAACCGATATTACCTTCTTGAATCAGGTCCAAGAACTGCAAACCACGGTTGGTGTATTTCTTAGCAATCGAAATTACCAAACGTAAGTTGGCCACTGTCATCTCACGTTTTGCTTCGCGGGCACGCTTCTCGCCAGCGATCATTTGCTTGTTTACTTCTTTTAACTCTGGAAGTGGAATAACGACATTCTTCTGAATATCAATTAATTTCTGCTGCAATTCTTGAATTGCTGGAACGTTACGTTGCAAGAGCGCACTGTAAGGCTTGTTCTCTTTGAGCAGCTTTTCAGTCCAAGTCAAATTCATGGACATCTTAGGGAAGTCTTTTAATACTTCACCGCGATTGACGCCAACTTTGTCTACCAACAAGCTAACAATGCCACGCTCTAGCTTCCAAACCTGATCCACTTGTGAGCGCATGGTGTCGCATAACTTCTCAACACTCTTTGCTGTTAAGCGGAAACCAAGCAATTCAGCACGAATCCCGTCCTGCGCCTTGATGTAGGCTGGGCAGTTGTAGCCATCTTTATCGAAAGCACGACGCATCTTGTCAGCTTGTGTGCGTACGATCGAAAACTTCTCTAAAGAAATCTGCTTTAACTCTTCTAGTTGCTTGGCATTCGCAGTTGCAGCACCGCCACCACCGCCGCCGCCTTCGTCTTCACCGCCCTCTTCATCGCCTTCTTCGGCATCTGGGTCAATTTCTGGCTCTTCAGGTCCAAGCTTAATATCTTCTGCATTAGGATCAACCAAGCCATCAACAAACTGGTCAATCTCCATCTCGCCACTAGCAATCTTGTCTACGTTGCTTAGAATTTCAGCAATAGTGACAGGGCAAGCAGCCAAAGCCATCACCATATCTTTGAGGCCAGCTTCAATCTTCTTCGCAATCACGATCTCGCCTTCGCGAGTCAGCAAATCTACGGTACCCATCTCACGCATATACATACGTACTGGATCGGTTGTGCGACCAAACTCTGAATCCACAGTAGAAAGGGCTGCTTCAGCCTTTTCTTCAGCCTCTTCTTCGGAAGCTGCAGCTTCTGTGTTGTCAGAAAGGATTAAGGTTTCAGCATCGGGTGCTTGTTCGTAAACAGTAATGCCAATGTCATTGAGCAAGCTGATCAAAGTCTCTAATGCATCGGCATCAGACAACTCATCAGACATCACGTCATTCATCTCGCCATGGGTTAAGTAACCCTTGGACATACCCATCTTGATCAAAGTTTTTAAGCGAGCACGACGTAACTCTTGTTGCTCTTCGGTGCCTAACTGCTGTGCTGCGAATTCTTTTAAGAGCGCTTTTTCTTTAGCTTTACGCTCACGGGCTTTTTGACGATCCGTCAATACTGGCTCTGCATTTTCTGCAGGGGCATCCGCTTTCGCTTTACGGCCGCGCTTTTTTTCCTCATCGGCAGCTGGAACTTCTACTTCAGCAACCGTAGCTTTTTTACCTTTGGTTTCTTTAGCTTCTTTTACTTCCTTCACCACTTTAACTAGTTCAGGTTTAGATACAGGCGCAGCTTTACCTTTTTTTACTGGCTCAACTTTGACTTCTACCTTGGCTACTTTCGCAGGTGCTTTGGCAACTGGCTTGGCAGGTACCTTTGTTGGTACTTTTGCTGCTGGCTTAGCAGCAGCTTTTGTCGGTTTTGCTGGAGTCTTGGCTGGGGCCTTAGATGCAGGCTTTGCAGCAGCCTTTACTGGTTTAGCTGGAGCTTTCGCTTTTGGAGCCGGCTTAGTCGGCGCTTTAGCTTTAGGTGCTGGCTTAGCAGCAGCTTTTACTGGTTTAGCTGGAGCTTTCGCTTTTGGAGCCGGCTTTGCCGGAGTCTTCGCTTTAGCAACTGGTTTGGCCGCAGCCTTCACTGGCTTTGCGGGAGTTTTTGCTTTAGCCGCTGGTTTTGCAGCAGCTTTTACTGGCTTAGCTGGAGCTTTCGCTTTGGGAGCTGGTTTTTTGGTCTTGGTATTCGGCATTTATTAGCACTTATTCACATTACTGTTATTGATATCGACTGATGAAACACAGCCCCGTAGTAACTCACTTACCCACTTACCCCAAATTTCATCAAAATAAAGCGCAAGTGGCTGAATTAAATCGGTTTTTTCTTGGGAACAAAGGATTATAGTCGATTGCGACTTTTTTACCCCCACCCTACCTAAAAATATGGGGCAATTTCAGGGAATTTCTAGGGGTGTTTCAGTAAATTCTTAGGAGAATTTAAGCTTTTCGCCCAATTCACGATAACGGGCCTTGTCTTGCTCGGAGGCGGTACTTCCAGAGATCTTTTGGGCAATTTCAGTCATTTCTTGCTTGAGGTGGGTTAATTCGAGCTTTTTAAATGCGCCATCAAGATCCGCAGCCGCGCCCTCCAACTCCAAATCGGAGCCCATTACTCGATTTCTCAGAACTTCATACAAAGGCGCTAGCTCACTACGGGAGAGTTGATCTTGGAACATGGCAAATGCACCGGCGCCTGCGATCGCTGGCTTGTTACCCTCACCCGGAATCAACTCAACCAAGTCACACTGTGACAAAAGATCTTGCATCAAAGCATGGGCTTTTGAAGATCTTTGTTCTGCCGCCTTTAGTGCGAGTGCGCGTTTATTTGAATCCAAGGCTTTACCTAAATGCGGAAACTGAATGATGACTCGCAGCATTTGTTCGGCCAAATCCGTTGGTGCTTTAGGTGGTTCAATATTTTGAGTAGCCACTCGTTTTGCAGATCCCTTGGATGCTTGCCAAGGTGCGCCCTGCCGATTGCCATTACCAACATAAGTGTTTGTACCACTTTGATTGCCTTGACCACCTTGAGCTCTTGCTTGCATCGGCTGGTAAGTAGTTTGACGAACAGGTACAGGCGCTACCGTTAAACCACAAAATGCTTCGAGCTCTGCTGGGGTTGTATTGGTACGAATCGCTAACTCGCGCAAAATTTGTGTACGCAAGGCAATTGGAGGCATTGAAAGTAAAAGAGGTTTAGCAGCATGATGGGTATGGGCTCGACCTTCCGGGGTAGTTTGCTCATGACCTTCACTGACAACCCTAAAGAAGAAGCTAGAAATAGACATTGCCTCTTTAATCACTTTCTCAAAAGCAGGCGCCCCATAAGCACGAACATAGCTATCAGGGTCATGCTCTGTCGGCAAAAATAAGAAGCGAATTTCTTTATCGTCCGACATTAAAGGCAAACAAGCCTCAAGCGCACGTTGCGCAGCGCGTTGACCGGCGGAGTCACCATCAAATGAGAAAACCACTTTATCGGTTTGTCTGAGTAGCATGCGTACGTGGTTTGCAGTACAAGCGGTACCCAGTGTTGCAACTGCATTGGGGAATCCCAATTGCGCTAAGGCAACGACATCCATATAACCTTCACACACCAAAACATATTCTTGCGCACGAATCGCTTGTCTTGCTTCAAACAAGCCATAGAGCGTATTGCCTTTTGAGAACAATGGGGTCTCAGGAGAATTTAAATACTTTGGCTCGCCTTGATCTAGGATGCGCCCACCAAAGCCAATTGTTTGACCTTTGGGATTGCGAATGGGAAACATAATGCGATCACGGAAACGATCGTAGCGTTTAACAGGTTGACCGCCTTCCGCTTGCTCGCCCTGAATCAGCAAGCCACCTTCCACCAAGGTCTTCGCTATCTCATCATTAGAGTAGGCGCCAAACACCGCTTCTAAGCCCTGCCATCCGTCGGGCGCATAACCTAAGGCATAGCGCTTAGCAATCTCACCAGTAAGTCCGCGGCCTTTTAAATACTCAACTGCTCTTGTATTACCTTTGAGTTGTTGACGATACCAATCCGCAGCAGAACTCATGACCTCGCTCAATGCCATAGCTTGCTGCTGTCTTGCTACATCATTCGCAGTGCGCTCCTCACGAGGGACATCCAAACCTGCAGAACGCGCAAGATCTTCAATGGCATCTACATATCCAAGTCCAGAGTATTCCATCAAGAAACTAATAGCAGAGCCATGAGCGCCACAACCAAAGCAGTGATAAAACTGTTTAGTAGGAGATACCGAAAATGAGGGAGACTTCTCTGAATGAAAGGGGCACAAACCCTGAAAGTTCGCACCCGCTTTTTTTAACTTCACGTGCTGCCCAACCACATCAACGATATCAACCCGATTTAAAAGATCGGCAATGAAGGATTGTGGGATGAGTGCCATGTAGCCAGTATGAAAGGATTTTGCTTTCTTGGCTAGCTACTGAGTTTGCTTACTTCGCCAATGCGGCTTTTACCAAGCCAGAAACTTTACCCATATCAGCTTTGCCAGCCAATTGACCTTTAAGTACACCAATGACTTTACCCATATCCTGCGGGCCTGCAGCACCAGTAGAAGCAACGGCAGCAACTACTGCAGCTTGCACTTCAGCATCGGATAACTGCGCAGGTAAATACGTCTGCAAAATCACCATCTCAGCAGCTTCAATCGCAACCAAATCGTCACGATTCGCTTTTTCAAACTGAGAGATCGAATCTTTACGTTGCTTGATCATTTTTTCAACAGTAGCAATCACACCAGCATCGTCAACTACGATGCGCTCGTCCACTTCGCGTTGCTTGATGGCGGCCAACAAAAGACGAATCGTTCCTAGGCGCTCTACTTCCTTGGCGCGCATAGCGTTTTTCATATCTTCGGTAATTTGATCTTTTAGACTCATGGCTTAATTCCTGATGTTGAATATAAAACGTCGAACATTTAATAATGGTGATTAAAAAGCAAAAACCCGCTGCGTTTCACCGTCAGCGGGTTTCAAAGCCTCTCGGTGACGAGAGCTTTTAATTCTATTAGTAAAGCTTCTTAGGCAACATCTGGCTGCGAATACGCTTGTAATGGCGTTTAGCAGCTGCGGCCTTCTTACGCTTACGTTCAGCCGTTGGCTTCTCGTAGAACTCGCGTGCACGCAAGTCTGTCAAAAGGCCATTCTTTTCAATGGTGCGCTTAAAACGGCGCAATGCCACTTCAAATGGTTCGTTTTCGCGGAGGCGGACTGTAGTCATACTTATTTAACTCGTATATGCTCGATAGATATCGATAAATTAACTGAATTGCGATTCTAGCACGGCTAAGTAAAAAAATGATTGTTTTAGGAATAGAAACTTCTTGTGACGAGACCGGAGTGGCTTTATACAACACCACGCCTTGGGAAGAGGGTAAACCGGCCTTCCAGGGCATATTGGGCCAGGGCCTGCACTCTCAGATCGCCATGCACCGGGACTATGGGGGCGTTGTCCCAGAATTAGCCTCCCGCGACCATATTCGCCGTGTTTTACCCCTTTTGGACCAATCCTTAGCCCAATCTGGCCTCAAATTGGGCGATATTGATGCCGTGGCATATACCCAAGGGCCTGGACTGGCTGGGGCCCTCCTAGTAGGAAGCGCTTTTGCCAAATCTCTAGCCCAGGGTCTCAATTTACCTTCGATTGGGGTACATCATCTCGAAGGACACCTACTTTCCCCGCTTTTAGGTGAAACCGCTCCCGAATTTCCGTTTATTGCCCTATTGGTATCCGGAGGCCACACCCAGCTCATGAAAGTTTCTGGAATTGGTCAATATGAGCTGCTTGGAGAAACTTTAGATGACGCGGCCGGAGAAGCCTTCGATAAAACCGCCAAATTACTCGGCTTGGATTACCCCGGTGGCGCAGCCATTTCTAAATTAGCAGAGCAAGGTCGTCCTGGTATTTTTGATTTGCCAAAGCCAATGCTGCATTCAGGTGACTTAGATTTTTCTTTCTCAGGATTAAAGACAGCCGTTCTCAATCAAGTGAAAAAAATTGAGGAGAAAAAGATTGCTGATTCTTCAGAGGTCGCGCAATTTCACGCGGATCTTGCCAGAAGCTTTGTTGACTCTATCGTGGCGGTTCTAATCAGCAAGTCCGAGAAAGCGCTCAAGCAAACAGGCTGCAAACATTTAGTGCTTGCTGGTGGTGTTGGTGCTAATTTGCAACTACGCGCTGCGCTTAATGACAAAGCAAAACGTAATGGCTTTGAAGTGCATTACCCACCGCTTGAACTCTGCACTGATAACGGCGTGATGATTGCTTTTGCTGGAGCATTACGCATGATCGAAAAAAATAATGGCTCCACAAATTCTGGAGCCTTTGATATCAAACCCCGCTGGGATTTACAAAGCAATAATCTGAAATAGATTTATTGCTGGTTATTTCTGATGGCTGATTCTGGCGAATGCGCTGTGGTTGTGAATGGACTCAAAGTTCTCAGCCTCAACCACAAAAGAGTGAATACGCTCATCTGCCTTGAGATTGCCGGCTACATCACGAACTAAGTCTTCTACAAACTTCGGGTTGCTATAAGAATGTTCAGTCACCCACTTCTCATCAGGACGCTTCAGTAGTCCCCACAACTCGCTAGAAGCTTCGCTTTCAGCGGCGGTAACCAAATCTTCCACCGTCATCTGCGTTTTGGAATCTAACGCAACAGTCATAGTGACGTGTGAGCGTTGATTATGCGCACCAAACTCAGAAATCTCTTTTGAGCAAGGGCACAAACTCATCACTGGAACTTGTGCACGCAAACCCAATTCAATATCGGCACTGCCGGCTGGATTTTGCTTCGCTGTTGCCATCCAAGTGACTTCGTAATCCATCAAGCTTTCCACACCAGAAACCGGCGCCGCTTTTTTAACGAAGTGTGTGTAAGTAAATTGTACGTGGCCTTGTTTAGCATCCAACAAAGGTAACATCTCGCGCACTAAGGCGACAATAGTCGTGCTATCGACAGCCACATCTTGTTTTTGGAGCAGCGCCATGAATCGAGACATGTGCGTACCCTTTACATGCGCGGGTAATGCCACATCCATCTCAAAAGTTCCAACCGATGGAAAGTTTCCTGTTTTGCTGCGAATGGTCAGCGGATGGCGTACGCCACGAATACCCACTTGCTCAATTGGTAATGCGCGATCATCCAAAGTGGATTGCACATCCGGCATTACGCTGGCTTTCAGAAAGGCGGGGTTCATGTCATTCATTACTCTATTTTCAGGCAAAACGGGCTTATTTGCCTACCAGTACTGAATTTACAGTCAATATTGCTGGAAAACGCCGTTGGATGGAGTTGGCAATACCCTCTACGTCCAAGCCACACTTGGACATCAGAAGGCTGTAGTCGCCATGCTCGACAAATTGATCAGGAAGACCTAATTGCAGGAGGGGTTTATTAATACCGAGATTCGAGAGCGCTTCTAAACAAGCGCTACCAGCACCGCCAGCAATTGCTCCATCCTCAATCGTCACAAAATAATCATGATCAGCTGCTAAAGATTGGAGGAGATCGACATCGAGTGGCTTAACAAAGCGCATATTGGCCACGGTTGCATCAATAGCCTCCGCCACTTCAAGCGCAGGGTAAAGCAAGGTGCCAAAGGCCAATATCGCCACACGTTGACCAGAAGGGGCGGTGGATTTGCGACGAATCTCACCCTTACCAAATGGCAGAGTGCGCAATTCTTTAGATGGGATAGCGCCAATACCTGCACCACGCGGGTAGCGAACTGCGCTTGGGTGTGGCTGATGAAAGGCAGTAGTTAACAAGTCACGGCATTCAGACTCATCTGCCGGTGTCATCACCAGCATATTTGGAATGCAGCGCAAGAATGGAATGTCATAAGCACCTGCGTGGGTGGCGCCATCAGCACCAACGAGACCAGCGCGATCTAATGCAAACAACACCGGTAAGTCTTGTATCGCCACATCATGAATCAGTTGGTCATACGCGCGCTGCAAGAAAGTGGAGTAAATCGCCACCACTGGCTTCATACCTTCGCATGCCATGCCGGCTGCAAAAGTGACCGCGTGCTGTTCCGCAATACCGACATCGTAGTAACGCTTAGGGAAACTCTTCTCAAACTCAACTAGGCCGGAACCCTCTCGCATGGCTGGAGTAATGCCAACCAATAAAGGATCTGCGTGCGCCATATCACATAACCACTCACCAAATACTTGGGTAAATGTTTTCTTGCTAGCAGCTGATTTTTTAACGCCCTCTTCAGGATTAAATTTGCTAGGGCCGTGATACAGAACAGGATCAGCCTCAGCCAACTCATAGCCCTGACCTTTTTTGGTCACAACGTGCAAGAACTGAGGTCCGCGACCCTCTAAGGCTAAGCGGCGTACGTTCTGCAGCATCGGAATCAAAGCATCTAAATCATGGCCATCAATCGGACCGAAATAATTAAAGCCAAACTCTTGGAAGATCGTAGATGGAGAAACCATGCCTTTGGCATGATCTTCAAGACGCTTAGCAAACTCACGTAAGGGTGGAGCAATTGATAAAACACTATCAATGCCTTTTTTAGTTGCTGAATAAATATTGCCGCTGAGTAATCTAGCCAGATGGCGATTAAGAGCGCCCACAGCAGGCGAGATCGACATGTCGTTGTCATTCAAAATCACTACGAGTGGCAAGTCGTCATACACACCGGCATTGTTCATAGCTTCAAACGCCATCCCACCGGTCATAGCGCTATCGCCAATCACCGCTACAGCTACATGTCGCTCGCCTTTGGTCTGAAACGCGCGCGCCATACCCATCGCTGCAGAAATACTGGTTGATGAATGGCCGGTACCAAAAGCATCAAACTCACTTTCAGAGCGATGTGGAAAGCCTGATAGACCCTTGTGTTGACGCAAGGTACCCATACGTTCACGACGACCAGTCAAAATTTTATGCGGGTAACTTTGATGGCCAACATCCCAAACAATGCGATCGTCTGGAGTATCAAATACGTAGTGCAAAGCAATAGAGAGCTCTACTGTTCCCAAGTTAGACGATAGATGTCCGCCCGTCTTGGATACAGAATCCAAAACAAACTCGCGCAACTCATCAGCTAAAGCAGGTAGCTCTTCGCGAGAGAGTTTTTTGAGATCGTCTGGAGAGTTAATTGAATGTAAAGTCATTGAATCTAAATAATCTGTACTGATGAATTTCTCTTGTATTGATCTTGCATCTTCCTTACTTGCCGCGATTGACAACCAAGAGAGCTAAATCTTTTAATGCTTGTGCGGATGCACCAAAACCATCTAAGCTGGCGATTGCGATTTCTTGCAACTCTTTAGCCTGCTTCCGTGCATAGTCTAAACCCATCAAGGTCACATAGGTCGGCTTATTGGCAGCAGCATCCTTGCCAGCTGTCTTGCCTAAGGTTTGACTATCCGCAGTGGCATCCAGCACGTCATCCACAATCTGAAACGCCAATCCTAAGGACTTTGAATAATTTGCCAGATGCGTCATTTGCGCAGGATTCAGGTAGGCGGCAACACCACCCAATTCAACAGCGCATGACAACAAAGCACCCGTTTTCATAGCATGCATTTGTTTTAGGCCACTCAAGTCTAATTTCTTGCCGACGCTCTCTAAATCAATTGCCTGACCACCGGCCATGCCGCGTGAGCCAGAGGCAGCCGCTAAGGCAGAAATCATTTTGAGACGAACTTGAGCATCACAATTTGCATTGGCCAAGATTTCAAAGGCGCGGGTTTGCAATGCATCTCCAACTAGCAATGCTATTGCTTCATCAAAAGCTTTGTGGACTGTCGGACGACCGCGACGTAAATCATCATCATCCATGCATGGCAAATCATCATGCACTAGTGAGTAAGCATGAATACATTCAATTGCCACTGCTGCTGCATCTAATGAATCAGCTCCTGCTGCATCTACTTTATCGCCAAGTTGGCCTGCGGCATAAACCAATAAGGGGCGAATACGCTTGCCGCCACCTTGCGCTGCGTAACGCATGGCTTCATGCAAGCGATGCGGAATAGTTTGCGCAGAGTCAAGTAAGCGATCTAACGCCAGCTCTGTTCGCTCGGAGTGAGAAGTGATCCACTCCTGAAATTGAAAAGCAGCGCTCAATTAAGCCTCGAATACTCGAACCTGTTGCTCAACTTGAGCCAACATGCCTTGACAGTGTTTTAGCAAGGCTGCGCCACGTTGATAGGCTAACAAGGTTTCTTCTAGGGAAAATTTGCCAGATTCCATATCGGAAATGAGCTTTTCGAGCTCCTTAACGGCTTGCTCATAGCGCAAATCGGGGTCAATTTGCACCTCAAGACCGGGTTTTTGACTCTCTGACTTCTTGGCTGGCATAAGCTGGATTCCTTCGTATTTCCCACACGGATAGCCCTACATATTAAAGCGAGAAGCGGTTTGGATGGGTATAATCCACCCCTTCCTTTCCAATATCGATCCGTCGATGGTTGGATTGGTTATTCCGCTTAGCTTCGGCTGACGTTTTCGGGGGTGGGGAGAATGACTAATCTGGCTACCGCGCAGAAGCTTGCGCCGTCCAATCTGCAGTTGCCGGTTTCGGCATACTTTGACGCTGAGCTCTATCAGCGGGAAATTGAACTGCTTTTTAAGCAGGGCCCCGGCTATGTTGGTCATGAACTAATGGTGCCTGAAATGGGCACCTATCAAACTTTAAGCGCAGAAAACGAAGGTCGCATCCTCGTTCGCAACGAATCTGGCGTAGAACTACTCTCCAATGTCTGCCGTCATCGTCAAGCTTTGATGCTCAATGGTCGCGGCAAAGCTGACAATATTGTTTGCCCATTACATCGCTGGACTTATGACTTAGGCGGCAATTTATTGGGCGCCCCTCACTTTGAAGATAAGCCTTGTTTAAATCTCGGCAAATCCCCACTACAAAATTGGCAAGGCTTGTTATTTGAAGGTCCACGAGATGTGCGCACCGATCTTGCCAAACTGGGTGTTGCTGATGATCTCAAGTTTGATGGTTACGTTCTAGATCATGTTGAAGTACATGAGTGCAATTACAACTGGAAAACATTCATCGAGGTCTATCTCGAGGATTATCACGTTGTGCCATTTCATCCTGGTCTAGGTAAGTTTGTTTCTTGCGAAGATCTGCATTGGGAATTCGGCGACTGGCATAGCGTTCAAACTGTTGGCATTCATAAAGATTTACAAACTCCAGGCTCATCAACCTATCGCAACTGGCATGAGGCAGTCCTACGCCAATTTGACGGTAAAGCCCCGCGCCACGGGGCTATCTGGCTCACCTACTACCCGAATGTCATGGTGGAGTGGTATCCAGGCGTTCTATGTGTATCAACACTGCACCCAATGGGGCCCGGTAAAACACGCAATATCGTCGAGTTCTACTATCCAGAAGAAATTGCCTTGTTTGAGCGTGAATTTGTGGAAGCTGAGCGTGCTGCTTACATGGAAACTTGCATCGAAGATGATGAAATTGCTGAGCGTATGGATCAAGGCCGAGCAGCCCTACTTGCCCGCGGCGTAAATGAAGTAGGACCATATCAAAGCCCTATGGAAGATGGTATGCAGCATTTTCATGAGTGGTATCGCCGCGTCATGAACTTCGAAGGCGCATAATCAAAACAAGTCTTACGGTTTTATTAATATCCCCTATTAATAACCCTCATCACTAAAAATAGGAAGCATCATGACTCCTCTAATCTCAGCCAACCAGTTAGAAGAAATCATTAATAGCGGTGAAAATGTATTGCTCTGTGATTGCCGCTTTGATTTAGCCGACCCACTGATCGGAAAAAAATCCTACGAAGAAAGCCATATTCCTGGTGCCATTTATGTGGACCTTGATCAAGATCTTTCAGGAAGCAAGACTGGCACAAACGGCAGACACCCCCTTCCAAGCCCAGAAGCTTGGGCTCAAACCAAAATGCGTTTGGGTATCACCCCCAATACCCTAGTAGTTGCCTATGACAAACAGGGCTCTGTCTATGCCAGCCGCTTATGGTGGATGCTTAAAGCAACAGGGCATGCCAATGTTCAAGTACTAGATGGCGGTTTAGACTCTTGGAATGGCCCTATGGGCTCGATTCCAAGGGCGCCCACACCTTGCACGGAAGCCATTGGGGTAATGCCTTATGCGGGTCTGGTTCTAGCTGATGAAGTTGTAGCCAATCTAGAGACAAAGAAAAACAAAATCATCGATGCGCGTACAGCAGATCGCTTTCACGGACAAAATGAAACGCTTGATCCAGTTGGAGGACACATTCCCGGCGCAATGAATCGCTTCTTTAAAAACAATCTCAGCGCGACTGCATTCAAAACTCCCGAGCAGTTATTCAAAGAATTTTCAGAATTTCTGGGCCCCACTAAAGCTTCTGAAGTCATTCATCAATGCGGATCTGGCGTCACTGCTTGCCACAATCTTCTGGCGATGGAGCTTGCTGGCTTTAAAGGCTCACGCCTATATGCAGGTAGCTGGAGTGAATGGTGCGCAGACCCCAAAAGGCCTGTTGAACTTTAAATCCTGTTAGTGCAACAGGGATAGCAGGATCACAAACCCTACGCCGCAAGCAATTAATAGCGTCTGACGTAAAGACTCCACCCAGTGTGGGCGACGATGCATTTGCGGAATGAGATCACTCACCGCAATATAAATAAAACTACTAGAAGCAATCACCAATAAATATGGCATCGCTGCATGCGCTTTTTCCAGGAAGAAGTAAGCCAATACCCCGCCAACAACAGCGGATAGACCGCAAATCAGGTTGTAGAGTAAGGCACGTGTGCGCGAGAAGCCGGCGTTCAGCAAGACGATGAAATCACCAATCTCCTGGGGAATCTCATGCGCAATAATCGCAATTGCTGTAAAGATGCCCACTTGATAGTCGGCCATAAAGGCTGCCGCAATCAAGATACCATCTACGAAGTTATGAATACCATCGCCAACCAAAATCATCCAACCACTGCGGCCGGCATTCTCAGCATCATGCCCATGATGGTGATGATGACCATCTCCCTCATGATGATGGTCATGACGTAATAAGGCAATTTTCTCTAACAAGAAGAAGCCCAATAAACCCGCAAGCAAGGTGGCAAATAAGAGCTGGGGTTTTGCTCCTTGAAAGCTAAATGCTTCAGGCAATGAGTGGAGTAAGGCTGTTGCTAACAAAATACCAACAGAGAGACTCACCATATTGTTGATCATTCTAGAAAGCAATGTCACAGAGCAACTGGCGGCAATTAAGACGCTAGTCACTCCTGCAAGTGCAGTAATTAATACGATGCTTTCTAAGGCGGTCACTATTTATGCCACTCCATTTTTCTTAAACCAGGCAATACATTTTTCCCAACCATCTTTCGCAGGACCTTCACGATAGCTAGCGCGGTAATCCGCATGGAATGCATGAGGGGCATCTGGATAGACTACAAATTCACAAGCCTTGGCAACAGGATTTTTAGGGGCGGTCTGCGCTAAAGCAGCGCGCATTTGATCAATGCTCTCTAGGGAAATCCCGGTATCAGCAGCGCCATACAAGCCGAGCACTGGCGCCTTTAAATCAGCGGCAATATCTACGGGATGCTTAGGACTGCCCTCAGTCTTCTCACCAATGAGACGACCGTACCATGCGACACCGGCACGAACCTGTGGCAAAGTTGCGGACAACCAAGTAATACGACCACCCCAACAGAAGCCAGTAACGCCGACGCGCTTTAGATCGCCGCCATTTTTGCCGGCCCATACTAAAGCAGCTTGTAGATCGTTCAAGACTTGATCATCTGGGGTCTTAGCCACAATATTAGTCATAATTTCGGCAATAGTGCCGTAAGCATTGGGGTCACCTGCGCGCGTAAAAAACTCTGGAGCAATCGCAAGATATCCCAACTTAGCAAAACGTCTTGTGACATCGGCTATGTACTCATGTACACCAAAAATTTCACTCGCCACAATAATGATGGGCAAAGAACCTTTAGCTTTTTCAGGTCGTGAGACATAAGCGGGCAACTGAAAGCTACCCACAGGGATCATCTGCTCACCAGCTTTTATTCCTTTGAAATCCGTTTCAATAGCTGCAGCCATCACAGGCTCGGACGCCCCCACAAATCCAACCCCAATAGCAGTCGCGCTTATTGCGGATGTTTTTATAAAATTGCGTCGACTATTTTGAATGTCTTTGCTCATTGTCTTGTCTCCTAACTTGCATTTCTCATTGAAGTCTTAGTGCGCCTCTTCCCAATTATCGCCAATCCCAATACTAACCACCAAAGGCACCTTTAACTGGGCGACATTACACATCAAACCGGGTAATGTTGCCTGTACCTGCTCAAGCTCATCGAAAGGCACATCTAGGACCAATTCATCATGAACCTGCAATAGAAGCTTGGTCTTGAGCTGTTCTTTCTCGAGCCAATCTTCCACGGCGATCATGGCCAATTTTATTAAGTCAGCTGCGGTACCTTGCATTGGGGCATTAATTGCTGCACGCTCAGCACCCTGGCGTCTCGGACCATTGGAGCCCTTGATCTCTGGTAGCCAAAGACGTCGCCCAAAGACCGTCTCTACATACCCATTCTCTCTTGCTTCGAGACGGGTGCGCTCCATATATTGAGCAACCCCTGGATAACGATCGAAGTATTTGGCGATGTAGTTTTGCGCAGCAGAACGCTCAATACCTAAGTTGCCAGCCAATCCAAAAGCGCTCATGCCGTAAATCAGGCCAAAGTTAATCACCTTGGCGTAACGACGCTGCTCAGAATTGACATCATCCAATGGGACGCCAAAAATCTCTGCTGCAGTGGCCTGGTGAACATCTTTACCTTCTTTAAATGCCGTTAAGAGATTTTCATCTTCGGCAATATGCGCCATGATACGTAACTCAATTTGCGAGTAATCCGCCGACAATAATTTACATCCGTCCGCCGGAATAAAGGCCTCACGAATACGACGACCCTCTTCTGTGCGCACTGGAATATTTTGTAAGTTTGGATCGCTAGATGCCAGGCGGCCCGTGACTGCAGTAGCTTGAGAAAAATTCGTATGAACACGCCCGGTCTTATGGTCAGCCATTCGAGGAAGCTTCTCAATATAGGTGGACATTAGCTTTGCCAAGCTACGGTAATCCAGAATGCGCGCTGGCAACGGATAGTCTTCCGCTAACTTCTGCAACACTTCCTCATCGGTAGAGGGTGCACCGGAAGGCGTCTTTTTAACTACCGGAAGTTCAAGCTGTCCAAATAAAATTTCTGCGATCTGCTTAGGCGACTGGATATTAAAAGGCTGGCCTGCTAGCTTGTGGATCTCGCCCTCTAACTCAAGTAAACGTTTACCCACCTGCTGCCCTTGCTTGGCCAGCAATGCTGAGTCAATTCGAATGCCATTGCGCTCCATAATGCCGAGCACACGCATAGCGGGCATCTCCACCTGTTCGTAGATATAGAGGAGGCCTAAGTTTTCCTGAATCTGCGGCCATAACTCCAAATGAAGGCGCAAAGTAATATCCGCATCTTCCGCCGCGTAATCAGTCGCAATCTTGAGGTCAACTTGATCAAAGCCAATCTGGTGGACGCCTTTGCCGCACACCTCTTCATAGCGAATGGTTTTCATGCCCAGATGGCGTTCAGCCAAGCTATCCATATTGTGTGGCATGTGTGACTCAAGTACATAAGACTCCAGCAAGGTATCGAATGCAACGCCCTTCAAGGTAATGCCATAGTTTGCAAAGATATGGGCGTCGTACTTTAAGTTTTGACCCACTTTTAAATGCGTCGTACTTTCTAACCATGACTTCATACGTGCAAGCACCAGGTCACGATTAAGTTGCACTTCACCATTGCGGTGAGCAACTGGGATGTAACAAGCTTCACCTGGCTTGACCGATAAAGAAATTCCAACGAGCTCTGCCGCAAGCGCATCAAGACTGGTGGTTTCCGTATCAACCGCTGTTAATGTAGACAACTCAATTTTCTTTAGCCATCTCTCTAAACCCGCTTCGTCCACTACACATTCATAGTGACGCTCAATTGCATCTTGTGAATCTCGAGTTGCCTGTGACAAATCTTTAGTCGGGGAGCTGGCAATTACGCGCGTCTTTTTTTCTTCATCTGCACCGCTATCAGACGAGGAAATTGGGCTACCTGCCAAATCAAACGCTACCGCCTCACCCTTATTCTCTGGGCTTGTGAGCTGCCTCTCCACGTCGCGCAACCAAGTCTTAAATGCATAACGCTCAAATAATTCACGCAGTAAAGGTGCATCTTCGGATCTGGCATGCAGATCATCCAAACTGGGTAAATGGGGCGATAAATCGCAATCTGTTTTTACCGTAATCAGTTGACGAGCTTGTGGCAACCAAGGAAGCGTAGCGCGCAAATTTTCACCAACAACGCCTTTAACTTGATCGGCATTTGCCATCAAGTTATCCAGATTGCCAAATTCTGCCAGCCATTTATTTGCTGTCTTTGGCCCTGCCTTCGGAACACCCGGCACGTTATCAACGGTATCGCCGATGATAGATAAATAGTCCACAATTAATTCTGGTGGTACACCAAACTTTTCTTTTACACCTTCGATATCTAGCTTTTCATTGGTCATCGTATTGATGAGGGTGACCGAAGGGTTTACCAATTGTGCCAAATCTTTATCGCCAGTAGAAATGATGGTTTCCCAACCGGCTTGCGTTGCTTGGCAAGCCAAAGTCCCAATCACATCGTCTGCTTCTACGCCAGAAACCATCAATACCGGCCAACCCAAAGCTTTCACCATCGCATGAATCGGCTCAATCTGTTTAACCAAATCCTCAGGCATGGGGGAGCGATGCGCCTTATATTCCGAGTACATTTCGTCGCGGAAGGTCTTGCCTTTGGCATCAAAAACACAGGCTATATGGTCAGCCTTGAGCTCAGATCGAGCCCGGCGCATCATATTGACCATGCCATAAATAGCCCCAGTGGGCTCTCCAGCCCCATTTCTGAGGTCTGGCATGGCGTGGAAGGCACGATAGAGGTAACTTGAGCCGTCTACCAACAAGAGTCTATGTTTAGTCATACCGCAATCGTACAATCTAGTTGTGAATTGCCTACAGGTCTGGTTAAGGAACCGCCCGAGAGTAGGCTTAAAAAGGTGAAAAAATGCATTATTTAACGAACTTAATTAGCCACTCAATGAGTCAAAGCCTAACCCTAATGAGTTTTTTGGTGGTTTTTGGAGTTTTTGGAGTTTTTGGCGCCACTTCAGCCCAAGCTCAGAATAACAGCCAGGCACTGAGCCCATCGGAATTAAACCGTATTAATAATCAGCCAATCGCACCTGCAGTGAGCGCAAGTGGTGTAATGAATACCCCGGAGCAACGCAAGCCAAACTATCAATACAAAGATAAAAACGGTACTACTATTACTGAATACAAGGACGTCAATTCTCCAACGCAGGTGGATGTAAAAACACCTTACACCAGCTATGAAATGGCACCACCCACATCAGTGATGCCAGGGCCTCCAAAAGAAACAGATCTGATTAGCGTTCCAAGCGTCAGCATTCCTTTTTAATTTAAAAAAGCGTTTATTGATTTATGGCTGTATTTACTCCGATCGAGCTTGAAGATATTTCTCAATGGATTTCTCAGGACTTTGACATCGGCCAAGCCAGTGAAATTCGCGGCATTCATGGTGGTATTGAAAACTCTAACTTTTTCTTAGACACCGTCAAGGATGAGAAAAAGCGGGAATATGTTTTAACAATCTTTGAAAGATTGTCTGCCCAACAACTTCCTTTCTATTTAGAGTTAATGCGCCACCTAGCAAACAAAGGTGTGCCTGTTCCCAAGCCGATTGAGAGTAAACAGGGTGAGATTCTCTTTACCATCAAAGGCAAGCCAGCGGCCATTGTTACCAAGCTGCCAGGCCTTTCTAGGCTCGAACCTGAAGCCAATCATTGCGCCCTCGTTGGTGAGATGCTGGCGAAGATGCATTTGGCTGGAAAAGATTTTCCGAAGTCCCAAGAGAATCTTCGCAGTCTGGGCTGGTGGCAGAAAACAATACCTTCGATCTTGCCGCACTTAAGCACACCCCAGAAAGAACTCATTACCCATGAGTTAAAAACTCAAGAGGAATTTTTTGCCTCGAGCGCCTATGATGGGTTGCCGCAAGGGGCTAGTCATTGCGATCTATTTCGCGACAACGTCTTATTTGATCCCAAAGGATCCGATATATCCCAAGATCAGTTAGGTGGTTTCTTTGACTTCTACTTTGCCGGCACTGATAAATGGCTATTTGATATTGCCGTCACCGCTAATGACTGGTGTCTTGCGGATAACAAGCAAGATTTAGATCCTGCTCGCTTAGACGCGTTTATAAAAGCCTATCAGTCGGTTCGCCCTCTCACCAAAGAAGAGCAAGCTAACTGGCCACTCATGTTGCGTGCAGCAGCCTTACGTTTCTGGGTTTCAAGACTCTGGGATTTCTATTTGCCACGAGATGCACAAATGCTAACCCCGCATGATCCTACGCACTTTGAACGCATTCTTTTAAGTCGTCGCTCACTATGAAACTCAATTCCGTAGCGCCCAAAGAAGGCTACACCTGGATTAGACAAGGCATTTGGCTTTTTAAGCAGAATCCTTTGGGCTTCTTAATGCTGGTCTTTATGTATGTCTTTGCGGCACAGCTAGCAGTCATTATTCCAGTGATTGGTGTCTTTGCAGTTCTTCTGCTCACACCAACCCTTTCCGTTGGATTCATGACCGCTTGCCGTCAAGGAATTCAAAAAGAGCGGATTAGGCCAATGGTCTATTTAATTGCACTTCGGTCGAGTCCGATTGTTCGCAAAAGAATTTTGCAATTAGGCTTGGTTTACGCCGGCATGATTTTGTTGCTCAGCTTTATCTTAAGTCTCTTAGTTGACTTTGAATTACTGCTCCCGCTAATGACTAGCGATAAGCCCATCACGCCCGAGGCGCTGCGCCAAGTTTACTTAGTGCTTTTCTTTGGCGCCGTACTTTACATACCAGTAGCTATGTTGATGTGGTTCTCCCCAGTACTGGTTGCTTGGGCAGATATGCCCGTCCCTCAAGCCCTATTCTCAAGCTGCTTAGCATGCTGGGCTAATAAGGCAGCATTCTTTTTGTATTTGTCTATTTGGAGCGCAATTCTGATTGCCATTCCACTAACAGTGGGAATGATTTTTGATGCGCTCGATCTAGGGCAAGCAGCCTCGTTCATCATCGCCCCCATTTCCATGGCAGGCTTGACAATAATGCACTGCTCTTTTTATGCGACTTGGAAAGCTTGCTTTACAGAAGATGAAGTGGTGTTGCCGGCCTAAATGATTTATCTGCGCTGACTCGTCAGTCTATCGCAGCAAGCTTCGCAATACTCAGCTGCAACCACTTGATGCCATGACGCTTGAAATTAACCTGCGCCCTTGCATCGGCATCTACGCCTTCTAAACCAGTCACGCGCCCCTCACCGAACTTTGTATGAAAGACATTCTGCCCAATGGTGAATGGGTAATTGCCGCGAGGCGGAGAGGCTAGTCTTTTCACTTCCATCGAAGCTGAGCCAACTCGCTTCGCCGGTCTTTGACGATCAGAGCCTGAATCAAAAAAGTCATTCGATTCATATTCGCGTTGACGGGTATAGCCATCTTGCCAAGTAGAACCGGATCTTGCGCCCCCACCACCCCAGCGGGCATCTCTTGCTTTAGGGGTAAGCCATTTCAATGAATCGGATGGGAGCTCCTCTAAGAAGCGAGAAGGCATGTTGTAGCGCACTTGGCCATGCAGCATACGGGATTGAGTGTGCGAGAGGTACAGGCGCTCCTTGGCGCGAGTAATCGCCACATACATCAAACGACGCTCCTCTTCTAAGCCATTCTGCTCATTCACGCTGTTCTCATGCGGAAATAAACCCTCCTCAAGACCAGTGATGAATACTGAGGTGAACTCTAAGCCTTTTGCCGAGTGCACCGTCATTAACTGCACGGCATCTTGACCAGCTTGAGCTTGATTGTCACCTGCCTCCAATGAAGCATGCGATAAAAAGGCTGCCAAAGGAGAGACTTCCACAACGCCAGGAGCATTCTCACCCGGCAACATTGCAGCGGCCGCATCTTGGCCATAGCCCTCTTCAGCAATAAATGCGGTTGCGGCGTTAATCAATTCTTGTAAGTTCTCGACACGATCTTGCCCTTCGCGTTCAGAGAGATAGTGCTGAATCAAGCCGCTATGCTGAATTACGAATTCAACCGTTTCTGGCAAAGTATTGTGACGAGTGGCTTCACGCATGTGATCCACTAAACGTACAAATCCACTGAGTGCAGCACCGGCTTTGCCTTCTAAAGTAGAAGCCGCTAGATATAAAGAGCATTGTTGCGCTCTGGCGGCATCTTGCAAGGCTTCGATTGATCTTGCGCCAATTCCGCGGGTTGGGAAATTCACCACTCGGGAGAATGAAGTGTCGTCGTTTGGATTTTCGAGCAAGCGTAAGTAAGCCAGTGCATGTTTAATTTCAGCGCGTTCGAAAAAGCGCAAACCGCCATAAACACGATACGGAATACCTGCAGAAAATAATGCATGCTCAATAATGCGAGACTGTGCATTACTGCGATAGAGCAAAGCAACTTCTGTACGCTTGATACCGCTATTTACTAAAGCCTTGATCTCGTCCACCAGCCAAGCAGCTTCGGCATGATCGCTTGGCGCCTCATAAATACGGACTGGCTCGCCATGACCAGCATCGGTTCGAAGGTTCTTACCAAGGCGCTCGGAGTTATTCGCAATAAGGTGATTTGCCGTATCCAAAATATGGCCATGCGAGCGATAGTTCTGCTCTAACTTCACCATCAATGGGTGGTATTGCTTTTCATAGAGGCGCATGTTTTCAACATCGGCGCCGCGGAAAGCATAAATACTTTGGTCATCATCACCTACTGCAAAAACAGAGCTACAACCCATGCCACTGACATTGATACGACTTGCATCATGACCCGATAATAATTTAAGCCATGCGTATTGCAAAGCATTGGTATCTTGAAACTCGTCAATCAAAATATGACGGAAGCGCTCTTGATAGTGAGTCCGAATTGCTTCACTATGCTTGAGTAATTCATAACTACGTAATAAGAGTTCAGCGAAATCCACCACGCCTTCGCGTTGACATTGCTCATCATAGGTCGCATACAGTTGCGCCATCTTGGCTTGAAAGTCATCGCCCACAGCCAAATCTTTTGCTCGTTGACCGCGCTCCTTGGCGTGGGCAATAAAGTATTGCAACTGCTTTGCGGGATACTTTTCATCGTCGACCTTTAAACCCTTCAACAGACGCTTAATCGCAGAAAGTTGATCCTGGGTATCCAAAATCTGGAATGTGGAAGGCAAACCCGCTTCTTTGTGATGGGCACGCAATAAACGATTGCAAAGACCATGAAAGGTGCCAATCCACATCCCACGCGTATTGATGGGCAGCATGGCGCTCAGGCGGAGCATCATCTCTTTGGCAGCCTTATTGGTGAATGTCACTGCCAGGACGCCTATAGGGGATACCTGGCCGGTCTGAATCAACCAGGCTATACGGGTGGTGAGGACGCGGGTCTTGCCGCTCCCTGCCCCAGCCAAAATCAAGGCTGATTGGGCTTGGCCATTTTCGTGGACGGGCGGGAGGGTCACTGCCTCGCGCTGTTCTGGATTGAGGTTCGCGAGCAAGTCTGAGTACATCAGCCCAATTATAATTTGCCTCTTATGCCAAATGCCTCAAATACCCCTAATTCACCAGCGGCCAGCTCAGCTGACGAGCTCGCTAAATCCTACGAACCCGCCCCGATAGAGGCCTACTGGGGTCCAGAGTGGGAGCGCCGGGGTATTTCTGACTCCACCATGGATGAGGGTAAGGATGATTTTTCTATCCAACTTCCCCCACCCAATGTGACCGGCACCCTGCATATGGGTCACGCCTTCAATCAAACCATCATGGATGGCTTGGTACGTCACGCTCGTATGACAGGCAAAAATACCTTATGGGTGCCTGGCACCGATCACGCCGGTATTGCTACGCAGATCGTTGTTGAGCGTCAACTCGATGCGCAAAAAATATCTCGCCACGATTTAGGTCGCGACAAGTTTTTAGAAAAAGTCTGGGAGTGGAAAGAAACTTCCGGCAATACCATTACCCGCCAAATTCGTCGTCTTGGCGCTTCAATCGATTGGGGCAAAGAATATTTCACGATGGACAGCAAGATGTCCAAAGCAGTTGTCGAAGTATTTGTGCGCTTGCATGAACAAGGTTTAATTTATCGCGGCAAGCGCTTGGTGAACTGGGATCCTGTCTTAGGCACTGCAGTTTCAGACCTAGAAGTAGTGAGCGAAGAAGAAGATGGATCGATGTGGCATATCCGCTATCCATTGACCGATGGCTCTGGTCACCTCACCGTTGCCACCACTCGTCCAGAAACCTTATTGGGCGACGTTGCCGTGATGGTGAACCCAGAAGATGAGCGTTATAAGCACCTCATCGGCAAGTCAGTAAACTTGCCCTTGTGTGAACGCCAGATTCCTATCATTGCTGACGACTATGTGGATTTGAATTTTGGTACTGGCGTTGTAAAAGTCACTCCTGCGCATGACTTTAATGACTATGCGGTAGGTCAACGTCATCAACTGCCCATGATCAACATCCTTACTTTGGATGCCAAGATTAATGAGAATGCTCCAGCCGCCTATCAAGGTATGGAAAGATTCGCAGCACGTAAGCAAGTAGTTTCTGATTTAGAGGCTGCTGGTTTATTGGATAAAGTTCAACCACATAAATTAATGGTGCCACGGGGTGACCGCACCCAAACCATCATCGAGCCAATGCTCACTGACCAATGGTTTGTGGCGATGTCAAAACCCAGTCCAGATAACAAATATCAACCGGGCTCATCGATTGCTGGTGCAGCCTTGGATGCGGTGACCAAAGGCGATATCAAGCTTGTTCCAGAAAACTGGATTAATACCTACACCCAGTGGTTAGAGAACATTCAAGACTGGTGCATCTCCCGTCAACTCTGGTGGGGCCATCAAATCCCAGCCTGGTATGGCGATGATGGGCAAATTTTTGTAGGGCGCTCTGAGGAAGAGGCTCAGGCGAAAGCTGTTGCAGCTGGCTACACCGGCAAACTCAACCGTGATCCTGACGTTCTGGATACTTGGTTTAGCTCTGCGCTTGTGCCTTTTAGCTCTTTAGGTTGGCCAGAAGAAACGCCTGCCTTAAATCACTTCTTACCTTCTTCTGTTTTGGTGACTGGTTTTGACATCATCTTCTTCTGGGTAGCGCGCATGGTCATGATGACCTGCCATTTCACAGGAAAAGTACCATTCCATACCGTCTATGTTCATGGTCTAGTTCGCGATGCCGAAGGCCAGAAGATGAGCAAGTCCAAAGGCAATACCTTAGACCCAATTGATTTAATTGATGGCATCAAGATTGAAGAGTTAGTAGGCAAACGAACTACTGGCCTCATGAATCCAAAACAAGCTGAAAGTATTAGCAAGAAAACGAAGAAAGAGTTTCCGGATGGCATTCCTGCATTTGGTACTGATGCCTTGCGCTTTACTTTCGCCTCCCTAGCTTCGCTCGGACGCAATATCAACTTTGATCAAAAGCGTTGTGAAGGCTATCGCAATTTCTGCAACAAACTCTGGAACGCCACGCGCTTTGTTCTGATGAACTGCCCTGGTGGCGATGAAGACAATGGCTTTGCGCCTTGCGACAACCAATGTGGCCCTGATGGCTATTTGGATTTTTCACCAGCAGATCGTTGGATCGTTTCGCAACTGCAAAGAACAGAATCTGGGGTAGCTAAAGGCTTTGAGGCTTATCGCTTTGACAATATTGCCAGCAGCATTTACCAATTTGTTTGGGATGAGTATTGTGATTGGTATCTTGAGCTTGCCAAGGTGCAATTGCAGACTGGTACGCCAGCGCAGCAACGCGCTACTCGTCGCACCCTCTTACGCGTTTTGGAAACCATTTTGCGCATGGCGCATCCCCTAATTCCATTCATCACTGAAACGCTTTGGCAAACTGTAGGACCAAAGTCTGGCAAAGAGCTGGCTAAACAAACCAAACAAACCATTGCTCTTCAGCCTTACCCTGTTGCTCAGCCTGAAAAGATTGATGAAAAGAGTGAGGCCTGGGTTGCACAAATCAAAGCCATTGTGGATGCCTGTAGAAACCTTCGTGGCGAGATGCAAGTTCCTCCCGGTCAAAAAGTGCCACTCTGGATTTGTGGTCCAAAAGGATTCCTTGAGAAAGCCACTCCCTACCTCATGGCGCTTGCCAAATTAACTGAGGTCAAAATCTACAGCGATGAGTCTGCTTTAGAAAAAGATGCCCCAGGAGCGCCAATTGCTTTGGTAGGCGATATCAAGCTTTTACTCAAGATTGAAGTGGATGTTGGCGCCGAAAGAATTCGCCTAGGCAAAGAAATTGAGCGCTTAGCCAATGAAATCAATAAAGCAAAGGGTAAATTGACCAATGAAAGCTTTGTGGCACGCGCCCCAGCCGAGGTTGTTGCCCAAGAAAAACAACGCCTTGCTGGCTTTGAGCAAAATCATGAGAAGCTTGTTGCACAATTAGATCGTCTTAAATAAAAAATAATAAGAACGGACCTTTCATGACATTACATTTCAGCTCCAAAAAAGTAACTAAGGCCGTATTTCCGGTTGCGGGATTTGGCACACGATTTTTGCCTGCTACTAAAGCCAGCCCCAAAGAAATGCTCAATGTCGTGGATAAACCCTTGATTCAGTACGCAGTGGATGAAGCTATTGCAGCTGGCATTACAGAGCTAATTTTTGTTACAGGCCGTAGCAAACGTGCGATTGAGGATCATTTTGATAAAGCATATGAATTAGAGGCCGCACTCGAGGCGAAGAACAAACAAGACCTTCTTCATCTTGTCAGAAGCGTAAAGCCGGACAATGTTGATTGCGTGTACATCAGGCAATCCGAACCCCTGGGACTAGGTCACGCCGTTTTATGCGCTGAGAAGTTAGTGGGCGACGAGCCATTTGCCATCATTTTGGCGGATGACCTCTTAGATGGTCAGCCACCCGTACTCGCTCAAATGCTCAAGGTGCATGAGGAACAACAAGGCTCTGTATTGGCAGTAGAGAAGATTGATCCCTCTAAAAGTAGCTCATACGGGATTATCTCGGGAGATTCAGTCAGCAAAGGCATCTATCGCCTCAATGGCATCGTTGAGAAACCAAAACCTGCTGATGCGCCCTCTGATCTAGCAGTGGTTGGTCGCTATGTACTATCCTCCAAGATTTTTGATCACATTCGTAATGTGAAGCCCGGTGCTGGCGGAGAAATTCAGCTTACTGATGCGATTGCCGCCTTACTAAAAAAAGAGCCTGTATTTGGCTATGAATACGATGGCATTCGCTATGACTGTGGCAGCAAGTTGGGCTACCTGAAGGCCTCTGTGGATTTCGCCCTGCGCCACCAAGAAGTAGGTGAAGAATTTGCAGAGTACTTAAAAAGCTGGTCTTTAAAGTAAAAGCTCTTCAAGAGGAATAAAAAAGGCAGAGATTAATCTCCGCCTTTTGTTTTATCACCTAGCTAAAAGAATAAATACCCGTCTTTTTACCTACCTACGTTTCATAAAGAAAACCAGTACATCACCTTCGGTAGTGCTTGCAAGCAACTCATTGCCAGTTTGCTTAGCAAAAGCAGGAAAGTCATGAGCGGCACCCGCATCGGTTGCCTTAATCTTTAAGACCTCACCTGACTGCATGGTTGCCAACGCTTTTTTAGTACGCAAGATAGGCAATGGGCAGTTCATACCAATCGCATCCACCTCTGCGTTAAAAGCAATATTTACTGATTCACTCATTTGCTTGCTATCCAGTCTTTAACGCCGCTTAAGGCTACGCCCAACTTGCTAGGATCAGTTCCACCAGCCATTGCCATTTCTGGTTTGCCGCCACCTTTACCACCCACTTGTTGAGCAACAAAGTTCACGAGATCACCTGCCTTTACTTTGCCAATCGAGTCAGCCGTAACACCAGCAATCAAGCTCACCTTATCGCCTTGAACTGAGGCCAACACAATGGCAGCAGTTTTCAACTTTGCCTTTAGGGCATCCATTGTTTCGCGCAATACGCCAGCATCAGCACCATCAAGTCGAGCAGCAAGTACCTTGATGCCATTCACATCGATAGCCTGACCTGCTAACTCATCGCCCTGGCTTGCAGCCAACTTAGAATTCGCCTTCTCTAATTCGCGCTCCGCTTGACGCAGGCTTTCTTGAAGTTGCGCAACGCGATTGACCAAATCACCAGGATGGGTTTTGAGAAGCGCTGCAGCTTCATTGATCTTATCTTCTAAGTCTTGCAAGAAATGCAAGGCATTGCTTCCTGTAACCGCCTCAACACGACGGATGCCAGCGGCAACGCCGCCTTCGGAAACAATCTTCAAGCTACCGATATCACCAGTACGTCCTACGTGAGTACCGCCACAAAGTTCTTTAGAAGAACCTATCTCCAGTACTCGCACTTCTTCGCCGTACTTCTCGCCAAACAACATCATGGCTCCAGTCTTTTGCGCATCATCCAAAGACATGACTTTGCCTGAAGTGGCTGTGTTTTCCAGAATCTCTTGGTTTACGATGTCTTCAATACGGCGAATTTGCTCAGCCGTAATAGGCGCATTGTGCGTAAAGTCGAAGCGGGTCTTAGTGGCATCTACCAATGAACCTTTTTGCTGCACATGATCACCCAGCACCTCACGTAAGGCTTTGTGCAAGATATGAGTAGCGCTGTGGTTGCGCATCGTATCGGCTCTTTGCTGGGTGTCTACTAATGCATTAATAGCATCACCTACTTTGAGCTCACCCTCAAGCACTTCACCCTGATGACCAAATACATCAGCCTGAATCTTGAAAGTGTCTTCTACTGCGAAACGAATACTTTCATTGCGTAGCTCACCTTTGTCGCCTACTTGGCCGCCAGATTCAGCATAAAAAGGGGTGTTGTCTAAAACAATGACAGCTGCATCACCCGCTTTAATAGAGGGGACTGATGAGCCATCCACATAGAGTGCCGTTACTTTGGCGCCTTCATGCTTCAAGGTGTCATAACCATGAAACTGCGTAGGCTTACCTTTGTAATCCAGGCCTTGAGCTACCTTGAATTTGCCCGCAACTCTTGCCTGGTCGCGCTGCTTCTGCATCGCCACTTCAAAGCCATCTGCATCGACAGTGACGCCACGCTCACGACAAACGTCAGCCGTTAGATCCAATGGGAAACCAAAAGTGTCATGTAAGCGAAAAGCTGTTTCTCCATCCACTATTTTTGCGCCACCAGCTAAAGCACCATCCAAAATTTCCATGCCATTGGCAATCGTTTGAAAGAAGCGCTCTTCTTCTTGCTTAATAACTTCACTGACTTTGTCTTGTGCGGCGCGTAACTCTGGATAGGCTTCACCCATCTCTTTAACAAGCGCAGGTACCAGCTGATAAAAGAATGGTTTGCGTGCACCTAGTTTGTAACCATGACGAATCGCGCGACGTGCAATACGACGCAATACATAGCCACGACCAGCATTACCAGGAATGATGCCATCGACCACAATGAAACTACATGCACGGATGTGGTCAGAAATTACCCGCAATGAAGGGCTTTGAGCATCACAATTTTCACCACCCGCAGCATCAACGGCCTCCTTGGAAGCCTTGATGAGATTGACGAAGAGGTCGATCTCATAATTAGAATGAACATGCTGCAAGACTGCTGCAATGCGCTCAAGACCCATGCCTGTATCAACGCTAGGCTTAGGTAGTGGATGCATTACACCAGCCTCATCGCGGTTGTACTGCATGAAGACGTTATTCCAAATCTCGATGAAGCGATCACCATCTTCATCTGGACTTCCAGGAGGGCCGCCAGGAATATGGTCGCCGTGATCATAAAAAATTTCAGTGCAAGGTCCACAAGGGCCTGTATCACCCATCATCCAAAAATTATCCGAAGCGTAACGCGCGCCCTTGTTATCCCCAATGCGAATAATGCGATCCGCAGGAACGCCGATTTGTTTATTCCAAATTTCAAAAGCCTCATCGTCTTCCGCATACACGGTGACTAAAAGCTTCTCTTTCGGCAGCTTAAATACTTGGGTCAATAAATCCCAAGCAAACTGAATAGCGTCCTTCTTAAAATAGTCTCCAAAGGAGAAATTCCCCAGCATTTCAAAAAAGGTATGGTGACGCGCGGTGTATCCGACGTTATCCAAATCATTATGTTTTCCACCTGCCCGAATGCACTTCTGGGCAGTCGTCGCGCGGTTATAAGGGCGCTTATCGAAGCCCAAAAACACATCTTTAAATTGGTTCATGCCCGCATTAGTAAATAGCAGGGTTGGGTCATCCCCTGGCACTACTGGGCTGGATGGGACGATTTGGTGGCCTTTTTGGGCAAAGAAGTCCAGATAGGCCTGGCGAATTTGGGATACTTTCATGGCAATAATTATCGCATTGGCACCTCTCTAGGGCAAACCCTAGACAAGATACCCATATCCTGCCTTACAATCCCACAACATCAATAAATCGACAAATAAGTCGGTAATAAAGGAGCGCAACTTGGAAATCCGTAATCAAAAAGATTTTGGGGCCGGCCTAATGTATATGGTCATTGGTCTCTTTTTTACCTTTATGGCCACCCAGTACCCAATGGGCACTGCCGCCAAAATGGGGCCTGGATACTTTCCCTTCTGGCTTGGCCTAGTCATGACAGCCCTGGGTTTAATAATCCTGGTGAAGTCTCTGAGCGCTAAAGCCGCGATTGAAAAAATCCCGCCTTTCAACTGGAAGGTCATTGGCCTCATTACTGGATCCGTCATTGCATACGGCATCCTTTTACCAACGATGGGCTTTATCGTAGCCGTGTTCGTTTTGGTATTTATGTCAGCCAGCGCAAGTCATGAATTTCATTGGAAAGGCACCTTAGTCAACGCCACATTTCTGATTGTTTTCACATATTCGGTATTCGTTTTGGGCCTGAAATTACAGTTCCCATTACTACCTTTCTTTCTTCAATAACGTACCGGGATACTGAAAATGGACTTATTTGCAAATTTAGCTCTCGGTTTCGATACCGCATTTACCTTACAAAATCTCTTGTACTGCCTAATCGGCTGCGTCTTGGGAACTCTGATTGGTGTTTTGCCAGGTCTTGGCCCTATCGCGACTATCGCGATGTTATTGCCAGCTACCTACGCCTTGCCTCCAATCGCTGCCTTGATTATGTTGGCTGGTATTTACTACGGCTCACAGTACGGTGGCTCTACCACAGCAATTCTGTTGAACATCCCAGGAGAGACGTCCTCGGTGGTGACGGCAATCGATGGATACCAAATGGCCAGAAATGGTCGAGCCGGTGTTGCATTGTTTACGGCTGGCATGGGCTCATTCTTTGCAGGTTGCGTAGCAACTTTAGTGTTAGCCGCTTTTGCTGCACCACTCTCACAGCTGGCATTTAAGTTTGGCCCTGCTGAGTATTTCTCTCTCATGATCTTGGGCTTGATCGGTGCGGTTGTATTGGCATCTGGCTCTTTGATCAAAGCGATTGGCATGATCGTTTTGGGTCTTTTAATGGGCTTGATCGGTACTGACGTTAACTCTGGTGTTTCGCGTTATGCGTTTGATATTCCTGAGTTGAGTGACGGCATCGGCTTCGTAGCAGTTGCGATGGGTGTATTCGGTTTTGCGGAAATCATGGGCAATCTTGAGAAGACTGGTGAAGATGAAGGTTTCTTAAACAAGATGACCACCATGATCCCAACCAAGCAAGATATAAAACGCATGATTCCTTCCATCTTGCGCGGTACAACGATTGGTTCGATTCTTGGTATCCTGCCAGGCGGCGGTGCAGCACTTGCCGCTTTTGGCGCCTACTCCGTTGAGAAAAAATCCTCTAAGTACAGCCATGAATTTGGTAAGGGCGCCATTGAAGGTGTTGCTGGTCCTGAATCAGCCAACAATGCTGCTGCCCAAACCTCATTTATTCCATTGTTGACTTTGGGTATTCCACCAAACGCAGTGATGGCCTTGATGGTTGGCGCGATGACTATTCACAACATTCAACCAGGTCCTCAGGTAATGACCAGCAACCCAGCTTTGTTCTGGGGTCTGATTGCTTCCATGTGGATTGGTAACGTGATGTTGATCCTCTTGAACTTGCCCCTCATTGGTATTTGGGTCAAGTTACTGAAGATTCCTTATCGCTTCATGTATCCAGCCATTCTGGTTTTCTGCTGTATCGGCGTCTATACCGTCAACAACACTGTGTTTGACGTATACGTGACTGCTGCATTTGGCATCATTGGCTACCTCTTCTTTAAATTGGGTTGCGAACCACCTCCATTGCTTTTGGGCTTCGTGCTTGGACCAATGATGGAAGAGAACTTCCGCCGTGCATTATTGCTTTCCCGCGGCGATTTCACCACCTTCTTGACTCGTCCACTTTCCTTGGGATTGCTCATTGCATCAGCCCTCTTGGTAGTAATCGTGGCCCTGCCAGCAGTGAAAAAGACTCGCGAAGAGGCATTCGTCGAAGACTGATAGTTTTACGCCTCACAAAAACGAGCCCGCAGCTGTTTGCGGGCTTTTTCTTTATGGGCTGGGGGTTTTCTCTACAATAAGGCTATGTCCCAAGATAGCAAACCCTCCAAAGCAAATACCGGCGCTGTAGCCGAACCATCTAATTTCTTACGCCAGATCATTGATCATGATTTAGCAAGCGGTGCTTTTTCACAGCGCACCAATTTAGCTGGGGAGGCTATCCCATCAATCATTACCCGTTTTCCGCCTGAACCTAATGGCTACCTGCATATTGGTCACGCTAAAAGTATTTGCCTGAACTTTGGACTAGCCGCTGATTACAACAATCAAGCTGGTGGCGCGCGCTGCAATATGCGCTTAGATGACACCAATCCCGTCAAAGAGGATGTGGAATACGCTGATAGTATTTTGGATGCGGTGAGGTGGTTGGGTTTTGATTGGGGAACTCATCTGTATCACGCAAGTGACTACTTCGACAAACTCTATGAGTTTGCTGAGATCTTGATTCAAGATGGGAAGGCTTATGTCGATAGCCAAAGTGCTGATGACATTCATACCCATCGAGGTAACTTTGGCCAAGCTGGAAAAAATAGTCCTTACCGCGATCGCAGCCCAGAAGAAAATCTCTCTTTGTTCCGTGAAATGCGCGATGGGAAGTTTAAGGATGGCGAACATGTGCTGCGCTTAAAAATTGACATGGCGCATCCAAACATTGTGATGCGTGACCCCGTGGTTTACCGCATTCGCCATACAGATCACCATCGCACTGGCAGCAAATGGTGCATCTATCCACTATATGACTTCACGCATTGCATCTCTGACGCATTAGAGAACGTCTCTCACTCCATCTGCACGCTAGAGTTCGAGAACAACCGTCCCTTGTACGACTGGATTGTGAATTCATTAAAAGAATTGGGTGTCTTTAAAGACCCAGTGCCACATCAATATGAATTTGCTCGTCTGAACTTGACCTACACCATCACTAGCAAACGTAAGTTATTGCAGCTCGTGGAAGAAAAGCATGTTGAGGGCTGGGATGATCCAAGGATGCCAACCATCGTAGGTATCCGTCGCCGTGGCTACACACCAGAAAGTATTCGTTTGTTCTGCGAACGTATTGGCGTCTCTAAAGCTGATAGCTGGATTGATATGAGCACCCTAGACCAGGCGCTGCGTGATGACCTAGAGGTGAGAGCCCCACGCGCTACCGCAGTACTTAAGCCGCTCAAGCTTGTTGTTGAAAACTTTGACGCCTCAGCAAAAGAGACTTGCTCTGCGCCGCGTCATCCCAATCATCCAGAATGGGGTAATCGTGAATTTAATTTCACACGCGAACTGTGGATTGAGGCAGATGACTTTATGAAAGAACCTATCAAAGGATTCTTCAGACTTTATCCACCGATTGGAGATCAGCCTGGTAGCCGCGTTCGCTTACGCCATGGCTTTGTAGTGGAGTGCACTGGTTTTGAAACTGATGCTACAGGCAATGTGACCCAGGTCAACGTGACGCGCCTCCCAGACAGCAAGAGTGGTACTGCTGGCTCCAATAACTACAAGGTCAAGGGCAACATTCACTGGATTAGCGCAGCTGAGGCGATTCCTGCGGAAGTTCGACTATATGATCACCTTTTTAGCGACCCTCATCCAGACAGCGGTGATAAGAATTTCCTAGATGCCATCAATCCGAACTCCATGCAAACGATTGCCGCTTACTTGGAGCCCTGCATGAAGGATGCTAAAGCTGAAGATCGCTTTCAGTTTGAGCGTCACGGTTACTTTATTGCCGACAAAAATGATTCCAAGCCTGGCAAGCCAGTGTTCAACCGCACGGTTGGCCTCAAGGATTCTTGGAAATAGTTTTTAGAAAATGTCCGACGCTAGGATAGCGTAGCGGTGTTTTTAATTCTGGCAAGCGCTGATTGGTAACCCTGCGTGACTCACGCATAAAGGACCAAAGCATTGGACTGACGATTTTTTGTAACTCGCTGCCAGGCAATCGAGTCGGCCTATCCAAACCAAAAGCATCCGCAACTTCATCGAAGTAATCACCCATTTTGGTCTCACCGCCATCACAGGCATTAATGATGCGCTGCGGTTTGCCGTGATACACGGCTGCACACACCAGTCTTGCCAAATCATCGCTATGAATGTGATTTGAATAGGCATCCTCCTCTGGTAGCAGTGCCGGCGTTTTCGCTTTCAAACGATCAATCGGCAAGCGATCAGCCGCATAAATTCCAGGGACGCGCAGAATCGTCAAAGCCACTCCATGGGCGGGTGCCCATAAACGGAGAATCCTCTCGGCATCCACCCTTCTTTGTGCACGCTCACTTTGGGGGCTGACTGGTGTCACCTCGCTCACTTTTCCACCCCTGTGATCGCCATAGACACCCGTAGTGCTGACATAGATCAGGCGCCTGACGGCATTGGAGCCTTGGGCTAAAATTCGGAGTAGGTTGCGGGTTCGGCAATCACGATTTCCCCCATTTTGAGGTGGCGCTAGATGAATGACGGTTTGAGCTAAACCGCTAAGGCGCCATAAAGACTCTGGATGATCCAGATTACCCAAAATAGGAGTCGCGCCAACCGCCCTCAACTCCTGAAAACGATTCTGTTGAGAAGTCAGTGCCAATACACGATGGCTTCGTGAAAGCTGCTTGGCTACCCGAAGACCAATATCTCCACAGCCAATAATCAGGATTGAAGGTTTACCAAAAGATTGCATAAGTAGCATCGTAACGATTTATTGAAAGGAATGAGAGTGTCTTATCAAGTCACGCTCAAAACGAGCGGCAAACAATTCACCGTCAATCCAGATGAGAATCTTCTGGAGGCCGCTCTTCGCCAAGGCATCAACCTGCCCTATGGCTGTAAAAATGGCGCTTGTGGCTCTTGCAAAGGTAAAGTTTTAGAGGGCCAAGTAACTCATGGTCAGCATAGTGAAAGCGCCCTGAGTAAGACCGATGAGACTGCAGGTGGCATTCTATTTTGCTGCTCCCATCCCCATTCAGACCTACTGATTGAAGCTCGTGAAGTCCAAGGAGCAGGCGATATTGCGATTCGCAAGGTGCCCTGCCGAGTCAATGCGATTACTAAACCTAGTGATGATGTTGCCATTCTCAAACTTCAACTACCTGCTTCAGAACGCTTTCAATTCCTGGCTGGACAGTATTTGGAGTTCCTCCTCAAAGATGGTCAACGCCGCGCTTACTCAATCGCCAACGCGCCTGAGCAAGAGGGTCCACTTGAGTTGCATATTCGTCATTTGCCAGGCGGCCTGTTTACAGATTTTGTGTTTGGAGCCGTCACGCCCGCATTAAAAGAAAAAGACATTCTTCGTTTTGAGGGCCCCTTGGGAAGCTTCTTCTTAAGGGAGGATTCTAAAAAACCAATTATTTTTGTTGCAGCCGGCACCGGTTTTGCTCCAATCAAATCCATCATCGAACAAATGCAGGCAAAGAAGATTCATCGACCAATCCATCTTTACTGGGGTGGACGTCGACCCAGCGATCTGTATTTAGATGATTTATGCAAAGCGTGGGGAAAAGAAATCGTCGACTTTAAATACATCCCCGTAATTTCTGATGCCTTGGCAGATGATGCTTGGCAAGGTCGCACTGGCTTTGTGCATCAAGCCGTTATGGCCGACCATCCTAATATGAGGGACTTTCAGGTGTATGCCTGTGGCGCCCCGGTCATGGTCAATGCCGCCAGAAATGACTTCTCAGCCAAGTGTCAATTGCCAGAGGAAGAGTTCTTTGCCGACTCCTTCACCAGCGCGGCTGATTTAGCAACAGCCTAGAGCCTGTAAACCCATTCAGTTAGATAATAGAGCCATTAATTCAAAACCCTTACTTTTCATTATTAAGCCAAGCAGACCAGCATGAATAAGCCAACTCAGACTATTGACACCCACTCAGTCATGTTCATTACCCCACGCCCTGAGGTGATCATGGTCGAGGGTAAAGGCTCATGGCTCACAGATAACAATGGCAAACGCTATTTGGATTTCTTACAAGGCTGGGCTGTTAATTGCCTAGGTCACTGCAACCCAGGAATGATTGAGGCGCTTAATAACCAAGCGAAGACACTTATTAATCCTAGTCCGGCGTTCTTTAACGAACCGATGATTGGCCTTTCCAATCTTCTAACCGAGAACAGCTGCTTTGACAAAGTCTTCTTTGCCAATAGCGGAGCTGAAGCAAATGAAGGCGCTATTAAATTAGCGCGCAAATGGGGTCAACTCAATAAATCTGGTGCATTTCAGATCATCACGTTTGATCACAGCTTTCATGGCCGTACATTAGCAACCATGAGCGCTTCTGGAAAGCCAAACTGGGACACGATGTTTGCCCCGCAAGTGGCAGGATTTCCAAAGGCAGATTTAAATGACTTGGAATCCGTTAAGAAACTGGTGACCGACAAAACAGTTGCGGTCATGCTTGAACCCGTTCAAGGTGAAGGCGGCGTGATTCCAGCCACTCAAGAATTTATGCGCGAGCTGCGCAAGTTCACCAAAGAAAATAACATTCTGTTAATTGCCGATGAAGTGCAGGCTGGTTGCGGCCGTACCGGCGCGCTCTTTGCCTACCAAAACTACGGCATTGAGCCAGACATCATGACTTTGGGTAAAGGTATTGGTGGTGGTGTTCCACTAGCAGCTCTATTGGCAACTGATGCTGTAGCCTGCTTTGTGCCAGGCGATCAAGGTGGAACCTATAACGGCAACCCACTCATGACTGCCGTCGGCATCAGTGTCATTGAACAGCTGCTAGCCCCAGGGTTTTTGGATAGCGTCAAAGCTAAAGGCGAATTACTCAAGTCTGAATTACTCAAGCTTTGTGCAGAATTTAATCTTGAAGGTGAGCGTGGCGAAGGATTACTACGCGCACTCATGCTTGGAAAAGATATTGGCCCAAAACTGGTTGATCTTGCCAGAGATCGCAGTCCTGAAGGGCTCCTAATCAATTCCCCAAGACCAAACTTATTGCGCTTTATGCCAGCCTTAAATGTCTCTGATGATGAAATTCGTCAGATGTGTAATATGCTGCGCGAGCTGTTAAAGCAAGTCGGCTAAGCTCTACCCAATTAAGTTTTTGGGTAGAGAAAAAGTCACTTCTTCTGTTACTCCATCAAGCGCTCGAACCTGTCTAGGGCCAAACTCCTGAATTCGACTCACAATCGATTGCGCCAAACTCTCTGGCGCTGATGCGCCCGCAGTTAAACCAACCCGTTTCTTACCAGCAAACCATTCCGGCTTGAGTTGCTCTGGTGCATCCACCATGTAAGAAGGAACGCCTAGCTTTTCAGAAAGTTCACGCAAGCGATTGGAGTTCGAGCTTGTCGCGCTTCCCACCACAATAACGACCTCAACCTGAGGCGCCATAAATTTCACAGCATCTTGACGATTCTGAGTGGCATAACAAATATCTTGTTTGCGGGGCTGAACAATATTAGGAAACTTCATCGTTAGCGCATCAACTATTTCTTTCGTCTCATCTACTGAGAGTGTTGTTTGGGTAACAAATGCAATCTTCTCATCGGCCGGGAAAGGCAAAGATCCCACATCGCCAACTTTCTCTATTAAGAAAACCCCCTCTTTTACTTGCCCCATCGTTCCTTCGACTTCAGGGTGACCCGCATGACCAATCATCAATACCGTGAAGCCGTCTTTGCACATCTTGACAACCTCAAGATGAACTTTAGTAACCAGGGGACATGTGGCATCGTATACCTGCAAACCCCGAGCTTCCGCGTCCTTGCGAACTTCCTGGGAAACCCCATGAGCGCTAAATACAACAATGCCACCTTTAGGCACTTCATGGAGTTCATCCACAAACACCGCGCCCTTATCGCGCAACTCGTTCACCACATAAACGTTATGAACGATTTCATGGCGCACATATATTGGGGCACCAAAACGATTGAGTGCCTCGTTGACGATATTGATAGCACGATCTACACCCGCGCAAAAACCACGCGGCTGCGCCATCAAAATTTCTGGTTTATTAGATTCGCTCATGGTTTACAAAATCGCCACAATCTCTGCTTCAAATGTCACCGGCCTTCCTGCCAGAGGGTGGTTAAAGTCAAACCAAGCACCCTCTTCATTAATCGATTGCAGCACGCCCGCATATTGAGCGCCGCCTGGTGCATTGAACTCAATCACATCCCCAGGATTAAATTCCACATCGTCATCGCGGCCTTCTTTAAGCGCTTTCAAAGATACCCATTGCACTAAATCTTCTTTACGCTCACCAAAACTTTCTTCTGGTGCAAGAAGCGCACTTTTTTTCTCACCAACACCCAAACCTAGCAAAACATTCTCAAAGCAAGGAGCAAATTGTCCAGACCCCATCAAAACCGTCGCAGGACGATCGACAAAAGTGTTGATGTAATCCTCCCCACTGGGCAAAGTGAGCCGATAGTTGAGGGTCAGATAGGAATTAGGCAAAACAGTAAGCTTAGTCATAAGGTGATTGTATCTAGGCCTGCGCTGGCTGTGCACTCCCCCATTACAGGCTGGCCAAAAAATGAGCAGCCTCGAGAAAAAATGCGCCTAAATGGCGCAGCGGCTCTTTCTGATGCGGAACTACTTGCCATCTTTTTGCGGGTTGGGGTTAAGGGTAAAAGTGCTGTCGCCCTCGCCAAGGATCTGCTGCATCACTTTGGAAGCCTACCTCGACTTTTGGCCAGTACCTCTGAAGAATTCACGCGCCTCCATGGCATGGGGCTTTCTAAGTGGTCTCAAATTCAGGCGGCATATGAGCTAGTGAAGAGAAGCCTAGAAGATGGCCTGACCCATGACCCCATCTTTTCGTCGCCTAACCACGTCAGAGAGTTCTTGCAGGCCAAAATTGGCCGCCTCCCCCATGAGGTATTTCTATGTCTGTACTTAGACTCCCGCCTTCACCTGATTGAGTGTGATGAGCTTTTTCGGGGGTCTATTACCCAAACAGCCATTTACCCCCGTGAAATCCTGAAAGAAGCCCTTGCTAAGAATGCTAGCGCCTTGATCGTGGCTCACAATCACCCCAGCGGCAATCCATTACCTAGCGATGCAGATCGAAAACTCACCAAGGTGCTAGCAAACGCCTTGCAGCTGGTAGATATTCAGCTCCTGGACCACTGTATTGTGAGTGGCGGCGGTTTTTTCTCATTTTCAGACTCTGGTCTTATGAATATTGACGTTAAATGATAGTAAATGCTAACTTGATAGGCTATTTTTCACCTGGATACCCACTTTATGCCCAATTCCCCCCAAACAAAGCCATTTAGGGCTAGCCGAAAATAGGCTGAGACTGATACAATCTTTTCTTTTCGCAATTAATGGAGTTATGTCATGGCAAAAGTTTGCCAAGTCACTGGGAAGAAGCCGATGGTTGGCAACAATGTATCCCATGCAAACAATAAAACGAAGCGTCGCTTTTTGCCGAATTTGCAAAACCGTCGTTTCTGGGTTGAATCTGAAAACCGTTGGATTAGCTTGCGCTTAACCAATGCTGGTTTGCGCGTTATCGACAAGAACGGCATCGATGCTGTGTTGTCTGATCTTCGTGCACGTGGCGAAATTTAAGGAGCGCACAAATGGCTAAAGGCGGCAGAGAAAAAATCAAGTTAGAGTCATCAGCAGGTACTGGTCACTTCTATACAACTTCAAAAAACAAGCGTACAAAGCCTGAGAAAATGGAGATCATGAAATTCGATCCAACCATTCGCAAGCACGTTGCTTACAAAGAAACAAAGCTAAAGTAATCTTTACTTCAAGCAAATAAAAAACCCGCTTCATCAGCGGGTTTTTTATTGCCTAGAAATTCTTCCAAGCACTGAGTTCGAAATTTTTCTTTTAAGCGTAACGACGTAATCTCAAAGAGAATTCGCGCAGACTTGTTAAGCCACTGTCTTCGGCACGCTGACACCAAGCATGCAGCTGAGAAAGTAATTGTTCTTTGGTAGCGTTAGAGCGGCCCCAGATAGCTTGTAGATCACGACGCATCTCAATCATCTTGCGTAGCTGAGCATTGCTCGCCATGAGCTCTTCAAGCTTTGCTTTCTCTTGCTCAGTCAAACGAGATTCATCTTTAGCCAGCCAAGTGCGAGCATCACCTAAGTGAGCAGCCAAGACCTGCATGTGCTGGACTTCATTACTAAAAAAGTTGCGCAATGTCTTACTGTAGCGCGCCATGATTTCATAGCGGTTCGCAATGATGGCCTCTAAAGTACTATGATCAGCAGGACGCAAATCACTCAGCACCGGCTTAGGAGGAGTCTTCTTCACAGTAGCTAAGCCAACTGCGCTCATGATCTGGATATACATCCAACCAATATCAAACTCATACCATTTGTTTGATAGCTTCGCACTCGTTGCAAAGGTGTGGTGATTGTTATGCAACTCTTCACCGCCAATCAAAATACCCCAAGGAACAATATTTCGGGAAGCATCTTCATTATCAAAATTACGGTAGCCCCAATAGTGGCCAATGCCGTTAATAATGCCGGCTGCAGTAATCGGAATCCAGAGCATTTGCACTGCCCAAACTGTTAGGCCGATTGCGCCAAACAAAAATACATCGATGATGAGCATGATGGCAACGCCCTGCCAAGAAAACTTAGAGTAGATATTGCGCTCGATCCAATCATCTGGAGTGCCGTGACCAAATTTATTTAAGGTCTCTTGATTGGCTGCTTCATTTTTATAGAGCTCAGCACCGCGAGATAGCACTGTATTGATTCCCAAAATCTGTGGGCTATGAGGATCATCAATGGTTTCACATTTAGCGTGGTGCTTGCGATGGATGGCGGCCCATTCTTTGGTTACCATGCCTGTGGTTAGCCAAAGCCAAAAGCGGAAAAAATGGGAAATGATTGGATGCAGATCCAAAGCCCGGTGCGCTTGGCAGCGGTGCAAGAAAATCGTCACCGCAGCAATCGTGATGTGAGTCACTACCAGAGTGAAGACGGTAATCTGCCACCAAGACCAATCTAAATATCCATTAGCTAGCCAATGGAGGAACAAATCAAAACTTGAAGCTGTATTCAAAAGGGAATCCCTAAGGAGGTCTAAAACTCTATTTTAGTTCTTTAGGGGTCTTCTTGTTTTTGACCTTAGTCTCTTTTTGAGGGTCTTTTTCTGACTCGACAACTGGGGCAGCAGCCTTTTTCTGAAATACAGCTCCAAAAAAGCCATCTGTTCCATGAATATGGGGCCACAACTGCCACCAAGGATTATCCGAACTACAGCCTATCGGTAATTTATCCTTTGGAAACAATGGCTTAAGCACTTCAGCTGCTGGAACAGCCTCAAATTGAGGGTGTTTTGCCAAAAAATCTTCGGCAATCGCCTGATTCTCCTGAGGCAAGAGGCTGCAAGTGGCGTAAACCAAGCGTCCACCTGGTTTGAGCAAGCGCGCGGCTGAGGTCAAGATATTCATCTGCTTCTGATTGAGCTCCAAGACTCCGGCAGGGGTCTGGCGCCACTTCAGGTCGGGATTGCGTCGCAAGGTACCCATACCGCTACAAGGGGCATCCACTAGAACACGGTCAATCTTGCCTGCCAAGCGCTTGATCTTGGCGTCATTCTCACTATCAATCCACACAGGATGAACGTTTGAAAGGCCGCTACGGGCCTGTCTTGGCTTCAAATTCGCCAAACGACGCTCTGATGTATCTAAAGCATACAAACGCCCTGTAGAGCGCATGATCGCTCCAATGGCCAAAGTCTTGCCGCCAGCTCCAGCGCAAAAGTCAACAATCATCTCACCGCGTTTAGGCGCGAGTAAATAGGCCAAAAGCTGACTACCTTCATCCTGAACCTCAAACATGCCCGCTTTAAAACCGGGGGTATTTTGCAGAGCAGGCTTACCCATAATGCGCACACCATCAGGCGCATAAGGAGTTGGAATTGCTTGATAGCGACCACCCAATGCATTCATCTGCACGAGCAGCTCTTCGCGATTGGTTTTCATGGTGTTCGCGCGCAAATCTAACAGTGCTGGATGCATTAATGATTTAGCCAAATCTTCGCGAGCTTCTTCACCGGGATATTTTCCAAAGGCATCCCACAACCACTCTGGCAGATTGTTCCGCACGAGAGGATTTAATGCCGTAGGATCAACTGTTGCAAAACGCTGTAGCCACTCATACTCACCGGGCTTTAGTACATGCGCTAAGTCAGCAATTGCACTCTCCGCACGATTCGCAGAACCCAATCCGCCTTCAGACAGAGCGGACAGCAAACCCAATAGGGCTAGGCGTCTAGACTGAGAGCCTTCGCCACTTGAGGCAAATTGGGAGAACTCATTCTTACGGCGCAAAATGGCAAACGCACTCTCGGCAATCAACGCACGATCGCGATTTCCGAGTTGCTTCTCTTCTCTGAAATAACGACTGACTACTCGGTCAGCTGGCTGTTCAAAACTAAGCAATTCGGGAAGTAAACGCTCAAGATGAATTGCATGCTGTGGCAATGCCTTTGCATTCGAGAAATTCTTCTGACCTTCTGGTGCAATTAAATTACCGCTAGCGTTGCGACGCTCGGGACGACGCAGCGGATCTTTCGATTTAGCCGCGTAACTTTTGTGGGGGGCTAATCTGCTACCAGATTTTCGGGGTGGACGTTCTGCACTCATAATTTAAAAAATTGCGACTCCGGGGGTTGTAACTTCACTTGATTACCATCTATGCGCAATCGTCCATCAAGGAACCATTTTACGGCCCGCGGGTAAATTTGATGCTCAGCAGACAAAACACGGGCAGCTAAGGTGTCAGCATCGTCACTTTCCAGCACTGGAACTGAGGCCTGACAAATAATGGGGCCCTCGTCTACACCCTCATTTACGAAGTGAACGGTGGCACCATGCTCCTTCACTCCAGCCTCTAAAGCCCGCTCGTGGGTATGCAAACCGGGGAAGGCGGGTAATAAGGCTGGGTGGATATTGATCAATCGACCCTCAAAATGGCGAATAAAGCCCGGTGTCAAAATTCTCATAAAGCCCGCAAGAACCACCAAATCAGCCCCTAAGGCATCAATCTGCTTAATTAAGGCGGCATCAAAGGATTCTCGGGTCGCGTGCTCCTTATGCTCAATGGTAAAGGCGGGAATGCCCTGCGAACGAGCAAAATCAAGGCCCTTAGCCGCTGAGTGATTCGCTATAACCCCAGCAAAAGTGACTGGCCAGTGCTCTTTTTGAGCCGTTTTGACGATGGCCTCGAAATTAGATCCGCGGCCGGAGATTAAGGTGACGATAGAAGGCATGCCCACAATATAATTGATGGCTACCCTGAAAGCGATTTTGTGAACGTATTCCGTGGCCCCACCCAGTTTTCTGCAGGACCAGCTTGTGCCCTAACCATCGGTAATTTCGATGGCGTGCACAGGGGTCATCGCGCCCTACTCAAGGAACTGGTTAACGGCGCCAAGGATCGAGGTCTAGTCAGTTGTGTAATGACCTTTGAGCCGCACCCAAAAGAATTCTTTTCTCCCGAACAAGCACCGCCACGCATTCTCAATTTGCGTGACAAATTAGCCGCCCTTGCCGAACTTGGTATAGACCGCGTTGTTGTTGAACATTTCAATTCTGCTTTTGCCAAACTGTCGCCTGAAGAATTTGTTTCAGAAATTATTGTCAAACGTCTGAACGCCAAATGGATTTTGATTGGTGATGATTTTTGCTATGGCGCAAAACGCGCAGGAAACTTTGCTAGCTTAAAAGCTGCTAGTGAAAAATATGGCTTCGAAGTATCTAGCATCCAAACTATTCAAGAAAATGGTGAACGCATTTCAAGCTCTGCTTTGCGTGCTGCATTAGCTAGTGGTGACATTCAACAAGCTGAAAAATTATTAGGTCGTCCCTATGGAATTTCTGGGCACGTGATTCATGGTCAAAAACTTGGGCGTCAACTTGGCTTTCCTACTTTGAACTTAGCAGTTGCCAATCACCTCCATTATCGCAAGCCAGCAACTACTGGAATATTTACCGCACAGGTTTTAGGTCTGACAAACAAACCGCTCCCCGCAGTGGCCAGCTTAGGCGTCAGACCAACAGTGGAAGATGAAGGCAGAGTATTGCTAGAAACTCACATCTTTGATTACAACGCGGATGTTTACGGAAAAATTATCACCGTAGAACTATTAGAAAAAATCCGTGATGAGGCGAAGTATCCAGACCTCGAAACCCTTACACAAGCGATTGCAGCAGATGCAGCGCATGCCAGAAATTATTTCCAGAAAAAAGCTTATGTCTGAAAAAGAAAACTCTTATCCCGTTAATCTTCTAGATACCTCCTTTCCAATGCGAGGAGATCTAGCTAAGCGCGAACCACAATGGGTGGCTGGCTGGCAAAAGAATAAGCTCTACGAAAAGATTCGTGCGGCCCATGCCAATCAACCAAAATTCATCTTGCATGATGGTCCTCCGTATGCAAACGGGGATATCCATATCGGACACGCAGTAAATAAGATTCTGAAGGACATGATCATCAAGTCACGCTGGCTCATGGGCTTTGACTCTGTGTATGTTCCTGGCTGGGATTGCCATGGCATGCCGATTGAAATTCAGATTGAAAAAGAGTTTGGTAAAAATTTACCAACTGCTGAAGTGCAATCTAAAGCGCGTGCGTATGCTCACGTCCAAGTCGAGAAGCAGAAGAAAGATTTTGAACGCTTAGGTGTATTAGGGGATTGGAATAATCCTTACCTCACCATGAACTTCCGCAACGAGGCTGATGAAATCCGGGCCCTTGGGAAGATCTGGGAAAAAGGATATGTCTTCCGTGGCTTGAAACCAGTGAACTGGTGCTTTGATTGTGGCTCCGCACTAGCTGAAGCCGAAGTAGAGTACCAAGATAAAACTGATCCCACGGTGGATGTAGGTTTTGCCTTTGATGATGCGCAGCGCCCACAGCTGGCAAAAGTATTTGGACTTGCTGAGCTACCAAACAAACCAGGCCAAATTGTCATTTGGACAACAACCCCTTGGACCATTCCTGCTAACCAGGCAATGAATGTCCATCCAGAGCTCACTTACGCATTAGTTGATATTGGTGACAAGTTACTGATTCTGGCAAAAGACCGTGTTGAAATCTGTTTGCAAGACTATGCCCTAGAGGGCAAAGTCATTGCCACCTGTGCTGGCAGCCAGCTTGCGAATATCTCCTTCTGGCATCCATTAGCCCCATTACATGAAGGCTATAAGCGTCTCTCCCCAATTTATCCTGCTGAGTACGTTACTTTGGATACTGGTACCGGCATCGTTCACTCCGCTCCTGCATATGGCGAGGAAGACTTTAAATCTTGCAAAGCCAATAAGCTTGCTGATAAGGACATCCTGAATCCAGTCATGGGCAATGGAGTGTACGCATCATGGTTGCCGCTATTCGCCAACGAATACATCTGGAAAGCAAACCCGAAGATTGTTGAAGCAATGCGCGAAGCAGGCAGCTTGTTACGCGATAAAACTTACACTCATTCATACATGCATTGCTGGCGTCACAAGTCGCCGATTATTTATCGCGCTACCTCGCAATGGTTTGCCAGCATGGATAAGAAGCCGTCTGATGGCAAAGCCAGTTTGCGTGAGACTGCATTAGCAGGGATCGATAGCACTGAGTTCTTCCCAGCATGGGGCAAACAACGCTTAAGTAGCATGATTGCCAATCGCCCTGATTGGACTTTGTCACGTCAGCGCCAATGGGGTGTTCCAATGGCTTTCTTTGTTCACAAAGAAAGTGGCGAGCCACATCCACGTACTGTTGAACTGCTAGAAGAGATCGCCAAGCGCGTCGAAAAAGAAGGTATTGAAGCCTGGCAAAAACTCGAAGTTGCTGAACTATTGGGTGAAGAAGCTGCGCAATACGAAAAGAATCGTGACACCTTAGATGTTTGGTTTGACTCTGGCACAACCCATTGGCACGTCATTCGTGGTTCACACCGCAATGAATTACTCACTGCTGATGCAGAAACCCCAAACGGTCGTTTGGCAGATCTATATCTAGAGGGATCAGACCAGCACCGCGGTTGGTTCCACTCCTCATTACTGACTGGCGCCATGCTCGATGGTAAGCCACCATACAAGGCGCTCCTTACCCATGGCTTTACGGTTGATGGCCAAGGACGCAAGATGAGTAAGTCTGTAGGCAATGTTATTGCGCCTCAACAGGTTGCCGACAAACTCGGCGCTGAAATCATTCGCTTGTGGGTTGCATCAACTGACTACTCCGGTGAAATGACAATCTCGGATGAGATTCTCAAGCGCGTAACCGAAAGCTATCGTCGTATACGCAATACATTGCGCTTCTTGCTAGCCAACCTGTCAGATTTTGATCCTAGCAAACACGCCATGTCTGCCGAGCAGTGGCTTGAGATTGATCGCTACGCAGTTGCTCTTGCCAATCAATTGCAGAGCGATACTGAAGCTCATTACAAAGCATACGAATTCCAACCAGCTGTAGCTCGCATGCTGTCCTTCTGCTCCGAGGACTTAGGCGGCTTCTATTTGGATATTCTGAAGGATCGCCTCTACACGAGCGCACCCGACTCTCCTGACCGCCGCGCTGCTCAGAACGCCCTATTCCATATCACCCGTAATCTCTTAAAGTGGCTATCACCATTCCTCTCCTTCACCGCAGAGGAGGCCTGGAAAGACTTTCCCCATGGCTCAGGCAGCAAGCCTGCAGAATCGATCTTCATGGAAGAGTTTGGTAAGTTTCCTGAGATTGCTCATGCCGATGAATTACTTGCCAAGTGGAATCGTATTCGCGAAATTCGTTCTGAAGTTACTAAAGCAATTGAGCTTGAGCGCGAAACAGGCAATGTAGGCTCGTCACTGCAAGCTGAGCTCACGATCAAAGTAGGTGACGTTGATTTCGCCATCCTGCACTCATTGGAAGATGATTTGCGCTTTGTAACCATCACCTCTAGCGCCAACATTGAACTTAGCAATGAGGGTCTAGAGGTTTTGGTACGCGGTAGCCAATACAAAAAATGTGGACGCTGCTGGCATCACACCAAAGATGTAGGAAGCAATGCCGACCATCCAGAACTATGTGGTCGCTGCATTAGTAATCTGTTTGGTGATGGTGATCACCGCTTGTTTGCATAAGAACCCTCATATGAAAAGTCTCTCTTTGCTTCGTTATCTAGCAATTGCAATCATCGTGCTATTACTAGATCAACTGAGCAAGTGGTCAGCATTAAGTAATTTGCAAATGGGTGTACCAGAGCCAGTTCTTCCATTTCTAAACTGGTTACTTCTCTTTAATCCTGGTGCAGCTTTTTCATTTCTGGCTCAGGGCTCTGGTTGGCAGCGCTGGTTTTTCACCGTACTTGGACTGGCAGCCTCCATTTATATTATTTGGATGCTCAATAAAAGCCAAAGCGACAAACTACTCTGTGTAGCCTTGAGCCTCATTCTGGGTGGCGCACTAGGCAACGTCTTAGATCGTGTGATGTATGGTGCCGTAGTCGACTTTATTGATGTGTATTACGGCAGCTGGCATTGGCCTGCATTTAATATTGCCGATAGCGCCATCTGCATCGGCGCCGCCCTCATTATTTGGGGTGAATTACGCAAGTCATTTGGCAAATCTGCCCAATCCCATTAAGCTGGCGCCATGCAATCACTTATCAACAAGAAGATCGTCCTCGGAATCTCCGGCGGGATAGCGGCCTATAAAGCTCCTGAGCTTGCCCGTCAACTGATGCAAGAAGGCGCGTCTGTACAAGTGGTGATGACTGAGGCTGCGCAGCAATTTGTGACTCCCGTAACGATGCAAGCCCTCACAGGCAATCCGGTTTACTTGAGTCAATGGGATAGCACCATTCCAAACAATATGGCACATATTGAGTTATCTCGTTCTGCAGATGCCATTCTGATTGCTCCCGCAAGCGCCGATCTCATGGCTAAGCTATCCCTGGGTTTAGCTGATGACCTATTGACTACGCTGTGCCTTGCAAGAGATTGCCCTCTGCTACTCACACCAGCAATGAACAAACAGATGTGGGAGCATGCGGCTACCCAAAGAAGTGTGAAGCGACTCTCTGACGATGGCGTTACCCTCCTTGGCCCAGCTAGTGGTTTCCAAGCTTGTGGTGAAATCGGTATGGGCCGAATGCTAGAGCCCGCCGAAATTACCGAACAAGTTATTGCCTTCTTTCAGAAAAAATTATTGGCCGGCAAAAAAGTATTGATTACTGCCGGCCCCACATTTGAAGCAATTGATCCAGTGCGCGGCATCACTAATCACAGCTCAGGCAAGATGGGTTTTGCAATTGCAAGGGCTGCCGTTGAGGCTGGCGCTCAAGTCTATTTAATTGCCGGGCCATGTGATCTTGATACCCCGCTTGCAGCTACCGGAAAAATTACCCGTACTAACGTAGTTAGTGCCAAAGAAATGCATGCAGCCACTCTGAATGCAACTGACTGCGATATCTTCTTTGCAGTTGCTGCCGTTGCTGACTGGGGCATCGCTAAACCAGCCAAAGAAAAGATAAAGCGCCAAGGCAATCAAGCGCCTAGTCTTGAGTTTTCGGCTAACCCCGACATTCTTTTGGATGTTGCTAAGGCAGTTAAAACCAAAGGCGGTAAACCATACCCCTATTGCGTTGGCTTTGCAGCAGAGTCATCCGATTTAGAAAAGCACACTGATGAGAAGCGTCGGCGCAAAGGCATACCAATGGTTGTTGGCAATATTGGTCCCAATACATTTGGCAGCGATCTTAATCAATTACTCGTAATTGATGCCAGCGGCAGCAAAAAAATTGCTAAGGCAGAAAAACTGCAGTTAGCACGTCAACTCATTCAGTTAGTTGCCAAGAAAATTTAAATCCCTGTTTTAGGAACATCATGCAATCTCTCCAAGTCAAAATTCTCGATGAACGTATGCGCAACCAATTGCCAACTTACGGTACTCCGGGCAGTGCTGGTTTAGATCTGCGGGCCTGTATTGATGAAGCAATTGAGATTGCCCCCGGTCAAACGGTACTTGTGCCGACTGGGTTAGCGATTTACGTAGAAGATCCGCGTTATGCTGCATTTATCCTGCCGCGCTCCGGCCTAGGTCATAAACATGGCATCGTTCTTGGCAACCTGGTTGGCTTAATTGACTCTGACTATCAAGGTCAGCTCATGGTGAGCACCTGGAATCGTGGCTCCACTCCATTCAAGCTCGAGCCGATGGAGCGCTTAGCTCAATTGGTTGTCATGCCTGTACAACAAGTAGAGCTCAAAGTCGTTGAAGAATTCACTGAAAGCAGTCGTGGTGCCGGTGGCTTTGGCAGCACAGGACGCGCCTAAGCAAAAAATTCTAAGGGGCGGCATTCATGACTCTTTTGCGACTAAACGCTAAGGGCAAGAAACCAAGAAGCAAACCTCCAACCCCCATCATGATGGTGAATGCATCAAAAGTGGGAATGCTATAAATAGCAACAAAGACCATGAATGCGCCTGAGAACCCAGGCCATATGACGTATGTCATGGCGGATCCGAGGCCGGCATTGAGTTTTTTCCTGTAATGCCATGCACAAGCAAAGCCAGTTAAGCTCATATAAAAACAAATCTGAAATCCAATTGCCAAAATAGAGCTGGTCAAGATCGCTTTCACTGAGGGCATGAAGGATGAGGAAAAAAGCAATATCACCCCTAAAAACCAAATAACAAAAGTAGCTACCCAAGGCGTCTTATATTGGTCATGCACTTTTGCGTAGACTGGATGCAACATGCCATCTCGTGCCATTGCAAACATGCTGCGACTGAACTGCAAAATCTGAGTTTCGATTGTTCCGACCGTACTAAATATGGTGCAAAAGACTGCAAGATAGCTCCAAGGAGCTGGGAATAATTTATTGGCAATTGCAAAAAGCACATTAGTACCAGAGTCAGCAATTTCACGATCGGTTAAGACCAGAAGAACCACAACCATCATCAGCACAAAGAAAAGCATCATATTTAGTACAGACCAAAATGCTCCCTTACCTGCAGCCCCATCTGAATTTTTCTGCCCGCCCTTGCTCTCTTCACTTAAATTCATGGTGACGTCCCAACCCCAAAAGAAGAAGATTGCTGTAAGAGCGCCCGTAGCAAATAATTGCGGAGAAAATGAGAGCGGAGAAATCCATACAAAAGAAGGCGGGTGCGCTGGATGCGACCAGTAACTAATTAATCCACCAGCAATGAGCGTAAATAAAATTACCGATTCAAAAAGAGTAAGCGTAATTTGCATGAAACTCGAATGCTTGATTCCACGCCCAACAATCAAGGAAACCACCGTCAACCAGACGGCAGCTATTATTGAAATGAGTTGGGTATTTTCAGCCTGATTAGGAGCGATAAGAAGTAAGGTGGAGCTAGCCGCGGGAATCGTTGCCGAAACCATAAAAAAAATGGAGGCAATCAATAAACCCCAGCCAGCAAAGAATCCCCAAGCAGGTCCAAAAACATGCCCCACCCAAGCATAGGCAGCACCAGCATTAGGCTGAATCTTGCTCAAATGAATAAAGGCTAAGGTGATCCCAAACATAATGAGGCCACAATACAAAATGCTCCCTACAGATAAAACACCCACTGAGGCAACAATAGCGGCACTAGTTACGGCAACGCTAAAGGCGGGTGCAGTCCCCGCAATACCCATAATGATTGACTCAAATACGCCTAGTGAATTTTTTGCCAAACCATCGGATGAACTCATATATTGAAATATTGCATCAGTTGCCTAAAGAAGCGATTCTATTCTTAAATAATTAGAACGACCAACTTCGGCGCTTTGCTTGCAAAAGAGCAATAAGAAAAGCCACCCGTATGAACTGACCCCCAAAAGTTGGACAGTTTAGTTAGGTTAGCACGAGGGATTGAGTTCGGTAATTTACCGGGCTCAGTCCCTTTAGTTTTTGCTTAATTCGATCATGGTTGTAGTAGTGGATATATTC
>NZ_JACVPB010000013.1 GCF_018882085.1 Polynucleobacter sp. AP-Reno-20A-A9 | reverse complement strand
TTAATCAGGCCACACTCAAGTTTGGATTATCAAACCCCAACAGAGTTTGTCGCTGGATGGCAAAAGGAATTAATAACGGGAGCCAGAGTTTCTAGATGAAATTGGTCCGATAAAACCAGACAGGTCACTACAGCACAACTCACTAAGCAAAACGAGTTTTGACTGATTGGCTTGGCAGCAAACCAAGCATTGGCAGGAATGGTAGCCTGCAAGCATTTTGAATCCAGCCCCAGTTGAATAGTTTGCAGCTCTTTGTTTTCATCAAAAAAGTAGATAGTGACATCGCAGCCGCTATGAAAATACCAAGTCTCATCGGATTTAATGCGATGCCATGATGAGAAGTCTTGACCTGAAAGAAGATAGTAAATACTGGTGTAGGCACTCTTTTGTCCTGCGCCTTCAGCGCTAACAATGGTGGGTGAACGATACATTTCTCGATAAAAGCCACCCTCTGGATGCGGCAGAAGCTTGAGATCATCAACTAGAGAATTCACAGTTTGCATATATCCCTATCTGGCTCTATATATTTCTGCAGCAGCATTTTGTTCAATGACTTTTTTCTTAAAGGTTGCGATTAAGACTTTTTGATTCACACTTCTACGAGTCTTGAACCAGTAGAAGAATCCAAGCACCACAAACCATAATGGCAAGAAGTACAGCGCAATACGTGTGTTTTCGTTTAGGCCTAGGGCGTAGATCACAATAGCAAAAAATACAAATGCAACATAAGTCATCGTTTTACCCAGAGGGGTCTTAAACTTCGATTCGTCATGGGCCTGAGGTAAACGCTTGCGATATGCAAGATAGGAAAACAAAATCATCGACCAAATATAAATAAAGAGGATGGCTGTTACGCTGCCAACCAATTCAAATGCGCTCATCATGGACTGCGTGGTTGTCAGTATGAGGGATGCCGACAGCACAAGCCCCGTTCCGAAAAAGATGCCTCCAGTAGGAATTTTATGGGAGGATAATTTTCCAAAAATAGATGGCGCGTGATGATTCTTTGCTAAGCCATACACCATGCGTGATGTGGCGTAGATACCGCTATTGCTCGATGAGGTAGCCGAACTAATCACCACGCCATTAATCAAGGATGCAGCGCTCACCATACCCACCAGGGAGAACATGCCTACAAAAGGACTTTCGTCAGGAGAAATGTCGACCCAAGGAGTCACCATCATTAAAACCATGACAGTGCCAATATAGAAAATCATGATGCGGAAAGGAATTTTATGAATCGCATCAGGCAGCATCCGCTCTGGATCCTTTGTTTCCGCCATCATTGTGCCAATGATTTCCATTCCAGCAAATGCGAAGATGGCAGTCTGCAGGCCTCCCAGTAATCCCGAGACTCCATTAGGGAACAGCCCTCCGTATGACCAGAGATTGCTAATATGAGCGGCAACCCCACTCGGAGAAACAAAGCCAGTAATACATAAGTAAATCCCGAGGGCAATTAGACCAACAATGGCAATCACTTTGATAATGGCCAACCAAAACTCTAGCTCCCCAAATGCTTTAACACTGAGAATATTGAGAGTGAGCAATAAAAGCACAATGGAAAGAGCGGATATCCAAGGAGGTAAGTTAGGCCACCAGAAAGAAATATAGCCAGTAATCGCAATAATCTCAGCAATTGCAGCCACGATCCAGGCAAACCAATACGTCCAGCCCATAAAGAAGCCTGCTGATGGCCCTAATAAGTCTTCTGAAAAATCAACAAAGGATTTGTAATTCAGATTAGATAGAAGCAACTCCCCCATTGCCCGCATCACAAAATATAAGATGCAGCCAATAACGGCATAAATCAAAATGATGCTAGGACCAGCAATCGATATAGTCCTACCAGACCCCATAAATAAGCCGGTGCCAATGCAGCCACCGATAGCGATCATTTCGATTTGTCGCTGACCTAGACCACGCTCTAACTTATGATTACTGTCCATATAAATCCAATTTCTGGTGAAAACAAACTTGGCCGTCTTAAGCTGAATTCAGCTAATGGGTATTAGTAACCGACGCTCAATCCTTCTGGCCACCAAGACTATTACGGAAACTAAGAGTAAATATACTAAAGCGGTGAGTAAGTAGGCTTTGAAAAACTGAAAATTGGTAGAAGCCAATTCTTGCATTCGTGCAAAGAACTCGGTGTACTGAATCAAAAATGTAATCGAGCTATCTTTAAGGTTAGCTATTACTTGATTTGTTAATGCTGGCACTGATGTACGCAATACCTGCGGCAGAGTAATCAAGCGAAATATCTGTGACGGCTTAAAGCCTTGTGCTCTAGCGGCCTCTAGCTGGCTCTTATCCAGGCCGTTAAATGCTGTTTTTAGATACGCCGCATTGTAAGCGGCCACATTTAAGGTAAATCCGATGACGGCAACTGTAAATGGATTGAGTCGGATCCCCCATTGAGGGAGTCCGTAATACATCAAGAACAGGAGCACGATCAAGGGCATGCCAATAAAGAAGGAGATATACCCATTAATGGCATTGCGGATAAAGACGTTTTTACTGAGCGTCAGATAGAAGACAACAACGCCCAATAAAAATCCTGTAACGCTAATAACAACTGCTAATTGGAGAGTATTAGAAAGTCCAGCCAATATGAGCGGCATCTGCTCAAGAAGGTCACGCTCAAAACCGCTCCAAGATCCCGCCATAACTACTCTCTCTTGCCAAAGAAAGCTTGCAGCTCTGGATCTGAATGATTATTGGCGAGAACATCAATGCGCTCATCTGCACGAATGATGCCCTTATCCAAAAACAGCACCCGATCAGAAATAGCACTTGCTAAACCCAAATCATGAGTTACGCAAATCATGGTGATCCCATTGTGATGCAAGCGGTTAATGAGATCGCCAACATCACGAGACATGATGGGATCCAGGGCTGAGGTTGGCTCATCAAGTAGCAATACGGCTGGGTCCATCGCTAAAGCTCGTGCAATAGCAACACGCTGCTTTTGCCCGCCGGACAATTGCGAGGGATACTTGCTTTGATGGAAGGTCATCTCAAAACGAGATAACTCATGCAAAGCCTTTTCATTAGCTTCTTTAGGCCCCATACCTTCTAACTTACGCAGGGCTAATGTGACATTTTCTAATACGGTGAGATGGCTATACAAAGCAAATTGCTGAAATACAAAGCCAATTTGCTTGCGTAATTGCCGAACATCTACGTTGGGACCTAAGATCTCATTGCCCTTGAATTGAATTGATCCGGAGGTAGGCTCTACCAAGCGATTTAAGCATCTTAAGAGGGTTGATTTACCACTACCAGAAGAGCCCATCAGGACTTTCACTTCGCCTTGCTGCAAGTCCAGGTTAATCCCCGAGAGGACTAACTGACCCTCAAATTCCTTGGTGAGGTCCCGAATGGTGATTACCGTCATACCGCAGCTTCTTTCATGCTTGGAATTTCATAATGCTTTTGAATGAGTTGAACACCCAATAACAAGATCCGATAAATAACAAAATAAAGGACTCCAACCATCAGATAAACATCAATTCCCTTTAGGGTATTGGCTGTCAATGTCATGGCCTCCTTGGTGATCTCTGGAATACCAACGGTGTAGGCAAAGGGGGAATATTTCAGAACGGAGGTAAATTCATTGATCATGCCGGGGATGGAAAAACGGAGCATCTGGGGAATTTCAATATAACGAAGCACCTGGATGCGACTCATACCCATGGCCTGTGCAGCAACTATCTCAGCTGGGTCGACCGAATTAAATGCTCCACGAAAGACTTCGGTTAAATAGGCGCCGGCAACCAAACCCAGACTAAGCGCCATTGCCATTAAGGGCGGTGGCTTAATGCCAATTCCGGGAAGGCCAAAGTAAACCAAGAATAAGAGAACAAGTACCGGAACGCCCCTAAAGACATAGGTGTAGATATCGATGAGAAATGAAACACTTCTAATAGAGAGTCGATGCAGACTAGAAAGCAGTAGACCGACAACAAGGCCGGTCATACTGCAAACCAGTGTCACGATAACGGTGTAGACAACACCCTTACAGAGCTCCAGCAGAATATCTAAAAGACTCATGACGAACTTTTGCTAAAGGATTACTTCATCCACTTATCTAAGATCGCTTGAATTTTTTCTGGTCCTAGCTCTGTTAAATACTTATCAAAGTCATCACGCAACTTGGAGCCTTTAGCAAAGGCAAATCCCAATTTATCGTAACCCTTGAATACATAAGCACTTTCCAAAGGAAGCTTTAGCTTGTTTTCATAGTTCAAGAGCACAGGCTCTTCAATGAATGCCAAATCAATATTGCCATTCTGGAGATCAGTCACCACCTCAGCATATGAAGGGTATAGTTTTACCTTGCTCAAAGAGTAGTAGCCTTTTGGCTCTAGCTCATTTCTGATCAAGTCATCGTAAGCCATGCCACGTGGGTAGCCAATCGAATACTTCTTAAGTTGATTTAAATCAGTAATCTTGATATCTTTACCTTTAAGACTTACTAAATGCCAAGAGTTATCGTAATAAGGCCGAGAAAAATCCATCGCCTCTTTGCGCTTATCTGTGATCGAGATGCCAGAGAAGGCAACATCAGCTTGACCGCTTGACACTGCACCAAGCATTCCCTGCCAATCATAAGGAGTGACTTTTAAGGTGCAGCCACGAGATTTGCAATAGCCCTGAAAAATATCCATATCTACGCCAACAATCTGCCCATTCTGATCAAAGAGCATCGGTGGCGATGCAGGCGATACGGCTACCTTAATTTCACTTGAATTGGTTCCTTTAGAGCAGGCAACTATGCCTAAACTTAGAGCACAAATCAGCAATAGCAAAAATCGGCGTTTCATATACAAAATCCTTGTAGTAAAAATCAGGTGGCATCTTCTAAATTAAACAAGCTAATTCAAATCAATTAGCCTTAAAAGCATTCCATCAAAAGATAGCAGCGGAAGAGCAATTTGTAAACGATGATCTTGCGGCAGGAACTGCAGAGCATCGCAGTTGATTGACTCATCGGGCTGTTTGCCAACCAATCTAAAGAGTAAAGAACTGTCCTACCTCTAGATTCAACTCTTTAGCCAATTCAGCACCAGTCACTTTACCCGCAGCCCCTTTAGCCTTCAGGACCTCAATCTGTCCACCATGGCAGGTGATGAAGAAAGAATCTAGCGTGATTTGAGTCACTTCACCTGGCTTACCTTTAACGGCACCAAACGTTGCTGCCACATGTTTGTGGCAATCATAGATCTGTACTTTTTGTTCGCCAAACTTAGTCCATGCACCAGGCGCAGGATTGCATGCACGAATCAGGTTATAGATTTGAGTGATATGAGTCGCCCAATGAATCTGTGCGGCATTCGCATCAAACCAGCCTTCGTAGTTAGCCTGCGATTCATCTTGAACGATTTCTTGATGCTTGCCTGCAACTACGAGATCAGCAGTCTCCAGGAGAGCTTTCACACCGATCGGGAATAAATGATCAAAGTAGATCTTGCCGAGTGTGTCATTAGGTCCAATGGCCACCTCTTTTTGCAAGATCACTTCGCCTTCATCTAAACCATCAGATGGGCGGAAGATGGTTAAACCCGTCTTCTCTTCGCCTAATGCGATTGCCCAATTAATAGCGCTTGGCCCACGATATTTAGGCAGCAAAGATGGGTGATATTGAATCGTGCCGTGTTTCGGAATCTTGCAGAGCTCTTGGGGAACAAACTGAAGCACATAAGCCATGACGCAGATATCGGCATTGGCATCAATCATCGCTTGAGCAGCCTCCGGCCCTTTTAGGGAAGGGAACTGCAAGGGGGTTAAACCCCTTGCCAGAGCAGCCTCTTTTAAGACTTCGGGCTTGGTTGCCTTGGGATTATCTGGCGGACAGAAGACGGCAACAAGCTCATCACCGCGATCTAAAAAAGCCTCTAAAGCTGCTTTACCAAAATCCGCGCTACCAATCAAAGCAACCCGCATCTTAGATCACCTTATCGTGACGTAATTCAATTAACTCATCGGTTGAGTAACCTAACTCGCTAAGAATCTCATCGGTATGCTCACCGAGCAATGGTGAACGAGTCACATCGGTTGGGCTATCAGACATCTTGATTGGGTTACCAACAGTGAGGTACTTTCCGCGAATTGGATGATCCACTTCAACCACGGTGCCGGTAGCACGCAACGCAGGCTCTTCAGCGATTTCTTTCATAGAAAGAATTGGGCCACAAGGAACATCATACTTATTGAGCGCTTCCATAACCTCAAACTTACTTAAGGTCATCGTCCATTTTTCAATCTCAGCAAAAATTTCCATGAGACGGGGTAAGCGTGCCATTGCGGATGCGAAGTTATGGTCAGTGATCCAATCTTCGCGGCCAATGACTTTACATATTGCGGGCCATACTGGCGCCTGCACCACTACATAAATATAAGAATTGGGGTCGGTTTCCCAACCTTTGCATTTGAGAATCCAACCCGGCTGACCGCCACCCGAAGCATTACCGGCGCGGGGTACAGAGTCACCAAACTCACCATTTGGGTACTGAGGATACTCTTGCATCGTACCGTTGCGCTCTAAACGTTGTTGATCGCGCAACTTCACACGACACAAGTTCAGTACGGCATCTTGCATCGCCGCCAATACTTTCTGACCACGGCCAGAATGAGTACGTTGATATAGCGCAGTAACGATACCCAATGCCAAATGCAAACCAGTACCACTATCGCCAATCTGTGCGCCGGTCACCATTGGAGGACCGTCATCAAAACCAGTAGTTGATGCTGAGCCACCTGCACATTGCGCAACGTTCTCGTAAACTTTGCAATCTTCGTATGGGCCAGGACCAAAACCTTTTACAGAGGCCATGATCATCATAGGATTAAGTTCTTGAATACGTTCCCAAGAAAATCCCATGCGATCGAGTGCACCTGGTGCAAAGTTCTCAACCAATACGTCGCACTCTTTGATCAAGCGCTCCAGAATTTCTTTACCCTTTTGGGTTTTGGTATTCACAGTAATCGAACGCTTGTTATGGTTCAACATCGTGAAATACAAACTATCTGCATCGGGAATATCACGCAACTGACCGCGTGTTGCATCGCCCTCGCCAGACTTTTCTACTTTGATGACGTCTGCACCAAACCAAGCCAGTAACTGAGTACAGGTTGGGCCTGATTGAACGTGCGTAAAGTCGAGGACTTTGACCCCCTCTAGTGCTTTTGCCATGATTTAAGTCCTAATAAGAATGTAATTTTTGAATTAAGGCAATTTTACCAGTGGGAAATGGGGAAAATTCTAGCGCGCCCGTTTTTTGGGCATGGATCTCTTCTAAATCTGCATTTACCCTTGTTAGGGTCTATATGCAGCTATGCCGGAGGATTTTCAAGATCGGAAACGCGCTTTTTAAGGGCCCTTTCTTGGGCAAAACGCTCCGTCTCATCCCGAATGACAGCAACCACCCCGTTAGCCTTTCCAGAGGCGTCAAATAGCATTCCTACAGTAAAAGCAATCGAAAGAGTTCCACCGTCCTTATGTTTGGCTGGAACTTTTAATAAGGAAGCTCCATAGCGGGTCGTACCCGTCTCCATGGAATGGCTGTAGCCTTCATTGTGCTTTTGGCGTTGACGCTCAGGAACAATCAGATCCAAGGTGTTTCCAAGGGCTTCTTGCTCTGAATAACCAAAGATGCGAGTAGCAGCAGGATTCCACAAGACAATTTTTTCATGGGCATCCGCCACGATGATGGCGTCCCCAACGCACTCCACTAACTGGTGTAAATCAATATTGGTATTCATATCGTCAGTCTATAGAGTTTTTGAGAAATAAAAAAGGCGCTCACTAAGAGCGCCTTCAAATTAATGCCAGTGTTACTTGTTATTAAACTGCTTTAGCTGTGTGCAACTTAGCGATGTCATCAGCGCTATAGCCAAGGTCAGCTAATACTTCGTCAGTGTGCTCACCCAATACTGGTGATGGACCAACTTCGATTTCCAAATCAGAGAACTTGATCGGGCTACCGATAGTCAAGTACTTACCACGTACTTTGTGGTCAACTTCAACAATAGAACCGCTCTTACGCAAGTCTGGTGAGTTAGCCAATTCTTTCATTGAGAGAACTGGAGCACATGGAATATCGAACTTGCGGAGGATGTCCACAGCTTCGTACTTAGTCTTGTCTTTGAGCCAGTCTTCGATGGTTGCGAAGATGTCAAAAATCTTGTCTTGACGAGCTTCAGCAGTCATGTACGCTGGATCAGTTGCCCACTCTGGTTTGCCCAAAGCTTTAGTAATTGGCTCCCAAGCGTGACCTTGAATTGTGAAGTAGATGTATGCGTTTGGATCTGTTTCCCAACCCTTACACTTCAACACCCAACCTGGCTGACCGCCACCACCAGCGTTACCGCCACGTGGAACTACGTCAGTGAATGAACCGTGTGGGTACTGTGGGTACTCTTCCAAGTAACCAATCTTGTCCAAACGTTGTTGGTCGCGCAACTTTACGCGGCACAAGTTCAATACAGCGTCTTGCATTGAGCAAGATACTTTTTGACCTTTGCCAGTTTTTTGACGCTGCATCAATGCAGTCAAAATACCAATTGCCAAGTGCATACCAGTATTGGAGTCGCCCAAAGCAGCAGCAGAAACAGTAGGAGGACCATCCCAGAAACCAGTTGTTGAAGCAGCACCGCCAGCACACTGAGCAACGTTCTCATATACCTTTAAGTCTTCGTATGAGTGGCCATCGCTAAAACCTTTTACAGAAGCCATGATCATTTTTGGGTTCAATTCTTGGATACGCTTCCAAGAGAATCCCATACGATCCAAAGCACCTGGACCAAAGTTCTCAACCATTACGTCAGAAGTTTTGATCATCTTCTCTAAAACTTCTTTACCTTCTTGAGTCTTAGTATCCAAAGTCAAAGAACGCTTGTTACCGTTCAACATTGTGAAGTACAAAGCATCTGCACCTGGAATATCGCGCAATTGGCTACGAGTTACGTCGCCAGAACCTGGACGCTCAACTTTGATAACGTCAGCGCCATACCATGCCAACAACTGAGTACATGCAGGACCTGCTTGTACGTGTGTGAAGTCAATAATGCGAATACCTTCTAATGGTTTAGTCATGTTTGTTTCTCCTTAAGTCTTTCTTGTTTACTTCTAAATTAGTCTGGAATTACTTCTTAGCAGCTGCTGTGGATGGGTTTAAGTTTGTTAAACGTCCACTCTCAGTACCTGCAGTTTCATCAATAACAGCATTGATGAGGGCTGGTTTACCGGCAGCAATCGCTTCTGTTAACGCTGCTTCTAATTCTGCTGGGGTAGTTACGTAGTAACCAACACCACCAAACGCTTCAATCATTTTGTCGTAACGAGCATCTTTAACGAACACAGTCGGGGCAACATCAGCGCCGCCTGTTGGGTTTACGTCAGTACCACGGTATACGCCGTTGTTATTGAATACAACAGTCGTGATTGGCAAGTTGTAACGGCAAACTGTTTCCAATTCCATACCGCTAAAGCCAAATGCGCTATCGCCTTCAACCGCAACCGTTGGCAAGCCGCTAATTACAGCTGCGCCAATGGAGTAACCCATGCCAATTCCCATAATGCCCCAAGTGCCTGAGTCAAAACGTTTACGTGGCTTGTACATATCAACGATTGCACGGCAATAGTCGAGTGTGTTTGCGCCTTCGTTAACCAAGTTCACATCTGGGTTCTTCTTGATCACGTCACGAATCACGCGTAATGCGCCATGGAAGTTCATTGGATTTGCTTCTTTAGCCAATGTCTCAGCCATCTTGGCCAGATTCTTATCCTTCTTCTCGGTGATCGCAGCAATCCACTCAGCGCTTGGCTTAGGAACAGCAGAGATACCCTTCAAGAGTTCACCTACGCATGAACCAATATCACCAATCAATGGGGCGGCGATTTGTACGTTGCTATCCACTTCGTTTGCTTGAATATCGATTTGGATAAATTTCTTAGGCTCTTTACCCCAAGTTTTACCTTTACCGTGTGCAAGCAACCAGTTCAAACGTGCACCAACCAACAACACTGCATCGGCTTCAGCCAATACGAATGAACGCGCTGCAGAAGCAGACTGAGGATGATTGTCTGGCAACAAACCTTTAGCCATAGACATAGGCAAGTAAGGAATACCTGATTTTTCAACTAAGTCACGAATTTCTTTATCAGCTTGAGCATAAGCGGCGCCCTTACCCAAGAGAATCAATGGACGCTTAGCGCCCTTCAACACATCTAATGCACGAGCAACTGCATCCGCTGCTGGGATTTGACGCGGAACTGGATCGATTACCTTGAAAATGGATTTCTTGGCTTCATCAGCAGGCATGGTTTGTGCAAGCAACTGAGCTGGCAAGTCTAAATACACACCGCCTGGACGACCAGAAACTGCAGCGCGGATTGCGCGAGCAAAACCGATACCGATATCTTCAATGTGGTTGATACGATATGCAGCTTTGCAATATGGCTTAGCTGCATTGAGCTGATCCATCTCTTCGTAGTCACCCTGTTGCAAGTCAACGATTTCACGCTCGCTTGAGCCGGAGATCAAAATCATTGGGAAGCAGTTCACAGTAGCGTTAGCCAAAGCTGTCAAACCGTTCAAGAAACCAGGAGCAGAAACTGTCATACAGATGCCTGGCTTTTGCGTCATGTAACCTGCAATAGCGGCAGCATTACCTGCATGTTGTTCGTGACGGAAGCCGATGAAGCGCAAACCTTCTGCTTGCGCTAAACGGCATAAGTCAGTAATTGGAATACCAACGAGGCCGAAAATGGTGTCGAGGTCGTTTGCTTTCAAAGCGTCAATGACGAGATGAAAGCCATCGGTTAATTGTGTGTTTTGATTATCTGTTGTCATAGAAATTTATATAAAAATTGCGGTTCTGCTCTTGTAGAGCTCATGCAATTTAGCTTTCGCTAACGTCTCCAATGTAGTTATAAATCGCATAACGGGTTTTGTGTCCCGCTTAGGCTGAGATGAATATTAGGCTTGGGCAAGAGGTTCATCATTGACTTCGGTCAATTTCCCCTTAAATCCTGTAATTACGGGCGGTTTTGGCCCTTAAACAAAGAGTTCTTTATGCTTCGTTTTGAGGCGACTCAGGGTCTCAGGAGAGAGGTTCAGGTAGGCCGCCAACTCCTTCTTTGGGAGAAGCTCGAACAAATCCTCGTATTTACGCAAGAAACGCTCTACCCGCCCTGGAGCATCGAGCATATGCAAGGTAATGGTGTGGGCCATGATTTCACTCATCAGCCGCATAACCTCAAACTCAAAACTCTCTTTAAGGGGCTTATGCTCCTCAAGGAATTTCGCCCACTTCTTCATAGGCATACGGGCTACACGCGCTTTAGTGACACATGCAATGCTGTAGGGTGCGGCAGTTTTAAGGCGCCAGGCGGCATAGCTCGTTTCAATATCTTTTTCGATGGCAAAACGCAAAATCATCTCTTTGGCATCTGCACTAGAGACAATCCGCTTGAGAATTCCATCCAAGACAAAGTACTGCTCCATTTGGTGATCACCTTGGTGCAACAAGATTTCTGATTTTTTGAGGTCAGCAATTTCTAAATGGCGCTCTAAATCAGCCATTGCTGAGGGATCCAAGCTTTTTAAGACCGAGTTTTGACTCAACTGCAGACGAATCAGGTTTTTTTCGGGATGCTTATCTAATACGGTCATGAATCCTTGCTCCTAGACCCTCCATTGTAGGCTTTTTTACCTATCAAAGCCCTGGATTCCCACTTGGCGCACCTCAAATCCGCTAGAATGACCAGGTCGTGGTGCTTTATTGCAGTGCAATAAAGTTAAACGGGAAACACTAAACGTGTGCTGCCCCCGCAACGGTAGGTAAATGCGTCTTTCTAGCTGTCAAAGACGTCAGGAATCTGACAAAGCCACTGTGCGCGTCAATCGCATGGGAAGGCCAGATTCTGATATTTACTAGCCCGGATACCGGCCAAGACAGGTGGAATTTTGCGGACGGGGATCTTCGCGCGCCAAGCAAGCGCTTAGTTTCTCGATACTGCGCCCAATTGACGCCTGAACTCCTGCACGCGAAATTCTGTTCGACCCAGCTAACGGGGAAGTTAGCTAGGCAATCGATAACAGAAAGTGAATCATGAAACAGCAGTTCAGCAACCGAAAAGCCGTCCTCATTTTGGGCGCTCTCATCAGCATTAATGCCTTCGCACAAAACAACGCACCGTTAGTTTTAGCAAGCACATCAAGCCCCCTTAATCCAATTATTGTCACAGCAACTCGAACGCCAACTAAAGCCAGCGATGTGTTGGCTGATAACGTGTATATCGGGCCCGAGGAAATTGAGCAAGCTGGACAAACTAGCTTGGTTGAATTACTGCAACGACAAAAAGGTGTGACCATCTCCAGTTATGGAACAGGCGGATCCAATGCCAGCGTTTTCTTACGAGGCACTACCAATAATCAGACTCTCGTATTAATCGATGGTGTTCGCATTGATGATGCGATTAATGGGGGTACCAACTGGTCAGTTATCCCGCTAACCATCATCGATCATATTGAAATCGTATTTGGCCCACAGAGCAGTCTTTATGGATCCGATGCCATCGGCGGCGTAGTACAAATCTTTACCAAAAAAGGTGATGGCCCTCCCAAGGTAGGCGCCTCTTTTGGATATGGCAGTTACGGCACCAGTATTAGCGAAGCCAGCATTAATGGGTCTACGCAAGGCGATCAAAAAATTCGCTACTCACTTGCAGCAAGCCAAACCCTCTCCATGGGTTTCAATACCATAGCACCCAACAATAAGGATGGGCTTAGCGCATCAGGCAGAACGGGCTATGTTCAAGACAGCGTTACTGGCCGACTATCTCAAGAGTGGAGCAAGGGACAAGAGTTTGGATTGCAATTTTTAAATAGCCGCCTCAATAACCAACTACCTGGGTTTGACCCGCAAGAGTTTTTATATCAACAAACTCAAAATCAAGTTTCTCAATTAGGGACCTATTCTCTTTACTCCAAAAATCAAGTGATGGAGAACTGGCGCAGCCTACTGCAAGCATCCGCACAAACAGGAACTGCTTTAAATCACGCGCCTGGTACACCAGATAATCCAGCATATGACAGCACTCTGAACCAGAGACAAAATACTTATACCTGGCAAAATGATTTCGCCATTGGTACCGATGTTTTGCAAGTGCTAGCGGAAAGAAAAACTCAAAAGGTTTCAAGCAATCAACTGGACTACAACAACGGTGACTTCAACAACTTGACAGCACCCTATCCTTTTTTAGGCTTTAGTCAAACCCGTAACACCAATTCAGGTGCTATTGCATATCAACTCAAAAGGGAAGCACACTTAGCCAACTTCTCACTCCGTAATGACAGCATCACAGGCTACGGACCCCAAACTACCGGTGCGGCAACTTACGGCTATTTCTTCACCAAAGAATGGCGTGCGAACATCAACTATGGAACTGGATTTAGAGCGCCGACGTTTAATGACCTTTACTATCCAGGATACGGAAATACAGCGATTCTTCCTGAAAAAAGTAAAAACACAGAAGCAGGACTGCACTACGAAAAACCAGGTCTCGATGGGCACGTCGTGGTCTTTAGTAACTCCATCTCAAACCTGATTCAAGTTAGCAATTCGGATACGTGTCCTGTGGGAACAGGTATTTTTGGCTGTGCATCCAACGTGGCAAGCGCCAAAATTACCGGTAGCACTTTGAGTGGTGCCGTACAAATGTCTTCACTCAGCTTAAAAGGCTCCTTTACACAACAAAACCCAGTAAACGAGAGCACGAATAGCACTCTGATTAAGCAAGCTAAGCAATATGGCAATCTAGCCAGTGAATACCTCTACCTCAAGCTGACGACCGGAGTGGGAGCCACTTTTTCCGGGCGCAGGGATGATTTTCAGGGCGCGAACACTGGCATGGGTGGCTACACCATCTTTAATCTCTATGCTAACTATGATTTAGAGAAAGACCTTAGCGTCTTTGCCCGTTGGAACAATGCTTTAAATAAAGCCTACCAACTCAGCTATGGCTATAACACCCCAGGCTCAAACGTATTTGTAGGCCTGCGTTACGCCATGAAATAAGCCCTTTTTTCAGACTACAATGCCAGTATGAGTGAGACCTCCCCTCTTTCCACTGGCAACCTAGCATCAGACATGGATGCGCTATGCGCATCCATCCATCGAGTAGCTGGAAAAATCCAAGCCATTGCTGAGGCTGTTCAAAACTCTAATCAAAATCGAGTACAACTCGAAAATAAGATTGAAGATGCGCAAAAGCGCATTCAACACATCCTAAGTCGCCTGCCAGAACAAAGCGACGGCCGCCAACTCAATCTACTGGGCGAAGCTATCCCACCAAATAACCCTGAGGATGACAATGAGCCAACAACGCATTGAGGTAAGTCTCGCCGGCCAGAAAATTACTCTGGCAACCAGTACTGAGCATGAGCCATTACTCCGTGCAGCATGCGTCTTGGTGGATGAACAAATTCAACTAGCCATCAATGGTGGCAACCGCAGTATTGAAAGAGCGAGCATGATGGCCGCACTCAAAATTGCTGGTGATCTCATAACTTTACAAAAAAATCCATCGCAACAAAGCACTCCCTCCAATGTGAGCACTGATGAAGTAACTCGTCTTCAAGGTCAGATTCGAGAGCTTGAAGATCAAGTAGATGCTTTGATGCAAACCCTTTCCCTGCCTGGTTCGCCAAGGCCAATAGTTCCTTGAACCGATGCGCAAGCATCCGGAACGATCTTTACCTTGTGGGCGTGAGCGTTTTGCAAGTTCACAGTGCCAACTTAGACTTGGTTACTCCCTGAGCCTCTTAATGCACCCGAAACAGAGTAGCCGTTCCACCTTGAACCTTAGGGTTCAGGATGACGGCCTAGCGGCCAAGGCGGGGAATTCATGTTAATAAGCGATATCTTGATGTTGATGTTGTGCGGTGCCATCTCAGGCTACTTGGCTGGCCTGCTCGGCATTGGTGGTGGCATGATCCTAGTGCCCTTCATGATCCTGGTATTTAATCACCTTGGATTTAGTCAAGAAGTTATCGTGCACATGGCTATTGCCACAGGAATGGCCACCATTCTGTTTACAACCACCTCTGCAATTTGGGCACATCACAAACATGGCTCAATTGATTGGAAACTAGTTGCCTCTTTAAGTCCCGGAATGATTTTTGGTGGACTCATTGGTGGCAGTGAATTGTTTGAAGCACTCAAAACTTCATGGCTCTCACTTTTCTTCGCAGTCTTTATTGTTTACACCTCAATTCAGATGCTGCTCAATAAAAAACCTAAGGCAGGCAGAGACTTACCTGGGACACTTGGCTTATTTTCTTTTGGCACCTTTGCTGGCGCACTTGCCAGCTTAGTAGGCGCAGGTGGCGCATTTATTACCGTGCCATTTATGCTCTGGTGCAACGTCAAGCCGCACACAGCAATGGCTACTTCATCTGGCCTGGGCTTTCCAATTGCTGCAGCAGCAACACTTGGCTATATGTACGGAAGCTGGGGCAATCCCAATCTACCAGCAGGCGCTCTGGGCTTTGTCTATTTACCAGCGGTAGCGTGCATTGTGACGGTCAGTATTTTTACTGCGCCTTTAGGTGCAAAGATGGCCAGAAAACTCGATATTGCCCAACTTAAACGAGTTTTTGGCATCATGCTTTTTTTCCTTGCAGCCTTCATGTTTAATGAAAGCCGCAAGGCATTCGGCTTTTAATTAAGCTGTGTACTGCTGACGCAAAATATTCTTTTGCACCTTACCCATAGCGTTGCGAGGTAAGTCGGCAACAATCTCCACACGCTTTGGAATCTTAAAGTTTGCAATTTGCGTTTTCAAAGTAGCAATCATTGCTTCTGCATTGAGTTTTGCTCCAGCCTTAGGCACAACTACTGCCATTACTGCCTCACCAAAATCAGGATGCGGAATACCAATCACAGCGCTTTCATCAACGCCAACCATGTCATCGATAAAGCTTTCGATTTCTTTTGGATAGACGTTATAGCCACCAGAGATAATCAAGTCCTTACTGCGACCAACGATGCATAAATAGTCATTGGGCGCCTTGCCGCCATTGGCATCACCACCCCAACGACCTACGTCGCCGGTCTTGAACCAACCATCTTTTGTGAACTCTTCAGCAGTCTTCTCAGGCATGCGCCAGTAGCCCGCAAATATATTCGGGCCCTTCACCTGAATGCTGCCAATTTCATTGACTTTGCATGGCTTGTTATCTTCAGTTACTACACGCACCTTAACGCCAGGCAATGGCAGACCAACTGAGCCGCCTACGCGCTTTCCTTTGTAAGGATTGGAAACCAACATCACCGTCTCACTCATGCCATAACGCTCAAGAATCGGCTGACCAATCACTTCTTTAAAGGTATTAAATGTTTCAGTTAACAATGGGGCTGAACCGGAAATAAATAGACGCATATTGCGCGCCACTTTCTTGTCGAACCCTTTATCAGCCAATAGGCGCACATAAAATGTCGGCACACCCATCATCACTGTGGACTGTGGCATATGCTTAATGAGTTGCGCAGTATCTAAACGCGGCAACCAAATCATTTTGCTGCCATTAATCAATGCGCCATGGGCAGCCACAAACAATCCATGAACGTGGAAGATAGGCAAGGCATGTAGCAGTACGTCTCCTTTTTTCCAGCCCCAGAACTTTTGTAATACTTGTGCATTGCTGCCCAGATTCTTGTGAGTCAACATGGCACCTTTGCTACGTCCTGTTGTACCAGAGGTATACAGAATTGCCGCAAGATCATCATCTTTTGCCGGAACAGTCTTGAATTTGTCGCTGAGGCTTCCTGCACGGTCTAATAAAGTACCCGTACGGTTCTCGTCCAGCGTAAATACATGCTTAGTACCGGCTTTAGAGGCTACCTTAGACACCCAAGAGAGATTCTTGCTGCTGCAGACAACCACTGCTGGTTCAGCATTCTCTAGGAAGTACTGGATTTCAGCTGACTGATAGGCCGTATTGAGCGGCAAATATACATAGCCCGCACGAATCGTTGCTAGATAAAGAAAAAGTGCTTCAGGAGACTTCTCAACCTGCACTGCAACTCTTGCTCCTTTTGGAAGCTTGAGGCTAGCAAGTAAATTGGCAAGTTTAGCGGTTGCTGACTCAAGGTCACTCCAAGAGTAATAGAGACCGTCGTGCGTCTCGAGAGCGCACGCTTTTTTATCTTTTGGAAAACCTTTTTCCAAGAGTGAATATAAATTCATGAAATTTCCTAAAAGACTAATATTTTTATCAATACTGCAATCAATGTACCTTGGCCACACCCATTACCAAATCAGATAATCCTGTAGCAATCTCTGGCACAAAGCAGAGCAATACAACAGAGAGAATCATGATGATCACAAATGGGAATACGCCCCAGATAATTTCATTTAAAGAAATATCAGGTGCGATGTTTTTAATTACGAAGATATTGAGGCCCACCGGTGGATGTATCAAACCCGTCTCCATCACAATGGTCATTACCACTCCAAACCAAACCAAATCAAATCCAGCGGCTCTTAATGGTGGCAAGAAAATTGGCGCAGTCATCAAAATAATAGAGACCGGCGGCAAGAAGAAGCCCAAGATCACTACCAAAATCAAAATAGCAGCCAACAATCCCCAACGTCCAAAGCCAAGGTCAACAATCGCTTGGGCAGCCGACTGACTGAGGTGCAAATGGCTCATCACATTGGAAAACAATAAAGACATTCCAATAATGAACATTAGCATTGTGGATTCTTTAATGGTGGCATTGAGCAATGGCGACAAATCCTTAATGCGCCACATTTTGTAAATACCGGCAATTAATGCGAAGGCTAAGATTGCACCAAGGCCTGCAGTTTCAGATGGTGTTGCATAGCCGCCGTAGAGCGCAACCATCACACCAATCAATAAAACCAAGAAAGGTAAAACGCGTGGCAGAGAACTCATCTTCTGCTGCATGGTATATGTGTGACGCTCCAATATCGGATGACTAGGAGCGCCGACCTTAACAGCCTCTAAGGCTAGGTTGTACTCTTTACGGAAGCGATAAACGGTGTAGATTGAGAAAAACAATACCAACATCAGACCAGGGCCAATGCCGGCAAGGAATAAACGTCCTAATGATTGCTCTGCAGCAACCGAGTACAAAATCATCGTGATGGAAGGTGGCAACAAAATACCGAGAGTGCCGCCAGCAGCAATAATGCCTGCCGCTAATCCTGGTGAGTAACCACGCTTACGCATCTCTGGAATACCTGCGCTACCAATTGCGGAGCATGTTGCAGGACTCGATCCTGCCATCGCAGCAAACAGAGCACAAGCTAAAACGTTAGCAACGCCTAAGCCGCCTGGAACCTTACCAAGCCAAACGTGCAAAGCCTCGTACAAATCTTGGCCGGCGCGTGAACGTCCGATCGCCGCCCCTTTTAAGATAAATAGCGGGATCGAGAGCAAGGTGATACTGGCCATCTCTTCGTAGACGTTCTGTGTCACCGTATCCAATGAAGATACAGGCATAAAGAACACCATAAATACAACTGCTACTGAGCCCAATGCAAAAGAGATGGGCATCCCTGAAAACATTACCAATAAGGTAACTGCTGCAAACAACAATCCTAATGTCATGATTGACATACTTATTCCCCTTCGCCTGGATTAACAACATCTCCAAACGCTTGGAGCAAAATCTGAAACGCTAACAAGGTCATACCAATAGACATCATGATGTATGGAATCCACAGAGGTGGAGCCCATGAAGATGAAGTCACTTGACCATCAACCCACGCTTCATGAAACAAAGCCCAAGACTTCCATGCAAAAAAAGCACAGAAAGCACATGAGGCAATATCAATAATCAACACCCTGAGACGGTTGACCGCTTTAGGCAACATGGTAGATACCGCTGAAATGCCTACGTGTCCACGAATTTGCTGAACGTAAGCACCACAAAGGAAAGTAGCGCCTACCAAGCAAAATACCGCAGCCTCATCTTGCCAATCAGTCGTTGCCCCAAAAAATGCTCTTGAAGCAACGCTGTAGCTCAAGATGACCGAAGCAGCCACCAAAGCCAATGATCCAAACAACACCATCAGCTTATTAATTCCAGACATTAAGCGGTCTGTCGCTTGTAAAAGTTGAGTCATGATTTAGGTTACTTTTTCTGCTGCTCTTAACAATGATGCGCAGCTTTCATTCTTCTCTGCGTAGTCTTTCCAGGCGCTATCACGTGCAATAGCTCTCCACTTATCCACAATCGCTGCGTCAACATCAGTGACTTTGCTACCAGCTCTTGCATAAGCTAAGGCTGCAGTCTTGTCATCCTCTTTTGCAGCTTCGAGTCCAAACTTCTCCATCTCGGCGCCAGCTGCCATGAGAGCATCGCGTTGATCTTTTGGCAAAGTATCAAAGATTTGTTTAGACATCATCAATGGCTCAAGCATGAACCAATAGGATTTTTGACGTGCACTAGTAAATGCTTTCGCCAACTCTTCAAGCTTGAATGACATAAAGCTTGTAGAGGATGTGTAAGCAGCATCCATAGCACCAGTTTGCATTGCTGCGTAGATCTCATTAGAAGGCAAGGAGATCACTGAAGCCCCTGCCGCCTTGAGCATGAGGTCAAATTCACGACTACCACCACGAATCTTCATCCCTTTAACATCTTCAGGGAGAACAATTGGTTTGCTTCTGCTTGCGACGCCGCCGGCTTGCCAAACCCAGCTCAAAAGAACAATACCTTTGTCTTCTAAAATTTTAGTCAGCATCTTGCCAACTTCAGCAGTCTTCCATTTAGCAGCCTGCTCGTAACTAGTAACCAATGCTGGCATCAAGCCAATATTCAACTCAGGAACTTCTCCACCAGCATATGGCATTGGGAATAATGAGATATCTAAAGCGCCTTTACGCATTGCACTGAACTGCGCATTGGTTTTCATCAATGATGAACCTGGATATACCTGGAATTTCAATGCACCTTTGGTGCGCTTTTCAACAGATTCAGCAAATTTACGGCAGAGACGATCACGGAAATCACCTGCCTGAATAGTTCCACCAGGGAACTGATGTGAGATGTTCAAGGTTTTAGTTGCACCTTGAGCGTTTGATGCTGGGCTATAACCCACGACACCAGCTAAAGGCAACGCTGCAGATCCCGCTAATAATTGGCGACGCAAAGCATTTGGCTTATTGGATCCAGATTTCAATTCATTGCTCATATTGTTCTCCTAGTAGTGTTTTATAGACTGCATAATACGGTCAGATCTTAGTGTCTGCCTCCTTGCCACATACTCTAAAGCGAATATTCTCTGAATTCTGCTTTTAGAGCCTCTCCTCCAAAAATATATTTCTAGGCCTGCATTAATCGGCCAACAGCACGTGAATAATCAATTTCCCCATGGGTAAAGCGCTCATGATTCTCCTCAACGGAGGAAAGATCGTACAAATAATTAACCATGAGTGCTGCCGACTGTCGTAAACCCTTGCGAGAGAGATCTCCAGCCCAGTTAATTTGATGAAGCTTAGCGCCGTTGCCTAAGTGAAACTTAGCAACTGGGTTGCCGTTGCGTCCTGCAGAACCTAAGCCTAAGTAAATACTTGCGAGACAAAGTAAAGCAGCCTTTTCTTTTTCAGTGGCATTGTCTGGATGCCAACCAGCGCTTAAACGCTCAGGCCAAGAGCGATGAGCAAGTCCAAGTACTTCCAAGGATTGCTCGCGTGCTGTACGAATTGCAGGCTTGAGTTGAGTGCCAGTCTTTTCGCCGCCAATATCTGCGCCAGCAGCAACCCAGTCAATGAAGCCTGGAATAGGTGAAAGCGTCACAAAGGTTTTGAGGCCAGGGAATTCTGCATGCAATTGTTCTGCAACGCGCTTAATCAGGAAGTTACCCATTGAAACGCCGCGCAAACCAGGCTCGCAGTTACTAATGGAATAAAAAGCAGCCACTTTATATTGTGAAGTTTGATGAACTGTCTCTGCCTTCTTGTCCACTAACGGTGTAATCACGGCTGGGATTTCTGGCAAAAGAGCCACTTCAACGAAGATCAAAGGCTCATTTGGAAGTTGCGGATGAAAAAACGCAAAACATCTACGATCAGGCTGCAAGCGGCGGCGCAGGTCATCCCAGCCATCAATTGCATGAACAGCCTCATGCTGAATAAGCTTTTCAAGAACTTCAGCAGGCGACTTCCAGTCAACTCGATGCATCTTCAAAAATCCTGGATTAAACCAAGATGACAGGAGGTGACGTAGGTCAAAATCAACCGCAGTTAACTCAGGCTGCTTTTCGAGCAACTGCAACAGATCACGACGCATAGCTACGAGCGCAGCAGTTCCATTGGTTGCGCGATTCAGTCGACGAAACAATTCTTGCCTCGGCGGCTCAGTCACGCGTTGTAATTTAATGTAATTGCGCGCACTTGCTTCTGCGGAAAAATTTTGCGCGGCAGCCATGACCGCAGCAGCATCTGGATTTAGTTTTTCAAATAGAAAATTGAAAAATTTAGCATGCTGATCTTTAGAAAGCTTGCGATAGTTGTGGATCACATCGTCAGCCATGCTGACGGCATTCGATTCACCGCGCTCTGAAATAAGTCGATTGACCGCGCCGGTAACGCGGGAAAAGTAACGGGCTTTTGCTAGCTTTTCAAGCATGTATATCTCTCAAAGAATTCAACCCAAAGGGTGAAGGGTTGAGTATTAATGTATAGCTGAGCCATACTTGAATCAATTAATGAAAGTATATATTCATTAACTTTAAGTTAATAGATTAGCTAGCGTGTTAAGGCAGGTTTAGGAATTATTGCGATGCAACATGCGGGTTTCAGCCGCTAGAGCGAGGATATTGGGGTTTGATTCATTAGCCTGGAGGTACATAAGGCCAATATGTTGTGTGACCTGATATTTTGGTAATAAAGGGGTAAATTCAATCGCATCACCCATTAAAGCCTTCACCCGACCAGGCAGCAAAGATCTTCCTAGGTCCCCTGAGACCATATTCATAAGAGAAAAGATATCGCCCACCTTCATAACTACATCGGGGGCAAATCCAGCCAACTGGAAGGCTTCATAAAACCCGGAGGTGGTGGCAAAACCATCTTGAAGGGTCAGAAATTTCTCATTGCGGTATTCAGATAAATCAATATTGGCTTCAGCTGGCTTATTGTTTTTGGAAGATGCTAAAAACAATTGGTCCTCAAAAAGAGGGACCACTTGGACACCCTCCGGAAGATCTCTTGTAGGGACCGCCATGATTACTGCATCTACATTTCCCTCGCTGAGCCTCTTCATCAAGTCCTCATTAGATCCCAGATATAAATCAATATCTAAATCAGGTCTACGGATTTTGGTGCCCATAATGACTCTAGGAATGATATTGGCCGTCAAAGAGTACATTGACCCCAGACGAATTTGCCCGCTCTCGACACCCGCTTTGGCTCTGGTCTTTTTTAGAACGCGGTCTACATCGGCTAATAAATCCGCACTTGCTTCAGCCAAATAAATAGCTGCTGGCAAAGCCTTTAACTGACGTCCATCTTTTACAAATAGAGCGCACCCTATTCCCGATTCCAGTGAATGCAATGCCTTATGAATGCTGACTGAACTTAAGTGCAACTCTTCCGCTGTTTTAGAAAGGCTGCCGGTCCGAATAAACGAGCACAGCACCTCTAATTTTCGAAGTGTCAGCTCTTCATTCAGCATAGGGCGTTTACTTACTCTTCGATTTAAATGCAGTCATGAGATAGAGGCCAAACATCATCATTGGCACACATAACCACTGACCCATAGACAAGCCTAAGCCAAGAAGGCCCAAGAAAGAATCTGGCTCACGCGCATACTCAGCCAAGAAGCGGCAAATACCGTAGCCCAACAAGAAAAATCCGGATACCTGGCCAACGCGTCTTGGCTTACCTGCATAAATCCAGAGCGCAATACCGAGCAGCACACCTTCACCAAGCAGTTGATAAATCTGCGATGGATGGCGTGGGATGGAATCTACCAATGGGAAAATCATCGCCCAAGGTAAATCAGTAGGCCTACCCCACAACTCACCATTAATAAAGTTCCCGAGTCGACCAAAAGCCAAACCAAAGGGAACCAATGGAGCAACCAAATCACTCACGACAAAAAAGGTGGTCTTGCGTTTTTTAGCAAACCAGAAGAGCGCAACCAATACCCCCAAAAGGCCGCCATGAAAAGACATGCCACCTTCCCAAATTTTGAAAATACTCAAGGGGTGGGATAGATAGAAGCCTGGCATATAAAACAAGGTGTAGCCAAGGCGACCACCCAACACCACACCAAGAACGCCGGCAAATAGGAGATCCTCAAGATCTTTATAGGTCCAACCCAGGGCTTCATAGCGTGGCGCTTTGATGCGTAAACGGCCTAAAAGCAAGAATTGAACAAAGGCCATCAGATACATCAAGCCATACCAATGAATTGCAAAAGATCCAATACGAATTGCTGCAGGGTCAAACTGGGGATGAATCAACATAGCTCTTAGCTTTTGGATTGGTCGAAGTTATGCAACTCATGACCCAACTCTCGATAGGCTTTAAAGCGCTCGCGCCCTGCCAAGCGCTCTGCTTCATTTACAGTGACTACCTCAACGATTCTGGGAAAACGCGCAACCAAAGCTGCTACATCAGCAGGCATACGCATTCCCAAATGAATCATGACATCAGCATGGGGAATACTGCTGAGGGCGGAAGAAGCAAAATCGTCCGTTAAAACAATGGGTGTTTCTGCTGCGGCCTCATCCTCAATAAAACAATGTGGCAAGAAATCAGCGCTACTAAATGTCCAAAGAAGTTCGTTCAACTTTTTCAGATCCGGCTTCTCGCCGACCATCACAATATTGCGGACTGGCTCACCTTCAGGTGTAGCGCTCCAAATCTTGCGCGTGAGACGACAAGCGTATTCCAGCTTGTCACTGACGTTGCTATGAAAATCAATTCGAGCCATTCAATATTTATCCGAGATCTAGAATGATTACTTGCGCTCGAGCAAGAAGTTCACCAAGAGCGGCACAGGACGACCGGTAGAACCTTTAGCGGCACCACTCTTCCATGCAGTGCCAGCGATATCCAAGTGCGCCCATTTGTATTTCTCGGTAAAGCGAGATAAGAAGCAAGCCGCTGTCACGCTACCAGCAGGACGACCGCCAATATTGGCTACATCTGCAAAATTGGATTTGAGTTGATCATGGTAAGCCGCATCCAAAGGCAAACGCCATACGGTATCTAAAGAAGTATGACCCGCTTTAGTGAGCTCACTCACCAAGCCCTCATCTTCAGAAAACAAACCACTATGTACATGACCCAAAGCAATCACACAGGCGCCAGTTAAGGTTGCAACGTCGATTACTGCCGCAGGCTTAAAGCGCTCCACATAAGTCAGCGCATCACACAGAATTAAGCGGCCTTCTGCATCCGTATTGAGAATCTCAATAGTCTGCCCAGACATGCTCTTCACAATATCGCCAGGACGAGTTGCTTGGCCTGATGGCATATTTTCACAGGTAGGAATGACGCCAATCACGTTCTTCTTTAATTTCATTAAAGCAACGGAGTACATCGTGCCGATCACTGAAGCTGCACCACACATGTCGTACTTCATTTCATCCATGGCTTCACCTGGCTTCAATGAAATTCCACCAGTATCAAAAGTGATTCCTTTACCAACCAAGACAATCGGAGCTTCTCCTGCTTTGCCACCTTGATGTTTCATCACAATAAATTGCGGCGGGGTAGCAGATCCTTTAGCAACAGATAAAAATGAACCCATTCCCAAAGCTTCAATTTGTTTAAGCCCAAGCACATCTACTTTAAGGGCGGTCTTTTTACTTAAGCCTTGCGCTGCCTTACCGAGGTAGGTCGGCGTGCAGATGTTTGGAGGAAGATTACCCAAGTCCTTGGCCAGGTGCATGCCCTCTACTATGGCGACACCCTGCTCTACCGCAGCCTTAAGCTCTTTTGCGCAGGCATCGTTACCTGCAAAAATAAGATGCTGAAAAGTGTCTGCTTTATCTTTTACTTTAAATTTCATGGCGGGCTGACGCACACCAAAACGGTAAGCCTGATCACCAGCGTATTGAACGGTAAGGCGAACTTCTTCAGCAATGAAGTCAGCTTTGTGAGCAAGCGCAAAACTTGGTGTAAACCAAAGTGCACTTTCAATCGATCCACCGCTCATCACCTTTAAAGCTGCGCGCGCAACCTTGGAATAAGTAGTCAAACTCCGTTCGCTAGCAAGATGCACATCGCCTAAGCTCACTAGCAATACTCTTTTTGCTTTAACGCCATTGCTGGACCAAGATTTTTCTGCACGCAACATGCATACGGAAGCCTGTTTGGAATCTAAATCCCCAAGAATATTGGCGTGATTGACTGAGCCACCAAGCAAGAAATCTAACTCTGGCAAAAATCCTTCTTTTGCCTTAGCCCCTTTGGCGCCTGAGAAACTATCTATATCCGCCTTGGAATATGCCAAAACCAAACAGTCGGTGGCATTGCCGAGCAAGGTTTTGAGGCTGGATTTCTGGAGTTTTAGACTCTGGAGGTCTGCTTGAGGGAAAATCTTGGTGCTGAATTGGATTGTCATAATCTATTACGGTGTTTTGGTCGATTCAAAAGGGGTAATCTGCTAATTTGGGACGTTTATCCATTATCCTCCGACATGAGAATAACTTCCCTTACCTCTAGCAATATAAGCCATTTCCAAGCCTAATAACCCTTCAAATCCAGACCTATAAATTCTCATGATTTTTAACCAGGCCCTTCGCCGCGAACTCAGTTTTACGACTGGCGGGGTCTTTTTGGTCTTAGTCACCATTATGGTGACTACCTTAGTGATCCGAATTTTGGGTTACGCCGCTAACGGGGCGGTTAATCCAGAGGACGCACTCGTTTTAATTGCATTAGCTACCCTGGGTTATCTTGCAGTTCTTTTGACAGTCTCTCTATTTGTCGCAACCCTCATTGTTCTGGTGCGCTGGTACAAAGACTCAGAAATGATTGTTTGGTTTGCTAGCGGCTTAAGCGTTACCAATCTTATTCGCCCTATTATGCAATTTGCCACGCCGCTCATCATTGTGATCGCGCTCCTGGCTCTTTTTGTTTGGCCCTGGGCAAATCGGGAATCCACTTTAATTAGTCAACGCTTTCAACAACGTGATGACGTTTCTATGGTGAGTGCCGGACAATTTAAAGAGTCCGCAAAAGCAGAGCGCGTATTTTTCATTGAAGAGCTTGATATTGACAAAAGTGAAGTCAAGAATATCTTTGTAGCCGATTCTAAAAATGGTCGACTAAGTATTGCAGTTTCCCAAACAGGCTTCATTCAGAATTCTGCGGGTGGCGAGAAATCTATTGTGCTGCATAACGGTAGACGCTATGAGGGGCAGCCCACTCAGCCCGATTTCAGAATTCTGGAATTTAATGAATACAGCACCAAGATCCGCAGCAAAGAATCATTGGCGCCAGCACCGCGTGATCGCGAGAAGACGATCACTGAACTTTTAAATGACCCTAATCCGGCCTCCACCAACCCCAATCGTGCTGAGTTACTGTGGCGCATTGGCTTGCCATTAATGGCATTAGGTTTGGTGCTCATCGCCATACCACTTGCTTATGTGAACCCTCGATTAGGTAATTACACCGCAATGTTTTATGCGGTCTTAATTTATTTAATCTATAGCAACTTACTGAACCTGACGCAAAATTTTGTCTCGCAAGGTAAGGTCAGTGTTTTTGTTGCTATCTGGCCCATTCACTTACTCGCCCTTTTGATTGCGACAGCCTTAATTCGCAATCGTATTAATCCTTCTTTGAAGTGGTGGCGCCGTCAATTGCCCGCCTCGATGGCCACCAAATGAAATTGCTCTTTCCTTTCATTTACGAGCGCTATCTAGCCAAGCAGATTTATGCTGCCTTTGGTTTTATCTTGTTCGCCTTGGTAGCTTTGTTTTTATTCTTCGATACCTTGAGCGAATTAGGCTCCGTGCAAGGGGCATACACACTTCCTCTGGCCCTACTCCATGTGCTTCTAAAGGCACCAAGCCGAATCTCCGAAATCATACCTATTGCCGGCTTGATTGGCAGTATCTATGTGTTTGCGATGCTAGCGAGCCAGTCTGAGTTCACTATTTTGCGTATTGCTGGGTTAGACGTTAAGCGTGGACTCATTACTCTCACAAAAATTTCACTCCCATTGGTTGCGCTCACACTCATCATGAGTGAGTGGGTTGGCCCTTACACCGAAGCAAAGTCGGATCAGATTCGCATGAAGGCCATGGGGTCAGCCTACACATCACAATTTAAAACGGGTGTTTGGGTAAAGGATCGTCTGCGCGACGAAGATGGTAGCGGGCCTGTACGACCAGGCGTACGCTATGTCAACGTAGGTAACGTTAACAAGGATAACGAGATTCGCAGTATTCGCATGTATGAGTTTGATGACACCTATCATCTCCTCTCTATTCGTAGCGCAGTCTCTGGACAATTTGATGAGACCGGCATCTGGGTGTTGAATGATGTCACTGAAACTCGCTTTAAAGAAACAAAACAATCTGACCCGCTGAACCCCGTCTTTTCTGCGCAAACCTATACGCATCCGATTCTCACGCTGGAATCGGAAGTCACACCTCAAATTTTGAATGTGCTCTTAATTAGCCCTGAAAAAATGTCGATCATGAGCTTGGGTCGCTTTATCTCCCACCTGCGTGAAAACAAACAAGATGCACAGAGGCATTCCATCGCCTTCTGGAAGAAGGTGGTTTACCCCTTCACCATTTTTGTGATGCTCACACTAGCGCTTCCGTTTGCATACCTTAAGGTTCGAGCAGGCAGTGTTGGCATCAAGGTATTTGGCGGCATCATGCTGGGCATGAGCTTCCAGCTATTTAATTCTCTCTTCTCTAACGTGGGACTCCTAGGTTCTTGGCCAGCACTCCTCACGGCTCTAACCCCGCCTTTGCTGTACTTTGTTTTGGCGCTCCTTGGCTTGCGCTGGGTTTCTAAGGCTTAATACCCAAAAATCATTTAGAATTTGATTCCTATATCATTGTTGATATAAAGATAGGAATCCTCATGAATCTCCACCAATTCCGCTTCGTGCGGGAAGCCGTTAGACAAAACTTCAACTTAACTACCGCCGCTAAAGCGTTATTCACCTCTCAACCAGGGGTTTCTAAGGCCATTATCGAATTAGAAGATGAGTTAGGTGTTGAGATCTTTCGTCGCCATGGCAAGCGCATTCGATCCCTTACGGAGCCAGGTAAACGTATTTTGACTTCGATTGAGCGCATCCTCGATGAAGTGGAAACACTGAAGAGGGTTGGTAAAGATTTTGCAAGTCAAGATCAAGGCAGCCTCGTGATTGCCACTACCCATACACAAGCACGCTACGCACTTCCCAAAGTGCTGACTGAATTTACCAAACGCTTTCCAAAAGTAAAGGTGAGCATTCAGCAAGGCAATCCAGGTCAAATTGCAGAGCTACTCACACATGATCGCGCGGATATTGCCATTGCTACTGAAGGGATTGCAAATACCCCGGGAGTACTCGCTTTGCCAGGATATCAATGGCAGCACGTACTCATGGTGCCGCTCAGTCACCCCCTTCTTAACCAGGCAACACTTACCCTGGAAGAGATTGCTAAATACCCCATCATTACTTACGACAAAGCATTTGCTGGTCGAAGCAAGATTGATGCAGCCTTTGCGCAAAGAAACATTACGCCCGATATTATTTTGGAAGCGATCGATGCCGACGTTATTAAGACTTATGTAGAAACAGGTATGGGTATTGGCATTGTTGCTGGCCATGCCTATGATCCAGATCGAGATCGCAACCTCAAAGTGATTCCTGCTGGCCATCTATTTGGGAATAACGTCACTCATCTTGGCGTTAAACAAGGAGCCTACCTCAGATCTTTTGTTTACACCTTCATTGAACTCTTCTCGCCAACACTCACCAAGAAGATTGTTGAGCAGGCAATGAATAACGAATCCGAGACTTACGAAATTTGAATAATCTAGTTATGCTCAAGTACTGAATAGTCTTTGAGTGGTGCCTCGGGGCGGACTCGAACCGCCACGCCTTGCGGCACCGGATTTTGAGTCCGGCACGTCTACCAATTCCATCACCGAGGCAGGTGTTTGCAGTGGAAATTCTGCTTACTTTGCTACTTTGTTACTGCTAAGACATGAGAGTGTAACAAAAAATGCTTACTTACCCCCTAACTTGGGTCTAGAACCCCTTAAAATGAGGTCTTCTAGCCAAATTATTAAAAGGACTTACCCGTATGGCCGGCCATTCGAAATGGGCCAATATTCAGCACCGCAAAGGTCGTCAGGACGAAAAACGCGGCAAGATTTGGACCAAACTCATTAAAGAAATCACCGTTGCCGCCAAATTAGGCGGCGGCGATATTGCAACCAACCCGCGTTTACGCTTGGCTATTGATAAGGCCAAAGACTCGAATATGCCGAACGATAACGTGCAAAGAGCGATTCAGCGCGGCACCGGCTCCCTTGAAGGCGTGAACTACGAAGAAATTCGTTATGAGGGTTATGGCATCAATGGCGCTGCCATTATTGTGGATTGCTTAACCGATAACCGCACTCGTACTGTTGCCGAAGTTCGCCATGCTTTTAATAAGAATGGTGGCAATATGGGTGCAGAAGGTTCAGTTGCCTTCTTATTCAAACACTGCGGCCAAATGTTATTCGCACCAGGCACCAGCGAAGACCAACTCATGGAAGTAGCATTAGATGCCGGCGCTGAGGATGTCATTACTCATGACGACGGTTCTTTAGAAGTGCTGTCTCCTGTTCCTGATTTTTCAAATGTGCAAGATGCTATTAGTAAAGCAGGTCTCAAGCCAGAGCTAGCAACGGTTGCCATGCGCCCTGAGACTGAGATTGCCTTAGAAGGCGATCAAGCTGAAAGTATGCAAAAGTTATTGGATGCACTTGAGAACCTAGATGACGTTCAAGAAGTATTTACGAATGCCGCACTTTAATTTACTTTGCATATATAAAACATTTACTGCATTTTTACTTTATTAATACTGACAAACTATCGTTATGAAAATTCTCTTAATCGGATCCGGCGGACGCGAACATGCTTTAGCTTGGAAACTGGCTCAATCACCACAAGTCCAAACGGTTTATGTTGCTCCTGGCAATGGTGGTACAGCAACCGCTAAACAAGCTGCTGCAGGCATTGAGAACTTACCGATCACTGGATTACAAGAGCTGGCTGATTTTGCTAAGCGCGAAAAGATTAATCTAACAGTTGTGGGTCCAGAAGCTCCGCTGGCTGCCGGCATCGTGGATGTATTCCGTAATAATGGTTTGCGTATTTTTGGCCCAACCCAATTGGCAGCTCAATTGGAGTCTTCTAAAGACTTTTCTAAAGCCTTTATGAAGCGTCATGGCATTCCAACAGCCGATTATCAAACGTTTTCTAGCGCTCTAAAAGCGCATGCTTATATTGACGCCAAAGGTGCGCCGATTGTGATTAAGGCCGATGGCCTTGCCGCAGGTAAAGGCGTAGTGGTTGCCATGAGTCTTGAAGAGGCACATGCCGCTGTTGACATGATGTTGGCTGACAACAAGTTGGGTAATGCAGGCGCCCGTGTTGTGATTGAAGAATTCCTGACTGGTGAAGAAGCTAGCTTTATCGTTCTTGTAGACGGCAAGAATGTTCTTGCGTTGGCAACCAGCCAAGATCACAAGCGCTTACTCGATGCTGACCAAGGACCAAATACTGGTGGCATGGGTGCTTACTCTCCCGCACCAGTCGTTACTCCAGAAATTCATGCGCGTGCATTGCGTGAAGTGATCATGCCAACAGTGAAGGGTATGCAAGCAGATGGCATTCCATATACAGGTTTCTTGTATGCAGGATTAATGATCTCTCCTGATGGCAAGATCAAGACCTTGGAATTTAACTGCCGTATGGGCGACCCAGAAACACAACCCATCATGGCTCGTCTGCGTAGCGATCTCGTCAATGCACTGGATCATGCAGTAGATGGCACGCTCAATGAGGTTGAGCTGGAATGGGATCGCCGCACTGCCTTGGGTGTTGTGCTTGCGGCCCACAATTACCCTGATACCCCACGTGCTGGCGATGTCATTACGGGAATTCCGGCTGACACTGAAGATCAAATTACTTTCCATGCTGGCACAAAATTGCAAGATGGCAAAGTGGTGACATCGGGTGGACGCGTGATGTGCGTTGTTGGCCTCGCCGATACTGTGCGTGGCGCTCAACAAAAAGCATACGAGGCCATCAGTCACATCCAGTTTGATGGCATGCAATATCGCAAAGATATTGGCTATCGCGCAATTAAGTAAATCCATAAAGTTAGAACACCCTTGTCAGATCAACAGACCCAAATCGATATCGCAACCTTAAAAGAGTATTTTTTAGGTCTGCAAGATCGCATCACAAGCGCCATGAGCACTCTAGATGGCAAGCTCTTTGTTGCTGATGAATGGCACAAGCCAGAAGACAGCAAACTCAAAGGTTATGGTCGCACTTGTATTCTGGATGGTGGCAATATTCTGGAAAAAGGGGGTGTAGGTTTTTCCCATGTCCGCGGCGACCAAATGCCTCCTTCAGCATCGCATCATCGCCCAGAGCTAGCAGGTCGCAGCTTTGAAGCGATGGGCGTCTCTTTAGTATTCCACCCGAATAATCCCAAAGTACCCACCACCCATATGAATGTGCGCTGCTTTATTGCGCAAGCGGCTGGCAAAGAGCCTGTCTGGTGGTTTGGGGGCGGCTTTGACCTAACTCCTTATTACGGCGTTGATGAAGACTGCAAACACTTTCACCAAACTGCTAAAGACGCTTTAGATCCATTTGGCGAAGCGCTCTACCCTCGCTTTAAAAAATGGTGTGATGAATACTTCTATCTAAAGCATCGTGAAGAACCACGCGGTATTGGCGGCGTTTTCTTTGATGACTTTAATGAGTTTGGGTTTGAGAAAAGTTTTGCCATGACTCGCGCAGTAGGTGATGCCTTTATTAATGCTTACCTGCCTATCGTGCAGCGACGCTATCAAGATAGCTTCACTCCAGAAGAAAAAGCTTTTCAAGAATATCGCCGCGGTCGCTATGTGGAATACAACCTGATCTTTGATCGCGGGACTATCTTTGGCTTGCACTCGGGTGGACGTACCGAATCTATTCTGATGTCGATGCCACCAGTAGTTCAGTGGTGGTACAACTGGCAGCCAAAGCCCGGGACTCCTGAGGCTAAGCTATATGACTATTACCTTAAGCCACGAGATTGGCTAGCTTGAGCGATATAAAGAAAATTGGCATTCTTGGCGGCACATTTGACCCCCCTCATGTGGGTCATTTGAGATTAGCTACGCATTTTGCAAAGCTGCTCCATTTGGATGCACTACTGCTCATCCCCAGTGGTGAGCCATGGCAAAAAGGTACCGGCGTTACTCCAGCAGAAATGCGCTTGAAGTTGACTGAAGCTGCCGGCATCGATTTAGCGCGAGCATTCCTATATCTGAATATATCCACTCAAGTAGGTGTTGATCGCATAGAAGTTGATCGAGCTGGACCGAGCTATGCAATTGATACTGTTAAAGCCTTACGTGAGCGCTTTGGAACAAACGCTAGCCTGACTTGGTTAATGGGGGCGGATTCTCTTGTTGCCCTCCCTAGCTGGAACTCTTGGGAAAAGCTGAGTCAGTTTGTCAATTTTGCAGTGGCTACTAGGCCACATCATGATTTAAGACTAGAAATAAGCTCCGAAGTGGGTCAATTCTTGAAAAGCCATCAAACATCGGCTGCTAAAGCCCTTGAAAATAGCGCTGCAGGCCTCATATACATCGATGAAAGCCTGAATATTGATCTATCTTCAACCGCGTTACGAGATCGCCTCAAATCCAGCTCACGGAGCTCTATTGCATCCGAGCATATTCCAACCCACACCCTAGAAATCATCACAAATCTGGGCTTGTATCAGTAATCAAGCTAAGATCACCCTAAATAGAAAAATTATTGCCGAGAAAATATGGACTTACGTAAATTACAACGCGTCGTGATCGATGCCCTAGAAGATGTTAAAGCACAAGATATTCGCGTGTATGACACCACTAAATTAAGTGAATTATTTGATCGAGTAATCATTGCAACCGGCTCAAGTAATCGTCAAACCCGCTCTTTAGCAATGTCAGTCAAAGAAGAAGTGAATGCTAAAGGTGGAGAAGTCATTTCTATTGAAGGTTTGGAAACCGGGGAATGGGTATTGGTTGACTGTGGCGATATCGTCGTACATATTTTGCAACCGATGCTGCGCTCTTACTATCAGCTTGAAGGCATGTGGGGCGCTAAACCAGTGCGCGTGAAATTAGCTGGTGACAAAGGTCTTGTTAAGGCCAGTGAATCTGAAGACGACGAGTAATTTCGTCGTTACTTGCAGCAATGCGACTTACCATCGTTTCTGTTGGTCATAAAATGCCTGATTGGGTTGCCACGGCAACTCATGACTACGTCAAAAGAATGCCGGCCGATTGCAGCATTGAAATTAAAGAGATCAAACCAGATCTCACACCCGCAAAAGAAGCCGTAAAAATTGCCGCTGCCATTCCCAAGGGATGTAAAGTGATTGCCTTAGATGAGCGAGGCAAAGACCAAACTACTCAGAACTTAGCTACTCAACTGGCTAGCTGGCGCCAAGAAGGCTTTGACATTACCTTTTTAATTGGTGGTGCAGATGGCTTGGATCCCAGCCTGAAAAAAGGTGCACAAGCGATGTGGCGGCTCTCCAGCCTGACCTTGCCACATGCCATGGCTAGAGTCATGTTAGTGGAGCAGCTTTATCGAGCATGGACTATTCTGCAAGGTCACCCTTACCATCGCGAGTAATCAGTTGAACTCTTTTATTTACCTCGCTTCGCAAAGTCCTCGCCGCCAGGAGCTCTTAACGCAAATGGGTATTCGCTTTGAAATGCTACTCCCAGGCCCCAATGAAGATAGCGAGAGTATCGAAACCCCTCTCCCGCAAGAAAAAGCACGCACCTATGTAGAGCGGGTTACCTTAGCAAAAAGCACTGCAGCACTCACTAGATGGAAAAACAGCGGTTTGCCTTGGGCTCCGATTCTCTGTGCCGACACCACGGTGAGCTTACCCAATCATCCTGATGGTGAAATTCTGGGTAAACCGATCGATGCAGCAGATGCTGCCCGAATTTTGACTATGCTTAGTGGCAAAGTTCATGAAGTTCTCAGCTCAGTAGCGGTGACCGTCAGCCCCGATGAAAAACCAATACAGCTAATGCAAGTTTCTGAAGTTCAGTTTGCCAATTTATCGGCAGAACAGATAGCTACCTACATCGCCAGCGGCGAACCCTTTGGCAAGGCTGGTGCCTATGGCATACAGGGCTTGGGTGGCGCCTTTATTCCTTTAATTCGGGGCAGCTATAGCGGTATCATGGGTCTACCTATTTATGAAACGAAGCTTTTACTAGAACGCGCCCAAGTCAGCAGCATATGAACGAAGAAATACTGATCAATATCACACCGCAAGAAACGCGCGTTGCTTTAATTCAGCAAGGGGCGGTTCAAGAGTTACAAATTGAGCGCACTCGCCAACGTGGCATTGTGGGAAACATATATTTAGCTAAAGTAGTTCGTGTACTACCAGGCATGCAATCGGCATTTATCGAAATCGGTCTTGAGCGCACTGCTTTTATGCATGTGGCAGACATCACGCAAAATAATCCTCAGGCACAGATTGAAAAATTATTGTTTGAAGGACAAACGCTATTAGTTCAGGTACTAAAAGATCCCTTGGGAACTAAGGGTGCGCGCTTAACAACCCAATTGAGTATTGCTGGACGAAATTTAGTCTATCTACCTCCCGCAGGCAGCGATACCGCTACCGAAAAATATATTGGCGTTTCTCAGCGGATTGATCAGCCTGAAGAACGCGAAGCAATTAAGGCGCGTCTTGCAGGCCTGATGGCTGCAGACGAAAAGGGCGGCATCATCGTCCGTACTAGCGCTCAAGATGCATCCGACACAGAACTACAGCACGACATGCTTTACCTACGCACCACCTGGGAAAACATTCATGCAGCCATGAAACACAATCCAGCGCCTACCCTGCTCTATCAGGATCTTAGCCTAGCAGAGCGGGTATTGCGGGATGTTGCCGGTGAAGACACCACCCAAATTCGCGTGGATTCTGCTGAGAATTTTGAGAAGCTCAAAGCATTTACGAATGCCTACATGCCTAACCTTTTAGGTAAGCTGACCCTGCATCGTGGCGAACGCGCCCTCTTTGACTTATTTGATGTTGATGCTGAGATTAATAAAGCGCTTGGTCGCCGAGTCGACCTTAAGTCTGGTGGCTATCTCATGATCGATCAAACTGAGTCTATGACGACCATTGATGTAAACACGGGCAGTTACGTAGGCGCACGCAATCTCGATGACACCGTCTTTAAAACAAATCTAGAAGCGGCCCAAGCGATTGCCCGCCAACTCCGTTTGCGTAACTTAGGTGGAATCATCATTATCGATTTCATCGACATGGTTAGTAAAGACCATCAAGAATCTGTATTACATGAACTCAAGCGCAACCTTGAACGCGATCATGCTCGCACCTCAGTCAGCGACTTTTCTGCACTGGGCTTAGTAGAAATGACCCGTAAACGGACACGTGAGTCATTGGCCCACATCACCTGCGAGCCCTGTGCCACCTGCCTTGGAAAAGGTGAGATCAAAACTGCCCAAACGATTTGTTATGAGATTTTGCGCGAAATTGTGCGAGAGCATCGCCAATTTAATCCGCGTGAATTTAGGATTGTGGCTGCACCTGATGTGATTGATTTATTCCTGGAGGAAGAAAATCAATTCTTGGCGCAGTTAGGGGATTTCATTGGTAAGCCGATTACCCTTCAAGCGGAAGGTAGCTTCCGCCAAGAGCAATACGATATTGTTCTAAGTTAAGTGTTCTGAATTAAGCGTTCGAGAATTGGATGCGATGTAAATTCGCATACAAACCATCATGCTCAATCAAATCTTCGTGAGAACCATTCTCGACAATCTTGCCATGCTCCAGAACCACAATCCTATCGGCGTGTTCAATAGTAGATAAACGGTGTGCAATCACCAAGGTCGTTCTATTGGCCATTAAGGTATCGAGCGCTTCCTGAACCTGACGCTCAGACTCAGAATCTAAGGCTGATGTGGCTTCATCCAGAATCAGAATTGGTGCATCTTTATAGATGGCGCGTGCAATAGCCAATCGCTGGCGTTGCCCACCAGATAAGCGATTGCCGTTGTCTCCCACCATAGAATCAATACCCTCTGGTAGCTCCTTGATGAGAGCGCTCAGATTGGCGGCCTCTAATGCCTCGATCACGCGGCCGCGATCGACTCCATCTTGACCATTCGCACCGTATGCCACATTGGCAGCAATGGTGTCATTAAAAAGAATGACGTCTTGGCTCACAAATGCGATTTGTCGACGCACATCTGCCAGCACAATATCTTCCAGCGGAATATCGTCCAAGTAAATATGGCCACTAGTGGGCTTGAAGAATCGAGGTAATAAATTGACCAGGGTCGACTTACCGCCACCAGAAGGCCCTACAAAAGCAACCACTTCTCCAGGCTTAATATTGAGATTGACATTACTAAGAGCATCTTGCCGTCCAGCTTCTTGCTGATAAGAGAATCCAACATTATCAAAACGAATCGCGCCTTTTGCCTTGTCAAGTGACCTCATATCTTGCTTGCGATCTTCATCCTCCTCAAAAGGCTGATCCATCAATCCAAAAATCATCTCTGCAGCAGTAAGGCCACGCTGCAAAGGTTGATTAATGTCGGCTAAATGCTTTAAAGGGGAGATCACCAACATCATTGCTGTAATAAAAGCAGCAAATCCACCGACAGTGGTACCTTCGGTGGTAGATTGCATCAAAGCAATGACCAGCACAACAGATAAAGCCATAGAAGCTATTAACTGAGTAATTGGCTGATTTAAGCCGCCAGTAACAGCTGACTTCAAGGCAAATTGGCGTAGACGTTCTGCTTTTAGCATAAAGCGGTTCATCTCATAATCTTGAGCACCATGCACCTTAACAATCTTGTAACCAGCCGCAGATTCTTCAACGATATATGCCAACTCACTCACTAAAGTTTGCTGCTCTCTATTTAGAGCTCTTAAGCGTCGATTAATTTTGCTCATGATGTAAGCAATCACGGGGAAAATAATTAAGACGACTAATGTTAATTGCCAGTTCAGATATATCAGGTAGCCCATCAATCCAACTACCGTTAAAGAATCACGCACTAAGCTAATTAACATTCCACCCATTACAGAAAGAACATTATTTACCTCAAACACTACGCCATTGATTAAAGTCGATGCCGAGTTCTTTTGAAAAAAAGTAGTGCTAGCGTTCAAAAGGGTTTGAAACATTTGCGTACGTAACTTTAAAAGTACGGAGTTAATCACCCTGGTGAGTAAATAGTTCGAGAGAAATTGAGCCAAACTCCGAACCAAAGCCAAACCCACCAAGAAAACAGGCACCTGCCAGAGTTTGCTATTGAGCTGCCCAGTAAAGCCTCTGTCTAGCAAAGGCTTCATTAAGGCGGGGATTGAGGTCTCGGCGGCGGCAACTACAGCCATGGCCAATAAGGACCCAACAATCAGGCCAATATGGGGTTTGAGATAGGTAATTAAGCGATTTAGGGCGGTACGGTCTTGAGCATTCATATAATGAATTATGCCCACCTTATCAGTCATACTCATCACCCGCAATGAAGAGGCCAATTTGGACGATTGCCTGGCCTCCCTGGAGGGGATCGCCCAGCAGATCGTAGTTGTCGATACCAATAGCTCTGACCGCACCCTTGAAATAGCTAAAAACCATGGGGCAACGATAGCTCAGCCGTCTGATTGGCCCGGTTTTGGGCCCCAGAAGAACCGCGCCCTAGATCTAGCTACCAGCGAATGGGTCCTCTCTTTAGATGCCGATGAAAGGCTGACCCCAGCCCTAAAGTCAGAAATTCTGACGGCGATTCACCATAGCGCCCATGTAGATTGCTTTGCCATCCCAAGGCTGTCTTGGTATTGCGGACGCTTTATCCGCCACTCTGGCTGGAGCCCTGATTATGTCGATCGTTTATTTAAACGAGGCACCGCCCGCTTCTCAGATGATTTGGTTCATGAACGCCTCGTTCCAAATGGCCCAGTGGCTAAGTTAGAAAATCCAATGTTGCATTACAGCTTCATGAATTACTCTCAAGTACTCCAAAAGCTCGATCGTTATTCCTCCGCCTCTGCAGAGCAAGCCTTTGCTAGAGGTAAAACTAGCAGCCCTCTTAAGGCAGTTCTACATGGAGTTTGGGCATTTTTCCGGACCTATGTTTTGCGTGCAGGATTCTTAGACGGCCCTCAAGGATTTGCATTGGCCGTATCCAATGGCCAGGGAACTTACTACCGCTATATCAAGTTGTGGCATCTGAATCAGGAAGCCGGTAAATGATTTCGATTTTGCTGGCTACGTATAACTGGCCACAAGCGCTCAAGCTGTGTCTAGAATCTCTAGCTACCCAAACCGATCAGAACTTTGAAATCATCATTGCTGATGATGGCTCTACCGAGAGCACAAAACATCTCATTGAATCCATTAAAGGTTCACACCCAGCCTCTATCACCCATCTTTGGCAAGAAGACCGAGGTTTTCAAAAAACCAAGATCTTAAATAAAGCAATTGCAGCAGCCCATGGCGACTATCTAGTTTTTCTGGATGGTGACTGCATCGTCCAGCCAGACTTTGTGGCGCGGCATCGTGCGCTGGCACAAAAGGGTTATTTAGTGACTGGTAGCAGAGTCCTACTCAATGACAGCCTCACCACTGAATTACTTACTTGGCCTAAATGGAGTTTTGAGCGCTTTTGCTCAAACCTTATGAGCAAGCGTATTCGTGGAGACATTAATAAATACTGGCCCCTCAAGATAAAACTGGGTAATGGGTCTTGGCGTGATTACAAAAAATTTGTTTGGCGCCGTATCAAGGGTTGCAATATGGCTTGCTGGAAGGCCGATGCTGAAGCCATCAACGGCTTCGATGAAACCATGACAGGCTGGGGTCATGAGGATGCAGATTTTATCTTCCGCTTACAACATCATCACATCCGCCGTAAGTCAGGCTCATGGTCTACTGAGGTACTTCATCTCTTTCATCAGATCCACGATCAAAGCAATGCTGCCGAGAATGCTCGACGTGTTCGCGAGAAGATCTTGGCCAAGGCGCTTTGAGTACTCCTGTTGCTATGACTACCTACTCCACACTTAAACCTAAAAAGGTTTTATTCATTGCCACGAGGCAAATTGGCGATGTCTTGGTAACCACGCCCCTAATTAGTAAAGCTAGAGAGCTTTGGCCTGATGCGGAGTTTCATTTCTTAGGGTATCGCGGCAAGTTAGAGATGCTCCATGGCAATCCCGATATTAGTGAAGTGATTGAAACTTCTGATCGACCAGGGTTTGGTGAATACCTCACCCTCTTCAATCGCCTGTTTCAACGCTATGACTTAGCCGTTGTTACACAACCCAGCGATCGCGCCTACCTCTATGGTCTTGTGGCTGCTTTTAGAAGAGTCGGTGTACTAGGTGGCCACCCTCAAGGCAAAGATGCGCAAGATCACCAGAAAAGAAGTAAGAGCGAAAAGCAAAATGCTTGGAAGAAATTCATCTGCATGCACACAGTGGATGTTGACTACTTTCAGCAGCATGTCATTACTGAAAAGCTCCGCCTGCTAGAGGCCTTCTTTAAAAACCCTTCTGAATTATTTTCCAAACCGATATCAGTTACTCCACCTGCTGGAGAGCCTTTAACTCCGGTTATTACAAACGAACTTAAACAGCCATACGTCGTGGTGCACCCAGGACCACTGACGGCCTATAAACGTTGGCCCCTAGGGTATTGGCAAGAGCTCATTACCTGGCTCGTCAAGCAGAACTTCCAGGTGGTATTGAGTGCTTCACCTGCTAAGCAAGATGTGCAACTCAATCACGACATTATTTCTTTATTGGATGAAGAAACCAAGAAAAAAGTGATTAATGCAGCTGGCAAATTATCGATTCCTCAAGCTGGCACCTTGATTCGTGGTGGTGCTTTGTATATTGGGGTTGATACTTCAATCACCCACTTAGCAGCAGCATGCAATACCCCAACCATCACTCTCTTTGGCGCAACCCCACCAACGAACTTTGGCCCATGGCCCAATGGTTTTATTGGTGAACAGCCATATCAATTGCGTGCTCGCACCCAAACCGTTGGTAATGTCACTATCCTGCAGGGTCCTGGTGAATGCGTGCCATGCCGTAAAGCAGGATGCTTAGATAAAGCCGATAGTTATAGCGAGTGCCTGGACTTACTAGAACCCAAGCAAGTCATTGAGGCGATTCAGAAAGCATTGCCGAACTAAAGCAACGGTCAATGCTGCAATACCGTACTTAGAGATACTGAATCTGTACAGGGTCTTTTTGCTTAGAAGCTAAGATTTGATTTAGACCATGCAGGCAGGCATCATCAGGATAGATGCGCAACTCTTCTGGGAACTGCATTAAGCAGGCACCACCACTGGTAGTAACAGCAGCGGTCAGCATTAAACCCTTCATACCCTCATTCGATCCCGGCGCAGCGGGAGCAGATGCACCCAACTTAGGATCGCGCACACGATTGGCCATCAGGTAAGGATTAATTTGGCTGCGAAGCATCTTGATGTCAATTGCATTATCAATACAAACATGCACATTGCGGGCAAAACGCATACGCGCACCCGTGATATCCATTACCGCCTCAGACACAATACGCATGCCGCCTGAGAACTTATCGGGTGTCACATTGACCTTCGCGACCAAGAGCTCATCTTCTTTTAACCAGGAACGATTCGGCTCATAAACTTCGCTATACAAGGTCACTTCGAGAGCCGCAGAGCCATCATCGATAGTTGCAATCATCATGCGACCACGTTGACCAGTCAGCATCCGCGCTGAAGTAATGATGCCGGCAATAAGCTGATCCTTGCCTTCCGTTACTTTAGATAATGGCTGACGAATAAAGTGAGAAGTCTCGTCACGATAGGCGTCGAACATATGACCCGTTAAGCAAAGGCCTAAAGAAGTCTTCTCTTCTTGCAGTCGCTTCTTCTCAGACCAAATAGGCTCGCGCACTAACTCTGGGAGATGGCGATCCTCTTCCCCGGCCACCTCAAACAAGCTCACCTGGTGAATCGATGCCTCTGCTTGCTCAGCAGCCTCAATCGCTCTTGCTAACGATGCCAGCAAGGTGGAGCGAATGTCATATAAGTTTCCACCTGCAGGAACGGAGTCACGATACAGGCTATCAAACGCACCAGCACGCATCAGCGCTTCAATCGCGCGGCGATTGACTTGTCTACGATCTACCCGTGCGCAGAAATCAAATAAATCTTTAAATGGTCCACCAGTTTCACGTTCCTTCACGATAGACTCAATTGCCGCCTCACCGGTTCCGCGCACAGCACCCAAGCCATAACGAACATGGCTAATTGGGGAATCAGGAGCAGCATCAGGTGCGCGCAATGGGGTGAACTCATAAACACCGGTATTGATATCTGGAGAAAACACGCGAATGTTATTCGCTGAGCAATCGTCATACAGAATCTTCACCTTATCGGTGTCATCCATTGCAAGCGATAAGTTGGCCGCCATAAATTCAGCGGGGTAATACGCTTTGAGCCATGCAGTTTGATAAGCCAAGAGTGCGTATGCAGCAGCGTGGGACTTATTAAATCCGTAACCTGCAAAACGTTCCATCAAGTCATAAATCTCGTTTGCTTTTGACTCTGTAATACCACCCGCTTTTGCGCCATCACTAAAAATCTTGCGATGCTGGGCCATCTCTTCTGGCTTTTTCTTACCCATCGCACGACGTAACATGTCGGCGCCACCCAATGAGTAGCCGCCAATCATCTGCGCCATTTGCATCACCTGCTCTTGGTACACCATGATGCCGTAGGTTTCTTGTAAAACGGGCTCAATACGAGGATCTGGGTACTCTACTTTTTGGCGACCATGTTTACGCTCAATGAAGTCTGGGATCAAGTCCATTGGGCCCGGACGATACAGGGCTACCAAAGCAATAATGTCTTCAAAGCGGTCAGGCTTAGCTTCACGTAGCATGCCTTGCATGCCACGGCTTTCTAGCTGGAACACCGCAACGGTATTAGCGCGCTTCAGAACATCAAATGCTTTTTCATCATCGAGAGCAATTTCGCCAATATTCCAATCTTTGCGATCAGCGTGCAAGGCTTTAATCCAACGCTCTGCTGCTGCCAAAATAGTTAAGGTAGTCAAGCCCAAGAAGTCGAACTTCACCAAGCCAATCGCCTCTACGTCATCTTTATCAAATTGACTAATGACGGAGCTACTATCTTGATCTTTGCTTTCTTGGGTGTAGAGCGGACAAAAATCAGTCAGGCGCCCTGGGGCAATCAATACGCCACCGGCATGCATACCGACGTTACGGGTCATACCCTCCAACTGTTGCGCCAAAGAAAGCAATTGACGCACTTCATCTTCATTCTTTTCGCGTTCCGCTAATTGCTTCTCTTCCTTCTTAGCCATCTCAATGGTCATGTACTGACCAGGCTTATTCGGGACTAGCTTAGCGATACCGTCTACGAAGTTATAGCCTTGCTCTAAAACGCGCCCCACGTCACGAATCGCCGCTCTAGCAGCCATCGTTCCGAAGGTGGCAATCTGACTTACCGCATCTTTTCCGTACTTATCTTTTACGTACTGAATCACACGGTCACGACCATGTTGGCAAAAATCGATATCAAAGTCGGGCATCGATACCCGCTCTGGATTAAGGAAGCGCTCAAAGAGTAAGTTGTAGCGCAGCGGATCCAAATCGGTAATACCGAGTGAGTACGCCACTAAAGAGCCCGCACCAGATCCACGACCAGGGCCTACAGGCACACCATTGTTCTTAGCCCAGTTAATAAAGTCTGCCACGATGAGGAAGTAGCCTGGGAAACCCATTTGCGCAATCGTCTTGACTTCAAAGACCAATCGCTCGTGATAGCGCGCCATCTCTTTTTCGCGCTCTGCCGCATCTGGGAAATTGCGCTCCATGTGGCGCTTCAAACCAATTTCTGATTGCTGCAATAAATAATCGTCGAGCGTAATACCAGGAGGCGTTGGGAAATCCGGTAAACGGGGTTGACCCAACACCAATGAGAGATTGCAGCGCTTGGCAATTTCAACCGAGTTTGCCAATGCTACGGGCAAATCAGCGAAACGCTTTTCCATTTCCTCTTGGGTCAAGAAATACTGCTCGTCATTAAACTTTTTAGCGCGACGTGGATTGCCTAGCAACTCACCCTCAGCGATACAAACACGGGCCTCATGCGCCGTGAAATCGCTCTTCTGCATAAACTGCACAGGATGCGTTGCCACTACTGGCAGATCTAGATCACTGGCAAGATGGCAAGCCAGCTGGAGTTGTCTTTCATCTTGAGGATTGCCGCCGCGTTGGACCTCGATATAGAAAGACTTCGGAAAGAGTTTTTCGTAGCGTCCGGCAACAATCTTGGCATGATCGTCTTGCCCACCCAATAGAGCGATGCCGACTTCACCCATGCGTGCTCCAGAAAGTGCAATCAAGCCATAAGTCAGCGTGCGCTTCGCAGCTTTGTCTTCTGCTTTAGCAGCAGGCTCACTAAACCAAGCGGAATCAACTTCAGCGCGACCACGGGATTGATTGTCTAGAGACGCTCTACTGAGCAACTCACATAAATTGAGATAACCAGAATGGTTTTGCACCAAAAGCAATAAGCGATGAGGCTGATCTGGATCCTGGGGGTTGCTCACCCAAACATCCGCTCCGGCAATGGGCTTAATCCCACTAGAACGGGCGGCAGTATAGAACCGCACCAAGCCAAATAAATTACTTAAATCCGTAATTGCTAACGCGCCCATCTCATCTTTGACGGCGGCAGCTACCGCATCATCAATGCGCACGACTCCATCCGTAATCGAAAACTCGGAATGGACGCGGAGATGTACAAAACGGGGTGAAGCCATGAGATGATTTTAGCTGTGTCGACACTTAAAAACCCTCCACCCCCAGCCGGCGGCTATCGCGGGCGATTTGCCCCTTCCCCTACCGGACCGCTGCATGCCGGATCGCTGGCTACAGCCTTAGGAAGCTGGCTAGATGCCCGTAAAAACGGAGGTAAATGGCTCCTCAGGATCGAGGATTTAGATGCTCCAAGGTGCATCCCTGAGGCAACCGGGCAAATTCAGGCTCAATTGCTCGCCTGCGGCCTTTCTTGGGATGAGGGGATCATTCACCAATCTCAACGCCAGGAAGCTTATCAGAGGGCTTTAGAGCGCTTAAATGCGCTCCAATGCCTGTATTCCTGCTCATGCTCAAGACAAACCATTGCCAATACCCTAGCCAAACTTGGAATAGAGACCCCTCGCAACCAAGAGATGGTCTATCCCGGCACCTGCCGTCCTGCCACTTTAATCAGCAATTCCCCAGAATCTTTCGGGGAATTACAGCGGGCCTGGCGAATTGCCCTTCCCAAAAATTGTCATATTGAATTTAAGGACTTAGCCCTGGGCTCTCAAAGCCAAAATCTCAATACGGCAGTGGGTGATTTTGTCTTGCGCAGAAGTGATGGCCTATTTACTTATCAGCTAGCTGTAGTAGTCGACGATGCCGAGCAGAACATCACTCACATTGTTCGTGGCGAGGATTTGCTCAGCAACACAGCAAGACAAATTTATCTACAAGAAGTTTTAGGATACAGGCGACCAGAATATCTGCACTTACCTCTGGTGCTGGATGAACATGGTGAAAAACTCAGCAAGCAAACTTTAGCAACGCAAATCAATACACAAGATGAGAGGCACTCGCTATTAGAGTTGCGTAAAGCGGCAACACATTTGGGACTGCAGAATTTGCCTGATGGCGAGAATGTCACTATTGCAGAGTGGCTATTGGCAGCCACTCATGCATGGCGAAGTTGATTATTTTTTCTTAAACCCGCCGAGTAAAGCACCAACAGCAGGTTTAGCAGGCGTAATACCTGCCTTCTTCTCTTCTGGCTTGCTAGCGTCTGCAGTAGATGCTGCGGGTGCAGACGGCTCATAAGGTTTGTAGAAGAAAGGGTCTGACATTTTCGCTGGTGCGCTGTAAGAACTTCTAGAACTGCCAGAGCTGCCATAGCTACTAGATGAAGGACGACTTTGTGAGGGCGCACCTTCTGGCAAAGGCTGCACATCTAACTTACGCTTCATCAACTTTTCGATATCGTCAAGCAATCGCTTTTCACTGGCATCTACCAAGGCAATCGCATCACCTTTGCTACCAGCACGACCTGTACGACCAATACGGTGAATAAAGTCTTCCGCGTTGTAAGGCAGTTCGTGATTAATCACACAAGGCATATCAGGAATATCTAAACCACGAGCAGCTACATCGGTTGCAACCAAGGCTTCAATTGCGCCAGATTTAAATGCATCTAAAGTTAAGGTACGCTCACCCTGGCTCTTGTCTCCATGAATCGCGCCCGCTTTAATACCATCGCGCTCTAAGGCGCGAGACAACTTTGCACAGCCTAAACGGCTATTGGTAAAAATAATGCATTGACGTGACAAACCAGCACGGGTACGTGCTTCTAAAACTTTGACAATGGCACGTTGCTTATCTGCAGAAGAAACCATGTGTACCACTTGCTTCACGGTATCAGCAGCAGCATTTTGACGTGCCACTTCAACAGTTACCGGGGTACGCAAATAACTTTGTGCCAGCTTCTTAATTTCTGGGGAGAACGTTGCAGAGAAAAGTAATGTCTGTCTTTGGGCAGGAATTAAATCAATGATGCGCTGCAAGTCAGGCAAGAAACCCATGTCGAGCATACGATCGGCTTCGTCCAGAACCAAAATCTCCACCTGTGAGAGGTTTGCAACTTTGGAACCAATGTGGTCGAGCAAGCGTCCTGGAGTAGCAATCAGGATCTCTACGCCATTGCGCAAAATTCCTACTTGCTCTTTCATATCTACGCCACCATATACAACGGCGGCGCGTAAATCAGTATGTTTTGAGTAACTAGCGGCATTCTCGGCCACCTGCACTGCCAACTCACGAGTTGGAGTCAGAACCAGTGCGCGAATAGGATGACGCGCTGGCGATGCACTGTTGCTAGCGTGACGCAAAATCTTTTGAATGATTGGCAATACAAAGGCGGCCGTCTTACCGGTGCCGGTTTGTGCTGCGCCCATCAAGTCGCTACCCGCTAATACATGCGGAATGGATTGCGCCTGAATCGGAGTAGGGATGGTGTAACCCTGCTCAAGAACCGCTTTTTGAATTTTCGGATCTAAACCAAAGTCAGCAAAAGTGATTGTTGCCGCAGGGGCAGTAGCAGCACTAGCAGTGTCAGTAACGCTAGGGGTAGCGGTGTCGCTAACCCCTGTAGAAGAATTTATTTCAGTAGCAGTATTTGTCAAGGTAACTTACAGGATGGCCGCAATGCCGGCCTTAGCGGTTTCAGCATCCTCGGTCGATTTAACGCCGGAAACGCCGACTGCGCCGATAGTAAACCCATTTACATCGATATTAACGCCACCCTCCAACATGCCCGAAATATGTGGAGCAGATAAGAAAGAGATGCGGCCGTTATTAATAATTTCTTCGTAAACACGGCTTTCGCGTTTACCCATTGCAGCAGTACGTGCCTTTTCTTGAGCAATGTATGCAGACACAGGAGCGCAACCATCACGACGAATCAAGCCCAGCATATGACCGCCATCATCACAAACGGCAATCGTTACTGCCCAATTATTTTTAGCAGCGTGTTGATCGGCTGCATTCAAAATCTTTTGAACATCAGCTTGAGTGAGGTAAGGTTTAGTAGCGGTCATGTTTAATCTTTCTGTCTCGAATATGGTGTATTTGTTTCATGCACTTCTATATAAGTACTTGAATTATAAGGGGTGTAGCCAGATTAAACCTGAGGAATCTAGCTCCACCCGCCCTAATTTGCTCTAAGTACTTCTTATTTAAGGAACTCTTGGGCTGCAACGACTCCACTGGCCTTAGGTTTGAAACCCATAGAACCCAGACTCATCTCCACCCCACTTAAAGCCGCCATCAGGCTTAGCTCATTGCAATCGCCCAAATGGCCGATGCGGAAGGCCTTACCTTTGATCTTGCCCAAACCAGTTCCCAAGGAGAGATTGAATTTCTCTAAAGCGTGTTTACGCAATACATCCGCATCCATACCCTCTGGTGTTGCAATACAAGTAAGCACTGGTGAATAGCAATCTTCGTCTTGACACTGAATCTCCAGACCCCAAGCCTTCACTGCTTCACGACATGCTGCAGCTAAACGTTGATGACGCGCAAAGATCGTATCCAATCCCTCAGCCATCATCATGTCCATCGCTTCATGCAATCCGTACATGAGATTGGTGCTTGGCGTAGTTGGCCAGTAACCCGTTTTATTGGATTCGAGAATTTCGTCCCAAGCCCAATATGCTTTATACATTTTGTTATTTTTACTCACCTCAATTGCGCGTGGCGACAAAGCATTAAAGCCAATACCAGGAGGCAACATCAAACCTTTTTGTGAGCCAGAGATAGTGACATCCGCGCCCCACTTGTCATGCTCATAGTCCGCCGAACCCAAGCCAGATACGCTATCCACGAACAATAAGGCTGGATGCTTTAAGGAATCAATCGCTTTACGAACGTTTGCAATGTTTGAAGTAACACCGGTTGAAGTTTCGTTGTGCACTACACAAACAGCTTTGATCTCATGGCCAGTGTCTTTACGTAAACGCTCTTCAATCACAGCTGCATCTACACCCCAACGCCAAGAATCTTGACCTGACTTACCAACTACCTCAACATCTAAACCAAGACGCTTACCAAGTGCGCGCCACAAGTTGGCAAACTGACCAGTTTCATAGAACAATACTTTGTCGCCAGGATTGAGAACATTGACCAGGGCACCTTCCCAAGAACCGGTTCCGGATGCGGAATAAATAATGACCGGCTGCTCCGTTTTAAAAATCTTCTTAATGCCATCCAATACCTTTAGACCGAATGCACCGAACTCTGGGCCGCGATGATCAATGGTTTGGTAGCTAATGGCGCGCAGTACGCGTGGAGGCACAGGACTTGGGCCAGGTATGTGTAAAAAATGGCGTCCTGATGCGTGGTTATCAAGTTTCAACATGCTTTGTCTCATTTTTAAAGTGTTTATAGGTAGTTATTTCTGCCGCTAGTGTATGACAATTTTTGGAAAATTTCCATTTTGTATACAAACTATTTGCAATTAAATACTAAATAAAGCCTATATAAGGCATTTAAAGGCTGTATTTATGAGAAAAGATGGTTTATTCTTACTTTTGTATACAAATTAATAAGCTAGCGACATAACTAATAGCCAAGGCTTGATCCATGACAGTGCTAGAACAGCCAAATTCCCAAAACTTGCATGAAGCAACTTTCGAGAAACTAAGATCCCTCTTGGTTGAGGGCAAGATTGCCCCCGGCAGCAAACTCAATGAACGTGAATTAGCTGAGAGTCTTCATGTATCCCGCACCCCCATTCGGGAGGCGATTCGTCGCTTGGCTGCTGAAGGCCTGGTTGAGTTGATTACCAATCGCGGTGCTATAGCAGTGCAACTCAGTCTTGCGGATGTATTAAATACGTTTGATGTAATTGCAGACCTCGAAGGATTCTCAGGGGAATTGGCAGCCAACAATATTAGCAATGCCACCCTTTCTGAATTAGAAGCCCTTCAATATGAAATGATGGCCTCTTATGCGCGTCGTGATTTATCTGGTTACTACAAACTCAATTTGCGCATTCATCATCTGATTAATCAAGCGGCCAACAATCCTGTTTTATCAAAACTCTTTACCCAAGTGAATGCGCGCATTGAAGCATTACGCTTTCGCTCCAATCAGGATGGCGTTAAGTGGGAGAAGGCTGTAGAAGAGCATCAAGAGATGCTCGATGCACTCAAAGCAAGGGACAGTGTCCGCATGAGAAAAATTATGATCCAGCACGTCAGAAACAAACGCGATGTGGTTGCTCAATTACTTCAATCCGAATCCACGCTAGAAACCACTAAATCATGAATAAGCCCTTAGACCTTAAAGAACTCATGATTGATCAGGCTGCACTCGCTAAACGTCTGCGCCAGGAGACCTCTGGTGAAGTCATGACCGATAGCGCGAGTCGCGGACGTTATGCGACTGATGCCTCCATCTATCAAGCGATGCCTGTTGCAGTTTTTGTACCAAAGACTGCGCAAGACATTGCTAGCGCTATTCAGATTGCAGCAGAGATGGGTGTTCCTGTTCTGCCGCGTGGAGGTGGCACTAGTCAGTGTGGTCAAACAACTGGTGCAGCTTTGGTGATCGATAACACCAAATACTTCAGAAATGTTTTAGATCTCAATCTGGATAAAGGCTATGTTGAAGTTGAGCCTGGCATCGTGCTCGATCACCTTAATGGTTCACTGAAACAACATGGTCTTTGGTATCCGGTCGATGTTTCCACTGCTGGGCAAGCAACCATTGGCGGTATGGCAGGTAATAACTCCTGTGGCAGCCGCTCGATTGCTTACGGCAATATGGTGCACAACGTTTTAGGGACTGATGCTTGGCTAGCAGATGGCAGAATTGCCAACTTCGGTGATTACGCAAGCAGCACTGGTGCCGCAAAGCAGCTGGGTGATTTTGTTAAAAACCTAGCCACCACTCTCCAACCAGAAATCGAAGCATGCTTTCCGAAGGTGTTAAGACGTGTAGCGGGATATAACCTCGATATTTTTCATCCACAGAGTGATTTGCCCTACACCCAAGACGGCAGCGTAAATCTAGCCCACCTGTTGGTAGGCAGTGAAGGTACTTTAGGCTACTTTAAATCACTCAAGCTCAAACTTGCGCCTTTGCCCCAACACAAGGTCCTGGGCATTGTGAACTTTGCTAGCTTCTATAAAGCAATGGATAGCGCACAACACATTGTGAAGCTTGGCCCTACCGCTGTTGAGTTAGTCGATCGCACCATGATTGATTTAGCGCGCAGTAATCCTAGCTTTAAGAAAACAATCGAGACCGCCTTAATTGATCACACAGCACAGACTCCTGAGGCAATCTTATTGGTAGAGTTTTCTGGTGAGTCTCATGCACCGTTGCTTGAGAAGCTCAAGGCCTTACAAGAGCTGATGAGTGATTTAGGCTTGCCAGGATCAGTAGTCCCGATGCCTGATGCATCCCTGCAAAAGAATTTATGGGAAGTGCGTAAAGCTGGCCTAAACATCATGATGAGTCTTAAGGGTGATGGCAAGCCGGTAAGCTTTATTGAAGACTGCGCCGTTCCACTAGAAAGCTTGGCTGAATACACCCAGGCTTTAACGGATGTGTTTTCTAAATATGGTTCACGTGGCACTTGGTATGCCCATGCTTCTGTTGGTACTTTGCACGTGCGCCCTATTTTGGATATGCGCAGAGATGGCGCTCAAAAAATGCGGGCGGTTGCAGAGGAGGCATCTGCCTTGGTTCGTAAATATAAAGGTGCCTATAGCGGTGAGCATGGCGACGGCCTATGCCGTGGTGAGTGGATCTCTTGGCAGTTTGGCCCAAAGATCACTGAAGCCCTCGCAGAAATTAAATACGCCTTTGATCCTAAAGGATTATTTAATCCAGGCAAGATCATTGATCCCCCTAGAATGGATGACGCAAGCAACTTTAGATTTCCGCCGAGCTATAAGGTCATTCCACTACAGCCTGCATTAGATTGGTCCGCTTGGAACGTACAAAACGATCCGGTGACTGAAGCAACTACCGCACCTGGCACTGGTGGCGATCCAGCAATGGGTTTAGCGAAAGCAGTCGAGATGTGCAATAACAATGGTCACTGCCGTAAGTTTGATGCTGAGGTGATGTGTCCTAGCTATCGTGTCACACGTGATGAGAAGCATCTGACTCGTGGCAGAGCCAATACCCTGCGTCTTGCACTGTCAAATCAATTAGATATCAAAGATCAGACGTCGCCACTCGGTAGCGATGCCATTAAAGAAGTAATGGAACTTTGCGTGAGCTGTAAAGCCTGCCGCCGTGAATGCCCTACTGGCGTGGACATGGCCAAGATGAAGATTGAGTTCCTCTCTGCCTATAAGAAGCGTGTAGGTCACTCTTTGCGAGATTTGGCAGTTGCTTATTTACCTAAATACGCCAGCACCATTAGCGCCATTCCACTCTTACCAGCTCTACTAAACGTACGCAATCACATTAAGCCGATTGCAACACTACAAGAGTGGTTCATGGGCATTTCTGCGCAAAGAAGTTTGCCGATTTGGAAAAGCAAGAACTTCTGGAACCAGAAAGCAGCTAACTCCCATCAGTACACACCCGAGCAATTAGCGATCAATACCGATGGTAAAGGTATTGTCCTTTTGGCAGATACCTTTAATGCCTACTTTGAAGATGAAAATCTCCAAGCCGCATTAAAGGTTCTGAATGCTGCAGGCTATCGGGTTCATATTCCGCATAAGAGTCAAACCAACACTACAAAACAACCAGATAACACTGGAAGCGGCTGCTCTAAAGAGTTTTGCTGTGGCAGAACCTATTTAGCTGCAGGCATGGTTGATAAGGCCAAGGAAACTCTCGGTGAGCTAGTTGATCACCTTGCACCTTATGCCGACAAGAACATTCCGATTATTGGTTTAGAGCCTTCTTGCCTCTTTACCTTGAAGGATGAGGCCTTAGTAATGGGCTTTGGCGATCGTGCTGTGAGCGTTTCTAAGCAAGCGCAGTTACTGGAAGAATTCTTGGCCAGCGAAGCAAAAGCAGGCAAGCTTAAGTTGAATCTAAAAGCAGCTGAAAAGTCAGTCCTGTTTCATGGACACTGCCATCAGAAGTCATTTGCTGCGGTTACCCCTGCCATGGAATTACTCAAGCTAATCCCGAATGCAGAGCCCAAGCTAATTGAGTCTTCTTGCTGCGGTATGGCCGGTAGCTTTGGCTATGAAGCCGAGCATATAGAAGTGTCTAAGCAAATGGCGGAAGCAAGTCTTTTGCCAAGTATTCGGAAGTCGCCAGATAGTTGGGTGGTTGCCGATGGTACGAGTTGTCGCCATCAGATTGCCGATGGCACGCAACGAGAAGCCGTGCATATCGCCAGAATTTTAGCGGCGCATCTATAAGAGCAAAAAAGAGGATGGGGCGGCGTATTTTTGTTTAACGAATTACGCCGTAACCCACCATGAGCAAAGTTCCAGTCAATAAAGCTGGAACTAAACGCTTGGTGGGCTTAGAGATCATCACACCGATAGATAAGACGCAGATCAGAATACGGATCCACAAGGGAACTGTTGCCATTAGACCTAAGGGCATCACAATCAAACGAATCGTTAAAGCAGCAACCATTGCGTAAGTGACGGCAGCCAACCAACGAAAGATCTCGCTATCTTGGTTAATGCTTTGCGATAGCAGCACACCAATCGCACGACAGAAATAAGTGCCAAGGCAAGCGCCTACTAAGGCAATCCATAACCCCCACCCAGAGAGCGCATTGGTCATAGTGTTGATCGTGTCCATCATCCAACTACCCCCGTTTTCTTGCGCAAGAACTTACGATCAATAAAGTAAGCAATTGTTCCGGAGACTAATCCTGCAGTTAACAAACTGGTATCGCGATCAATGACAAAGAAAATCGGGCCAAAGATACAGCCCAATAAAAGAGCAATCCGATTAATCCAAGGCTTTACTTCAGTAAACGTCAGCAAGAAAAACAAGGGATTAATAAAGACTAAGCCTAAGGTCACTGCAGGTGGCACCATACCGGCCAAGTAAAAACCCAGAATGGTTCCCGGAATGGAGATCAACCAGCACAGCAATCCCAAACCAACAAAATAACTGAGGCGATGCTTCACCTCAATTGCATGAAACTCGCGCATCGAGATCGCCCATGCTGTCATTGCTAGCAAATGGACTGAGGCATAGAGACTACGATTACGATCTTTTTGATGAAACTGCGGAAAGAGTGTCACCGTCATAGTGATAAAGCGTGTAGAAGTGAGTGTCACCGCCAATGCAATGGCAACAACTGATGAGCCAGTAATGGCCATCTCGAGCAAGACCACCTGTCCTGGCAAGGCGAACATAAAGAATGATGTGAAAGTAGTGAACCAAACATCAAAGCCGTTGGTTTTACCCATTGCCCCAAAGCCAACCATGCCAGCAAAGAGCACCATCGCAGGAGCGCCTGCGGCATCCCGAATGCCAGACCAAAAAGCATCGCTGGGGTTTTTAAAGCGCTCTGCTGCAGACTCCTCTAGCGCGATTTCACTAGGATCAATATAGGGCTGGTCTGCAGATGACATGGATTAATTGTAAGCCTTGTAGGAAGCTAGAGCCCATTCAATATGTTCAGCCACCAAAGCATCGGCACCAGTAAGTGCCTCGGTTAATGCCAAGCGTATTGCTGACTTATCAAGCTCAGCAACATCAGGATTTGCAAGCGCATTGCCCATCGCTACCGCTATATTGCGACGCCAGCGGCTATAGCCAATTCTACGAATGGCGCTACCTTCATGGCGCTGCCCAAACTCGGCCTCGGTCCAAGACCACAGATGTAAAAGCGATGCCTGCCCTAAACCATGACGCTGTGCAAAGTCTGGTAACTCAGTACGCTTGGCAAATTTGTTCCAAGGGCAAATGAGTTGGCAATCATCACAGCCATACACGCGATTACCCATAGCCCTTCTAAATTCAACCGGTATGGCTTCTGGATTTTCAATGGTGAGATAAGAGATGCAACGTCGTGCATCCAATTGATATGGCGCAGTAATGGCTTGAGTAGGGCATACATCAATACAAGAGGTGCAGGTGCCGCAATGCTCTTCGATCTCTTGGTCTATTGGTAACGGGACATCTACCAAGATCTCGCCCAAGAAAAAAGTAGAGCCAGATTCTCGATTGAGTAAAAGCGTGTGTTTGCCACGCCAACCTAAACCTGCCTTGCGAGCTAGCTCGACTTCCATCAAGGGCGCAGAGTCTGTGAATACGCGATAACCCAACTTCCCAATGCGCTCTTCGATGAGCCCGGCAAATTCTTGCAAGCGATTACGTAATACTTTGTGATAGTCGCGTCCGCGGGCATACATTGAGACAACTGCTTGGGTAGGATCCTCTAGCCTCTGCCACTCTGCATCAAAATCGGTTTTGAGTGGGAGGTAGTTCATAGACACACAAATCACTCGCACCGTACCGGGTACCAGTAGCTCGGGATCGGAAAGTAATTCGGCATGGCGCTGCATGTACTCCATATGACCATGACGACCATCGGCCAGCCATTCCTGCAAACGCTCTGTTGCAGGCCCTAAATGGGTATCGGTAATGCGTAAGCCATCAAACCCCAATGCCACAGCTTGGGCCCCAAGCCAATCGCGCAGATTGGACTCATCTAAAGACTGAGGTTTGACAGATAAAGACATATGGAATACTGAATGTAGCGCAATAATTGAATAAACTAGGGGAATGGCTCAAACACAGGCAACCAAAGCAATACCGCTCACTGCAATTGATCTCTATTGTAGGCAGGAAGCCGATACCGCCTCTCTAGCTAAGCAGCTGGCCGCCAGTTTTGGGCACTTTCTGACTAAGCAGTCAGGCGCGCACCTCAATATTTCCCTAGAAGGCGATCTTGGCGCTGGCAAAACAACCTTTGCGAGATACCTCATTCAGGCGCTAGGTCATGACGGCAAGGTAAAGAGTCCTACATACACCTTGTGCGAACCCTATCCACTTCAGCTAAATGAGCAAGCAATCACTGTTCACCACTTTGATTTGTATCGCATGCGCGATCCCCTGGAATGGCAAGAGGCAGGATTTGCAGAACATTTTGATGTTCCTGGTATTTGCTTAATTGAGTGGCCAGAAAAAGCAGAAGGATCTCTGCCTGTATTTGATATTCAGATTCAGTTAACTGCAGGAACAGATGAAAATGAGCGCAGTATTAAGCTCAATGCTTTCAGTCAATCTGGAGCAAGCGTACTACAAGAGCTTCAACCAAGGTGATACGCAATCAATAGATGAGTACTAAGAAAACCAACCTCTTTAGAAGGCAGCATCTCAAGACTTCAGTAAAGTTCTTGAGCTTTGCACTGCTTCTGACTGAGATTGATATTGCTTGGGGAGCAAAGATCCTAGGTGTGCGCGTCTGGCCCTCTGAGGACTACACCCGCGTTACCCTGGAATCCGATACACCGCTACCGATTACCCAACAGATTTTGACGAACCCTGATCGTTTAGTAGTGGATGTGCAAGGATTGGAGCTCAATCCCACGCTTAAAGATTTGGTAGCTAAAGTAAAGCCGAACGATCCCTACATCTCTCAAGTTCGAGTGGGGCAATTTCAGCCAGGCATTGTGCGTTTGGTTTTTGACTTAAAAGAACCGATCAAGCCACAACTCTTTACCTTGGATCCCATTGGTGAGTACAACTACCGTATGGTATTTGACCTCTACCCCACTACACCACCAGATCCATTGATGGCTTTGGTTAGAAGTAGCGCCAAGAAAGAAAGCGCTCTTGAAAAATCTAATGAAGAGGTAGATCTGATTGCGCAGTTCGCCACCAAGAAAGAAAAAGAGCTAGCCAAGACTCCGGCGGCACCAGTGGCACAAGCGATTCCAGATAACAAACCACTTCCTGAGCCCGCTAAATACAAGCGCTTAATTACGATTGCGATTGATCCTGGCCATGGCGGTGAAGATCCTGGTGCTATTGGCGCTGCAGGCTCACGAGAAAAGAATGTCGTGCTCGCTATTGCAAAGAGGCTGAAAGACAAGATTGAGGGCGAAGCCTATATGCGCCCTTTCTTAACCAGAGATGGCGATTACTTTGTGCCACTTCACGTCAGAGTGCAAAAAGCTAGACGTGTAGAAGCGGATTTATTTGTATCAATCCATGCTGATGCCTTTATTGAAAGAAATGCTAAAGGAGCTTCTGTATTTGCACTCTCGCAAATGGGTGCCAGTAGTACGGCAGCAAGATGGATGGCTAATAAAGAAAATGCTTCCGACCTCATTGGCGGCATTAATATCAAGACGCAGGACAGGCAAGTCGCCAACCTACTATTGGATATGTCGACTACCGCTCAGATTAAGGACTCCTTACAGGTAGGTAACTCGATTCTCAAACAAATTGGTGGATTTGCACCTCTGCACAAGGGCAAAGTAGAGCAAGCCAGCTTTGCAGTGCTTAAAGCGCCAGATATCCCTTCCATCCTCGTTGAGACCGCATTTATTAGCAACCCCCAGGAAGAAGCCCGATTGAATGATGACGGCTACCAGGATCGGATTGCAGAGGCTATTTTGAAGGGAATTAAGGACTATTTTTCCAAAAATCCACCGGTCGCCAGACGGGTCAACTCCTAGGATCTTGTAGTTACAAGGCTTGAGGGGTGGCCCCTACAAACCAAGGGGAGGCCTACAAACTTCTTGCTATAATTTATGGCTTAACTGGGTCGGTAGCTCAGTCGGTAGAGCAGCGGACTTTTAATCCGTTGGTCGCGAGTTCGAATCTCGCCCGACCCACCAAGATGTACAAGGCTTCAAAGGCAAAACGCTTTTGGAGCCTTTTTTCTTTTGGAATGTAATGTATTGGCTATGTATTGATTGCGAGGCTATATTTAGTAAAAAGAAAGGTTAATGAAGCTAACCTCACTCTTTCTTAGTGGCCGCAGCCAGCTTTTTAGTCATAGAAATTTTTGCAATACTCTCGGGACTTTGTTTCCTACCCAAGGCTTTTGCCCTCATTTTCTCAAGCGTCTCAGGAGAGTGCTTTCTTCCTGTCATACCGATGGTAATCCCCCCTTATTTAACCGAACCTAGAAGTAGAGTTAATTAAGCAACCATGGCCAGTCGCTGTTTCGGGGTAATGCCGCCCAATGCCATGTTTGGACGTTGATGATTGTATTTATACATCC
>NZ_JACVPB010000012.1:48162-57426 GCF_018882085.1 Polynucleobacter sp. AP-Reno-20A-A9 | reverse complement strand
AGCCAGCATCAACCCGCTTTAGGGCATCCATGATCTGGCTGTCGGTAAATTTAGAACGCTTCATGTAGAACTCCTCTTATTGAGAAAATTCTACCTCTGAGATCAGTTAACCTGTGGGGGGATTACCGTTGTTTAATATAGGTCTATGAGCAAAGAAAAGCGTGGTCTTGGGGATGTTGAATTCGCTGGCAAGGTGAAGACCCAGACCTTTAAAGAATTTCAGCTAGAACGTCTCATAAAGGACGGTACTGTCATCCCTGCCTCGAAGCTAGCCGAAGCCAAGGATCTAGAGTTGCAACGCAGCAGAGATTTTGAGGCATCCATCGAGGATGAGGAACGTCACCGCAGAGCTACCTCCTTAGCACCAAAAGATAAGTTAATTAACTTACCCCTCACTCGTGAGAGATTTGAAGATTGATAGGTATGTTTTTAGGTATGTAGGAATAAAAAAAGCCATTTAAGGCTTATTTTATATATGTATCTGGCGGAAGAGGTGAGATTCGAACTCACGGAGGACTTTCATCCTCGCCAGTTTTCAAGACTGGTGCATTCAACCGCTCTGCCACTCTTCCTTTTGCTTGAATCTGTTTGACTCAAGCCCCAGATTATAAAGAACTTTTGATTTGCCGCTCTAAATGCTTGGCAATAGCTAGGCTGGAGGTTAATCCAGGGGACTCAAAGCCATATAGATTAAAGAGACCCTCTAACCCGTGGTCTTTGGGAGTATTGAAGCAAAAGTCGCCTGCCGGGGCATTTGGCGGGACGATCTTTGCCCTCACCCCTGAATAATCTGGCTGTAAGGCACAGTCTTTAAGCCCAGGCCAATAACGCCTTACAGCCTCATAGAAGCCCTCGCCTCGCGTGGGATTGACGGTGTAATCAATTTGATTTTCCTTGTCGATTTCAAGCCATTCCACGTCAGGACCAAATTTGGCTTGCCCACCCATATCTAAAGTGAGGTGCACTCCTAAACCACCAGGTTCAGGGATGGGATAAATCAAATGATTGAATGGTGATTTTCCCGAAAGGGAAAAATAATTGCCTTTAGCAAAATAGGCTTTCGGAATTTGGTCTTTGCTTAATAATTGAATCTTTTGCGCCACAGCTGGAGCACTCATGCCCGCACAATTAATGAGTAGTTTTGTTTGAATGTTCATTCCATCCGCGCCACCAATTTCTAATTCAAATCCATCTTTAGCATTTTCACCAATAGGTTTTGCGCTGATCAGCGGCGATTGATAAGCTATCATGCCACCCCCATCCTCGAAGCCGCCCAAGAGAGAAAGCATATAGCCATGGCTATCCACAATGCCCGTACTTGATGACAGAATGGCTGCTACACAATTAAGCTGTGACTCTAACTGCTTAGCTTCTTCACCGGTAATCATCTTGACCTCAGGAACGCCATTGTTCTGAGCTTTATATAAAAGCGCCTGCAGATCATCAATTTGGTTTGGGTCAGTGGCAACGATAAGCTTGCCATAGGGTTGAGTTGCTACTTGATGGCTCCGGCAGTACTCGTACAGCATGCGATTGCCCTCGACACAGAGTTTGGCTTTGAGTGAATCCTTGGGGTAATAGATGCCAGCGTGAATGACTTCACTGTTGCGAGCGCTGCTGATGGTGCCAAAAGAAGACTCTCGCTCTAGCAAAATCGTTTCTCGACCCTGCAGGGCCATTTCTCTCGCAACGGCCAGTCCTACTACCCCGGCACCGATGACGACACAGTCGACTTGATCCATTTATCTGCCCAAGCCTTGAATTTTTGTTATTTGCATCCCGAAATCGTAACATTTTCAGTGTTTTAGTGGGTTTTGGGGTACTTCTTGATAAAATCTATAGATGTCTTCAAAACCAGCTGCAGATCACCCAAAATCCGTATTGAGCGCCCAAGATATCGTTTTAGATAGCGCTTATCAAGGCATTGATGCTGCCAGCTGGAAATCCCTCTTTAAGCAAGCCAAGGATGCTCATTTAGAGCAGTTTATTGCCGATCTATTCGCCGGCAAGCCAGTCAATAACTCTGAAAACCGCCCTGCACTGCATTCCGCTCTCCGCAATCTGGACAAAACCCCAGTACTTATTAATGACAAAGATGTCATGCCTGAAGTCGCGCAAGTTTGGCATCGTATTGAAGCTCTATGCAATAAATGGGTCGGCGTTACTGATGTGATTCATATTGGTATTGGCGGATCTGATTTTGGCCCCCGTTTAGCGATTGAGGCGTTAGCACATGTTCCCGACATTGAGAGTCGTGGCATGCGCATGCATTTCCTGGCTAATATTGATACTGCAGAACTCAATCGCATTCTGCAACGCGCTTTACCCCATAGCACCAAGGTCATTATTGTTTCCAAGTCCTTCACAACACTTGAGACCACCATGAACGCCAAAGCAGTGGTGAAGTGGCTTAAAAATAACGGCCTTACTGATACTCAAGTAAGCAAATCACTTTTTGCTGTAACAGCCAACGTTCCTGCTGCAGAAGCGTTTGGCGTTGACCAAGACCATATCTATCCATTTTGGGATTGGGTAGGCGGTCGTTACTCTGTTTGGTCTGCAGTTGGATTACCGATTGCTTTGCAGTTCGGCTTTGATACCTTCAAGCAATTCTTGGCTGGTGCACAGGCGATGGATCAGCACTTTAAGTCCACTCCCTTAGAAGAAAATCTGCCGGTGATCATGGCGCTGAGCCTGCTTTACCAGCAACAGAAACATAACATCAAGTCGTATGCAGTCATTCCGTATGCAGATGCATTGGATTGGTTTCCGAAATGGTTGCAACAGCTGGATATGGAAAGTAATGGTAAGAGCGTAGATCGTGATGGTAAGCCAGTCAAGTTCTCATGCCCAGTAGTCTTTGGTAGCTCTGGTAGTAATGCGCAGCATTCCTACTTCCAGCTATTACATCAAGGTACAGAAATTATTCCGATTGATTTCATTGCGGTACGAGAGCCGATGAGTAATTTGCCTGAGGCTAAGGCGCATCACCGCATTCTGTTGTCGAACTGCTTGGCGCAGGCTCAAGCACTGGCTAATGGCAAAAAGACGGATAACCCAAACAATACCTATCCAGGTAAACGCCCTAGCAACTTACTCATTCTGCCTAAACTCAATGCCTTCTATCTAGGTGCCTTACTGGCTCTGTATGAGAATCGTACAGCTGCATTAGGCGCCCTATGGAACATTAATAGCTTTGATCAACCCGGTGTAGAGCTTGGCAAAGTACTGGCTAAGCCGATTGAGGCTGCCTTAAAGAATGGTGGCACTGTTCAAGCGGATACTGGCATTGATGAAGTGACGGCCGCTCGTATTAACTTATTTAATCAATAGTTTTATTAGTTCTAGCTTCAGTCTAGATATCGAAAGAAGACTCATGCAACTCTCTCCTTCCATTTTCAAAGCTTATGACATTCGCGGCATTATTGATGAGACTTTAGATCCATCGATTGCCAAACTCATTGGCCAAGCATTTGGTACGGAGATGCGTGAACTTGGTGAAACAGAAATTGTGATTGGTCGCGATGGTCGTTTATCAGGCCCTGGCCTCATTGAAGCATTGACTCAAGGCTTGCTATCTACCGGCATTAATGTGATTGATCTAGGGATGGTTGCCACACCAATGGTGTACTTTGGAGCCAACCAGGTGATCAATGGCAAGAAACCCAAATCCGGCATCATGATTACCGGTAGCCATAACCCACCGAATTACAACGGCTTCAAGATGGTTCTGGGTGGCGCGGCAATCTATGGCGATCAAATTCAGGCGCTGCGCAAGCGTATTGAAGCCAAGCGGTTTGCTACAGGTCAAGGATCCAGAAGTACCTTTGATATCTTCCCAATGTACTTAGAGCGCATTGTGAGTGATGTTAAGTTAGCTCGTCCCATGAAGATAGTGGTGGATTGCGGTAATGGTGTTGGTGGCGCTTTTGCAGGCAAACTCTTTAGAGCCCTCGGCTGTGAAGTGCAAGAACTCTTCTGCGAAGTAGACGGTCATTTTCCGAACCATCATCCAGATCCTGCGCATATTGAGAACTTACAAGATCTCATTAAGAACTTGCAAACTACCGACAATGAATTAGGCCTGGCTTTTGATGGTGATGCCGATCGTTTGGGCGTAGTTACTAAAGATGGTCAGGTGATCTTCCCTGACCGTCAAATGATGCTCTTTGCGAAAGATGTACTCTCACGCAATCCTGGTGGCCAGATTATTTATGACGTCAAATGCACTCGTAACCTAGCAACCTATGTGAAGCAACATGGTGGCGAGCCCTTAATGTGGAAAACAGGCCACTCTTTGGTGAAAGCCAAACTCAAGGAAACTGGTGCCCCATTAGCTGGCGAAATGTCTGGCCATATCTTCTTTAAAGACCGTTGGTTTGGTTTTGATGATGGCTTATACACAGGCGCACGTTTATTGGAAATCCTCTCTAAAGAGAAAGATTCCAGCCAGACACTCAATGATTTACCAAATGCCATTTGCACGCCTGAACTGCAACTTGCTTGTGCTGAAGGTGAGCCATTTGCTTTGCTAGAAACCATTAAAGCGAATGCCAAGTTCCCCACTTCTGAATCTATCAACACGATTGACGGTGTACGCGTGGAATATGCCGATGGCTTTGGTCTGGCTAGACCTTCAAACACAACACCAGTGGTCGTGATGCGCTTTGAGGCTGATAGTGAAGAAGCAATTGCCCGAATTCAGGCGGAGTTTAAGGCTGTACTATTGGCAGCCAAGCCGGGTGCAAAGCTGCCGTTTTAGCCTCTAATTGCAATACCCACATAATTTATGCGCGTATTGACTGCGTATAAATTACCCCATAATAGTGCTATGTTCAATCATGACACTTTACGCAGCAACATAAAAGAAAAAGGTCTAAAAAAGGCTACCAATCTTATGCTCAGCACTGAAGTGTTGGCTGAGGCAAAAAAGTTGGGGATCAATATTCCTAAGGCTTGCGATGCTTTTTTAGAATCTCTTGTGAGGCAAGAAAAAGAGCGGCTTTGGAAATTAGAGAATGCAAAATTTATCAGTGAATACAATCAGATCACTGAAGAAGAAGAAGAAGGACTTCCACTTGATAAGTGGAGAGCTTTCTGATGGCCAGATTTAGCGTTTATCAAAATAGCGATGAACACACTAAAACAACCCCTTATATTCTTGACGTACAAACAGATCTTTTGAGCGGACTAAACACCCGTGTCGTCATTCCGCTTCGGAACATTAATCGATATCAGAACCTAAGCAGCTCACAGGATTTAATGCCAAGGCTGGCAATACAAGGTAAAGAATTTGTTCTTGATACACCCAGAATGGGCAGTAATACCTAAAAAACATCTTAAAAAAGAAATTGGGAATTTAAGAGATCAACAACACATTGTTATGTCTGCTATTGATAGGTTATTCCACGGGTTCTAGTGAACGAGCGGCTTGCCAGGAGCATGAGTATCCCCAGCTCCAACAGAAACATCTTGAACTTGGGGAACCTCACCCCAAGCGGCATGTTCACGCAATTGATTGAGCAATAAACACATTGCTTGCAAGGTAAGTCCAGCCATCTTGAGATTGATATTGGCGCCACCTGGAAGCACAAGATCCAACGACAACATGTCTTCGCCCTCTTGCTTTTCAAAAGCGCATTTAACATCCATCACCAGCACAGGATCAGCGCCTAAAGGATAAGAACTTGCAGGTTGATAAGTCTCGGGTTTGACTGCCTCTCTCTGCTCCCGCTCCTTTTTTATAGCTTCTTCACCAAATTGGGCAATGGCTTTTGCCGCTTCTGGAGTATGGGATTGCTCTAGATTCTTAACCAATAGATGGGAAGTTGCAGCGAGAATAAATAAAGTAATGCGACGCGTAAACCAGAAGCGAAACTCAGTGTCTTCACTGGTATTAAAGCGAAAGAGTAAGCGATCGTCGTTCGCTAAATAGGTAGCATTAAATTGTTTAATCGTCATGACTAAATAGTAGCTGAAATTAATCTCAACCCTTTACACACTCCTCGGTCAGCTCAGCTTCACAAGGAACAATAGTGCTTGGCTCGCCTACAGAGACTTTTGAACCTTCGCCATAGCGATTCGAGCGGAATAGCTCACTGTCTGGATCTAGTGGCGGTAGATAACCAGTAACAATGTTCTGCACTACTGGGCGTAGGTTATTTTGCGGGCTTATAGCTTGCGGAGCTCCGCCAGTAATATGAGTGTATCCACTCAAGGCATTGCTGAGTCCATTAGGGTCAAAAAACTCAATCGGGCCATTTTTTGAGCTCAAAATGATTGGGCCAGCCCCTGGAGGTGGGTCAAAGAAGATGCCTCCGCCAGTGAAGGTTATTGGACCAATAGTCGTAATGCCACCACCAATAGTGATTGTTCCAGCTGGGGTTGGTGGCAAGGCTGGATCTAGATGGGTTTCCATAGTCACCACCAAACCACCTAATGGAACAATTGATCCAATCGCGCCTCTAAAGGTGATTGCGGGGACTTGATCTGCCGAGAAGGATACCGCCTTTAGATCAAGTGTATGAGTCACGTTAAGGGAGTCGTCAATCGTTCCCAAGAAAGTAATACTAGGGTCTTGTGACAAGAATGAGCGAGTAAGCCCATTGGAGCCGTTATCTGAAATCACTACTGCACCGTTATAAGTCTGGGTGCTTAGGGTATAGACATCTGCTTTTAAGAGTACGTCTTTAGCGTTAATCAGAAGATCGGTGATGGATGGTCCTTTAGACAATCTTGATGACGATAGATAACCAGCGTTATCTGTCAGAGTTACCTTACCAGCAAGAGCATTGAGCGTTAATGAACGATTAGCCGCATCTGAATTTACTGTGCTCAAGAATGAAATATTGCCATTTTGGCTACTCATCAACATAGGAGAAAGGACCGACCCTGAGCTGAAAGTAACGGCGCCGCCATACTGCTGATCACCCAATGTTTTGATATCGGTAATTAAAGTCACCGGGCCATTGATCGTCAATGACCTCAGTGTAGTGTCTATACCCAGACCCACCCTACCGCTATCGGACAAAATCGAGCCATTACCCAAAGCATATGCATTTGCCAAGATCAGGGTCTTGCCACTTGCCACAGAAATTTGACCTGTTAGTGGGCCGGGATTTACCTGGTTATTGTTGCCTGAGAGAGTTAGTGCTCCGTTACCAGTTTGAGCATAGGTGCCGCTACCACTTAAAGTATTGGCGATTGTTGTACTGGTAGATTCATTAATAGTTAAAGTACCGTTATTGATGATGTTGCCACCCATAGTGCCAACTGCCGCTACGTCATACACGACAGAACTGCCAGCCGGAATATAGACATTGGCTACGTTATTGAGAGCTGGGATCGCCCCGCCTGCCCAGTTAGACTGAGTTGACCATTTGCCACCTATGCCACCAACATAACTTACAGAATTGAGCTGGGTAATGGTGCCGATGTTTGCGCCAAAGGTATTTGAATCTAAAACATAGTTACCACCATCGTTACCAGCTAAAGTAAGGCTGATATCTACGGCTTTTTGCACTCCTACATTGCGATTATCAAACGTACCTGAGCCAATAATGGTCACTTTATCCTTGCTTGCACCTGATCCTAATACGGTAGATAGGGTTGGATCAATATTGAGTACTAAGCCCCCAATATTGATATTGCCGTCATATACCTTGCTTACACCCGAGATACCTAATTGAGTAGGACTTAGGGTGTATGGAGTAATGCCACTAGATCCAACAACCGTCAGAGAATTAAAGTTGTTGCCTGTCACCGTGGAGTTGGTGGCTGCGAGGTTATAACCACCGACATTGATATTGCCCGAGGTGCTGGTAGTTGCGCCAACCAATAAGAGCGTGAAATTAGCTGCTCCACTAGCGGTATCTACAATACTGATAGTAGAGCCGTTGATGGTTGGGACCAAATCAACAATTGTTCTACCATCCCCATCCAAATATTGCGCTTTTATAAATTGCGCCTTAGGAACATTTGCATTAAGCGCTTCAGTACCATTTGCAGCATAAAAGGGATCAGATCCATAATCTCGTGAATTTGGTGTTACTCGCACTAACAAGGTTTTGGCAGGCGCAATAATGTAGTCACCTTTTACATAGGTGATGTTGTAATTAGGTGCGCTTAATCCGCTAGCCTCTAAAACACCGGGGTAGACATTCGCAGCATCTGTACCAAAATTGTTGCGGACAATAGAAAGGGTACCGCTCATTACGCCCCTTTTACTTTCATTTTCGCCATTTACAAAGCCGTTATAAGTAACGCCCATATAACCGCCGGCACATGAAACTCTCAGACCACAATTATTTTCCGATCCAATGACATCTGACTGGGTAACAAATTTGGCATCCGTTGCTGCGGTAATGATTAAATTTGCTGGTGTAATAGTTGCTGTATTGGTAGTGGTGGTATTAGGGGTCGAGCTGTAACTTGTTGTGATGTAGTAGTTACTCATCACCGCAGTTCCTAACACGCCAGTAATAGATGTTACGTAGTTATTTCCATAAGCTACATTAGCATCCACTAGATTAGCGCTCGCAATTGATTTAACCGTATCCCCCACCATCAATCCAGTGATCGTGAAAGTGCTTGGCGTAATATTTTTTGTTCCCGAATAAGTACCAGTCAACTCAATACCCAATGGTGCAGGTGAGATAACTAAACTTGCATTAGTAAATACCGGTGGATTGTAATTTGATAGAACTGCCCCGCCTGCTACTAAATTCGAGGCATAGGTTCCTACATTAATTCCAGTTGCCATACCTACGACTGTAATATTTTGAGCATCATTTCCTAAGGCAGCAATTGAGTAGCTGCCAATATAAGCACTTCCTTTATAGGTATTACCAGTAAGACTCTCTACGGCGGAAATTGAGAGATTAGCTTTGCTAATACTTGCCGTATTAATACCACTTAGAGCGCTAGCACTGTTGTAATTCAAATTACCGACTAAACTTGTGCCAATAGATGTGAAGTAACTTGCATCAACTACATTCTTACTATTAGCAGTTGCAGTAACAGTAAAGGTCTCACCATTAACGCCACTTAAGGTTGCATTGGTGATGACCCCATTAATAGCGTCGTAGACTTTAGTGCCTGTAATGCTGGTGTAATTAGCTTTATTAATAGTTAATGCACCCGGCGTAAAGGTGGTGAAGTCATAGTTATTGGCACTTAAGGTACCGATTGCAGCAGTAATCGTTGCAGTACCTGCTCCGGTACTTTCAGTTGCTGCAGTGCTAGCAACGCCGCTGCCAGTCACTC
>NZ_JACVPB010000012.1:46084-48064 GCF_018882085.1 Polynucleobacter sp. AP-Reno-20A-A9 | reverse complement strand
TCCAGAGCTTGCTAGATTCTGACCTAATACGAAGCCTCTGACGGTAGTGCTCAATGTTGGGTTCGCATCACCGTAAGTCTTCAGAGCATCATTAGCGACCACGGTCAGGTGGGCTTTGTTAATGGTTAAAGTGCCAGACCTAAAGGTGGTGAAGTCATAGTTATTGGCACTTAAGGTACCGATTGCAGCAGTAATCGTTGCAGTACCTGCTCCGGTACTTTCAGTTGCTGCAGTGCTAGCAACGCCGCTGCCAGTCACTCCAGAGCTTGCTAGATTCTGACCTAATACGAAGCCTCTGACGGTAGTGCTCAATGTTGGGTTCGCATCACCGTAAGTCTTCAGAGCATCATTAGCGACCACGGTCAGGTGGGCTTTGTTAATGGTTACCGCGTTACTGGCACTTGCTGCTGTCATATCAGGCAACTGATAATTGCTTGCTGTGCCCTTGCACACCACTCCAGAACAATCACCTAAAGTAATTGCAGTCAGGTAACTAGCATTCGCTACGTTAGGGCTATTGCTGGTGGCACCACTATAGGTCAAGGTTTGATCGCCAACACCAGTAGTAATTGTGACTTGACTACCAGTGAAAGTATTGTAACTATCGTAAGTCTTAACAGCTGATAATCTGACAGTAGCTGGGGTGATAGTAAGTAAACCACTATTATCGTAGTTAATCTTAAATCCAGGCAATGCTGTTAAGCCATTCGCTTTGATTGTATATGGGCCGCCTACAACATCAGCCTTTGCTCCAGAGCCTGAAGAAGTAATTTCTAAAGCCCCAGTCAGAATAGACTCAACCGGGGTATCTAAAAACACATTGCCATAGTTAATAGCCGATATCGGACTACCGCTAACTTCATAATCTTTCACAATAGATTTAACCTGGCCATATACCTTGCTGTCATCGACGGTGGTAATGGTAATAACACCGAGTTTGTTAAATACATAAGCATTACCAGTTATCAAAGCAGGATCTAGCGTTTGAGAATTTGATCCCCAGTAGGCTACAGATCCACTAACAAGACCGTTAAATTGATCTTTATCTGGGTTTTGGGAGTAAATAACCCATCTAGAGCCATCGCCTAGGTTTGTAATTGCACTAGGACCACTCAAGTTTTTGAAGTTACCTGAAGCATCTAATACCAATGTTGTATTGCCTCCAGTGTTGGAAATTAATCCGTCACTTGTAATAGTGACATTACCGCCACTAATGATATTGGTCGAATTAAAGAGCGAAATATTGCCACCGATTGTGATGTCGCCTGTGTTGCCACTTCCTATAACAAGTGATCTATAAAAGCCGCCAAATAAGCTTCTGCTATCCGAGAAAAATTCCTCCGGCAATGATAGGAGCCCTCTGCCAGACCCCAATCCAATGCTTGCGCCATTTGTATAAGTGTCTACAAGTAGGATTCCGCCTTTATTGAGAATCGATTCTGGATTGCGTACGACAAAGGAATCTGTATTAAATGCAATTGTCTCGCTAAATCCAAGAAGAGCTGCGTTATGACCAAGAACAATAGTTGGCGAAGTGTACTGTTGCAAATTCAGTGTACGTACACCTACATTTAGATTTAACGTATCTGAGCTTTTGACAATTAATGATGAGAGCGGGTTAAGGCTACCAATGTCATTATTGAAAGTAACTATATTTGCTTTAACACTTAAAGAGTTCGAGCCTGCATTAAGCCACGGTGCATCATAGGCCCACCAGCCATTTTGCTCATCCCAACTATTGCGGTCATTAACAGTATCTTTGAAGATAATGCTGCCATTGTCAGAGACTAGATGAACGGTCTTGCCATTCCAAGTGCCTACCCATACTGGGCCATGGTAGGTTTGATCACTCATGGTTTTGACATTGGCGGCTAAGTAAGTGTCATTGGCTTCGATGGTGAGCTGATCTAAAGCAGTGCCATTGCTGCCGACGGCTTTATTAAAGTACACGGCGCCATTATTGGCTTTGACCGTCAGGCT
>NZ_JACVPB010000012.1:25828-45991 GCF_018882085.1 Polynucleobacter sp. AP-Reno-20A-A9 | reverse complement strand
CTGCCCAAGGTGGTACGAAGTCAGGAACCCAGTTATCCGCTTGACCGATCCACAGATTGCCAGAGTAATTCTGGTTCCAGATGGTTTTGACATTGGCGGCTAAGTAAGTGTCATTGGCTTCGATGGTGAGCTGATCTAAAGCAGTGCCATTGCTGCCGACGGCTTTATTAAAGTACACGGCGCCATTATTGGCTTTGACCGTCAGGCTATTGACGCCATCAGTCCAGTACATTGGTCCATAGTCATCAAAGACTAGAGCACCAGCATCCCCTACTTTGCCGTAAAAGTTAATATTGCCTTGGTCTGATTGCAAGCGGATGTTCTTGCCAGCAGCCCAAGGTGGTACGAAGTCAGGAACCCAGTTATCCGCTTGACCGATCCACAGATTGCCAGAGTAATTCTGGTTCCAGATGGTTTTGACATTGGCGGCTAAGTAAGTGTCATTGGCTTCGATGGTGAGCTGCAATAAGGGATTTATTCCGCCCACTTTCTTATTAACGATAACGGAACATAAACATTCGCCTCTTCCAGCGTTTAAAGTCAAACTATAAGGAGTAATGTCATCATAGCTATTTATGGTGTCATTAAAGGTAATGCTTCCACCATATGAAGATATAGCAGCATCTCTAAGCAGGACTACTGGACTATTAAAAGTAAACGATGCGCCGTTTTGATTGTTGATTGAACGATTTAGATAGATTGGGCCATCACGTTGGTACTCTTGATTACCTATGATGAAGTTTGCAAAAGGTTCGTAAGCATCAAAACCATTCCAGCCAAATACAGTGCGCTCTTGACCATTGAGCACTGACATACGAATGTTTAAGCCACCATTATTCAAATCATTCCAACCTAAGTTAATTGGAATGTCGCTATAAGTTGCAATGGCTAAAGTGCCGCCACTGCTAAAGATGGAATCACTTCTACGGGTTGTTAGGCTATCGGTGATAAAGGAGATTGTTCCGCCCAAGCCATTGAGGGTCACATTCTGACCAAGGGTAATGCTAGGGGCGGCATATTGCTGTAAGTTCAGGGTTGTAACACTGACTTTAAGATCCAATGGATTGGCACTGAAGACTTTGAGCTGTGAAAGGGGTATGTAATAACCAACATGGTCGTTTAAGACGATATTCTGAGCGCGCAAAGTAAGCGACGTACTCATTAATGGAATGGATGAAGAGCCATAATCAACACCAAAGAACTGGCAATCTGCACACCCACTAATATCATCGATAGCAGCATTAATCTTGATATTTCCGTAGCGAGAGACCAAGCTTATTGATCTTGCATCGCTAGAATTAGGATCCCCAACTAAAACTTCCCAGGCGCTATAGGTTTGATTCCCGCTGGTGCGAACGTTTCCAACAATATCAATAATGGCAGCGTTAATCTTCAGTGTACGCAACGGATTGATAGAGCCAACATCACCCATTAATACAGTTAAGAAAGAATCAATGAATAATTTTCTCTTGCCATCTACAGTGCCATAAAAATATACCGCATCTCCAGAAAGGTAGGTATTTTTAGCCAGAGTTACGGGACCAAGGTATGTTTGATCTCCATAAGTTTCGACTGAATTTGCTAAAACACTTAATCCCCTTACTGTAAGGCTTGAAGGTGATCCGGTGGAATTGATGATGCTCCCCGAATCATGCACAGCTAGTGCGGAGATAGTGATATATTTTTGAATATCGAGGGTTCCAGTTACGTCTACGCTAGAAGAATAATCAATCTTTCCGGCGCCCTTAAGAGCGAGGGTTGCGCCTTGATCAATTAATGTAGTTCCAGTGTAAGTATTTGCACCGGTTAAAGTAAGTACACCCGATGAGCCAGAAAAGGCAAAGCTAGTTGCACCACTGATAATTCCCGCTACAGTATTTTCAGTGTTGGAAGAAGTTATGGATAGCATCTCTAAATCGGCAATATTCCCGAAGATACTTACTTTTCCAGAACCCGAGTTAATAAATAGTCGGCTAGCGCTAATTTGGTTTAGCAACCCATTAATCACCACAGCGCCCGAACTACCACCCCCATCAATACCAAGTGCATTTGAGTTGAGGCTAATATTTTCTGCAGTTAACGTGACATTGCCACTATAGGTCTGGTCTCCTTGTGTATTCACATCACCACCAAGCAGAACATTACCGCTAATTGACAACTGATTAAGTGAATAAGTAGCGCCAACTGATGATCCGAACGTTGTATTTGCGGAGTTATTATGAATGATCAGGCTATAAGGGCTTGATCCAATACTATCGACAGTTGAGCTAAAGGTAATTGAATCGGAAGAAGTGAGCATAGTGTTAGCGGCTAAGGTAACAGTGCCTTCATATGACTGGTTGCCGCTAGTTGTAACACTGCCGGCCAGGACACTGTTACCCCTCACCTGTAAATTAGAGATGTTTACAGAATTAGTGATTTCACTGCTTCCGACCATTCTTAGACTAGAGCTCAAAGTGACGGTGCCGGAATACTGAAGATCTAACTTGCCTGCACCGCCAATAATTACCGATGAAGCCCCTAAGGCACTTGCACTTCTTGCCGCCAAAACACCCCTGGTAATGTAAGTAGAGGCACTATATGTATTGGATCCACTTAATATAAGGGTTCCATTATTACTAGAACTAATTAAGATTAATCCAAGTGAAATGCCACTGCCATCTTGGATAACGCCAGAGAAGTTTCCTAAAGTAGTACCTATCAAAGTTAAATATACTTGACTACCAGCAATGCTATTTGTGATGGTATTTCCAGCACCCCCGGTAATTTTTGCAATGGTAAGTGATTGGCCAAGTAGATCAAGGGTTGCGTCCCCAGACATAATGATGACCGACTTACTAGATAACGCGCTCAGATCAACAAGACCCGAACTAATCCGGATAGTCGAGCTATCCGGAAGAATCCAGGATCCAATTCCAGTTTGATCGACGGTAGTTATGCCATTACTTCCATCGGTATCCGGTATGGTTGGGTGAAATTGATTATTCAGCGCGCTACCAGTAAAAATAAATGTACGACTACCGGCACCAGATAATGCGATATTGCCCTGACTAGTAAAGTTCACTATTGAACTACTGTCGACGCCTGAGCCATTAATCGTGCCACCCAAGGCGGTAATGGTAAAAAGGCGATCAGTACTAATGGGACCGCTTCCTACATACTGCAAAGTGCCGCCATTAAAAATTAAATTTGCTGCATCACTCGATGACATACCAACACTACTAGCCACCCCACCATCGGCAAGAGATGTAACAATCAAAGTGCCATTGCTAATAGTAGTGCTGCCTGTATAAGTGTTAGCACCCGAGAGTGTTTGGGTGCCACTAGAGATAATTACACTTAATTGAGGACTGCAGCATGCAGGTGGAGATGGCTCATCCTGAATAATGCCGGCATAGTTGGTGTTGTTTCCCCGAATAGTAAGTACGCCACTTCCAGTGATGACTCCAGTATTACTTCCGGTTAAATTATTGAGGGTATAGGATTTATCTTTTGGCCAATCATTTCCATCTAAAAATAAGATCCCATCATTGGTTACGCTGCTTGAATTAGCAATACCGCCATTTCTCCAAAGATAGAGCCCGGCAGTGACATTAATTATTGTTGGTCCACTATATTCATTTGACCCAACAAATACCTGAATTTGGTGGGCCGTGCTATTCCAAATATCATTACTTCCATTTGAGACAGAAGAAATAGTTACGCCACCAGAACCTCTAATATTTCCATAAAACCAACTATAACCATCGCCGCCATGCGGATTAGTTATTAGTAAATTATTCGAGCCCAAAAGGACAGAAGAAAGACTTTGATTGTGCGCAACAAAATCAATACTTCCTAAACTTTGAATAGAAATATCACTACCGGCACCTGAGATATCGAAGATTCCATTGTCGATTACCGCAGAAGAATTAGCGATTGAGCCAGCACCAACTAAAGCTAAGGTTACGCCTTGAACAATATAGGTGTTGCCAATATAAGTGTTAACACCGGAAAGAGTCTGTGTATACCCATTGCCTGTAATCACTATATTGCCGCCAGTAACGACATCATCTTGGATCACACCACTAAAACTACCAGCTCCAGCATCAGAGCCAATCGTTAAAGTATTGCTGCCTAAAGAAGCTACTCCATAGCCCGCTCCAGGAGTTAAATCATTTAGAGATTTGATCGAGACAGGCGCAGAAGCTTTGGAGATATCAAACACCCCATCGACATTCACTGCTGAAGAGTTAGCTATTGAACCAGTGCCAGATAGTGATAGTGTTGCACCCCGAGCGATATTGGTGGCGCCCATATATGTATTGGCGCCTGAGAGGTTTAGAGTGCCGGAGCCATCCAGTGCTAAAGATATATTTCCATGAATGGATCCTGAAATAGAGCTAGACGCATTAGAAGAATTAATAGTCAATCTTGAGCTGCTGTTCGAATAACTCAAGACGACTATACCGTCAGAGCCTCTGCCACCATACCCATTTCCATTGCTTGTTCCGCCGCCACCACCATTGCCATAACCAATTGCATTTCCTCCGGGTTGGAACACAATGGTTGAGCCATTTCCACCCACCCCAGAGCCGCCAATTCCAGGCTCACCAATACCCGATCCCGCGCCACCGCCACCGGCCCCATAATACTGCTGAGCGCCTGTTAGCGAAGATGCAATTCCAGCGCCGCCATCACCAGCGTGATACCCAAGAGAAATTGGGTAAGGCATTCCAGCTGCACCACCTGCTCCGCCACCGCCGCCAGTGTAACTGCCAACGTAAGTATTGATACCTGAACTTCCAGAGTTGCCCTGACCTGGTGTGCCAAGTGCCCCAGACTTTCCAAATGATCCGCCACCACCCGAACCACCGCTAAGTGCTGGGTCGTATTGACTATAACCACCCCTACCACCGCCATAAGCATAGATGGTTGTAAATCCAGATCCAGATATAGATGAGCTACCACCCGAGGCACCAGGGCTATTCATTCCACCAGATCCACCTGCACCAATGGCAATTTGATAAGAAGTGGCTCCTGAAAAAGCTGCAGAACTAATCAATACTCCACCACCGCCACCGCCACCGCCACCATTACCAGCCCCGCCGCCACCGCCAGCAACAACCAAATAATTGGCTTGAAGTGAAGCCGCTGGAGTCCAAGTAAAAGTAGATATAGTTAAATCAAAAGAAAGCAACCCACCGTCAACAATCTGATTGCTATACGAATTACCGTTTCCAGGATTGGTTAAAGAACCATCGAACACATATGATCCATCCTTTAGAAACTGAATTACTTTTGTTAATGCACCGCTTACAACAACATTTCCAGCAATACTGACTGGCCCTGTACCGCTGCTTAGGGTAATGTCAGATGCCGCCAAAGAAAGATTGCCTCCATAATTTTGGCCGTCGGGGCCTGTTGTAGTTACATTTCCAGCTACTACAGAAGACCCGCCATTATTTACGCTTAATGATGACAGGGGTGTTGTAGCGCCCACTGACCCACCGAAAGTGACCGCTCCAGTTCCAACATTAATAGTCAGCGATTGAATGCCAGATGAGGCGGCATTGATATTTCCATTGAAAAGGACTGTTGAATCATTGCCGGCCGTGAGGGTTACAGATGCCCCAAGTACAACATCACCGTTATAGGTTTGTGCACCAAGTGTTGCGACGTTAGTGTTTAATTCAATGGTTGTTGAGGTAAAGGTTAGGGTTGCTGAGCCGGATGTTGCATTAATTGCAGAACGGATGCTGATATTGCCAGCTCCCGGCGTGCTGATTTGTACGTTAGTAGAGGCATTAAGAGCGGTATTAATAGTGTCTGCGACGGCATCGTTGATGATTAAGTCATACGGATCAATTAACCAGATACCACCCCTACCCGCATTAATACTTGATAGCAAACTGAGTGTGCCGCCAGAGGTTTCAATCAAACCACCATGTAGATTGCTTTGATTGGGGTCTAGCTGTGAGGCATTGAGAGTGGTGTATTGATCTAGGGTCGTAGATAAAGCAAAAGGCAATGTGCCGTTGCTTGCATCATTGCCAATTTTGATAGATCCACCCTGGTTATAACCAGTTGCTTCAATAGCGCTGCTGGTGATGGTGACATTATTATTTGCGGATGCGCCAAAACTACCGCCGCGACCTGCCCCGCCGTTTGTCTGAATAACGCTATTTTGAATAATGAGATCGCCATTATTGGCGATGAGAGTGATGGCGCCGCCATCTGTAGATCCATTTGCTGCAATATTGCCTGCTACGGTTATTTGATCACCTGAAAAAGCGATTACACCACCCGGGCCATTATTACCGTTCGCTTGCACTACGCTGCCAGCCTGGGTGCTGATGGTTGGGGCTGATATAAAAATAGATCCACCCGTTGTGCCATTAGCTTGCAACATGGCAAAAGATTGCAACTCAGCTAAAGTACTTCCAGTCAGGTAAATCACATTACTCTGGGCTGGCGCAATCTGAAGGCTATTTGAGTCATTCGCTGCGCTTGTGGAATAAACCCGATTAAGGCTTTGGTCAGCATTTTGTGAAGTTAAATAGGCGGGTAATTCATCTGGCCTCTTCGCTACACCATTAACAGTAATAGTTGTAGCCCCGTTGACTGGTAAGTTAGCGTTCAGAGTTAAGCCACCTGACACATAAATCGCCTGAGCCAATAACTTGATGGCATTGCCTAGGGTATTGCCAGTGTTAGCTAGGTAGTTACTTGTTTGGATGCTGCCAGCACTATAGATGGTTTGGGCTTGAACGGTTACTTCACTAGCAGTGATCGAGCTACCCACATTCAGGTATGCAATCGAGGAACTGATGATGACCGACAGGTTCTGACCACTGATATTGGCGTTCAGGTTAAAGATGCCGGCACTACTCAGAGTTAAGGTAGTCAGATTGGTGCCCGCCTTGAGGATATCGGCACCACTTGCAATCGTTAAGCTGCCGGTACCATTTTGGGTACAGGACCCGATTGGGCAGGTGTTGGTATTGCTAGTTACTTCAATAGTGACGTTACTGTTAGCTAGGACTGCAGATATGAGGCTAGCTGTTGTGGCATCAATAGTCAGATCAATTGGGTCAAGGAGCCAAGTACCGGCTTTGCCATTGGTAGCACTGGTATTGATGCTGGCTGTTGGCGTTAGGTTGACTGTGCCTTTGGAGCTGGTCTCAATAAAGCCGCCGTTACCGGAGATTGCGCCACCCATCGATTTAAGGATGCCCGCTACGGTAGTTTTGACTTCAGACCAAATCGCAATGGCTCCGCCATTACCGGAGCTGGTTGATGAAGTATCGATTAAGGCATCTTGCTCAATGGTGACCGTTCGGGCTAATTGCTTGTTTTGGGCTGCTTGGTTTGTATTGGCTTTAATACCGGCTTGGGTAGGAGCATTCACTTGCGTGCCACCGGATACTTGGGTAGAAGCTAGGCCGATATTAACCTGGCCACCATTGGTAGCGCCAGTGGCTGTCGTTTTGGAGTTTTGGGCAATGGTGATGTCATTACCGACGATATTGATCTGACCGCCTTCGGCTGTTTTGCTGTTCGCTGTTACTTTGCCAGCCTGGGTGACGGTATTGGCTACGAGCTCAATGACTCCGCCGTTGTTCACCATGCTGCTTGCAGAGATACGGCCGGTGTTTTTAATAACACTGGCCATGAGTTGATTGGCAGACCCGGCGGCAATAACCACTAAACCGCCATTAACTTCAACTACCCGCTTGTTTTCGATTAACGCGTTGTAGGTTCCGACGTCTACTTTGACGGAGATAAGCGAGTTGCCCTTAAAGTCGAGGGTAATTTGCTCACCCGCAGCCATTGCTACGGTGCCAGATCCTTTTTTGGCTAGAAGATAGCCATCATTGCGCACTTCAGGGGCTAACAAGGCAATGTAACCACCTTCGGTATTGGTAGAGATCTTGCCTTCATTGATAACTGATCCCCTGCCGTTGCCTTTGTAAGTGGATTTACCGTCCATGAAGTCTTTATTGGAGATATCCATGGTCGTTGCTACGACACCAGCGGCATTAATTTCTGCGCCTTTGCCAAACGTTACTCCGTTTGGATTTACAAAGACCACTTGTCCATTTGCTTTTACGGCGCCTTCAATCATCGATGCGGTTGCACCAGTGACGCGATTCAAAGTGACAGCATTAGCATTGGGTTGATTAAACGTAACTGATGCATTTTTACCGACATTAAAACTATCCCAGTTCACAACAGCGCGTTGCGAAGTTTGGTTCACAGTCATTGCTGCAGTTGTGGGGGTTTGGGTTTGGGAAATGGCAGCGTTTCCGGCGACGACTCTTCCGTTTGTGGGGAGAGCACTTGGAAGATTTGGGACAGTGGGATTTGCTGCCGCAACAATGCCGATGAATAAATTTCCAGCCAAAAATGCTATGAAAGTTGAAGCAAGGCCGGTTAGAGAAATTTTCTTGGCTTTAGTGCTAATGGAATTTTTGCACCAAGAAAATGCCAAATGACCTATAAAGGTGAGGAAATTTTGCTTAGAAAGCAGGTCTTGGGAAAAGCGGGTTGAGTTTGTTTGCTGATCGTTTTGATCAGAAAATTTGGTCCAGAAATTTTTATCTAAACCGAACACCTTCAACATAAAAGTGTTGGTTGAAAAACAAACTAAACATATGGTTTTTTCAACTTAATAAGTTTTGAAATAATTAATTAATTGAAGTCTTAATCAACCCCTTAATTAACACCCCAATTTTAAGCAAAATAGGCTCATTTATCAAATATGCCAAAGCCCCTCCCGCCAGCCTAATATCTATAAGGGCTTAATTTTTGGGTATAAATATATTAATGATGATTTCAATAAAATTCGGTAATTTCAGGCCTTCTTCCCCGACAGAAAATATCTATTAAATTTAGATTTTGATATCAGGTTTAGTTGATTTTTGTGGCGCTGGTGTTGGCGGAATTTGATTCTGAAATTTGCTTTGTGCTGCCTCTTGCATCACACGCCTGATGACAACATTTGCACCAGACAAGCTAAATCGATTCACTGCAAATGCGCCTGATTGAAGTGCTACCGCAAAGCAAATCGCCTCTCCATTTTGAATGCCCTTAAGCACTTCATCAAACGGCTTGAGAATCTGAAATAGATTTCCATTGATTTGCGTGCACTCCATCGTCAGAGCAGAAGAAATCGGTGGTCCGTTCATGAGAACGGAATACTTTTCTCCTGGTGTGCAACGTAGGCTTTGATGCAGATAAAAAAGACACTGCTCTCCTGAGCAAAACATCCCAAAAGAAGATTGAGGTCCGTTAACGGTGTATGCCTCATTCACTTGACCATTGAGTTCGGCGACCCAATTCTGGACAGCAATTTTCTCACCAGCCTTAGCAATCCCTGATAGCGTTGCAAATAACAACAATATACTAATCAATAACTGCTTCATTGCACTACCCTCGCCATCTCTCGCAAACGCTTAATGGTCTCTGCAAGATATTGCTGAATAATGGCCTGTCTTAGCTGATTCTTTGAAGCATCAAAGCTAGGGATCTTGGATGATCGGGTATCTTCTACCTGAATAATGACCCAGGCGTTTGAAAGCTTGATTGGCGTCTTGTTATAGCCACCCTTACCTAGAGTTCCCACAACATCTGCAATTGGAGAAGCTAACTGTGCAGGACTAACCCAGCCTAAAGACCCGCCCTGCTGTTTTGTGGCGGTATCCAAGGACACCTCCTTAGCCACTTTGGCAAAAGAATCGCCATTTTGTAGACGCCCAACCGTTGCAATAGCCTCAGATTCGGATTTAAGGATAATTTGGCTAATTTTGTATTGAGTTGCCTGGTCTGAACCCCCACCAAGATATTGCTTTTGCTTTTCGTACTCTTCTTTTAGCTTTTCATTGGTAATGGGGTTTTTCTTGAGATGGTCCTCTATTAAGACCTGAAGGTAAAGGTTTTGACGAAGCTGTGTAATCTGATCTTGTAGGTCAACTTCTTTATCTAAACCCTGCTTCACTACGTCTTGCGCAATGAGTTGGCGGTTAATGAGTTCATTTTTGATAGATTCACGTAACTGGGGAGTATCTTTTTGACCCTGAGCTAGAGCTGCTTGAAGGTTGAGATTAAATAAGCCTTGCGTGATCGGTACACCATTAACCGTGGCTATGAACTCAAAATCAGCTTTAGGATCAGACTTAGTGGCTGATTGAGCTTCGGACTTAATCTCTGTCTTGGCGTTAGATTTCGTTTGAGCACTAACAGTGCTTACCGCGGATATGCCAATCAATACTACTAAAGCAAATTGTTTGAGCGCCATAAGTGGTTTACTTCAGCGAGTTATGTGATTAGAACTGATAGCTACCAGTAAACCACCCACGTGGATTGGTTGTGGTGCCATCAGTAGCGACCTGCTGACCAGTCGAACTATACAAAGGATTCTTGCCAATTTGCCAAGCTACCATTGCCCCTAAGTTCCAACCCTCCCAATCCCATTTCAAACCAAGGCCTGCGCCTTGCAAGGAATAGGTATTGTTCGCATTAGTTAGGCCTTGCCAGTTTTGATAGGTATTTTTATATTGCTGCACTAAACCTACGTCATAGAACATGCTCGCAGTAATGCGCTCAGGAAATTGATGTCGCAACTCAATGGTGCCAATACCACCTTGTGATCCACCGCCTTGTGCAACTGGGTAAGCACGTACAGCATACGGTCCACCCATATAAATTTGCTCTGCAGAATTTAAGTTCACAGAAGAAAACTGTCCGCTTACTGCAACATAGGCAGTCGTTGTTCCATCTTCACTTAACTGCTGCGTGCGATTGCCTGCAAAGGTGAACTTTGTAAAGCTAGAAGGCGTATATAAACCATAGCCCGGCACACTAGTTGACAGAATATCTAAGTTACCAAACACGGCAGCGAGTGATCCCGAGCTAATGCCGCCACCAGCCAAGCTGTCGTAATGATTCCCTGAGATACCAACCGTTGCATTTCGGATGTTGTAGGCGCTGATAGTTGTTAATGTCTGACTATTCTTATTGGTGTACTCTTTAATATCATAGTTAGCGGTAACGTTCACGTTAGTGCCTTGAGAACGTACCAATGGGTATGCGGCACTTACGCCTGTAGTCCACGCATCACCATAACCAGCATTAGCAGTATTGGCGTAATTGCTGACGTTCTTGTAGTTCAGAAAAGTTCCAGCAACGCCTAAGCGCAGCCCATCTTTAGATGCTGGTAAAGAGTAGGCGCCTTGCACATATTGTGAGCCTTCTGAATAAATACCATTCACTGATATTTGATCGCCAATACCTAATGGATTGATTCCACTTAAGGCAATCACCCCCTGATTGGCTCCAGTCGTTCTACTGCCGTAGTTATTCGCCTCTACCCTGCCTTGGTACCACTGCGGTTCGGTGAGCTGCAAACGCAAGGCGGTCTCGCCATCTTTCTCGCCAGGCTCTAATTGGCTAGTGACCATAACACCAGGCGTCTCATTGAGAATAATCAAGGCACGTTCTACTGCTTCGGCATTTAAAGGCTGCCCGAGTGGATTAGCGTAAGTAATATATTCAGCAGTAGTATCTTTACTAAAGCGTGTTGGACCATTGGGGGTGTCAACAATGACGCTACTTAACTTGGCTTCTGTTACTAGGATTTTCACAACGCCATTAGCAATTTTTTGCGGCGGCAAGATTGCCTGAACTGTGAAGCCACTCTTACGATAAAAATCCACCACAGCATCACAGGCTTTCTGCAAATCATCAAAACTAACAGCGCGACCGACCCATGGCTTTAATACTTCTTGAATGCTAGCTTCTGGAAGAATGCTGATGCCTTCCAATGCAAACTGCTTTACCTGAAAAGTAAGTTCATCTTTGCGTGGCTCACCCGGACGAGTACCCTCTTTTGAGCTGGGCTCTGGAAGCGCTAAGGGCGATGGTAGTGGTAACTGTTTTTCTAAGTTCTGTTGCAATGCACCGGCATCCACTTGCGCAAATACAGAGCCAGAGGAAATCAAGCTAATTGCCACCAAGGCATAGATTGATTTATGAAAGCGGGTAGATTGCGTTATGGACATCGAGATAGAACCGTTAAAGATAAATATTAGCTGTATGTGATTGATAATAAGTCAGAAAGGTAGCTATGCGCTAGTTACCTTTAGTAATCTTAGTGGTCTGCATCAAGGCATTGACGGCTTCCTGGCGCTTTTGCTGAATAAGGGACTGAGCAATAGTATTTTTTGCCTGATCAAAGGTAGGCATGACGAAAGGTCTGACATCATCCACTTTGATGATGTGCCAACCATTAGCTGTTTTTACAGGGGTTTGCGTGATCTTGCCCTTGGTCAGATTAGGAACCAAATCACTGATCGGAGGCGTTAATTGCGTTGGAAGTGCCCATCCAACAATACCCCCTTGTTGACCAGAGTTTTGATCTAAGGATTTTGCTTTAGCCAGATCTGCAAAAGAAGCACCATTATTGATTTGCTTAATAAGCTCAGCCCCTTCGGACTCGTTAGCAACCACGATTTGAGAAACCAAATACTCTTTTGAGTTCTTCGGATCCTTGCTGAGCTCTACTTGTTTATCGTAGACAGCCCGAACATCATCATTGGTTACTGGGTGATCCGCAAAGTATTGGGAAAACCAGATATCCATCATGGCATTTTGTTCTGCCATCTTAATCTTAAAGGCATTGTTACCTTTAGTCAGAAGACCTGTCTTCTTGGCATCTTGCGCTACAGCTTCACGTAGAACGAGATCATTCAGAATCGATTGACGAAGCTCGGGAGTGTCTTTAGCCCCTTCAGATACAGATACCGAAACCCATTGATCTACTTGGGCATTGGTAATTTTGGCGCCATTAACGGTTAGCAGAGTTTTGGAGGGCTGAGCCTGAACGGAGTTCAGGAAAAAGCATGTTGCTGCTAATAGGATTGGGATTAATTTAGATTTCATGAATTACTCTTGGCCTTTTTAAGACGGTCCATCAACATTTGCCCCATGATCTCAGGGCGACCTTCGAAAATACGCTGCACCTTATCTGGTCCAGCATGCTTACGTCTGAGTTCATTGCGTAACCCATGATTTTCAGCAAGCTTGACCGCTGCTTTAATGTAATCCTCTGTAGTGGTAGCGACTAACCAGTTGGGCATACCGAAGCGCTCAAATAGGCCTTGGTCGATATGCTCATTCACTTCCCTGCCCGTCTTACAAACACCAATCAAACCAGCGGTGACTGTATCGATAATCCCGTTGGTATTACCAAATGGGAATGGATTGATATACATATCGCACTTACGCACTATTTCCATATACTCTTTGTAGCCACGGTGGGCATACACAATGGCGTAATCACCCAATACATTGCGCACTACCCGCTTGACTTGTTCGTAGACCATGCCTTGTGCAAAAGCCACCGCAAAATGAAATCTCACAGGCACTTTGCTACGTGTAGCAATTTCTTTGCAAGCATTGAGAAACTCTGGATTGATCTTCATGGCTGATGCTGCGACCACTATATCCACTACTTCCGGTTTTTCCCGAATAATCGGTGGCTCAGGGTTTTGACTTGCTAATCCTGATGGGCGATATGGCATGCCATCATTCGGCAGAACTAATAATTCCTCGCTAAAGCACTCAGGATCGCCAACGTAATCCTCTTCTACCACCACATAATCCATTGAGGCGGAATGTGAAGTTGCTGGATGACCTAAGGCCATTGCCGTCACTGGTGCCAAACGAATATTGGCAAGCATCATCGTCAGTGGGAACATGCCAACGCTGGGCATGTAAAAGACTTGAGCTTCACGTTCTTGTGCAACATTTCTAATTTGAGAAATCTGCTCTTGTAAAGAGCCTTGTTTAATCTCAATCCACTCGTCAAAGACTGCATGACCAACAGCATCGGTTGCATTGGCCAGCCCCATACCAACAATATGGAACAGCTCTTTTGCGGCTTCAAGGGTTCTTGAGTGTGTACGGTAAATAGAGTGACCTGCGTTAAACCACTCCATCACGACAAGCATAGTGGGCTTCTGCCCTTTCTTGGCTGGCAAAACTGGAGTTTCTAGGGGAAGCAGCTTATAAGTTTCTAGCCAACGCTCAATCAAAGTATTGATGGCGCCCTTGATTTCATGTTTATCTGCACGATCTGCATAACTACAGTGCATATAGACGTCATGCATGATGCCAAATGGCAAGGCTTCTAGTGTTTCTATTTCTGGAAGCTTTTCTGTCAACCAAGGTAGGAGTACTTCGCGCTTGTTGTGTGCCTGCGGGGAACCCAAAAAGCGTGGCGATAAGAGCGCCATACCTAATGAGGAAGCCAGGTATTTATTGGCATCCCATAATTTATCTATCTCCAAAATAATCTCAGATTCTGGCAGATAGAGCAGTGCAAACTTGGGCAAATCTTGCGCGGTGACTTCTAGGTGACCTAAATTCCCCTTACCGGCTAAGTTCAATGCGCGCACTACATGATCCGCATTCAGAAATAGTGTAGATCCAAATATGGTTGCGAACCAACGCTGCAGAGTAAATAGCGAAGTTAAGCTTTGCGGGGCAAAGTGAAAATCTTTATCCGAGAACAAGCAAGAGATAGCTGATGCTAAACGCACACCAACGTGGGCCTCGCGCTCAGCTTCAGAAATCCCTGCCAAGGGCTGCGCCTGAAACTGCATTCCTGGTACGCCATAACTACTATCCAAAATGGATAGTAGGTTGACAAGCATCCTAGCTGCCTCTTCATGCTGACGACTGTATGCCGTATGTTCAAAATCTTCAAGCTTAAAAACCATTTAATACTTTCATGAGCAGCTCAAGCGCATCTTATTTGCTTGAGCAGGAATTAGAATCTGACGGGGTGCAACTTATATCAGACGCATCACTAACCAAAGTGTTTGAGCCTTTCTTAGTACCTTGACTAGATGATGCGCCACCCGATTTTGATGTGCCCTCATTCGCCGACGGTCCATCCACTTTTGCCGCTCCATCTCCCATGGCTGAAATACCTGCTTTGGTTAGTAATTCACTCATCGGCAAACCGCCTACAGGCGAGCTATCTACCTTTACACCCAAGTCACTCATCGGCGAACTGCCTGGCCTTGTCACTGTATCGCCCATCGATACAGAAACCCCGCCAGTGCTCATGGCAATATCACTGGCCGTTGTCTTCATATACTGTATAGCCTGCTGTGCCTGGTTCATATTCAAGGCGTATTGAGCAATACCCGAATTATTCTGTGCAAGCAAAGTCACCTTAGTCTGGTTTGTCTCAACCAAGTTACTTTGGGTAATTTGAGGGGCAATATTTTGAACTTGCGGTGGAGCCGGTGGTGGCGGATCAGGGATATGATAAATATTTGCTGGATGTAAATTTGCCAAATTACTTCCTAAATTTGCCCCTGAGGCCAATGCAAAAGTAGTATTCGATAGACCGCCTAAAGATCCATTGGATCCCGTAATCATTTCAATGGTGCCATTTTGGCTAGTCAATGTGTTGGCACCATTTAAGGAAATATTATTAGCCGTATAGGTTTGATTGCCAATCGTATTTACCGAGCCATTTAAATTGAGCTGACCCGTAGGGAAGCTAATGTCAGCAACCAGTGGATTGCTGTTACCCGTGGTGTTGGTATTTTGCTGACCTTGAATAGTCTTCAAATTAGCCAACGGAACGAGCAAACCAATATTGCCAGTGCTAATTACAGGGGCTACTGACTCACCAGGCAGGTTAACGGCTGCCAATACCAAAGAATCTTGTCCGGCGGTAGCGCCATTAATATCGCCTTTAACAATGATCGACGGATCCATTGACAACAATAGACGGATATTTCCGTTGCTGCCATTGCCGCCAATCACAACGGAGCCAGTATATTGCTGGGCTCCAAATGTACTCACATCAGCATTTAATTGAATATTTTGTGCTTTAACTTCCATTTCATATGGACTAAAGCTAGCACGACTATAGTTTGCATATGGAATGTACTGGGTTGAGCCATTTTGGACGCTCGCAATATTTTGTCCAACCTGATTATTAAATAGCACTGTACCGTTTGCAGCAGAAATGACTAAATCGCGTTGAGCAGCCGCTGAATCCAGACCAGCACTAATGGTGCCGTTAAAGCTAATATTGCCGGCACTACTATAGAAGTTCGAGATTGCAGAACTATTAGCTGTTGATGGCGTTCCAGAACTTAAGAATGTCAAATCACCGTTGTATGTTTGGTTACCAGTTGTATTCACCAAGCCGCCAAATATGGAGGCTCCATTCACCGTCATGTCACCACCAGTTGTTACATTGCTTGCAAAGTTAGCAGCACCCGTTACAACTACATTACCACCTGCGCTAGTGCTGCCCGTTACTGAAATACCATTATTAGCAATTAAATTACCGCCAGCATTGATATTTCCTAAGGCGGTTACATAGCCATTTGCTGTAAATGCATTGGTAATATTGGCATTATTCGATAAGGTGACATTGCCGCTAGTAGTCAAGCTTGATACCGCCACGCCTGAAGCAAATGAAAGATTACCGCCAGCAGAGATCAAGGTTGCATTACCCATTGCATTGGCACTTGCAAGGGTTAAGTTATAAGCACCAATATCAACGGCTCCAGTAATGGAGTTATTGCCAGAAATTGTTAAGTTCCCAACGCCACGTTGCGTAATAACGCCTGCGCCCGACACATTATTGGTCAAGTTAAATGGATTGGCTGATGCAAAAATAATGTTACCGCTATTGCTAATATTGCTTCCGGTGATGCCAACCTGATCACTGTTATATACAACCGATGCATTCGTCGGAATAATGACGCGCGCGACGTTATTGCCATCCGGAATAGCTCCGCCTGCCCAGTTAGAGGCTGATGACCAATTACCGCTAGTATTGCCACCAACATAGGTTACGCAAGATAGTTGAGTAATGGTGCCGACGTTATCTGTCAAGGTGTTGATAGTTAATGCATAGTTACGCGCATCAGCACCAATCAGACCCATACTTAAGGTCACCGACTTATTGGCACCGACATTTCGGTCTGCATAGCTACCAGATCCAATCAAACCAACTGCGTCATTGGTCAGTACGCCAGCAAGTGTCTGGTTGAATGATAGATTCGCAGCTGTAATACTGGTACTACCGTCATATACCTTGGTGATCGACTGAACACCTAAATTATTATTTAAAGACTTCGGCGTAATAGTGATCGCACCAGCTACAGCCAAATTATTAAAGTTATTGCCAACAATAGTTAAGTTAGAAGCATTTAGGTTGTAACCACCTACCTGCAAGTTATTTGATGAGCTAAATGAACCATTTATAGCGCTTAAGTTAAAGTAAGCAGCTCCCCCTGCACCATCAATGACTGATACCGTGCCATTAAAGGATGATGCCAATGCAGTAACAATAGTTCCGTTGTGCAGATACTGCGCCGTCAAATTATAAGTAGGCGTAGTTCCATAGGCCGCAGTGACATTGGTTGCCTTTATGGCCAATACATCAGCAGGAACAATCGTGTAGTTACCGGCTTGGTAGTTAATGTTGTAGTTGCTTGCAGACCAGTTTGAAGCGACCAAGACACCAGTGTAGTTACCAGCTCCGTTTATAACTGCATTGGTTCTTGTAATCGTACCCGTTGACAATACTGAGGCTGTCTCACCAGCCACAAATCCGCTGTAAACAACGCCACCGTATCCAGCTTGATCACTTTGGGTGACAAACTTCAAATCATTTACTACGCCAACCGTTAGATTTGCTTTGGTAATCACACCACCGGTGGCATCAGCAACGCTCACACGGTAGTTTGCACCAGCATTGTCATCGCTAATGACCACTGAGTTTAGGGTAACTGTCTTATTGGCACCTGCATTTTTATCGCTATAGGTGATTGCGGCAGAGCTTACTCGGTCGCCACCAACCAACTGTGCCGACAAGGCAGTCAAGTCAGAAGCTGTGGCTAGCTGAATCGTGGCGCCATCGTAGGCCTTGGTTGCATTAGGCGCAACAATAGTCACATTCAATGGCACCACAGTCACACTTGTATTGGCTGCATTTAATAATTCATAATTTCCAAGGCTAGAGCCATTAACCCCAGATAGACTCAAGCCATTCAGACTAGACAAGGTTTGATTTGCCTGTACGTTCTTTGTCGTCATCGTTGCAGCACCAGTAGCTGCAAATGTCTCACCATTGACGCCGCTAACGGTTAGATTTGAGCCAACAATAGCGCTTGAGCCATCGTAAACTTTATAACCCAGGGCAGAAAGTTGCGCCTTGTTAATCATTAATGTGCCATTAGCCGCCAAAAAGTCATAATTGGCTGCCGCTAAATTACCCGTATTACCTGCAATGCTGTAGTTACCTACGTTGGTTGTAGCATTTGCTGCATTTGACCCAAGCGCAGCACCAGCAATAGCCGCAGTTGTTGAATTTTCACCATTCACAAAACCAGTAATCGTTTGAGTAAATGTTGGGTTAGCAGAACCATACACGCGAGATTGATCATCTGCGGTTACTGTGAGATGCGCTTTATTAATCGTCAATGTACCGTTGGCAGCAGTAAAGTTATAGTTAGCTGCACTTAAATTGCCAACGCTACTTGCAATCGTGTAATTACCTACCCCTGTCAGATTTGTTGCTGTAGTGCTAGCTGCACTAGAACCACCGACATGCGCGGTAAGTGCAGTCTCCCCGTTCACAAAACCGGTCATAGATTGCGTTAAGGTTGGATTAGTCTGACCATACAAGCGAGTTTGATTGTCCGCGGAAACAGTTACTAATGCCTTGGCGATATTGAGCGTGCCATTAGTACCAGTCAATACATAGTTAGTTTCTGTGCCGACGGTAACGGCATTGATATAGATACCAGCATTGGTGCCATTAGCTCCGGTTGCACTGATACTGCTTAAATTAGCAACCGTATCAGTACCCTGCAAGCCAGAGACATTAAACCCTGAAATATTTTGTATTACTCCGGTATAAGCAGTATTGGCACCATTACCAGTCACCGATAGAGCAGCTTTGGCAATGGTCAATGTGCCATTGCCAAAATGGAGGTTGTAGTTAGTAGCAGTACCATTTGCCTGAGTCACATAGGTACCAGCATTTGTACCGGATCCACCAGCGCTCACATTTGTTAATACGGCTATCGTTTCGTTATTGACAAAACCGCTACCCGTAAAGCCTGTTACGCTCTGCTGACTACCGTTGTAAGTCAGGTTTGCGCTATTAGCAGTAACGGTCAGGTTGGCTGGATTGATTGTGAGGTTGCCGGCCGCATAAGTAATGTTGTAGTTACCAACCGAGCCGGTTCTCAAGGTTTGGTTACTTGCTGTCAAACTATAACTACCTACGTTGCTACTAGCATTCGCTGCGCTAGTAACTGTGGCATTACCCAAGGTGTCGCCGTTATACAGAGTACTACCAGAATTTAAAGTGACAGTGCCCGTAGTTGGGTTTGCCCCACCATAGGTGCGGCTTTGATTGTCAGCGACCACAGTAATGTTAGCCGGTGTGACCTGTAAATTGCCATCTATATAGCTAATGTTGTAGTTTGAAGTGCTAAAGCTAGCATTATTAGTTACATTGCTTGCAGTAATACTGTAGTTACCTAGGTTCGTAGTTACCGCACTACCATTGCTACTTAAAGTGACACCGCCGATTGACTGGTTATTCACCAAGCCAGATGTTGCGTATCCTGTTGAAGTCAAGTTTGTGCCTAAACCGTACTGGGTTACCGCGCTGTTTGCTGTAATCGTTAGATTAGCTGGAGTAATCGATGCGGATGTTCCAGGCTGACCACCTACACCCCAATTGAGTTCGGTTGTTTGCAGTGCATAGTCACTCAAGGTGCTAGTGTGATTTCCACCAACAGTTGCAATAGTCAAATTCGTTGTAGAAACACTGCTTGCATTAACAACATTAGCATTGTTATAAGCGGCATAACTGAGATTGCTGAGAGTGAGTGTATCTCCGACTACTAGTCCAGTGATAGTGATATTTCCTAAACCAACCGTAGCATTTGCATTGCCGTCATAGACCTTGCTGATGTTGCCGGTGGCGCTCAAGGTTAGGGTTGCTGCGGTGATATTAGCGTTAGTACCCGCTTGACCACCACTACCCCATGTGAGGTTGTTGGTTTGCAAGTTGTAGTCAGTCGTCGCGCTGGCGCTATTACCGGCGATGCTCGCTAGCGATAAGTT
>NZ_JACVPB010000012.1:0-25732 GCF_018882085.1 Polynucleobacter sp. AP-Reno-20A-A9 | reverse complement strand
CTTAAGTTCGAGAGCGTTAAGGTATCGCCAGCGATCAGACCACTCACACTGTAGTTACCTGAAGTAATACTGATGTTGGCGCTGCCGTCATAGACCTTACTGATATTACCGGTGGCGCTCAAGGTCACGGTTGCTGCGGTGATATTAGCGTTAGTACCCGCTTGACCACCACTACCCCATGTGAGGTTGTTGGTTTGCAAGTTGTAGTCAGTCGTCGCGCTGGCGCTATTACCGGCGATGCTCGCTAGCGATAAGTTGTTGATGCTGACATTACTTGCATTAGCAACGTGAGCACTGTTGTAAGCGGCGCTTAAGTTCGAGAGCGTTAAGGTATCGCCAGCGATCAGACCACTCACACTGTAGTTACCTGAAGTAATACTGATGTTGGCGCTGCCGTCATAGACCTTACTGATATTACCGGTGGCGCTCAAGGTCACGTTGGCCGCACTGATCGTGGAGCTATTCCAGGTCAGGTTCGTCGTTTGTAAGTTGTAGTCACTCAGAGCGCTGGTGCGGTTACCAGCAACGGTGGCTAAGGCTAAGTTAGCGACCGTCACATTAGCGGCGCTCGCTACGTGCGCACTATTAAAGGCGGCAGTAGTCAGATTACTTAAGGTCAAGCTATCACCTGATACCAGACCAGTGATCGATAAATTGGCTAAGCTAACGGTAGCATTGGCTGTACCGTCGTAGGTCTTGGTGACATTACCAGTCGTGGCTAAGGTCAGGTTCGCGGCGCTGATGTTGGCATTAGTGCCCGCTTGACCACCACCACCCCAAGTGAGGTTGGTGGTGCTGAGAACATAATCACCAGCACGGCTACTGTGATTGCCAGTTACGTTAGCAATCGCAATACCACTGGTATTCACAGTCGTCGCATCAGCCACGTGGGCACTGTTATAAGTAGCACCGGTGTTGGTCAAAGCAGCTGCCGTATCACCCGAGACTAGTCCGGTGATTTGGTAGTTGTTCTGTGCCAACGTCGCGTTAGCCGTACCATCGTATGCCCTGCTCACATTGCCAGCGGCAGCCAAGGTTAGGGTTGCCGCGGTGATATTGGCGTTAGTACCCGCTTGACCGCCACTACCCCAAGTGAGGTTGGTAGTTTGCAAGTTGTAGTCAGTCGTCGCGCTGGCGCTATTACCGGCGATGCTCGCTAACGATAAGTTGTTGATGCTCACATTACTTGCATTAGCAACGTGAGCACTGTTGTAAGCGGCGCTTAAGTTCGAGAGCGTTAAGGTATCGCCAGCGATCAGGCCACTCACACTGTAGTTGCCTGAAGTAATACTGATGTTCGCACTGCCGTCATAGACCTTGCTGATGTTGCCGGTGGCGCTCAAGGTCACGTTGGCCGCACTGATCGTGGAGCTATTCCAGGTCAGGTTCGTCGTTTGTAAGTTGTAGTCACTCAGAGCGCTGGTGCGGTTACCAGCAACGGTGGCTAAGGCTAAGTTAGCGACCGTCACATTAGCGGCGCTCGCTACGTGCGCACTATTAAAGGCGGCAGTAGTCAGATTACTTAAGGTCAAGCTATCACCTGATACCAGACCAGTGATCGATAAATTGGCTAAGCTAACGGTAGCATTGGCTGTACCGTCGTAGGTCTTGGTGACATTACCAGTCGTGGCTAAGGTGAGGTTCGCCGTACTGATCGTGGCGTTATTCCAGGTCAGGTTCGTCGTTTGTAAGTTGTAGTCACTCAGAGCGCTGGTGCGGTTACCCGATACCGTCGCTAAAGCCAGGTTACCAACAGTCACATTCGAAGCATTGGCTACGTGCGAGCTATTAAAGGCGGCAGTAGTCAGATTACTTAAGGTCAAGCTATCACCTGATACCAGACCAGTGATCGATAAGTTCGCTAGGCTAACGGTAGCATTGGCGGTGCCATCGTAGGTCTTAGTGACATTACCAGTCGTGGCTAAGGTCAGGTTCGCCGTGCTGATCGTGGCGTTATTCCAGGTCAGGTTGGTCGTTTGTAAGTTGTAGTCACTCAGAGCGCTGGTGCGGTTACCAGCAACGGTGGCTAAGGCTAAGTTAGCGACCGTCACATTAGCGGCGCTCGCTACGTGCGCACTATTAAAGGCGGCAGTAGTCAGATTACTTAAGGTCAAGCTATCACCTGATACCAGACCAGTGATCGATAAATTGGCTAAGCTAACGGTAGCATTGGCTGTACCGTCGTAGGTCTTAGTGACATTACCAGTCGTGGCTAAGGTGAGGTTCGCCGTACTGATCGTGGCGTTATTCCAGGTCAGGTTCGTCGTTTGTAAGTTGTAGTCACTCAGAGCGCTGGTGCGGTTACCCGATACCGTCGCTAAAGCCAGGTTACCAACAGTCACATTCGAAGCATTGGCTACGTGCGAGCTATTAAAGGCGGCAGTAGTCAGATTACTTAAGGTCAAGCTATCACCTGATACCAGACCAGTGATCGATAAGTTCGCTAGGCTAACGGTAGCATTGGCGGTGCCATCGTAGGTCTTAGTGACATTACCAGTCGTGGCTAAGGTCAGGTTCGCCGTGCTGATGTTGACGGTATTACTTGAACTTCGTACTGTCAAGCTAGGCAATTGATAGTTACTTACTAACCCACCGGCCGATGCTGTCGCACCAGACTGATTACCCAAAGTAATTGCACTAATGTAATTGCTTGTATTGTCAGCTACGTGACCGCTATTAGCGGTGGCTGCACTATACGTCAGCGTCTCGCCTGCCACGCCAGTTGCAATAGTTACGTTGGTCAAACCATTACTACCGCTGTATACCTGTACATCACTAATAGTGATAGTTTTAGGCGTGATATTGCCTGTAACGCCAGTTTGTTGAACTAGGTTGTAATTGGCTGCATCCGTACCAGAAATGCTGGAATTTAAGGTCACACTTAGGTTGCTGCCGACGTTCTTGCTACTGAAATTACCACTTGCACTTAGTGATACAACATCGCTTACGGAAGATGTTGCATTACTAAGTACGCCACCCAAAGTGCCATTGTTGGTAAATGCCGCTACAGTGCTATTACTATACATAGCATCGGTTACTTGAGTTCCCGAAACAGTCAGGTTTGCCTTGGTAACTTGAATGGTTCCATTGGAGTAAGTGATCGTTCCATAACCCAATGAATTGGTAGTGATGCCAGTAATGCCTGCTGTGTAATTACCTGCTTTTAGGTAACCAGCTGTAGAGTAACCAGCTCCTGCAATATTCAATACTGGTACGTTAGCCGCACCAAATATCTGTGTATATGTATCACCATTTTGAGTGATCGAACTCATCGCACTAGATGTGCTATTTCCATAGACAATCGTTGCATTGCTTGCGCTAATCGTTAAGGTTGGCGCTTCACGATATACAGCATAAGTGCCTGTAGTTAATGCGGCTGATGTTGCGTTGTAACCAGTTACTGTTGCATTACTACCGTACCGGAATCTACCGCTTCCGCTACCAATCAGCGTTGTTAGGCCTGTACTACCCGCAATACCTCCAGTGAACAAGGTAATACGCCCACCAGATCCTGATGAGACATTACCGCTTCCCGACAAAGTGATATTGCCACCTGTTGCCGTTCCGTTAGCCATACCCGATCCAGCATTCAGAATGATTGCACTAGTTCCGTTGGTGCTGGTGGTGTTAACCGTCTGGGTTAATGCAAGATCACCTGCAACAGTGCTGATATTTACCAAGCCACTGACATTAACTCCATTAATGCCGCTAACCGTTCCAATTGTTAATCCATTGGCATCAACATACGTTACGTTGGTCACATTACTTGCTGCAAATATTGTGACGTTATTGCTTGTATTGGAAAGATTGATGTTACCGTTCAGAACCAATAAATTACTTGCAATAAAGCCAGCCGTCTGAGTGGCGTTACCACTTAACAGGACCCGATTTAATGCAACAGAACTTAAGGCAGAGTTAATCGCAATGTTGGCTCCATATAAGGATAGATTGCCTGCAAATCCGGTGATTGAACTGTTATAGGCCAAGTTCGCGGTATTCGTTATGGCATATGCGCTACTGTTGGCATAAGTCATTCCGCTGTACTGCCCTATTACCAAATTGGCCAATGAACTTACGTTAGCAATCGATAAATTACCAAAAGTAGTGCCACTCGTTGTTGTGAAAGTACCGGTTGTAACGGTTCCATTCCAAGTGCCAGTCGTGCTCCAATCAGCAACTGCATTTGGAGCCCAGGTTAAAGTACCTGAGGTGTTAACGGTTAAAGCATTCGAACCGATTTTTGGTGTAATCAGCGTGATATTACCGGAACCAGCATCAATCTTTGTTCCGCTGGCAACCGAAAGAATGGATCCACCGGTCACGGATGCATTACCAGACCAGACCATGACATCGCCACCACTGGTGGTGATGTTGCCATTGAAATCCATAGCATTATTATTGGCAGCCGATGAGCCAGCCGACCCGCCATCACCTACGGTTAAACCGTTCCAAACCAATGAACCATTTGTGGTTGAGCTTCCACCAATCCATACCATACCGCCATTGGTCGTGATGTTGCCAGTTCCGCTATTGCCGCCATAGTTGGTATTGCCATAATCAGACCACTCGATCACATTGGCAGATGTGCCAGTCGCTGAAATATTGCCGTTAAGTTGAAGACGGCTATTAGACCTCAGCGTGATATTCGAGGTTGCCCCACCCGTTTTTTGAATTGAGCCAGCGCTAGACATATAAACGGCGTTGTTATCACTCGCGTTATTGCCCTGAATCCAAATGTCGCCAGTGCCGTTACTAATCATGGCCGCGGTAATGTTAACTTCACCACCATAGAGATAAATACTACCCTTAACAGTTACGTTGGAATTCCAGTAAGTGGTGTAGGTGTTATACGTATTACCGATTGTGAGCTTATTGGGCGTATAGGTAGTGCCGTTGATTGTCGGACTAAAGTTAAACCACGATGTGTATACATCTTGTCCGGATGATGCAGTATCTGATAGCGGCAAAATTGCAATGCTACCGTTCGTGCCGATCGACAAGGCTCCGTTATAAGCCCATGAGTTGGCACGGAACGTCACGTTTCCAGTACCAGTATTAATAGTTGGTGAATTACCATTAAATAACTGCGAGCCACTAATCGTAATATTGGCATTGGTTGAAGTGACGTTACTACCAGCCAACTGACCTACCGTTCCAACCAAATAAATGTAATTATTATTAGTAGTGGCAATATTGATATTGCTTCCACCAGCTAATACATTGCCATACATCACAATACCGCGATTGCTAGAGCTTGCTGTACCGGTAAGCGTTACATTACCTACATCAGAGATGATATTGTTATTGTTATTAAAATACAGTCCTGCTTGAAGGCCTGTACCGGTAAGAGCTACATTACCGCCAGTAGATCGGATGGTGCCGCCCTGAGTAGTATTGTCGTAATAAGACCGAATTCCGGCGTAGTCAAAGTCATTGACACCTGACCCAGATGTAGAGCCAGTGATTGTTACATCGCCCTTGGCAATAATGCTATAGGCGCCTCCATCCCATGTATTCAGATAGATACCGGCAGCAGTTCCACAACCCGCAATGTTGATGGAGCCGTTACCCGCATTAATCGTCGCGTTACGGCCAAATAAAACCGCATTACCACTAGACGTATTACCTTGAATGCTGATGTTTCCACCACCAGAATACATTGCTACGTTAGTGGTGCCGCCGCCAAACTCAATTGCCCAATCAGAGTTTTTATTGACTGCGCCAGTTGGAACAACAAAACCAGAAGCATCAGTTGTGGTAGCAGCACCACCGCCAACGATAATGGCGCCGCCTCCACCTGTCTGAGCGGTGCTGCCATTAGCAGAATTTAATGTGATGTTGCCATCTTGCATCACAATACCGCCAGCCACACCTCCATTAGAGTTAGACCAGAAAACCAATGAACCATTATTGGCTTGGTAAGTCCGTGAAACGTTCGCACTAAAAATGCTACCCGTAGCTTTAAGGATTAGAGCATTACCAGCGCCTGATGAAGTGATATTCGCGCCAGAATAAATGCTTCCCTGCGCCGTCAATGAAATAATGCCGCCAGAAGAGATATTGGCTAACGATAAATACTCAGCGTATGTATTTACACTTGTATTGGTAGCGCCTAAAAGCGTTACATTCCCACTAGTAGACAGAATTTGAGAGCTAGATGATTCAATGCTAATGCCATAGCTCGAATTTGATGTTCCGCTGATGTTAATCGCGCCAGTTGTGGAACTAATATTGCTCGCACCTGCAAGGTAAATGCCCTGATAACCAGCTCCAGAAGTTCCGGTTAAATTAATGCTGCCCGAAGAGGTCTTTGCATTAAAAGTACTTTGAGCATGAATACCGCGATATGGCGTTGAAGAGCCATTCATCGTGATGTTGCCGGTGCCTGCAAAGGTATTAAAATTTGCAGCGCCATCTAACTGAATGCCCTGACCTGAAGACCCACCTACCCCAGTTAAGAGAATGTCACCGCCACCAGTTGTAGTGATGTTCACAGCGCCGGAGTAGTACAGCCCTGGGTAAGCGCCGCGTGAGACACCTGTTATGTTAACGATGCCGGAGGTTGTTGAAATATTGCCTGATGCCGCCTGGAATCCCGCCGAAGAGGCTTGCGAGCCATTGCCATAAAGCGATACATTACCGGTGGTTGTCGTGTAGTTGGCGTTACCGCTATAGAATCCACCGTAGGATGTAGAGTTACCACTCGCAGAAATGTTGCCAGTTGTTGTTGAAATATTGGCAGCGCCAGTAAAGTAAGCGGCCCAGTTACTACTTGATGTACCGGAAATATTAATATTTCCGGTCGTTGAGCTGATGTTGCTTGTACTAAGGTAGATGCCATAACCACCGGATGCGCTTCCAAGCAAAGAAATATTGCCAGAGGCAGATGTAAAATTAAATGGTCCGGCACTTAAATAAATTCCAGAGCCAGTTGTTGAGCTGCCGATAATCGATAAGTTACCGGTACCAGTGGATGTAAAGTTAACAAAGTTATCGGCTATCAATACACCGTAATCACCACCGCCAGAGTTTGAACCATTAACAGTGATATCTTTGGCGGTAATATAGGTACCATTAGTAACAGCGCCACCCCATGCATTAAATTGAATACCGCGGGTCCCACTACCTGAGCCAGCACCAATGATATTAACGTTACCAGTTCCAGCATTGATGAGCGTGGCACGATCAAACATGATGGTATAGCCGCCACCATTGCTTGACGCATTCATGGAAATGTTTCCGCCGCCGGAATACATCTTCATAACGGTATCAGCAGCACTCGCACTTGGCTGGAATGAAATTGCCATGTTTGAAGCAACTGCGGCCCCTGTCGGGTTTCCGCTTGCATCTATCAACGCGCCGCCACCGAAAATAATATCGCCGCCACCCGCAGTTTGAGTAATGCTGCCATTAGCAGTATTGAAAGTTGGGCTTGCGCCTTCTAAGTTGATTCCGCCGCCAGAAGTGCTATTGGCATTACTCCAGAAAACTAAGCTTCCATTATTCGTTTGGAACGTAAGATTGGCAGTAGTTGAAGCAATCTTACCCATTGCCTTGATAAGAACTTTAGATCCAGAGTTAGTGGAGATCAGGCTACTATTAAGCGTAATATTTCCTGCATACAAACTGATTGGGCCAGAAACATTAATGTTACTTGCGCTACCAATAGTTAAGTTCGCTGTATTTGTCGCGCTACCAATGGTTAAGCTAGTAAATCCATTGGCAACACTGTAGTTAACAGCTTGAGCGGATCCAAAACTGGTTCCGTTTGGCTGAATTAAGATCGTACCGGTACCAGTGAAACCCTGAGTGGATGGTGCATTGGTGTTGGTGAAGGTTAAAGCGCCACCAGCGACACTGCTATTGCCGGTATATGATGCTGCACCAGTAATATTAACGTTGTTCGCCTGGCTAATGATGACATTTCCGGCACCAGAAATTGCGTTACCAATCGTTAGGTCGTCCGTGTGGTTATAGGTAAGATTGGCACCGCTACTAATACTAATATTAGAGCTCGAATTGATGCTGCCAACAGTGGTGCCATTACCAATTTGCAAAGTACCTGCTACAACTGAGGTATTGCCGGTATAGGCATCTGATACCGGAATGATCATGGTTCCGGTGCCATTCTGAATTAAATTAACCCCACCAGAAATCAAACCAACCATGGTTAAATTACCAGAACCAATACTGGAGACATTGAGGTTATAAGTAGAGCTTGCAACGCTAGCAAAGTTTCCTGAGAAAGTACTATTTGCTGAAGCATTAAATTTCAGTAAGCTTGTTTGATGGGTTGTATCAAGATTTGAGAAAGATCCAGAACCAATAACTTGAGCAGCCCTAAATTCAATAGAACCAGACTGATCCCATGCGTTATAAATATTCGAGCCGCTGATATTTATCGTGCCAGCACCCGCTTTATATAAAACGTTTTCAATATTGTAAGGAGCTAATCCAGCACCACCGTTCACAATACCATTTAAGTTGATGGTGCCATTAGCAGCGCTAGTGTCAATTGTTAAGGTATAGCTATTCGTGCTTGCATTCGATCCACCCATAAAGCCTGAAAGATTGGCACTTCCAGCAGTCACAATCGATGTTGCATTTGTTAAGGATGCGAAGGTTCCATAACCAGAGCTTGGTGCAGTCGCGTTATAAACAAATGCACCTGAACCCAAATTCAGATTTCCAGTAAAGCCAATGGCCCCAGCAGTAACGCTTAAGTTACCGTTGCCACTGTACTTAGTATTGGGCAACATAACGGCGGTGGCATTATTAAAGAGATAAGTCAGGTTGGCGTTATTGGTAATGTTTCCAGAACCAATTGCACCAGTTGAACCGTTATTACCTATCTGCAATGTGCCGGTACTAATGGTGGTGTTACCAGAATACGAATTGGATCCTGACAAGATCAAAGTGCTTGAGCTATTTTGGGTTAAGTTACCCGCACCACTCATATTGCCCGACAAAATCTGTCCAGCAGAAGAGTTATATATCAACGTGCCAGCATTACTTATGTTGCCGGCATAACTGCCGTTTCCTAATGCACCTGCACCGCCAAGAATTAAATTACCCGCGGTAATGGTCGTGATACCAGAATAACTATTATTGGCGTTGGTCAGCGTGAGATTGCCGGTAACCAATGTTAGGTTACCGGTACCAGTAATTGCCAGGCTTTGAGTTAAAGCATCGCTATGGTTATATGCCAAGGTGCCGTTATTAATGATGGCATTCGTGTTGGCAATCGACCCTACGGTTGTTCCGTTACCAATCTGCAATGTACCAGCACTAATAGTGGTATTACCCGTGTAGGTATCAGTGCCAGTTAGAGTTAAGGTGGATGAGCCATTAACGACCAAATTACCTGCTCCAGCAATAACCCCAGCATAAGTTGTAGCACTGGTAATTGCATTGGCGGTCAGCGTATAACCTGTTCCGAGATTAATCGTACCGGCCCCAACAAACGAGCCAATCGTATCCGTTGAAGACACGTTATAAGACGCACCGCTACTGATATTGACAATATTGCCATCAGCCAAGCTACCATTTACAAGCAATGTACCCGCTGACACATTGGTTGTACCGGTATAGGTGTTGGCAGCGGTTAAGGCAGTAACGCCTGAGGTATTCTGAGTTAAATTACCTGCCCCAGAAATAATGCCGTTCAGCGTTACATTGCCGGTACCCCCAGATAAAGTTAGCGTGTTGCCATTGGTATTGATAGGCGCGTTAATGGTGAGGTTGCCTGCACCTGTGGCAAAGCTTGCTCCGGCAGCTAAATAAATGTTCGAGCTACCCGAGCCATTAATAACAATATTGCCTGTTGATGTAGCATTCATGGCAGCGGTGCCATTTAAATACAATGCACCGGATGTTGCGGTGACACCTGCAAAGTTAAACGTCAACGTTCCATTGGCGTTTGTAAACGACGGACTTATAGTGGCGGCACCGGTGCTGGCAGTTAAGTCTCCGCTAAGAGCGCTGATATTGAAGGTGACATTACCGCTAGTAGCGGTTGTTGGCGCGGCGCCATACTGAATAACGCCCCAATCATTTGCAGTTTGGGTAACGTTGATTTGTAATGCACTACCACTTGCAGTATTAATTGAAGTATTTGTATAAATACCCATTGCCCAGTGGGTACCGACACCCGAAGAAGCATTGGCAGTTAAGGTAACTGCGCCACTTGTATTTAGGGTTGAATTTGCTTGCAGAGCAATGGAATGAGCGTAAGTCCCAGTTGAAATGCCCAATAAGTTCAACGATGCGCCAGATGCTGCGGATAGATTATTAGCGCCCGTCAAATTGACGGCGGTATTCATAGTGGAGGCACCTGACGATGTACCACTGGTCGAGCTATATCCAGCTAAAGTCACATTGCCACTAGATACATTGACCGTAGCGTTATTTAATGTGATGTAAGCAGTGCTTGTTGCATTACCAACCGTATAACTGCCAGCGCTGTAATTAAATGTGAGGTTGGCGTTGTTAACTGCAATATTGCCACCACCCAAACTACCAGTCGTTCCGGCATTACCAACTTGGAGCGTGCCATTATTAACGGTTGTTCCGCCAGTATAGGTATCCGTGCCGCTCAAAGTAAGGATGCCTGTACCAACCTTAGTCAAGCCTCCGGCTCCAGCGATGGTACCTGCAAATACTGCAGATGAGTTGTCGCCAAAGGCGGTCAGCGTATAGCCTGAGCCAAGATTAATTGTGCCAACACCAGCAAATGAACCAATCGTGTCAGATGCGGAGACGTTATATGCCGCGCCACTGGATACGTTAACAGCAGTGCTATCACTCAAACTACCGCTAACAAATAGGGTGCCAGCAGTAACATTGGTTGCGCCACTATAAGCATTGGCACCAGACAAGGTTAAAGCGCCTGAGCCAGCTTTAATCAGCTGTGCTGTCGAGCCACTAATACAACCGCTATAAGTTGAAGCACCCGATTGATTGACATTGAGCGCAAGTCCCGACGCCACCGCAATATTGCCAGCACCGGAGACATTTCCGGTTAAATTAATGTTGCCAGTTGTGGCATTAGTAGTGATTAATCCAGCATTCAGCGTAATATTGCCACCGGTTACAGCAATCGGACCCGATACATTAACTAAGCTACCAACCGTAATATTGGCACTATTAGTAGCCGATCCGAGCGTCACTGAACGCAGTGAAGAATTCGCGGTTGCACAGAAAGTAATCGAGGACGTATCTAAAGCAGTTGTGAATGACGTTCCAAGCGGAGCGATAGTCACGCTGCCATTACCAATAAGCTTATAAGTATTTGGAGTGGTACCCGTACCATCCAAGAAAATATCATTCGATATGAGAGAGATATTTCCAGTCTGCCCATACTGACCGATAGTTACCACTTGAGTCGCATTGGGATTACTCTGAATACCATATGAAGTTGTGCCCACCCCTTTTGTACCGGTAAGGGTGATATTGCCTACAGTCGACTTGACAGTTGAGGTATTCAACCAAATGCCGGCATTTTGACTTCCAGAGCCCGCATTGGTTCCGCCGGCTCCCGTAATATTGATATCACCTAGCGTAGAGCTTAAGGTTGTATTTGCATCTAGCAATACGCCAATATTCTGGATGCCGGCACTATTTCCACCGGTACCATTAATACTAAGGGTTGAATTTTGAACTGTGATACTTGCATTTGATATGTACACACCGAAGTTGGAGACGCCAGTAGTTCCACCCGTTCCATTAACAGTAATGTACCCTGAACCAGTTGTACTAATATTGGTATTGCCTAGATAAGTACCGTGGTTTGTGCCGCAAGCGGCTGGACCACCGGCACCACCAATACCATTAATTGTGATATTGCCGCCGGCAGCCTGAATGCTGCCATTGTCAAAATAAGCGCCATAGCGTGGTTCATTTAATGTGCCAGAGGTAACAGCGTTGCCTGACATGTAAACATTGCCGCCTGCCGTGCTAATGGTGCTATTGAAAATACCGACACCAAACCAACCAACTATGTCATCCTGCTTAGCGCTGGCAGAGCCAACCGTTACTGCTGCAGCCCCAGCGTAAGGGGTCCAGGTTGTTGCACTAGTGACATTACCACCACCGATCCATACGCCACCACCACCGGTAGAAATGGAGTTGAATCCGGTATTGCGTAGTCCATTGTTTAACCATACAGAGCCAATGCCACTACCATCGGAGTCAGCCCAGAAAATAGTATTCAATTTTCCCCCAGCCGTACCATTGCTAATGGTGACATTCACGCTGGTATTGACACCATCCCAACCAAGAGAAATAGAATTTTTTGCTTGCAATAAAAGTGAGCCAATGCCACTGGTATTTTCAGTAATGTTTGCCATTACATAAATATTGTTGCCATAAACAGAGATGGGGCCAGAGGTGTTTACAACATTAGAAATGGTGACGTTTTGGCTATTAGTGGTGTTGCCAATCGTTAGACCAGATTTGGCCCCAATAATGGAGAAGCGAGAGTTCCAATTAAATGGGTTACTAAAACTAGAACCACAAGAATTGATAGCTATATTTCCAGTATTGCGGAAACTATAAGTTCCACCGCTATTAATCTGATCTGTTATTAAGGTAACGTTTCCAGTAGTGTTGGTTGTACCATCACCACCAATGTTGAATGTTCCAGAGCTTGCGATTCCATAGCCGGAAGAATTCGCAATACCCATCAATACGACATCTCCAGAAACTGATGTGATATTAATTGTGCCGCCATCGCCGTTGATGCCAGCAATAATACGTTGAGTACCCGAACCCGCTGTTCCATTAAGTGTGATGCCGCCATTCGCAGTGATAATTCTATGGATGGCCCCGTCAGAATAAATATTGATGCCAGCAGCATGCGAAGTTGCATCATTATTAACACCGCCAATACCAACAATGCTAATGGTGCCATTGCCTGAAGTTTGAATAACGTCACCAGTTCCAGAGTAGGCGTTAAAAGATACGATATCTACCCCAATACCGTATATTACCGTAGGAGTGACAGAGGAACCTTTTCCACGAATACTGATATTTCCGCTACCAGCATTTAATGTCGAGCTATGAAGCCATACCCCCCTGTAGCTGGGAGTCATACCATTAGCTAGGGTCAGGTTTGCACCAGTTGCATATCCGCTACCATCTAGCGCCCCTCCACCCAGCGTAATATTACCGCCACTAGTGTTAACAGTTAGTCTGTCTAGCGCAATCATGCCCGCACCAGAGTTATCCGTATCCCCAGAAAATAAAACTGCACTTCCGTTAGTTGTTACAGCTAATCCAGAAGCATTGGTTGCGATGCTGTCGCGAGCGTCCAATGTAATATTTCCAGCTTGATAAGCAGTAGTTGTAAGGTTGGCATTTAGATTAATTTTTCCACCATAAATACTGATTGGTCCAGCAACAGATAATGCTGTTGTACTGATCGAGACATCCTGAGTATTTGTTGTGCTACCAATACGGAATGAAGACAGTGTGGACGGGAATGTAAACCACCCCGCATCTACACCTTGCCCAAATGAGCCGTTATTAGATTCAAAAACAAAAGCACCTGTTGTATTGGTAATTGTAGGAGTAATGCCTAATGCCGTATTCCAACTCATCGTAGCACCGCGGAAAGTAATATTTCCAGTGCCCGCTGAATAAGTCATATAGTCGAGCTTTAACAGCCCAGAATTATTTGCATCACTATCAGCATTCAACGTGATGCTTCCATTATTGGTTTTAATGGTATTCGCACTATTTGCCGTAGTAATATTATTTGCTGCGTTAATCGTAATCGCCGAACCATTAGCCGTCGTACTCAAGCTTGAATTGAGCGCAACGTTACCTCCATAAACAGTAATTGGCCCAGCAATATTGACCGCGTTTGCAAATGTAATATTTTGAGTATTTCCAGTATTGCCAATAGTCAACCCGCCAACAGATGCGTCAAGACTTAAATTAGTATTTGTGAAGCCCGATGAAAAATTAGTAGCGTTTGACAGTATTGAAACACTGCCACTGGTATTAACTGTTGTTATTGCCGGAAAAGATAAGGCATCACCGATTAGCGTGACATTGCTAGAGGAGGTGGTGACGTTAGTGCCCGCCATTGAGCCCACAGATGAGTTACCTGTAAACCAAAGAGCAACAGAACCAGACACAAGGTTTTGACCTTTAATGCTGATGTTGCCAGATTTAGCGAGAACATTGCCATTAATTTCAGTGGCAGCGCTATAAGGCGATGTATTCGCCACACCTGAAATATTAATGCCACCTGATCCTGTTGCCTCGATTGTTCCACCTAATTCCACACCAATAGATTTGGCAGGATTATTAATAGTACTTGCATCGCCGGTAATACTAATAGCATCTACCGCAGCACTGGCAGACCGGAAATTTGAGCCGCCAATATTTACTCCGATGACCCATACGCTACCAGACCCAAAGGCGTTGCCCGTTAGAGCCATATTGCCGACGCCTGCATCCAGTACGCTATTACTTACAGTAATTCCAGCATCAGTAGTAGCCAAACTTATGTTTGGGCTTTGGCCGCGTAACGTGATATTACCGCCCCCTGAATTTAACTTACTGCCGTTTACCCAAATTCCGTAAGTAAAAGCTGAGGTGCCAGTTGCAAATCCTGTAGCTAAATTAGCGCCGCCACCAAGAGTAATATCGCCACCATTAGTGGTGATGTTTGTCCCAGAAGTTAGGTAGATATGCCCCGCACTAGTATTGCTTGAGGCCCATAAGCTCACACCCAATGCACCGGATGTTGAAGTAATAGTGGCATTTGTTAATGTGATATTGGCTGTAGCCTGCAAGGATAAAATTGCACTACCGCAAGCTGACTTGGTAAGGGTTACGCCATCATTCCAAACGATGTCACCCGTGACTTGATCGTAGACACTCGTACCTGTATTTAATACATTCTGGTATGTATTGGCAATTGCCTGAGTGATTGTTGCATCTGTTGGATCCAGCAACCATAAACCACCCTTTCCATTAGTCGCACCGGCATTAATAACTACGCCGTCAGTGATAAGCGCATGCCCAGATGTTTCGATCTGACCGCCATCTCCGCCATTGGCTCCGCCTCTTGCAAAGATAGTGCCATACACATTCGTTGAGCTGTTTGTATTCCTTACATCAGACCAGATGACTACCTTGCCGCCATTACCGTTGTCCGTTGCACTCGCATCAATGGTGACGTTTTGCCCCATGTATGTTGTGGTGGCTTGATAAGTACCGTTGCTACCTTGCCAATCACCTCCAATAATCACATTGCCACCGCCCGTTGCGCCACTAACATTAATTGCAGTGTTGTCATCAAGCGTGATGGAGTCACCCAAGATCGTGACGTTACCGCCCTGCCCTCTTCTGCTGCGTGAATTGATGCTGGTGAAACCAGTCAATGCTGCTGTTAGCGGCAATGATGGTGGATTGAATGGATCGCTAAATGGGTTTGTGCTTTGTGCATTCGTTGCAACTACTTGAACATCACCGCCTTGTGTATCACCATCCGCATTAATGCTTGCATCTGCGACTGCAACTTGTGCACCCGCAATCTGAACTTGTCCGCCACGTTGTGAGCTGCTCACGTCAATGTTGGCATTCACGTTCAGTGTTTGTGTTGCTTGTACTTTTAATGTGCCGCCTTGTACTGGGCTAGTAGCGATGACTTTGCCGGATACGGCCACGGTTTTACCGTTGATCGTGATCGTGCCAGCCTGTTCTGTGTCGCTGCTGACATCTAGCGTGCCAGTATTGGTGACATTGCTGCCTTCCAGAACAATTCGGCCGCCTTTTTGGCTAACGCCCTTCGCTTCAATCGTGCCGCTGTTAATCACGGTAGCAGCAAGTTGGTTCATTGCGCGCGCTGACAGAATCACTAACCCATTCGGGGCTTTAATTGCGTAACGGTTTTCTACCAGCACGTCAATTTGGCTAGCAGTTACGGTGATACTTTCTAATTTGCTTGAGGATCCAAAGTTCAGAGTAATGGCTTCGCCACCTGCCATTACAACCGTTCCGGATTGCGCTAAGAGCAACCCGGTGTTGCGGACTTCAGGGGCGAGCATGGCGATATAGCCATTCAGGCTCGTTTGAATGATGCCTTCGTTAATAACCTTGCCAGTACTACCATTGCGATCAAAGGTAGTGCTACCAGCCATGAAGGCGGCGTCACTCATGCTATGCGTTGTGGCAACTATGCCACCGACGTTTACTTGAGCACCCGGTGCAAAGTACACACCCGCAGAGTTGAGTAGATAGACCTGGCCATTCGCGTTCAGGTTACCGAAGATTTGACTTGGATTTGGTGAGTTAACGCGATTCAGAGCAACAGAGTTAGCACTTGGCTGCACGAAATTGACAGTGGCTTGAGAACCAATATCAAAGGTATTCCAATTAATGGCGGCACGATTCGATGTCTGTGTCACCGTCATCTTGTTGCCGTTGGTCATCATGGATGCCACACCGGCCGCAATTTGCCCATCAGTTGGCAATTGGTTTGGTGCCGGTGGTGCAGCAATAGCAGCGCCACCTGACATCACAGCTACAACAGCAAAATGACGAGTAATACGAGTCAGCGACTGCTCTTTACCGTGCGCGCGTACGATTTCACTCACGGCTACCCAAGCGCCCTGGGCTTTACTCCAGATCACCTTGAACATGCGGTTGAGTGAACTATTCATTCGCTGAAATTAATTATTAGCTATGCAATATCTTGAGGTTGTCGAAATGACTAAACGCCACCTTGATCTAGCTCATCAAAATGACGATTAACTAGCGCACGTAATTCATCAATCTGCTCAATGGCATATTCACGATTAGGGAACACAGCTGGCAAGCGCAATACATTACCGTCTTCAGCCAAGAATGCGGCCTCAACAGAAACAGCCTCTCCAAGGGTGCGTACAGCAAATACGCCGCGGCCTGTAATCGGCTGACTTGCACCTGCATCTTCTGCGGCTTGATTGGATTGCGTCATTTGCGCTCCTTCGTTAATTGCCTGTAAAGGCGCCGTGGAAACTGTAGGCTGCCCTAATACGGTTTTTGTTGTTGGCTTTGATGTTGTTTTTGGCATAGTTTTTGTTGTTACCTTGGCTGATGCCTTAGGTGCTGTTTTTGTCATTGTTTTTTGTGGAGTTTTCAAAGTTGATTTCGGTGCTGATTTTGCAATTGGCTTAGTAGCAGGTTTGATGGAAGATTTCACGGCGTTCTTCACTGCAGTTTTTGTCGCAGACCTTGCTACCGGTTTGCTTGCTGCTTTGGCCGCAGGCTTCTTAATAACCTTAGCGGCAGGTTTTGCTGCACTGCGCGCTTTAGAGGTGACGGTCTTTGCTTTAGTTTTCATATAGGCAGAGTTGCTGTAATCCAGAATCGATGAGAGCTAATGCCCCCGTTTTGTGTGAGGTAGTTGGTGACGCTTGGCGTTAGACCGCCGGTTCGCATGGCAAATGCGCCCTTCACGTTGAGGTTGTATGGACCAAGCCATGCCAAGCTGACACCAGCACCTTGCAGCACGTAATTGTTATTAACTTGATTGATGGCGGGATTAAATTTCCAGGTCTGGACATTGCCGATGTCATAAAAACCAGCGACTTGAGTTTGATAAGGTAGGTCATGGCGAAGCTCAACAGTAGTTAAGTTTCCTTGACTTGCAGCACCTTGACCTGAACCGTAGGCGCGCACATTCAATGGGCCGCCTAAGTAGAGTTGCTCAGAGCTATCCATATTCTTGCTCGCCAACTGACCCGAAATAGAAACGTATGCAGACATCTCATCAGTTACCGTTTGCAAACGAGTAAGGGCGTAACGCGCTTTTGAAAAGCTACCTGCTACCCCATAAGTAGAGCTATAAGGCCCATTGATGTTTCGAGAGATATCGCCACCAGATACGTTTAATAAGCCAGTGTTGATACCTCCGCCCCAAATATCATCCAAACGATTACCGTTAAGCCCCAATTGCGCCACACTGGTTGTGTAGGTTTGGTCACGGTTCACACCGGCAATGGTCCAGTTCTTGAATTCACTGTAGTTCCAGTTGAACGTGGTGATTAAGTTCGTGGGACGAGAGCGAATGAGCGGCATGCTTGCTTCAACACCACCGGTATTGGCAATACCATTTGCATACAAGCTGTTAAAGCTTTGGTTCAATACGCGGTAAGCCATCGTGCTGCCATTGACACCCATGCGCAAGCCGCTACTTCCAACCGGCGCGGTATAACTTACACGACCATAACTATTTCCTTCCGAATACATGGCATAGGCAGAAAACTGATCCCCGATACCCAATGGGCCATTAGCATTTGCTAAGACCGATGTACGAATCTTGCCGCTGTTGGCGTCGCCAAAGTTATCAACACTGACTTGACCGTTAAAGAGCGGCTTATCGTTCACAGTTAACACCAAAATCGTGTCGCCGGCTTGCGTACCACTTTGTAAGCTACTGGTCACTGAAATATCAGGCAAGTCGTTCAAAGTCAGCAAAGCAAAATCTAGCTGATCAAGAGACAAATCTGCAGAACGGGGAATACGTGAATAAATCCAATCCTCTACACGCTCATTACTTACTCGAGTGGAATGGTTATCGATCGTAATGCCTCCCAACTTCGCCTCAATCAATTGAATACGCACTACACCAGCCGTGATGTCTTGCTTTGGCAGTACTGCGCGAACTAGCCATCCACGCTCGCGGTAATACTGAGTAATAGCATTTGTTAGCTGTGTAAGATCATCAAACGTGATCGGAGTGTTAACTAAGTCTTTTGCCAAACGATCCAAATCAGCAGTGGAAACTTTGGTATTTCCGGTAAATTCAAAACGCTTTACGACAAAAGTCATTTGCCCTGGAGGTGGAGCACTTGGTTTCACCTCTAACGGAACAACATTGCGTGTTGCATCTGGAAGTAGTGGTGCTGAAGGTTCGAGTTCACGGTTTTGCTGCAATAACTGACCAGCGGAGGTTTGGGCGGTGGCAATTGAGCCCCCCAAAAGGGTGCAGAAAAGGATAAATCCAAAGGAAAGGGCAAAGAATATTTGCCCTTGTGTTCGCGCGCGTACATGCATGCGCGTGATTTTACCGCAAAAACGCCATTTTTGACACTTTCAAGGGCTATCTGACCGTCAAAAATAGCGCCCTGATAACGTTATAACTCATTGATTTATATAGTTTTTGTGGCTGCTTAATGATTAGGCAGGAAAAAGTCTCCAAAAAGGAGCTATTTTTAGAACTTTTTTGGCCTCATTTCCAGGCTGATGAGAGCGGGAAGAATGGCCGACCCATTGGTGCAAATTTCCGCAAAAACGCGACATTTTGAATATATTTGCCAATTCTTTATGCACGCTAAAATTGCTTATGAGCTCACCTATTGCCTTTGATTATCCCCAGCAAAATGCTGCTGGGGCCACCTGCACTGCCCAAGCTTGGGCCAAAACACCTCCTCAGCTTCATGGCTCTGAAAAGGCTGCCGTTATTGGCCGCATCAAAGAATTACTGATTGAGAAAGATGCTGCTTTAGTCGCCCACTACTATGTGGACGGCGACATTCAGGACTTGGCATTAGAGACCGGTGGATACGTAGCCGACTCATTAGAGATGGCACGCTTTGGTAAGAACCATTCAGCAAAAAATCTGATTGTTGCTGGCGTTCGCTTTATGGGTGAATCTGCAAAAATACTTAGCCCTGAAAAACGCGTGTTCATGCCCGACCTCGATGCAACCTGCTCACTTGATCTTGGTTGCGATGCTACAGACTTTGCAGTATTTAGAGCGGCGCATCCTGATCGCGTTGTCGTTGTCTATGCAAATACTAGCGCTGCGGTGAAGGCTCAGGCTGATTGGATGGTAACAAGCTCTTGTGCTCTAGCGATCGTGCATCAACTCAAGGTTGAAGGTAAAAAAATCCTATGGGCACCAGATCGTCATTTGGGTCGTTACATACAGGAGCAAACTGGCGCAGATATGTTGCTATGGAATGGTGCTTGCATTGTTCACGATGAATTTAAAGCGGTTGAATTAGAAATGCTCAAAGCCGCTCACCCTAACGCGATGATCTTGGTTCACCCAGAGTCACCGCAAGCAGTCGTTGACCTTGCAGACGTTGTGGGCTCTACCTCCGCCATGATTAAGGCTGTGGTTGAAGGCGCTGCTACTGAGTACATTGTTGCTACTGATAACGGCATCTTGCATCGCATGCGTCAGCTAGCCCCCAATAAGAAGCTGATTGAAGCGCCAACTGCTGGCAATAGTGCAACGTGCAAGAGTTGTGCACACTGCCCTTGGATGGCCATGAATGGCTTACAAGGAATTTTGAATTGCCTAGAAAACGAATCTGGTGAAATCTTCATCGAAGAACCAATTCGTGTTCAAGCATTGGGTTGTATAGAGCGCATGCTCGACTTCACTAAAAACCATCCTGACCTTTTAGCTAAAGCGCAGCATGGCTTTGTAAAAAATATTGGCGCCGCTTAATCTTTATATTTATATATGTTTGAATACAACGAAACCCTAGAACAAGCTCGCCAACGTAATATTCATGATGCACTGATGGAGGATATTGGCACTGGCGATTGGACGGCCAAGCTCGTTCCTAGCAAACCTGTTCATGCGCAGTTAATCGTTCGCCAAGAGGCCGTTCTATGTGGCGTGGATTGGTTTGAAGGAACGCTCAAGAAGCTCGATCCCAATGCGAAAGTCACATGGCATTACATGGAGGGCGATCTCATGAAGCCAGATACCAAGGTTTGCGATATTGAAGCTGACTCACAAGCCCTACTCTCTGCTGAACGTACCTGTATTAACTTCTTGCAAACACTTTCTTGGACGGCTAGCATTACACGTCAGCACGTTGATGCAATTGCAGGTGCTAGCCCGAATCCTAAGGGCTGCGCGGTATTGGATACACGTAAAACCGTTCCGGGATTACGTCAGGCTCAGAAGTATGCAGTGCTCGTTGGCGGCGGGAAAAATCAACGATTAGCACTCTGGCACGGCATCCTGATTAAAGAGAATCATATTGCTGCAGCTGGTAGTGTTACGGCAGCCTTAAAGAATGCTCAAGCACTGAATGCTGGAGTGGATATTCAGATTGAAGTAGAAAACTTTGCTGAACTTGAAGAGGCTTTAGCTGCTGGCGCTAAAAGCATCTTGATCGATAACTTCAATACCGATCAAATGAAGCAAGCTGTTGCCATTACCGCTGGACGTGCTTTGCTGGAAGCCTCTGGTGGTATCAACCTAGATCAAATGCGCGCCATTGCGAGTACTGGTGTTGACCGCATCTCTCTTGGTAAGCTGACCAAAGATGTGAATGCGGTTGATTTCTCAATGCGCATTTTGTAGCAATTTGGCTATACCAATAGCACTTGAATACCCTTAGTTTCAATCAGCTGAAGTAGCTTGGCAGCGGCACCGCTAGGGTGTTTTCCAGAACCTGTCGACTCCCATTTTTGAACTGTAGAGACGCTTACATTTAGTAGTGAGGCAAAAATGGATTGACTCATTCTTGCTTGATGAATGCGTATATCCGTCACTTTTTTAGGCGTAAATAAAGGTGGCTTTTCTAAGCAAAGGGTCTTCATTTTTGCATAATCATGCTTAGTTAAAAGACCGTGCTCCTCCAATGCCTGCGCCATTTCCAATAGCTCGTCAAGCACCCTTCTATCTTCAGATTTTAATTTTTTACTCATTGCAATTTAGCTCCTTCAATATCCCAGCCCTAACTAGTACCCGCAATCTATTTCTATCTGCCCTTTCAAATGACTTAGCAATAATCGTTGCCGCCTCTTGCTCTACATTACTAAAGTCAGAGCCGGGATAACTCTTTTCCCTGCCAACGATAAAAATAATTGCTTCCTTGTTTTTCTTGGCAACAATAGTGCGAATGCCCCCACTTTTGCCCTGACCTGGAAGTGGGATTCTCTTTTTACATACCCCACCACCTAAGTCAGCCTCATAAACTCCTCGCTCAATCTCTCTAGCAGCATTACAAAGTTCTATAGCTCCAATAATTTTTCTTGCCCAACGATCGAATGTTTTTGTTTTTAAGACTATTTTCATAGTCGATATTTTAATGTATAGCACTCAGTGCTATAACATTGTATCCGACAATGAATTAGGGTTGCAAGTAGCCGGCTTTTATAGAAGAATTCCGTGCAAATCTATAGAGTTAAATCACACAAGCTATGCGCGTCATGTGAGAAGCCTGGTATCTACAACGCAAGAGGGAAGATGAAAAACAAAACTACAAGCCCCTATGATGTGGCAGAACATTTGCGCACACCCCAGGAGATGGCCCTCTATCTTCAAGCATGCATTGAGGAATCAAATGGAGATGTTGAATTTATAGCAAGAGCATTGGACGATATAGCTAGAGCCCAAGACGCAACCCTGGAACCCAATGGGCCAGGGCGTCCTGGGATTTAATACATTAACTACGCTTACGAGCAAGCGCACTAAATTACCCTTCCCTACCCTTGTAAATGATCTGCTTCTCCAGGGCATTACGAATAAATTCAATATTGCTTCGCAGGCTATAGCATTCAGCAGTGGCTAGCTTTGCTGCTTTTGATCTAAGTATTCTGCGCTCCATCTCATTGAGTACCTCAATATATTCACTGCGACGATTAGGGTCAAAGGTTTGAATTGTGTTCTGCTCAAATTTATCCAACTCTTTATAAATGGAGTTAATTTGCTTCTTAGCCAGGTTGGTTCTATATGTTGGAATTGACTTAATAATCGGATAAGCAAAAGCAGCAAAGGGAAGCAGAAGGAAGAACATGCGCTCCAAGAACTCGGCGAGCCAAAATGGCAAATACTTCATTAATGTCGGAGTGCCTTTTTCATAGAAGAACTTTGCCTCATCACTCAATGGCGCTTCAGTATTCATATAGGCCGGAAATTCTCCCGCTTTAGAAAAATAGGATTTGTTACCGTTAATTTCTCGGGCAGCCTCGAGGAATAAAACTTGGATTGCTGGGTGGAGGCGGTTATCAATCAAAAGATTGGTTGTAGTCGAAATCAACTGTATGGGGTGATCGGGTATGTTTTTCCCAAGATCAAAGCCGCCCATGGGCGCAGTCACCTCCTCAAAATAAGGCAATAACCGTGTATAGGCATCTGCGCGCGTAAACGAAGTCAATTTAATATCAGGATTTCTAATTAGCTTTTGCACATTTGGTGAATCAAAACCATCCACCAAAATAACGGCATCGATTTCGCCACGCACTAAGGCATCAACACCTTCAGCATTACCAAGTCCGAGTAAATTAGGAGCGTCGCCATTCAAGCCATTGAGTTTAAAAATATTCAACGCCTGAGTGCGCGTTCCACTCCCCACCGGGCCAATATTTATTTTGAGTTTGGCAATATCTCTATCAGATACATGAATGCTTTCATTGAAGGCATTCTTTCGGTAAAACATCCAAACTGGCTCATAGTCAACACTACCAAGGGATTCCACACCAGAGAGATTGTCTACTGCAATCATTCCACCCTGAACAAGGGCCGCTTGGATTGGATCCTTGCGATCAATTAAATGCTGTAGATTTTCTTTTGAGCCATGTGTCTCTACCAGTTCGAGCTTAATTCCCTTTTTCTCAAAATAGGTCTTATATTTTTCACCCAAGACTTTGTAGGAACCGCCGGTACCAGTTGCCATTAATACTTTGTTCGGTGGCGCAGGCTTTGCATACCAAACCAGGATAGACAAGGCAAGAATTAATAGGAAAACAAGTGGCCAGACTTCTCTTAAAGCACTAAACCAATTCTTGATTTCATCTGCTGCCGTTTGATAAACAGCAGAGATATGTTCGCTGACTTCTTCTTTAAAACTGGCCATGTCATTCCTCGTGATATTTGCTTAGCTTATCACCAAAAATGAGGCTTTATAGTCTTGAAGGTCTATGAGGATGCATCACTCTCAGCACCCTCTGCTTGAGGGGTCAGGATGGTTGGATAAGAAACGGCCCATGTACCGGGGTAGTCTCGGCTGTAATGAAGGCCACGGCTTTCCCTGCGCATTAAGGCTGAGCGTACGATCAGCTCTGCACACTCCAATAGGTTTCTGAGTTCAATCAGATCACGTGTCACCTTAAAGTTAGCGTAGTACTCTTGCACTTCGTAACGCAGAAGCTTGATGCGATGTAGAGCTCGCTCCAAGCGTCGATTGGTTCTGACGATGCCTACGTAATTCCACATCAAAGAACGCAGCTCATCCCAGTTATGGGCAATCACCACTTGCTCATCAGCATCCTCAACCTGACTCTCATCCCATAAAGGGAGCGCAGGCATCACTGGAGTCTTGAGATTGGATATATCCTCTGCCGCCGCCTTACCAATGACGACGCACTCTAATAAGGAGTTACTAGCCAAACGATTAGCTCCATGTAGGCCGGTATAGGTTGCTTCGCCAACTGCATAAAGACCTGACAAGTCAGTGCGCCCTTTGAGGTCTGTCACTACACCACCACAGGTGTAATGCGCAGCAGGCACTACGGGAATAGGCTCTTTAGTGATATCTAAACCAAGGCTCATGCAACGCGCATAGATCATCGGGAAATGTTCTTTAATAAATGCCTCGCCTAAATGTGTGGCATCTAGATGAACATAATCCAAGCCATGCTTCTTCATTTCAAAGTCAATGGCGCGGGCAACGATATCGCGCGGCGCTAACTCATGGCGCTCATCGTGCTCAGGCATAAAGCGTGTGCCATCAGGCAGCTTTAGTAAACCACCCTCTCCTCGCATCGCTTCTGTAATCAGGAAGGTGCGATCGCTCGGGTGATACAAACATGTCGGATGAAATTGAATAAATTCCATATTGCCTACGCGGCAACCTGCACGCCAGGCCATGGCGATGCCATCGCCAGTAGCGGTGTCTGGATTGCTGGTGTAGCGATAAACCTTTCCAACGCCACCTGTAGCCAATACCACTGACTTTGCCTCGATAGTTTCTACGCGATTATTTTTAATATCGAGCGCATAAACACCGTAACAACGATTGGGCTTAGTACGTTGAGTCTTAGCATTGAGCTGACGATTGGTAATGAGATCAAGTGCGATCCAATGCTCCAAGATCTGAATATTTTTATGCGCTTTAGCCTTATCTAGCAGTACTTCATGAATTGCTTTGCCGGTAGCATCAGCGGCATGAGCGATGCGACGATGGCTATGGCCACCCTCACGCGTTAAATGCAAACCCATTGGGCCAGCTTCATCGGTTGTGAAAGGAACGCCCTGCTCTACCAACCAACGAATCGCATCAGCGCTTTCTTCGGCGATATAGCGTGCAGTAGATTCCACTACAAGTCCTGCACCTGCATCCAAGGTATCAGCCACATGAGAATCAATACTGTCGTGCTCTTTGTCGACAACGCCAACAATGCCGCCCTGGGCCCATGCTGTAGCAGCCTCACCTAAGCCCCGCTTAGCCATCAGAATGACCGGCTGAGATTCGGCCATATGTAAGGCGACAGTCAGTCCAGCTAATCCAGCCCCAATAATCAGGACGGGAAGCTCAGCGTTTGCAGTGGTGTTTTGGGTGGGTTTAGAACTTGCCATAGAGGGTTCATTCTAAAGGGCAATTAACTTCCCTGTTCTAAATACAAAAAGGCTCCTTGTGAACTGACCCACAAAAGTTGGACATCCAATCCAACTCAAAAGGGTCAGTCTCATGTCCAAATACAGCAAAGACTTTAAGCTAGAAGTCATTCATCACTATCTGTCAGGTAAAGAAGGATTTACCGC
>NZ_JACVPB010000011.1 GCF_018882085.1 Polynucleobacter sp. AP-Reno-20A-A9 | reverse complement strand
GAATATATCCACTACTACAACCATGATCGAATTAAGCAAAAACTAAAGGGACTGAGCCCGGTAAATTACCGAACTCAATCCCTCGTGCTAACCTAACTAAACTGTCCAACTTTTGGGGGTCAGTTCACGAAGCTGGCTTTTTGTTTAATGCGATAACTCTTTAGTCGGCAATATTCGATTTGCGAATAATCGGACCCCATTTATTGATTTCTGCCTCAAGATGAGATTTGAGACCTGCCGGTGTCATTTTGTCTGGAGAGACAATATCAATATTCGCATCTGCTAAACGTTTTTTAACGTCAGGCGTATTGAGTGCTTTTACTAGCGCAGCATTTAACTTATCCAAGATAGGCTTGGGAACGCCTTTTGGTGTGTACATACCGTGCCAAACTTTAACCTCAAACCCTTTTAGGCCTTGCTCATCCAAAGTGGGGACATTGGGAATAGCAGGCAAGCGTTTTAAAGTGGTTGTGCCAAAAGCCTTAACGCGACCATCCTTGATGTAAGGGATGGTCTGTGTGGTTTGATCGCAAAGGAGATCAACCTGACCGCCCAATAAATCAGTTAGGGCGGGGCCGGTCCCCTTGTAAGGGATATTTGTGAGCTTTACGCCTAGACGACTTTGAAATAACAATCCGCAGAGCTGAGATACTGCGCCAGGTCCAGCATTCGCCATGGTTACTTTAGAGCCGTTGGCTTTAATGTAGGCTTCGAGTTCTTTGAAGTTGTTGGCCGGTAAATCTTTTTTACCGAGAAGCACCATAGGAACGTCTGCCACTTGTCCAATGTATTCAAAATTTTGCAAAGGATCGTATGGGAGCTTGTCATAGAGGGCATTAGCAGTCGCCATACCCATATGGTGCAAGTAAATTGTGTAGCCATCAGGAGCTGCTCGAGCTACTTTGGTGCTAGCAATCGTCCCGCCTGCGCCGTTGACGTTTTCAACAACAACCGTTTGTCCCAAGTATTGACCCATAGGTACCGCAATTAAACGCGCTACTGAATCAGTTGGGCCGCCCGCGGCAAATGGGATCACCATGGTGATTGACTTAGTGGGCCAATCTTTTTGCGCAAAGGCGTTAGTGCTCAGTAATGCTCCAGCAGATAAAGCTGCAGCAATGCCTGAAAATAAGAATTTCTGAAATTTCATGACGGTCTCCATATTATTTTTTATGTAGACCAATTTTGCCAGTTTTAAAACTTTTTTGGCTTAAGAAATCCTAGTGTTTACCAGTAATAGCAAGGGTTCTTTTGGCTAGTAACACTACAGGACGATCAATCATGCGGCCGTCCAGTTTCACTGCGCCGCCCTTGGAGGCCTTATCCGCCTCAACGACCCGTTGGGCCCAGGACATCTCTTCTTCAGTCGGGGTAAATGCCTTGATCACAATAGCCACTTGTTTTGGGTGAATACAGAGTTTTCCACCAAAACCCATACGCTTTGCGCGCTCGGCGTCATCGGTAATGCGCTCAATGTCGTCGGTAGACGGTGTAACCCCATCAATAGGAGGGGTAATCTGTGCAAGCCGAGATGCTAAAACGATCTGAAAACGCGCGGTTTGTAATTCGGTTTCTTGACGATCGCAAACCATGCCCAGATCAGCTTGTAAATCTAAATTACCCAAAGCAAGACGAATCACTTGATTGGCGTTTGCAATTTCTTTCAGTTTATCCAGGCCAATTGCCGTTTCAATCATGGGAATAATTGCGGTATTCGGAAGGATGAGGGCGGCACCATTAATTTGGTCGAGGGATTCGCTTTTAGGAATTAATAGGCAGGCAACTTGGAGTTCTTGCGCCAAGATTAAATCGGCCGAATAAAACTTACTACCAGGGGAGTTGGTACGAATGACTAAGCGCTTCTTTTGCTCAGAGCTAAAGCTAGGCCATGCAGTGCGAATAGCATTGCGTGCAGCCTCTTTATCTTCTTCCGCAACAGCATCCTCTAGATCTAAAACAACACCGCTAGCACCGCTATCCAGGGCTTTCATAAAACGTTCGGGACGAGTGCCCGGTACAAATAGAAAGTTGGTGCTAAAGCCTAGCGGTGTATCAAGTGGGTTCATATCAATCTAGAAAATAAAGGTAGGGCGAGTGTTTGGGGTGCTTATGCGGATGGCAGTAAAAAGCCTATCTTGGCTTGTTTGCGGATATTCCACAAGAGATCAATTGCTTTACTCATCTCTGTTGGGCTAGCGCCTCCGCTAAAGGTAGCTAAGCGCATTGCCTTGTCGGCAATCTCCGCACGAGATAAGGTATTGCCGGGATCGCCCTTGGGCTCATCCACGCGACCCTCCAGAATTTGCCCATTAGTCAGATGTACTTTGACTTTGCCAATCCAGCGTTGGGGATAGGCTCCATCTACCTCTGGGTCAAGCGTCATAGAAACGCGTTCACGGAAGGCGCAGATTTCATCATCACGAAAGTGCTCTGCAAATTCTTGCAAACCAGCAAATTGGTAGTGTGCAACCAAAGCTAGCACCGTTCCCATCGAGAACTTGGATTGATGTACGGTAGCAGGGTCAGTCACCGGACCCAAGACATCAATAGCGCCTTGGTGAACCAAGGTTTCTACTTTGGCAATATCGCTAGGTGAAAGTTTGTTTGCCAGCATGACTTGAAGCAGGGCATCTGCTGCAGGGTGTGTGTGACGGCATGAGGCGTAATACTTAAAGCTCGTCTCCGCTAAAGCCCAACGACTTCCCAATCGATCAACCAATTTACTTGGATCGCTATCGCTTGACATGCCTGCCGCCAATCCTTGCTTGCCTTCCAGAATATGTTCAGCGCCTGTAAAGCCAGCTTGCGCAATATAGGCAGACATTAAGCCAGTGGAGGCTGCGTGGGCCGTATGCAATTGTTTGGAATCTGCAGCATCACGCAGAAACTCCCAGAGACCGGCTGACTGCGTGCCCGCAGAGCCAAAGGCATGGAGCATTTGTTCTGGGTTAAGTTTGAGAAGGCGACCAACTGCTGCAGCTGCCGCAAATGTGCCAGCAGTTCCTGTTGTATGAAACACTTTGTAATGAGAGCGCCCTAAAAATTCGCCAACCCGAATGCCGACCTCGTAGCCCGCTACTGCGGCAACCAACAAATCTTCACCAGATGCTCCAATGGCTTGGGCGCAAGAAAGTGCAGGTGGAAATACTACAGTCGCTGGATGAAATACTGAGCCATTATGAACATCATCCTGTTCGGCAACATGTGATGCTGCAGCATTAGCCATTGCCGCTAAAAAAGGACTGGATGTTTTGCGAGAAACCAGAACCTCAGAAGGGCCGGTGTGAGTTGCATCAAACCCACTCATATTTTGGGCAAACTGAGTAATGATCTCCACTGGGCGTGAGCCCTTGCCAGCAATAGCGGAACCAAACCAATCGACCAATAGATCTTCGGCGCGACTCATGACATCGCTTGGAATATCTGCAGCTTTTATGTTGGCCGCAAAGCTAGCTAGCTCACGAGAGAGGTGTTGAGTAGTCATTAGTAAACCTTGTTGTGTCTAGGCTAGAACAGCGGTTGCTTGCATGGTGAGCCAGCCTTCATGATCCTCTGCCCAAATAGAAATGGTTTTTCCGGTTGGATCTTTTTCTAAGTCAGGCTTAGCATTGACCTTAAAGATATTGATATCAAAAGTAGGGCGTATAGCGCGGAACTCAAAACTCTTGAGCTTGCATCCTGGAATGCTTTGGCGCACTAGATCAACTAAAAGGGTAGCAATCAAAGGCCCATGCACAATGAGGCCTGGATAGCCTTCAACTTCAGTGACATATTTTCGATCGTAGTGAATGCGATGCCCATTAAATGTCAGGGCTGAATAGCGGAACAGAAGCACATCGTCTGGAGCAATCGTTTTGCTCCACACAGCATCGGTAGGTGCAGGAGTGGGGGCAACAGGTTTGTCATCCGGCCCCGGTGCATCGCGATACACAATGTCATGCTCTTCAATAATTGCCAAGCCATTTTGATTGGAAATCTTGTGATTGACTAATACGAAAATCAAATCGCCGGTGCGACCTGCTTTATGAGTTACCGACTCAATCATGGAAACGCGTTCAATCTCATCGCTAACGGCAAGCGGGTTTCGCCATTCAATACGGCTACCTGCCCACATACGACGTGGCAGTGGAACCGGCGGAAGAAAGCCGCCACGTTTTGGGTGACCATCGGGCCCGATTTCGGATTCACGAGCGTGAGGTAAAAAATATAACCAGTGCCATAGTTCAGGCAAAAAAGTCCCTTTACTCGGCGCGGCATCGTCGCGATCCAGTGTTGCGGATAGTGCGCGCACAGGGGCTGCTGTGACGGTATCTTGTAGAGACTCGGTTCTACCAAGCCATTCTTGCAGGTGGGTGATGGTTTGAGGTTCGATTCGCATGAGTTCTATTATGCCAATCTTGTGAAAAAACTCACCCTATCAAAATAGAGATGTAATAGAAGAGCAGTCCAGCTAAGGCTGATCCGCCTATTACCGAAAGAACACCCTTTTGAAACTTAAATAAAGCTAAACCAGCTAATGCGCAGATCAAAATCGAGATCCAAGAGATCGAGCCACCAAAGCCTCTTGGTAAAAAGACGTGATAAGCAAAGAAGAGTCCTAGATTAGCGATGACGCCAACAACTGCTGCCGTGATTGCTGTCAGCGGAGCTGTAAATCCTAGCTTCCCATGCGTTGATTCAATCAAAGGACCGCCTACCAAGATAAAAAAGAAAGAGGGTAAGAAAGTAAACCAAGTGGCAACACAGGCGCCAATAACGCCAAACCAAAATGGATCGCTATTACCAATCAGATATTGAATATGCCCCGCAAGGTAGCCAACAAATGCCACCACCATGATCAGGGGACCTGGTGTTGTCTCGCCGAGCGCCAAACCATCAATCATTTGATTAGCGCTGAGCCAATGAAAATGCTCTACAGCCCCTTGATAGACATAAGGTAGAACTGCGTAAGCGCCGCCAAAGGTTAGAAAGGCGGCCTTAGTAAAGAACCATGCAATATTGGGGTATAGAGTCTTCCAACCAAAAATTGCTACTAATGCAGTAATAGGAATTAGCCAACAAGCAAGTGCAACAAGACTATGTCGAATCGTTTTTGAATAAGTAAATTTCGCATGCTCAGGTGTAGGGGTATGGTCATCAATGATGGTGCTGCCAAATTGTTTTGCTTCTTTTGCGTCATGCCCGCTACCTTGTTGGAAATATTCTGGATAGCGTTTGCCTGCCCAGTAACCAATTGCTGCTGCAATGAGTACGATGATTGGAAAGGCCAGATTCAGAATAAAAATAGCAAGAAAAGATCCCAGAGCAATCCATTGGAGCGCTTGATTGTGAATTGTGCGTTTACCAATTCGTACGGCAGCATGTAAAACGATCGCAGTAACTGCAGGCTTGATGCCAAAAAAGATTGCAGCAATCCAGGGAACCTGTCCGAAGGTGAGGTAAACCCACGATAGGGCAATCAAAATAAGCAAGGAAGGTAGTACAAAGAGGGTGCCTGCTAGGATGCCACCCCAACTGCGATGCATGAGCCAACCAATATAGGTCACTAGCTGTTGGGCCTCGGGCCCTGGTAATAGCATGCAGTAGTTCAGCGCATGTAAAAAGCGCCGCTCAGAAATCCAGCGACGCTTTTCAACCAACTCTTGGTGTAGAACGGCAATCTGTCCTGCGGGCCCACCAAAACTGATGAAGCCTAGCTTAGCCCAAAACTTCAGGGCCTCGCGCAGTGGAATGCTCAAACCTCATCCATTCCGCCAACTACTTGGCTAAAGCCGTTATCAACATAAATGATTTCAGCGGTAATGCCATTTGCAAGGTCAGATAATAAGAATGCAGCCGTATTGCCCACATCATCAATTGTTACATTGCGACGCAGTGGAGCCGTTTCCTCAACTGCTTGCAAGATCTTGCCAAAGCCTTTGATGCCGGAAGCGGCTAGAGTTTTAATTGGGCCAGCGGAGATGCCGTTAGCACGAATCCCTTTAGGACCAACTGAGCCAGCGAGGTAGCGAACAGAAGCTTCAAGCGATGCTTTTGCTAAACCCATAGTGTTGTAGTTAGGAACATTCTTCATTGATCCCAAATACGTCAAAGTGAGCAATGAAGATTTGTCGCGCAACATTGGGAGTGCTTCTTTTGCCATTGCTGGGAAGCTGTAAGCAGAAATGTCGTGAGCAATCTTGAAGCCTTCACGTGAAAGACCTTCCAAAAAATCACCCGCAATCGCTTCGCGTGGAGCAAATCCGATCGCATGTACAAAACCATCAAACTGAGGCCAGGATTTAGCTAAATCCTTGAAAAGTGCACTGATTTGTTCATCGCTGCCCACATCGCAGTCAAAAATGAGTTCGGTATTGAATTCTTTTGCAAAATCAACAATACGGTCCTTAAAGCGCTCGCCCACATAAGTAAAGGCTAGTTCGGCACCTTCACGGTGGCAGGCCTTGGCTATGCCATAGGCAATAGAGCGGTTAGAGAGGAGGCCGGTAATGAGGATTTTTTTGCCGGTGAGAAAGCCCATGTTTTGTCCTTTACTTCAAATATGATTAGCTATCTACAATTGTTGCATATATGCCCACCCTAAAGCCCATTCGACAAATTGCCTATTTCTTGCTGCTAGCCCTGCTAGTCGGGCTTGGGGCCAATATAGCTCTTGCAGGACAGGGGATTGCGCAATACGGCAAGCCCAAATATCCCGAGGGATTTGCCCATTTTGATTACGTCAACCCCACCGCTCCCCGCGGTGGAACCCTGGTCTTGCCAAACCCAGGGCAAAGAACGAGCTTTGATAAATTCAATCCATTCACTCTCAGGGGTATTACCGCCCCTGGAATTGAACTCATGTTTGAGTCCTTGGCCGAAGGAAGCGCCGATGAGGTCTCCAGTATTTACGGTTTATTGGCAGACGATATTCAAGTGGCTAAAGATCATAAGTCGGTCACCTTCCGTATTCGCCCTGAGGCAAAATTTTCTGATGGCAGTCCAGTCTTGGCTGCTGACGTTAAATATAGTTTTGATACCCTGATGAGCGGTAAAGCTCACCCTCGTTATAAAACAACGTTTGCCGATATTAAAGAAGCAGTTGTTTTATCTGATCGATCTATTCGCTTTGATTTTAAGAATGACAACGCTGAACTACCTATCTTGGCGGGGACTTTCCCAGTGTTCTCACGTAACTGGGGTAAGCAAGCAGATGGAACGGTTATTCCGTTTGAAAAGCTTGCCTTTGAAACGCCGATCGGTAGTGGGACGTATTTGATTGAATCTTTTAAAGCAGGCAAATCGATTGTTTATAAAAAGAACCCAAACTATTGGGCTGATCAACTCGGTAAACCGTTAAATGTCCGTGTTGGTTTTTATAACTTTGATCGTGTTCTTTACAAACTCTATAGCGACGATGCTGTTAGGCTGGAAGCCTTTAAAGCAGGCGAGTTTGATGCGCTAGTTGAGTATCGCGCCAAGATCTGGGCCAAAGGATATGTGGGCTCTAAGTTTGATCAAGGTATTCTCTTAAAGAAGGCATTCTTAAATCACAACGGCGCTGGCATGCAAGGTTTTGCCATGAATGTGCGACGTCCTATTTTTAAAGATGCGCGCGTACGCGAAGCTTTAGGTTATGCACTCGATTTTGAATGGCTCAATCGCCAAATATTTTTTGATCAATATAGCCGCATCAATAGTTACTTCACTAACAGTGATTTGAGCGCTAACTTTGATGACCCTCGTAAGCCTACGGAGTCAGAGCTCAAGTTGCTTAAACCTTTGAAGGCTAAATATCCTCAGTGGGTGCCGGATGCGGTTTTTGGCCCAATGCCTGCAGCGCCATCAACCAAGCCACCTGGTAGCTTGCGCCAGAACTTAAAGAAAGCCCGTGAGCTCCTTCTCCACGCAGGCTGGCAATATCGCGATGGCGCATTGCGTAATGAAAAGGGCGAGCCATTTCGCTTTGAGATTGTGGAGGATGGCGGATTCTTCTTGAGGGTGATCTCTGCTTATGTACGCAACTTAGAAAAGTTGGGGGTGCAAGTAGATATTCGGACCAGTGACTTTGCTTTGCATCAAAAACGGATGAATGAATACGACTTTGATATGACTACCGTCAGATTTCAGGACTCCCAAAATCCAGGCAATGAACTCTGGGATCGCTTTGGCAGCCAGGCTGCCAAAGAAAAGGGCTCTGACAATGTGATTGGTGTGCAATCACCCGTGGTTGATGCTTTGATTGACGAAATTACCAAAGCACAAAACCGGGAACAGTTAAGAACCGCAACAAGAGCTCTGGATAGAGTCCTGTGGAATAGTTATTACGTTGTCCCACAGTGGTACAACCCAACTCATCGGGTCGCATTCCGCCAGGAGATGCGCTACCCAGAACCTCCTTTGTATTACTCGGCCGAGGCATGGATCATGCAAAATTGGTGGAAAGAAGAGGGCAAATAATGCAAGGTCAAATGCGCGCCTATATTTTTAAACGTTTGCTCCTAATGATTCCGACAATCTTGGGGGTATTAACTCTTACCTTTGCAGTAGTGCAATTTGTCCCAGGTGGTCCAGTAGAGCAAATGGTATTGGAGTTAAAAGGGAAGGGTGGTGCTGCAACAGGTGGCTCAGAATCTTCCGGCTCTGGCTCAACCTACCGCGGTCGTCAAGGCGTCGATGCACAGCGTCTAGAGGAAGTGAAGGCTTTATATGGTTTTGATAAGCCGCCACTCGAACGCTATTTCATGATGTTAGGTCGCTTTGCCAGATTCGATTTAGGTGAAAGCTACTATCAACACGAAAGCGTTTGGACATTAGTGGTCTCTAAGCTACCAGTCTCGATCAGTATTGGACTGTGGACCTTCTTTATTACGTATTTAGTCTCGATTCCCTTGGGTATTGCCAAGGCGGTCCGGGATGGCTCTCGCTTTGATGCAGTTACCAGCAGCATGATCCTGGTTGGTTATGCGATTCCTGGATTTGTGCTGGGTGTCTTATTACTCGTTCTCTTTGGTGGCGGTAGTTTCTTGCAACTCTTTCCACTGCGTGGTCTTACTTCAGACAATTGGAGTGATCTGAGTTTGATTGGCAAAGTCATGGATTACTTGTGGCATTTAGTGTTACCGATTACCGCTTCTGTTTTGGGTAGCTTTGCCGTAGTCACTATGCTGACTAAAAATTCTTTCCTGGAAGAGATTCGTAAACAGTATGTTTTGACTGCGCGCGCAAAGGGCCTTACTGAAAAGCAAGTATTGTGGAAGCATGTATTCCGGAATGCACTTTTGCCTTTAGTGACAGGATTCCCAGCTGCATTTATCGGCGCATTCTTTACTGGTTCGCTGTTGATCGAAACGCTATTCTCATTGGATGGGCTTGGCTTGCTTTCATACGAGTCTGTGATGCGTCGTGACTACCCAGTAGTTTTCGGTACGTTGTATTTATTCACGCTGATTGGTTTGTTCACCAAGTTAATTTCCGATCTTTGCTATGTCTATGTAGACCCACGTATTCAGTTTGGTGCGGGAGGCGGCTCATGAGTCGTTGGCAGCGCTTCAAGAATAGTCGCATGGGTTATACAAGCCTATGGATCTTCATGGTCCTGTTTGGCTTATCGATGTGTGCTGAATTGATTGCAAATGACAAGCCTTTGGTAGTTCGCTATGAAGGCCATTTCTATTTCCCAATCGTAAAGAGTCAGCCCGAAACGGTTTTTGGTGGTGACTTTGCAACACCGACTGATTTTTTGGATCCAGATATTCGCCAGAACATTACTAGCAATGGTAATTGGGCAATCTACCCGCCGATTCACTATAGCTATGAGACGCTCAATTACTTTTCACAAGTGCCCAATCCGGCACCACCCTCCTGGGAGAACTGGCTAGGGACCGATGATCGTGGGCGCGATGTTCTGGCGCGCCTGATATACGGTTTCCGCTTATCGATTCTATTTGGCCTTGCTCTGACGATCGTTGGGGTGAGTGTGGGCATCATCACTGGATCTTTAATGGGCTTCTTTGGGGGTAAGTTTGACCTAGTTTCTCAGCGACTGATTGAAATCTGGTCCGCTATGCCAGAGCTGTACTTGCTGATCATTTTTGCCTCAATCTTCAATCCTAGTGTTTCGCTGTTGATCATTTTGTTAGCCGCTTTTGGTTGGATGGGTTTGTCAGATTACGTCCGGGCTGAATTTTTCCGAAATCGTGCTTTGGAATATGTACGTGCGGCACGAGCACTGGGCTTAACTAATTTACAAATCATGTGGCGTCACATCTTGCCGAATAGCTTGACTCCGGTGATTACCTTTTTGCCATTTCGCATGAGTGCCGCCATTTTGTCTTTAACCAGCTTGGACTTTTTAGGCTTAGGCGTTCCTCCGGGAACGCCAAGCTTGGGTGAACTACTGTCTCAAGGAAAAAGCAATCTTGATGCTTGGTGGATCTCCTTATCAACCTTTGTTGTCTTGGTTGCCACGCTACTGCTATTAACATTTATGGGCGAAGCATTGCGTAATGCTTTTGATTCTCGTAAGGCTGGCGTTATGAGTGGAGGGCGCTCATGAGCTTGCTACGTTATGAAGATCTTTGCATCTCATTTGGATCAGGTCGCCGCGAAAAGTTTGCAGTGAGCCATCTCGATTTAGCAATTGGCATCGGTGAACGTGTGGCATTAGTTGGGGAATCTGGTTCAGGTAAGACACTGACTGCATTAGCGCCATTGCGACTGGAGCCTGAGGGCGCAAAGGTTTCCGGCAAGATTCTGTGGAATAAAAAAGATGGGAAGGGCACGGTAGACTTGCTCTCGATGTCTATGCAAGATATTCGCGAGATTCGTGGTCGCGAAATTGCGATGGTGTTTCAAGAGCCAATGACGGCTCTGAACCCACTCTTTACTGTAGGCAATCAAATTATCGAGGCAGTGCAGATCTATCAACCTTTGATTTCTAAAGCAGACTCGATTGATGCTGCAATTGATTTACTCCGCAAGACTGGAATACCTGAGCCCGAGCGCCGCTTTCACTCTTATCCACATCAACTCTCGGGCGGTCAAAGACAGCGCGCCATGATTGCGATGGCTTTGGCATGCAAGCCACGGCTACTAATTGCAGATGAACCTACGACAGCTTTAGATGTGAGTTTGCGTTTGCAAATCTTAGATTTGCTCAAAGAGCTCCAAGAAGAATCCAAGGATCATGGCGGCATGGGAATTCTGTTGATTACCCACGATCTCAATTTGGTGAAGCATTTTGCACAACGCGTAGCCGTGCTCAATCAAGGCAACTTGATGGAGGCTGGACCAACTAAACAAGTGTTTGAGCATCCAGAGGACCCCTATACACGCGCCATGGTCAATAGTGAGCCGGTTCGCGACATAGCGCCACTGATGCCATTAGCTCCAGTGCTATTGAAAACAGAGGACCTCTCCGTTGCCTACCCAAGCTCAGAGTCCGTCTCTTGGTTTAAAAAAGCGCCATCACATAAAGTATTGAAAAAAGTCAGCTTTGCATTAAAGCAAGGTCAGACCATTGGCGTGATTGGTGAATCTGGCTCTGGCAAAACCACTTTGGGGATGGCTGTACTTGGTTTATTAGGCGACTCCATGGCAGAGGTTAGCGGCAGCGTTGATGTGCTTGGTAGTGACTGGCAAAAACTCAAGCCCATTGAGCGACGTGCAATGCGCTCTAGCCTACAGGTGATCTTTCAGGATCCTTTTGGTTCGCTATCACCGCGCATGAATGTATTGCAGATTATTTCTGAAGGCTTGGATGTGCATTTTCCAAAGCTTTCTGCTGCAGAACGAGAGACGCGTGTAGTGGACATGCTCAAGGAAGTAGGTTTAGATCGTTCTGCGCTTCTGCGCTACCCTCACGAATTTTCTGGAGGACAGCGCCAACGAATCGCCATTGCGCGCGCCTTAATTTTGCGTCCTCAAATTTTGGTCTTGGATGAGCCCACCTCAGCATTGGATGTTTCTATTCAAAAGCAGGTGCTTGCTTTATTGACTGAGCTGCAGAAAAAGTACAACTTAGCCTATCTCATGATTAGTCATGATTTGGCTGTGATTAGAGCAATGTCCCATGAGGTCATGGTTCTCAAAGGCGGCAAGGTGGTGGAATTTGGTGATACCGAAACCCTCATTAAGCATCCCCGTCAGACCTATACCAAAGAGCTATTTGCAGCTGCCGAACTGACTTAGGAGCAAATAAGGGGGTGGCGTAAAACCCTATTTAATGGGCTACTTTGGTGCATTTGCCCTGAATTAAAGCAAATTTACCTTAATAAACAATGGCTTAAGCATAGAGTGAAGGCTTGGTTAATTAAGAGTTCTTTGTTAAACTGATCGGATGTCATTGAAAAAAGCACTTCTTTTGAAACTGCTGGGCCTGAGTTTAGGTGCCATCATCTCTGTATCTGCCTATGCGGTTGATGCAACGGTAGAGGCATCCGCAGATGCGGTGGTTCCTAAAGAAAGCATGTTCCAGGCAGGGCGCTCCTACATTGCTCGAGTATCTGATCGCTTGGCTGATACCGTGACTGGCAAATCAGAAGAATTGATTAACCGCGCTATGGAAGTGATTGGCGTGCGTTATCGCTGGGATACGGAATTACCTCAGTCTGGACTGGACGGCAGTAGTTTTGTTGGCTACGTCTTCAAAGATAAGTTGGGATTCTTATTGCCGCGTAAGTCAACGCAAATGAGTCGTGTTGGCAAGCCAATTACCCGTGAAGAATTGCAACCAGGGGATCTCGTATTTTTTAATACGATGCGCCTCACTTTTTCTCACGTAGGAATCTATGTGGGTGATAACAAATTCATTCACTCACCCTCTAAAGGTACCAATGTTCGAGTAGATGATCTCGGTAGCCTCTATTGGGATAAACGTTTTGATGGAGCGCGTCGTTTAGATGGTAGCGACAATCTGGATGACTCTGAACGCCAAGAGCTTTTCAACGAAGTCAAAAATCTCAAGCGTAAGTCACGCAGCCTTTAAGTAAAAGCTTTTGAGGCTGATGCTTGCTAGCTCTTAAGCTTCTCTTTAATTAATCCCATTTGCTCTTGTGCTGCAGCTTCGCCGGCAAGTATGGCGGAATTTCTGGATTTGAAATCACCACTGCCCATTTGTTTTAATTGCGGCTGAATCACGATGTCTGCACTTTTAAGTTCGTACTGATTGATACTTCTTTGCATGATGGAGATGGTTTGTTGCAAGACGCCCAAGGTTCCGCTGGCATCTTGGTGAACAGGTTCCGAAGAAATATTCACAGCAATGACTAAGGTTGCCCCCATCTGTCTTGCGTAGCTGACTGGTACTGGCGCTACTAAACCGCCATCCACATATTCTTTACCGCTGATCACTGCCGGCTGGAATACTCCAGGTACGCTGCAAGATGCGCGAACAGCTAAGCCGGTATTGCCTGTTCTAAACAAAACCCCTTTGCCCGACTGCAGATCAGTGGCAACAATTCCCAGGGGGATGCGCATTTGTTCAATCGATTTGTTTTGCACTTCTCGGTTAACCATGTTTTGTAGGGCATCACCCTTGATGAGGCCGCCAAATCTGCCAGCAAACGGAAGTCCCCAGTCAGCAATCGTGGCCTCATCTAGATTGAGGGCTAGGCGATTGAGATCATTCCCGGAGGCGCCTGATGCGAGCAGGGTGGCAATAACGCTGCCAGCGCTACTACCCACAACAATATCGGGTCTGATGCCCTGAGCTTCTAATGCCTTGATTACGCCCACATGAGCAAAGCCTCGAGCTGCTCCAGCGCCCAGAACCAAGCCAACAACGGGTTTTTTGCTCCCTACGAGGCTGCAAGAGCTTAAACCTGCACCTCCAAGAAGGGCTCCCATGCCAATTCCGAGGCCCAGTAGGCTACGTCGCTCCATGGAATCTATGTTCCTGGGCTGCGATAAAGGGGGTTTGGTGGAATTCTTGTGCATGTAGCTATTGTATTGAGCCTACCTTATAATGGGTGCAAGGTGAACGAAAAGTACTTCGTTTCAGCGCGGGCATATCCCAAGAAGAACTGATGAGATGGATTGTCCGTAGTAGCTTGAAAACACCAAAACCCATTACTAAATACATTTTTAAAGCCTAATCAGGATTGCTCCTGGTAGCCCGGATTTTATGGACGATCACAATAAGCGCGTCATTGAAACAGCCCTCCTATGCGCACAGGAACCACTCACCGTTGCTGATTTGTCTCGCTTATTTATAGAAGACATCACTACGGCAGATATCGACGAGGCTTTAGTTGAGCTGCAACGCGCTTGGGATGACAAGGGCATGGAACTAGTGCATATCGCAACTGGCTGGCGTTTTCAAAGCCGTCTGTCGATGCGCGAGTACCTTGATCGCTTGACTCTTGAAAAGCCACCGAAGTATTCACGTGCTGTGATGGAAACTTTAGCCATCATCGCTTACCGCCAGCCCGTAACCCGTGGTGAGATCGAGGAAATTCGTGGTGTTGCTGTCAGCAGTAACGTCATGAAGCAGTTAGAAGATCGCGGTTGGGTTGAGGTGATTGGCCATAAAGAAACGGTTGGTCGACCAGGCTTATATGCCACTACCAAACAATTTTTAGATGACCTTAGTCTGACTAATTTACAAAGCTTGCCGATGTTGGAAGATGCTGCGCCAATGGCTGCTGCAGCGCAATTGGGTCAAGCCGTAATGGAATTTGATCCATCTGCCACCGTAGAGACAGTAGTAATCGATGCTGATGCTCAAGAGGTGAGCGAGATTGAAGAAGAGACAACTGAAGTCACTGTAGAAGAAACCATCATCGAGGTTTCTGTACAAGGTGCTGAAGAAGTTACCCCTGAGTCTGAAGATAATCCAGATGAAACCAAATAATAATTAATGACAAGCTCTAGCGAAAACGATTCATCCCCGGTAGTTAATTCATCGGCAACTCCCTCCAATGCGGACGCTGCGCCATCGAACTCAGATGGGCAAAAGCCTGAAGGCGGAGAGCGTGGCGAACGTCGCCCACGTCGCCAAGGCGCGGGAGGCAGTAAGCACCCATTTAACAAGAAACGCCCATTTAATAAAGATCGGCCACGCCGCGAGGATGGTGAGGGTAATGGCCCCCGAGAAGGCGCCAAACATCAAGGGAATAACCAATCCACTAAATTGGCACCCAATCCAGCTGACAGTGAGGCTTTGTTTGCTTCAGTTGTCTCTGGTGAGTTTGATGCTGCTTTAGATGCTCCTGAAGTTGAGGATTTAAAAAATCCCGATGGTGTGAATGAGAATGAGGTTTCTCATCAAACTGGTGCAGAGCGTCACGCTCAACGTGCACAACGTTCACGCGAAGATGAAGATTCAGATGCGCCAACAGAAGAAGAGATGAGTAGTTTGCAATTTGCAAACGTAGATGATTTACCGCTGAGTTTGCGTGATGAAGTTTGGTCTGACCTCGATGGTTTAGATGATGATGCCGATGATGAAGATACCGTTAAGTTGCACAAGGTATTGGCTGATGTTGGCATGGGATCCCGTCGCGATATGGAGGACTTGATTATTCAAGGGCGCGTATCGGTTAATGGATTACCGGCCCACATTGGCCAGCGTATTGGGCCAACAGATCAAGTGCGCATTAACGGTAAACCAGTGCATCGCAAGATTCAGACTAAGCCGCCACGCGTGATCATGTATCACAAGCCTGCCGGCGAGATCGTGAGCCAGTCTGACCCCGAAGGTCGTCCAACTGTATTTGATCGTTTGCCTAAACCGCGTCAAGGTCGCTGGATTGCCGTAGGTCGCCTGGACTTTAATACTGAAGGCCTTTTGTTGTTTACCACTTCTGGTGAATTGGCTAATCGTTTGATGCATCCACGTTACGGCGTTGAACGTGAATACGCCGTGCGTATCTTGGGCGACTTAAGTCAAGAAAATACATCGCTATTAAAGAGTGGTATTACGCTCGATGATGGCCAAGCTAAATTCTTACGTTTAGCGATGGGTGGCGGTGAAGGTGCTAACCGCTGGTACCACGTTGCATTAAGCGAAGGTCGTAATCGCGAAGTGCGTCGGATGTTCGAAGCAGTTGGTCACACGGTATCTCGCTTAATCCGAACTCGTTATGGCATTTTCTTATTACCCCCTCGCTTGAGGCGCGGCAAATGGGAAGAGATTGAAGCCGGTGGCATCTATAACTTGATGAAGTCTGCAGGCTTAAAAATGCCTCAGCCACAAGACAAGGGCCGCAACCCGAATCCTAATAATCGTGATCGTCGCCCTATGGGTGAAGATTTCCAGCCGGATCCAATGCAAACCTCTGTTTCTTACTGGGGATCCCGTGATGCTTTAACCCTTGCTAGCGGCCACAATGGCCTCACGCATCAGGGTCGAGGTGGGAAACCAGGCGGAGGCGGTGGTTCGGCTGAAGGGCGCGGTCCTTTCCGAGGTCGCACCCAAGGCGGAAGGCCTGGTCAAGGCCAAGGCGGTCGAAGTGGACAAGGTGGTCAAGGCGGACAAGGCGGTCAGGGTCAAAACCGTAGTAAAGGCGGCAAAGTTCACCATGGGCAGTCTGCTTTTGTGACTGGCAATCCTCAGGCTCCTGGAAATGGACCTAAACGAAGCGCACCAAAAGGGCGCAAACCCTTCAATAAAGGACCAAGAAAACCCCGTAATCCAGGCGAAAGCTTCTGATTTGTATCGGTTTTCTGCCAAATAGGCTATAATTTCGGTCTTACGGCAGGATTCTGCTGTTTTTAGTGGTTACCGACTGATGTTGCGATCAACGTAAGTCGGCCTGTTCTGAATTTCGAGAATATGGGCTTTGAAGCCCATTTTTTTTTGCCATTTTGGTATGAAGGGGTGTCGTGAAGGATCAGCAGGTTATTTCTGCAGAGCTAGAAAACTTGGGTTACACGCTAGTGGAGATAGAGCGTGAAGCTGGGGGATTGCTGCGCGTCACGATTGAAAACCCGGATTACGAACGCTTGATTTCCGTATTGGATTGCGAGAAGGTGAGTCATCAGTTGAGCTACACCTTGCCAGTTGAAAACATCCCTTATGAGCGTTTAGAGATTTCCTCTCCAGGATTGGATCGTCCAGTAAAAAGTGCTGCTGATTATGAGCGCTTTGCTGGAATGCAAGTAGATTTGAAGTTGCGTGTTGCCGTTGGCGGCCGTAAGAATTTTCGTGGTGAGTTGCAAGGTTTGCTGAGCGGTGAGTTGAATTCACCGGATGCAAAGTTTGGTTTGGTATTTGAGGGTGCTGATGGTCAGCCCTCTCAATTGGAGTTCTCTTTAGCCGAGGTCGATAAGACTCGGTTGGTCCCTGTTATTGATTTCAAAGGAAGAAAGTCATGAGCCGAGAAGTTCTCATGTTGGCAGACGCGTTAGCGCGTGAAAAGAACGTTGATCAAGCGATCGTATTCGAAGCGCTGGAGATGGCATTAGCCTCTGCGACCAAGAAGCGCTACGCTACAGAAGATGTGGATATCCGCGTTTCGATCGATCGCGAAACTGGTGAATATGAAACCTTCCGTCGCTGGTTGGTTGTTCCCAATGAAGCCGGTCTGCAAGAGCCAGATAAAGAGATTCTGCAATTTGAAGCTCAAGAGCAACTTGCTGACATGGAAGTTGGCGACTATATCGAAGAGCAAATCGAATCTTTAGCCTTCGGTCGTATCGGTGCACAAGCTGCTAAGCAAGTGATCTTGCAGCGCATTCGTGACGCTGAGCGTGAACAGATTTTGAACGACTACCTTGAGCGTGGCGAAAAAGTCATGACCGGTACCGTTAAACGTGCTGACAAGAATGGCCTCATTATTGAATCTGGTCGTGTTGAAGCATTGCTCCGCCGTGATCAAATGATTCCAAAAGAGAATTTGCGTTCTGGCGATCGTGTACGCGCATACATCCTCAAGGTTGATCGTGAAGCACGTGGCCCACAAATCGAACTCTCACGTACTTGCCCAGATTTCTTGATCAAGTTGTTTGAGAATGAAGTTCCTGAGATGGAGCAAGGTTTATTAGAGATCAAAGGCGCTGCCCGTGATCCTGGTATTCGCGCAAAAATTGCTGTGATTACTTATGACAAGCGTATCGATCCAATCGGAACTTGCGTTGGCGTACGTGGCACACGTGTAACCGCGGTTCGCAACGAAGTTGCTGGCGAAGCAGTGGATATCGTATTGTGGTCTGAGGATCCAGCCCAGTTTGTGATTGGCGCTTTGGCTCCAGCCCAAGTTTCATCAATCGTGGTTGATGAAGAGCGTCATGCAATGGACGTAGTGGTTGACGAGGAGAATTTGGCAATCGCTATTGGCCGCAGTGGACAGAACGTTCGCCTGGCGAGTGATTTGACTGGATGGCAGATCAACATCATGACTCCTGAGGAGTCTGCTGAAAAAACTGAAAAAGAAGCTTCTTCTGTACGTCAATTGTTTATGGACAAGCTAGACGTAGACCAGGAAGTGGCTGATATTTTGATTGAAGAAGGTTTCAATACATTGGAAGAGGTGGCTTACGTGCCATTGTCTGAAATGTTAGAGATCGATTCATTCGATGAAGATACTGTGAATGAATTGCGTACCCGCGCTCGTGATTCTTTGCTAACTATGGAGTTAGCAAAAGAAGAGCGTATTGGCGAAGTGTCGCAAGACTTGCGTTCCTTAGAAGGAATGACCACAGAGCTGATTGCTAAGCTTGCTGACAATCAGGTACATACCCGTGACGACCTTGCTGAACTAGCTGTTGATGAGCTGGTTGAGGCGACACAAATTGACGAAGAAACTGCGAAAACGCTCATCATGAAAGCGCGCGAACATTGGTTTACTTCATGAGAGGAAGTAGTGCATGGCAACAACAGTAAAAGTACTCGCTAAAGAATTAAAACGTACCGCGCCAGACCTCTTGGAGCAGTTGAAGGCGGCCGGTATCGAAAAGGGTTCTGAGGACGATAGCATTACCGAAAAGGACAAAACTGTCCTGCTTGAGCATTTGCAAAAAGAGCATGGCAGCGCAGATACTGGCGCGCGTAAAAAAATTACTCTCATCAAGCGTGAGAGCTCAGAGATTCGTCAAGCAGATTCTGCTGGGCGTACTCGCACCGTGCAGGTTGAAGTGCGTAAAAAGCGTGTGCTTGTTAAGGCTGGCGATAAGGCGCCTGAAGAGACTCCAGTTCCAGCGGCAAAAGAAGTAGCTCCAGCAGCGCCCGCTAAACCTATTATTTCAGAAGAAGAATTAGAGAAACGCGCGGCTGAAGCAACACGCCAGGCTGAGTTATTGGCTCGTCAAGAAGCAGAAATGAAGGCCGCTGAAGAAGCACGCCAAAAAGAAGTGGCAGCGCCTGTCATTGCTAAAGAAGAAGTGCCCGTAAATCAGGCGCCAGATGCTGCTGTAGCTGCTGCAGAGAAAAAAGCGGCCGCAGATAAAGCAGCCAAAGATTTGGCTGCTAGCAAAGAAAAAGAGTTGGCTGACATTCGTGTCCGTCGTGCCGCTGCTGAAGCCGAGGCTTTGGCAATTCGCGACATGATGAGCGCTCCTGCGCGTGTTCTAAAAGCACCAAGTGAAATTGCTGCTGAAGAAGCGAAAAAAGGCACTCTACATAAGCCTGCAAAAGTTGAAGGTGCTGATGACAAGAAGAAGGCTGTCGCTAAGGTTGGCGGCAAGACCATTAAATCTGCTGAGACATCATCTACTTGGCAAGAAGAAGGCGCTAAGAAGCCTGGCGGCTTAAAGACACGCGGTGATTCATCCGGTGGTGTTGGTGGTTGGCGCTCAGGCGGCGGTCGTAAGAAGCAGCGTCAAATTGCTGAAGCGAACGTAGATACCAACTTCCAAGTGCCAACAGAAGCTATAGTGCGTGATGTTCATGTACCAGAAACCATTACTGTTGCTGAGTTAGCTCATGCAATGGCAGTAAAGAGCGCAGAAGTGATTAAGCTTTTGATGGGTATGGGCCAAATGGTTACCATCAATCAAGTACTTGATCAAGATACAGCTATGATTCTCGTAGAAGAGATGGGTCATAAGGCCTTTGCTGCGAAATTAGATGATCCAGATTTAGATCTTGGTACTGATGGTCACGATGCAGAGTTGTTGCCACGTCCCCCAGTAGTTACGGTGATGGGTCACGTTGACCACGGTAAAACCTCCTTGCTCGATAAGATCCGTGCTGCCAAAGTGGCTACCGGTGAAGCTGGTGGCATTACTCAGCACATTGGCGCATACCATGTGGAAACTCCACGCGGCATGATTACCTTCTTAGATACTCCGGGTCACGAAGCCTTTACGGCAATGCGTGCTCGCGGTGCTAAGGCAACGGATATTGTTATCTTGGTTGTTGCGGCTGATGATGGTGTGATGCCCCAAACTAAAGAAGCGATTCACCATGCGCTTGCAGGTGGCGTTCCGATTGTTGTGGCAATTAATAAGATCGATAAACCAGAAGCCAATTCCGAGCGCGTTAAAACTGAGTTGGTGGCGGAGCAAGTGGTTCCTGAAGAATACGGTGGCGATGTGCCATTTATTCCAGTGTCCGCAAAAACTGGCGAAGGCATTGATGCTTTGTTAGAGAACGTACTCTTGCAGGCTGAGATTCTGGAATTGAAGGCGCCTAAAGATGCGCCCGCTCAAGGCCTAGTCATTGAGGCACGTTTGGATAAAGGTAAGGGTCCTGTGGCAACCGTATTGGTTCAATCAGGCACGCTCAAGCGTGGAGATATGTTGTTGGCAGGTTCAACCTACGGACGCGTGCGCGCCATGTTGGATGAAAACGGCAAGCCATGTAACGAAGCAGGCCCATCCATCCCGGTAGAAATTCAAGGTTTAGCCGATGTTCCTGCCGCTGGTGAGTCAGTTCAGGTGGTTCCAGATGAGCGTAAGGCTCGTGAAATCGCATTGTTCCGTCAAGGCAAGTTCCGTGATGTGAAGTTGGCGAAGCAGCAGGCATTCAAACTTGAAACCATGATGGAAAACATGGAAGAGGGTGCGGTTGAAGCTAAGTTGTTGCCGTTGATTATTAAGGCTGACGTACAAGGTTCTCAAGAAGCTTTGGCGCAGTCATTAATGAAGCTTTCTACACCAGAGGTGAAGGTTCAAATTGTTCACGCAGGTGTGGGCGGTATTACTGAAACTGACGTGAACTTGGCTGTTGCATCTAAGGCCGTTATTTTTGGATTTAACTCCCGCGCAGATGCGGCGGCACGTAAGTTAGCCGAGAACAATGGTGTGGATATTCGTTATCACAACATTATTTACGACGCAGTAGATGAAGTGAAATTAGCGCTGAGCGGCATGTTGACTCCAGATAAAAAAGAAGAAATCACTGGTCTCGTTGAGATTCGTCAAGTCTTCTTAGTGTCTAAGGTTGGTGCAATTGCAGGTTGCTTGGTGGTTGATGGAATCATCAAACGCACATCTAGCGTTCGTCTCTTACGTGACAACGTTGTTGTTTGGACTGGTGAGCTGGACTCTCTCAAGCGCTTCAAAGATGACGCTAAAGAAGTTCGTGCCGGTGTCGAGTGCGGCCTGTCATTAAAAGGCTACAACGACATCAAAGAAGGCGACCAGCTTGAAGTGTTTGAAGTTACTGAAGTTGCACGTTCACTCTAAGCAATATGCATAAAACTAGTCCGCATCGCAACCAGCGTCTCGCCGATCAAATTCAGCGAGACCTGGCCGAACTTATTCCGCGTGAATTGCGTAGTCCGAGTTTGGGCTTGATTACTTTGCAAAGTATTGAGCTCACACCCGATCTAGCGCACGCTAAGGTGTTCTTTACAGTTTTGGGTGCAGAGCCTGAGCATGCATTAAAAGCACTTCAAGAAAAAGCGGGATATTTGCACTCACTCTTGTTTAAGCGTTTGCATATTCACACTGTTCCTACCTTGCATTTTCACTATGACAGCTCAGTAGAGCATGGCATAGAGATGTCTCGATTGATCGATCAAGCAGTAGAGAGCGATCATAAAGACGAGACTAAGTAATTCATGACTATACGGATCGACGGCGTAGTGCTACTAGATAAACCCGCTGGAATGAGTTCGCAGGGTGCGGTTACTGCCGTCAAGCGCGCCTTTAATGCTGACAAGGCTGGCCATACCGGTACATTAGATCCAATGGCGACTGGCTTATTGCCTATCTGCTTAGGGGAAGCAACCAAGTATTCGCAAGATCTGCTTGAAGCTGATAAGACCTATATTGCTCGAGTAAAGTTTGGCTCGCGCACTGATACCGGTGATGCTGAGGGTCTGACCATTGAAGAATTACCCTTGCCTGTATTTGCAGGTGAAGTTGAAATCAGATCCGCATTAGATGCGTTACTCCCTAAATTTACAGGGCCGATTTCTCAAGTTCCGCCAATGTATTCCGCACTCAAGCGTGATGGCAAGCCTTTGTATGAATATGCTCGTGCTGGTGTTGAGTTAGAACGTGCCCCGCGAGATATTACGATTCACTCCATTCGTTGGACTGACATTGCTTGGCCGGAAGCTACATTAGAAGTCAGCTGTAGCAAAGGAACTTATATTCGTGTCCTAGCTGAAGATATTGGTAACGCCCTAGGATGTGGTGCTCATTTAGTTGGGTTGCGCCGAACCGAGGTAGGACATCTCAATCTTGAGCAGTCCTTTACGATTGAAGCGATTCAAAGCGGCCTTCAAAATAGTGCTGACTACATACTGCCTGTTGATGCCCTATTGCAAACATTGCCCCACTTAACGGTGGATGAGCAACAAGCTAAACGTCTTGAGATGGGACAGCGTGTTCCTCTTAATTTACCTTCCATTGAAGCATTGGTGCGTATTTATCGCGCTACCGCTGCTCCTCACAACTTTATTGGTACTGCTGATTGGCGCTCTGGTGTTTTACATCCAAAGCGCTTAATTTCGCAGGCACAGTAACTAACCCTTTTACTTATCTTTAACTTTAGAAGCTTCACATGACTAAACGCGCACTACGTAACATTGCCATCATCGCCCACGTTGACCACGGAAAAACTACCTTGGTTGACCAACTCTTACGCCAATCCGGCACATTCCGCTCAAATGAAAAAATGACCGAACGCGTCATGGACTCAAACGACTTGGAAAAAGAGCGTGGCATTACTATTTTGTCCAAGAACTGTGCGGTGGAGTATGACGGTACACACATCAACATCGTTGATACCCCAGGACACGCGGACTTCGGTGGTGAAGTAGAGCGTGTTCTCTCGATGGTTGACGGTGTATTGCTCTTGGTTGATGCGGTTGAAGGCCCAATGCCTCAGACCCGTTTCGTAACTAAGAAAGCCTTGGCTTTAGGTTTGAAACCAATTGTGGTGATTAACAAGGTTGACCGTCCAGGCGCGCGTTGCGACTACGTTATCAACGCAACTTTTGAGTTGTTTGACAAGCTTGGTGCAACTGAAGAGCAGTTGGATTTCCCAGTTATCTATGCATCAGGCTTGAATGGTTATGCAGGAGAGTCAGAAGATGTGCGTGAAGGTAATATGCGCCCCTTGTTTGACGCTGTTCTGAAGCACGTCCCTGTGCGTGATGATGATGCAGACGGTCCCTTGCAATTCCAGATTTCTTCAATCGACTACAACAGCTATGTTGGCAAGATCGGTGTGGGTCGTATTAGCCGGGGACGCGTGAAGTCTGGCATGGAAGTAGTCTGCATGAATGGTCCTGATGGCACACCATTCAAAGGCCGTATCAACCAGGTATTGAAATTTAAAGGCCTCGAGCGAGAAATCGTTGACGAAGCGGTTGCTGGCGACATTGCCCTCATTAATGGTATTGAAGAGTTGGCCATTGGCACAACAGTATGTGCAGTTGATAAGCCAGTTCCACTACCAATGCTCAAGATTGATGAGCCTACTTTGACCATGAACTTTATGGTGAACACTAGTCCATTGGCTGGTCGCGAAGGTAAGTTTGTAACTAGCCGCCAAATTCGTGAGCGCCTTGACCGTGAATTAAAGGCCAATATGGCTCTGCGCGTAAAAGAAACTGATGATGACACTGTATTTGAAGTCTCAGGTCGCGGCGAGCTGCATCTCACCATCTTGGTAGAGACCATGCGTCGTGAAGGCTATGAGATGGCAGTTTCCCGTCCACGTGTTGTCTTTCATGAAGAGAATGGCGTCAAAATGGAGCCGTATGAGAACTTAACAGTGGACGTAGAAGATGCCACTCAAGGTTCCGTAATGGAAGACTTGGGTAAGCGTAAAGGCGAGCTGCAAGACATGGTGAGTGACGGAAAAGGCCGTACTCGTCTTGAGTATCGTATTCCTGCACGTGGCCTGATTGGGTTCCAAGGTGATTTCATGACTATGACTCGCGGTAACGGCTTAATGAGTCATACATTTGATTCTTATGCGCCTGCAAAAGATGGTATCTTGGGTGAGCGTCATAACGGCGTATTGATCAGTCAAGATGATGGCGAAGCAGTTGCTTACGCTATTTGGAAACTACAAGATCGTGGTCGCATGTTCGTAAAACATGGCGATCCTGTTTACGAAGGTATGGTGATTGGTATTCATAGTCGTGACAACGACTTAGTTGTGAACCCGATCAAGGGTAAGCAATTAACCAACGTACGTTCTTCAGGTACTGATGAAGCAGTTCGCTTGGTAACGCCAATTGATTTGACTTTGGAGTATGCGGTTGAATTCATTAGTGATGATGAGTTGGTTGAAGTAACGCCGAAAAGCGTACGTATCCGTAAGCGTCACCTGAAAGAGCATGATCGTAAGAAAGCATCTCGCGAGTAAACTCTCTCTAGCTACACAACAAAAGTCACCTCCGGGTGGCTTTTGTTCTTCATTGAAATCAAAACTATAAATTAATCATTTATTAGTTAAATAAATAAAACTAGATATACATGCTGCCATCGATTGAACAACGCCTTGCCCAAGAACTTTCCGCTAAACCTGCTCAAGTAGCTGCTGCAATTGCATTAATGGATGAGGGTGCTACCGTGCCATTCATTGCCCGTTATCGTAAAGAAGCTACCGGCGGCTTGGACGATACGCAGTTACGATTGTTAGAAGAGCGCCTTAGTTATCTTCGTGAGCTAGAGGATCGTCGTAAGACAATCGTTGCTTCTATTGAAGAGCAGGGCAAGATGACGCCAGAGTTACTGAAATCCATCATGCTGGCAGAGGACAAGACTCGATTAGAAGATCTCTATCTGCCATATAAGCCTAAGAGAAGAACCAAAGCGCAAATCGCTTTAGAGGCTGGCTTGGAACCATTGGCAAATGACCTGCTTAATAATCCCAAGCTTGATCCAGAAACAGAGGCCGCTAAATATCTCAAGGAAGCGTTTCAGGTTGATGGTGTTGATAATCCTGGAGTCCCAGATACCAAGACCGCCCTTGAAGGTGCTCGCCAAATTTTGATGGAACGCTTTGCGGAAGATGCTGCATTAGTTCAGTCTCTCAGGGAGTATTTGCAGGATCATGGAGTTGTCGAATCCAAGGTGATCACTGGTAAAGAGCAGGAGGGTGAGAAGTTCGCTGATTACTTTGATTACTCCGAGCCAATTAAAGCAATTCCATCACATCGTGCCTTGGCTTTATTCAGAGGTCGTCGCGAACAGATGTTGATGGTCAATCTGCGCCTAGATACCGAAGAAGAAAAGCCCAAATGGGATTCAGCACACAATCCTTGTGAAAACCGGATTGCCAATCATTTCAAGATCAAGAATGATGGTCGCCCGGCTGATGCATGGCTAGCCGATACCGTACGCTGGACTTGGCGTATCAAGTGCTCACTCCATTTAGAGTCTGAACTCATGACAGCGCTGCGTGAGCGCTCAGAAACTGAGGCGATTAATGTATTTGCCCGTAACCTCAAAGACCTGCTACTAGCAGCGCCTGCTGGCCCAAGAGTAACCATTGGCCTTGATCCCGGAATGCGCACTGGTGTGAAGGTTGCGGTAGTTGATGCTACAGGCAAAGTGGTTGATACCGAGGTCATTTATCCCCACCAGCCAAAAAATGATTGGGCAGGTTCATTGCATACCTTAGCCAAGTTAGCTGAAAAGCATAATGCCACTTTGATCTCAATTGGTAACGGCACCGCATCTCGCGAGACTGATAAATTGGCTCAAGAACTCATTAAAGCTAAGCCAGAACTTAAGCTCACTAAGATTGTTGTCTCAGAAGCCGGTGCATCGGTTTACTCGGCATCAGAATACGCATCAAAAGAATTACCGGGTATGGATGTTTCGCTTCGCGGCGCAGTATCGATTGCTCGTCGCTTACAGGATCCCTTGGCTGAGTTGGTCAAGATTGATCCTAAATCGATTGGCGTAGGCCAGTATCAGCATGATGTGATGCAAACCCAGTTGGCTAAATCATTAGTCGCAGTTGTGGAAGATTGTGTGAATGCTGTCGGTGTTGATGTGAACACGGCTTCAGCCCCATTACTAGCAAGGGTTTCAGGTTTAAGCACCACTGTGGCTGAAGGCATAGTGGCCTATCGCGATAGCAAGGGCGCATTTAAATCGAGAGCTGATCTCAAGAGCGTTCCGCGTCTCGGCGATAAAACATATGAACAGGCTGCTGGCTTCTTGCGCATTATGAATGGCGATGATCCATTAGATGCCTCTGCAGTGCATCCTGAATCCTATCCTTTGGTAGAAAAGATTCTGAGGGATATTAAGAAGGGCGTAAAAGAAGTGATTGGTGATGCCGGCTTGCTGAAGTCACTTTCGCCGGAAAAGTATGCGGATGGTCAGTTTGGTGTGCCTACCGTTACTGACATCATTAAAGAGTTAGAAAAGCCGGGCCGTGATCCACGCCCAGAATTTACAACTGCCACCTTTAAAGACGGCGTTGAAAAAATTAGCGACCTGAAGCCTGACATGATTCTTGAGGGCGTTGTTACTAACGTTGCCGCCTTTGGCGCATTTGTGGATATTGGTGTCCATCAAGATGGTCTGGTACATATCTCCGCTTTATCCAACACCTTCGTAAAAGATCCCCATAGCGTAGTGAAGGCAGGGCAGGTAGTTAAGGTTAAGGTGCTGGAGGTGGATGAAAAGCGCAAACGTATCGCACTAACGATGCGCTTGACGGATGAGGCCCCAAGAGAAGGAGCTAAGCCTGAGCAAAGAGCCCCTAATCGTCCTAGAGCGCCGGAAAGCAGAAAGCCACCAGAAGAAAGGCGCTCTGCACCCCCAATCAACAATGCAATGGCGGCCGCTTTTGGCAAGCTTAAGAAATAATTATTTTTTAGAGAATTTCTCCCCGCTGGGGCGTCAAATTCTCTAAACTATTACTTTGTATGTTTAACCACGAAAGACAAGGATTATCGTGAAAATTTCCCAATCAATTTTCCGTATTGCAGCGATTTCGCTGTGTGCACTAGGCGTAAGTATTTCTGCTGCAAAAGCGGCTGATTTTCCTGGCGATCGTCCGATTACTTTAGTAGTGCCATTCTCGGCTGGCGGTCCAACCGATAAAGTGGCTCGTGAGCTAGCTTTAGCAATGGGCAAGCAACTCAAAGGCCAAGTAATTGTGGATAACAGTCCTGGTGCCGGCGGCACGATTGCAGCTAAGCGTGTCATTAATTCCAAGAATGATGGTTACACATTACTGATTCACCATATTGGCATGTCTACAGCTCCAGCTTTGTATAAGAACTTGGGCTTTGATCCAATGACTGATTACGAATACGTTGGTCAGGTTGCCGACGTTCCGATGATTTTGGTTGGCAATAAAGATTTACCCCCAAAGAACTACCAGGAACTTCTCCCGTACATGAAAGCAAACGTAGGTAAGATTGCTTACGCTAATGCGGGCGTAGGTTCAGCTAGCCACTTGTGCGGTTTGCTCTTTATGAGTCGTATTCAGTTGGATCTAACTACTGTTCCTTACAAAGGTACTGCGCCTGCATTGACCGATTTAATCGGTGGCCAAGTGCAATTGATGTGTGATCAGACAACCAACCTTTCAGGTCAGTTGGCAACTAACGCAGTGAAGCCTTATGGCACAACCACAATGCAACGCATTAAAGCCTTTGAAAAGATTCCGACTCTTAATGAGCAGGGCTTGAAGAACTTTGAAGTGAAGGTATGGCATGGTGTTTATGCGCCTAAAGGCACCCCAAAAGCAGAGATGGATAAGTTGGCCAAAGCATTGCAAGGCGCTATTCAGGATCCGCTTTACAAGCAACACATGGCTGAGTTGGGTGTTGAGATTCCATCTCAAGCGAATGCCACTCCAGAGGGCTTGAAAAAGCATCTGAAGGCACAGATCGATTTGTGGACACCAATCATTAAGGCTGCAGGTATTTACGCAGACTAAGATGTGAGTGGCACACTCTTTAAATAATAAAACCGCCTTCGGGCGGTTTTTTATTGAGAACGGAATGGAGGGGAGGGGTTTTAAGAGTTAATGGGCATCACCGTTACCGCTACCTCTAGCGTATGGTCTGCTCCACCATGAATCACGCCACGAATAGGGGAGACATCTGAGTAATCCCTTCCTTGAGACAAGTGAACATAATCTTCCCCAGGAGTTCCATACCCCCAACGGTTATTAGTTGGGTCTAGATCACACCAAATGCCCTTACCTAGAGCGCCGTTTTCATCAATGCTGGGAACATAAACTGATACCCAAGCATGTGAAGCATCTCCACCAATCAGCCTTGCTTGACCGGGTGCAGGATTGGTCAGAATATAGCCGCTCATATATTTTGCTGGAATGCCGATACTGCGGAGTGATGTAATCAAAATATGTGCAAAGTCCTGACATACTCCCTCTCGCTTATTCAGCGCCTCTAGTGCAGGGGTGTTGATATCAGTACTTTTACTAACGTAATGGAATTCACTATAGATGCGTTTCATTAAATCAATGGCAGCATCCAGGATGGGTCTACTAGCCGTGAAATTTGCCCGAGCAAATTCGGCGAACTCTGGCCTTAAGGTAATAAATGGAGATGTGAATAAGAATTCTGAGGCAGCATCCCATTGGGTATTGGAGTGATAGCGAAAGTATTCGCGGACCTGCTCCCAGGCTGCCGTTTCCTGCGGCTTTGGACCATATTCAGCGCTAGTTGTTTCAATCAGCGACTTTGCTGTAATGAGCAATTCACCGTGCCTATTCTGTAAAGAAAAGAAGGTGCAAATATTTCCATAGCTATCTATATTATCTTCGCTCCAAGACGGCCGAGGACTCACCTGGACTTCGGATTTTAGTACTCGTTGTGTCTCCAGATCTGCCGGTTTGAGGTGGGCAAGGTGCTGAGCAATCTCGACGTTGGGGTCGTAGGAGTAATGTGTATCGTGGGTAATTTCTAGCAACATAATTGGCGCATTACATTTGGATGCTGTATTCATTAGAGTGAATCAGATTGAAATACCTTGCGCTAATTTCATCAGAAACATTCCAGGCCGATTGTGAGCAATTACTCAGGCAATTACTCAGGTTGGAGAGGTTGCCAAACCCATCAGCAGTCGATAGGGTATATAAGTCGTAATCTAGTAGATTGATGACGCTGCGGGTCAGTTCATCTGGGCTATTTCGCTCGGTGCCCGCAAGTTTAGATAGTCTGGCGCGGAGCGCTTTACTAACCCAGGCGAGAGAGCGTGGGTTTTCATCATCCATCACCAGCAAGCTAATTAAAGGGGCTATCTCTCGACTTTGTTGATGCTGTGCATGAAAGGTAATCGTACTGTCAAATAAATTCAGTAGGGTGGTATAGCCGGAACTATCTGCATTTGGATTATTTAGTAAACCAGAAGCAATGGCCGAATCTAAGGCGTTTGTAAGAAAGGCAAGTCTCTCAATATGTCTTCCAATCGAAAGTAATTGCCAGCCATCATCACGTGTCATGCGGTCGGTTTGAGCACCGGTAATCGCGGCTAAGCAGCTACTCGCACCATTTAATGCGTCGATCGCGAGCGAAGCAGAAAAATTATTAAAGGTGCTAGCTTTATGGCAATCTGCCTGGAATTGCTCAATGCAATGATTGATGGTGCTCCACTGCTCTGGTGAGAGCCGTTCTCTCACATTAGAGGCTGTGCGCTTCATGGCGTTAAGGTTATAGCCCACGCTGGTGACGCTATCGCTCGCATCTAGAGAGTTAATTAATGTGCGCTCAAAAATTCGGTGACGCATAGCACTCTGATCAAAGTTGCTTGGAACACCTTCGGGCACAAGTCCATAGTAATGACATAGGTTTTCTAGCCAGGACCATAATGAGCGGGATGGGGTGTATTCGCTATTAATATTTTCAAGGTAGAGCTTAGCCAAGCGCAGAATATTTTCACTGCGCTCGGTATAGCGCCCAAACCAATAGAGATTCTCGGCTGCGCGACTAGTAACTAAGCGCTTGCGCATCACTTTTTCGGGCGTTTGAATCGGAAGCTGTAGTTGTTGTCCTTGACCTTGAGGGGCCTGCGGGCTTTGAACCCATACATCCGCACTACTACCGCCCCGTTGCATAGAAGCAATACCTGAATCGGTGCTGGCGATACGGGCAAGTCCCCCGGGTAATACTTGCCAGCTATTAGGACCATCACTTAAGGCAAAGACTCGCAACATATAAGAGTGAGGCTCAATCAAAGAGGCATCATTGAGATTAAATGCATTTAACCAGGTTGGCATTTGTGCTAATGGAATGTAGGTTTGCACGGTGTGCTCATCGGGCCGCCTAGTAATGCGTCCAACCCATTCGTCTAACTGAGCCTGATTCAGGTCGCAGCCTAAGGTAGATTCGTAACTTTGATGGCCTGTGCCATTCGGAAAGGTTGGCTTAATCGCGCTATGCCCTAAATTCGGAATGGCAGCCTCTAGTGCAGCGCGTTCACCGCACCACCAGGTATCCATTGCAGGAAGCTGAACTTTTTCATTTAAAAGTCGCTCGCTAATCGCCGGTAAAAATCCCAGTAGTGCGGGTGATTCTAGGAAGGCCGAGCCAGGAGCGTTTGCCAATACAACATTACCAGCGCGTATCACTTGTAATAGACCGGGGACACCTAGTGTGGAATCAGAGCGCAGTTCTAATGGATCTAAAAACTCATCATCCAAACGCTTCAGCAAAATATGGACAGGCTCTAAACCGCGAACTGTTTTCAAAAACAAATGTTGGTCGCGTACCGTTAAGTCGCCACCCTCAACCAGCGTTAGACCGAGATAACGAGCAAGATAGGCATGCTCAAAATAGGTCTCGTTATAAGGCCCGGGAGTAAGCAGGGCAATATGGGCATTAGCGCCTGCTGGGCTTTCAAGTTTTAATGAATCGATTAAGTCTCTATAGGCATTGGCTAATGGGGCAATCTGCATGAGCTCATATGCTTTGGGAAATTGCCTTGCAATGAGATTGCGATTTTCTAGAAGATATCCAAGGCCAGAAGGCGCTTGGGTGCGTTGAGATAGCACTGACCATGATCCATCAGGCGCTCTCGCTAAATCGAAAGCCATGATGTGAAGATGTTTTCTCTTATTCAGATTGATGCCATGCATAGAGCGCAAGTAACCAGGATGCCCATGAATTAATGCCGGAGGAATCCATCCTTCCTTCAACAAATTTTGCGGCCCATACACATCCGCCATAATCGCTTCAAGTAAGCGTGCTCGCTGCAAAACCCCGGACTGAATTTTTTGCCAAGAATCAGGGCTAATGATGAGAGGAAATAAGTCTACTGACCAAGGGCGCTGCGGACCAAACTCATCGGCATAGACGTTATAGGTAATTCCGTTATCCCGAATCTGTCTATTGAGCTCTTGGGTCCGCTGATCTAGATCGCTTAAACCAGAGGGGCCAAGGGATTCAAAAAAAGTTTCCCATTGGGGTAGTAGAAAATCTGATTCCCCGCGCAACTCATCAAAGTGCCCCACTTTGGGAGTGGGGGATAGACGGTTGATCTCCTCTACCATAGAGGGGTTGCTGGTGTCTTTCAAGGATTGGGTCTGAGGGTTATCCACAAACTATTGTCTCATCGCCGCATATCTAGCGTAAATGGAAATTCCCTGCTAGCTGGGAGGTCAATATTGGCCTGAACTCCCTCAATAGTTCCTGGGGTGTGACCCATGCGGAAGAAGCGGGAAAGACGGCGACTCTCGGCCTCATAAGCATTGATGGGGAAGTTGTCATAGTTTCGGCCACCAGGGTGGGCGACATGGTACTGACAGCCACCAACTGAGCGTTTCATCCAGGTATCAACCATGTCAAATATCAATGGAACATGAATGCCAATACTCGGGTGTAGGCTTGATGGAGGATTCCAGGCCTTATACCTAACGCCCGCAATATATTCCCCGGCAACGCCTGTAGGTTGCAGTGGCAAAGGTTCGCCATTACAGGTAATGGTGTAGCGGCTTTGGTTTAAGCCGGTAACTCTTAATTCAACACGCTCTAAAGAGGAGTCCACATAGCGGGCAGTTCCACCAGCAGCACTTTCCTCTCCCATCACATGCCATGGCTCAAGCGCATTACGCAAAGTAAGTTCCGTACCCATGACCTGCACTTGTCCGATGAGCGGGAAGCGGAATTCGAGGTGAGGCGCAAACCATTCAGGCTTAAAGGCATAACCATGCTTTTGCATCTCTTCAATAACATCATCAAAATCCATCTTGATAAATGTCGGTAAGAGACAGCGATCATGAAGTTCTGTTCCCCAGCGCGTCATTGGCGCGTCATAAGGATTATCCCAGAAGCGGGCAATCAAGGCGCGAATAAGTAATTGCTGAACAATGCTCATTTGGGCATGTGGAGGCATTTCAAAAGCGCGAAGTTCTAATAAGCCTAAGCGACCCGTTTGGCTATCTGGTGAATACATCTTATCGATACAGAATTCGCTGCGATGCGTATTGCCGGTGACATCAATCAATATGTTACGTAAGGTTCTGTCAACCAACCATGGCGGCATACTTTGACCAAACTTCTTGCGATTCTCCCGAATTTCTTTCAGTGCAATTTCTAATTCATAGATTTGGTCATTGCGTGCTTCATCAACACGAGGCGCTTGGCTGGTTGGGCCAATAAACATACCGCTAAATAGGTAGCTCAAACTCGGGTGGTTATGCCAATACAAAATCAGGCTCGCCAGAAGTTCGGGCCTCCTTAAAAATGGGCTATCAATCGGTGTAGCGCCACCCATCACAAAGTGGTTACCTCCACCCGTTCCGGTATGGCGGCCATCAGCCATAAACTTTTCAGCGGAAAGTCTGGATTCAAAAGCAGCTTGATATAAGAATTCAGTATGCTCAACTAACTCATCCCAGTTATGTGCCGGATGAATATTGACTTCAATAACACCTGGATCTGGCGTTACTTGCAATAGCTTTAGGCGGGGATCACGTGGCGGGGTATATCCCTCTAGGACGATTTGAAACTGGAGCTCTTCCGCGGTAGCTTCTACTGCCTCCAGTAAATTGAGATAGTCTGCAAGACGAGCGAGCGGTGGCATAAAGACATACAACACACCCGACTTACCGCCATGTTCATTCTCAGCCTTAGATCCATTTGAGCGCATCGGATCACGCGCCTCAACGCACATGGCTGTTCTGGTAACCCATGCAGCAGATTCTTGTCGCTCAGGACTTCTAAGCTCTGACTGACTCCAAATCGTTTTGCCGGACCCTGTAAATTCTTTACGAGTCGGTTGTTGTTGGTGAACAATTGATGCTCGACTGCTTAATGGCTGTCTAGGGGCAAATGGATCTTGCTCAATCAGATAAGGGTATTCTGCTTTACTGACCCAGGGTAGTGATTCCAAGGGGAGTCGATAGCCCATTGGCGAGTCACCTGGCAGTAGATAGAGGCGATCATCACGATATTCCCAAGGACCCGTCTTCCAAGAAGTATCAAGATAGTTTTTTCCTTCATTCGCTTCGATAGGAAGAACGTAGCCCACCACGGAATCTAATTTCTGGGTGAAGACCCGCTTTAAGCGAGTGCGCTCCATCTCATCATCTAAGTTTGATTTAAAAGGATCAACGTTGACTGGTAGCTTGGACTCTCGCCAGAGGTAATAAAAAACATCCTCATATGCAGGCTCTATAAACTTATCTTCTAATCCTAATTTTTTGGAGAGTGTGTAGACAAATTTCTCAGCATCTTTGCTGGTGTAGTTGGTAGGGTGGCGTTCATCTGCGAAGAGTTTGGAATTCTTCCAAATAGGTTGTCCATCAGCCCTCCAGTAGATAGACAAAGCCCAGCGAGGAAGCTGCTCTCCTGGATACCATTTGCCTTGACCAAAATGAAGGAAGCCACCATCACCATATTCCTTACGAAGTTTTTCAACTAAATCGGTTGCGTAACCTCGCTTAGTTGGTCCTAATGCATCTACATTCCATTCGCGTTCATCGCGACCGTTAACCGATACAAAAGTAGGCTCACCACCCATGGTTAATCTAACGTCGCCCGCAATTAATTCTTTGTCAACTTGATGGCCCAGTTCGACAATCGCCTGCCACTGTTCTTCGGTATATGGTTTCGTTACTCGGGGCGCTTCATAAATGCGAGTGACTTCCATGGAATGAGCAAATTGCACATCACATTCGTCAACACCGCCTTCAATAGGTGCCGCACCTGAAGGTTCAGGTGTGCAGGCAACGGGAATATGACCTTCGCCAGCGAATAGGCCAGAAGTAGGGTCTAAACCAATCCATCCCGCACCTGGTAAATACACCTCACACCAGGCATGTAAATCTGTGAAGTCCACTTCGGTTCCACTCGGTCCATCAAGCGCCTTCACATCTGGCTTGAGTTGAATGAGATAGCCTGAAACAAAGCGTGATGCGAGTCCGCATAGACGCAAAAGGTTCACCATTAACCAAGCAGAATCACGACAGGAGCCGCTACGAAGTTTTAATGTCTCTTCTGGAGTTTGCACTCCAGGCTCCATTCGAATGGTGTAGCTAATATCTTTGTGAACTTTTTGATTTATAGCAACCAAAAAATCGATGGTGCGCATCTTACTGCGATCAACTGTTTTAAAGTATTTATTGATGCCATCATTGCGCTTTTTACCTAAGTAAGGGCGTAACTCTTTCTTGAGATCTTGACTGTATGTAAAGGGGTAGTCTTCAGCATCTGGTTCTAGAAAGAAATCAAATGGGTTGTATACGGCCATTTCTGTAACAAGATCGACCGTTACTTTAAAGCGTGTTGTTGGTTCTGGAAAAACCAAACGCGCTTGATAGTTTGAAAAAGGATCTTGTTGCCAGTTAATGAAGTGACCTTCAGGCTCAATCTTTAGAGAGTAGGACAGAATATGGCTACGGCAATGGGGTGCCGGTCGAAGGCGTATAACCTGCGGCCCCAGCTTTACAGGGCGATCATATATATATTCGGTGACGTGGTGTAGGGCGGCATGTATAGACATGCATCAAAGTCTATAAGTTCACCACAAGGGTGCATTGTTGCGGCGCACAAGATGGGTGCGTAAAAGTAAGGAATGCCCAGATTTGGGTAGAGCCCGTCAAAAACGGGGCATTTAGCGAGCCACATCCATTTCAGCAGGAATAAGTTGTAGTTGTACCTCATTTGAAAGCTCTTATGTCTAAGCAAACTACTTTGACGATTAGTAGCAAAAATTACTCTTCATGGTCATTGCGCGGTTGGCTGATGCTGAGGTTATCTGGCCTACCTTTTCAGGAAGTGCAGGTTCACCCGGATGATGTAGATAACCGCGCCGAACTTTTACTTCTGTCACCATCCATTCTGGTTCCCCGATTGGACCATGATGGCTGCAAGGTATGGGACACCATGGCTATTGGTGAGTACCTAAATGAATTAAATCCTAAAGCGCATCTACTACCCAAAGATCCTGTAGCAAGAGCGCATTGCCGTTCTATCTGCGGTGAGATGCATTCCGGCTTCTCTGCCTTGCGCGCTTCTTTGCCCATGAATGTCAAGGCGAAGTTTGAGTCATTCAAGGTTTGGTCAAAAGCGCAAATCGATATCAATCGTATTTTGGTTATCTGGCAAGACTGCTTAACAACATATGGTGGGTCTTTCTTATTTGGCAAGGAGCCCACATTAGCTGACGCCATGTTTGCGCCAGTGGTCACAAGATTCCTAACGTATGACGTCGAGCTAGACAAGGCGAGCAAGAGTTATTGCGAGCACATCATGGCGATGCCGGAGATGAAGGAATGGGTGATGGGCGCCCTCGAAGAACCCGATGACATTGAAGAACTTGAAGTGGAGTTTTAAAAATGAACGCATCAGTGAAATTTAAAAGTGATACTGAGTTTTCCCATGTAAAACCAGCCGATACTCAGTTTTTGCCAGGCGGCCTGAGAGATTTCTTCCTCTATAAAGACTTAGGAGTTGCCAAGGCGACTAAGGGTAAGGTTATCGCCCATCTTGTTAAGGCTAATAAGCCCCCAGAGAATGGTACTGGCTGGCACTATCACGTAGCAGAGTTTCAAATTGTCATCATGACTAAAGGGTGGGCCAAGTTTATGTATGAAGATAAGGTCACCCTGGTTGAAGCGGGTGATGTCGTTCATCAAATGCCGGGTATCACCCATTTCCTCTTCGACTATTCACCTGATATGGAGTATCTCGAGATAGTGGGTCCTGCGGACTTTGGAACCATTCCCGTTTCTGTGGCTCCAGCCGAGGTCCCAGGGGTAACTCTATGGAAGTAGTCAAAAATAATCCGCTAGCATCAGACTTCGCTGTCTTATTTCAGCGGATTATGACTATTGCTGAAGAAGTCGATAGTATGAAAAGTTACTATCGCGAGCTTTATCAAAAAATAGAGGCTGGGGAAGTTGCTTCAGGCGATGAAGAGCCACCCGACCTTCTCAAAACTTTTAATGTTGCCGGTTTTATAAATTTATCAATCGTTGCAGCTCGTTCAGCACAAACCGCAGCCACCATCGCAAATGATGTGTCATTGAGTCGGGTAAATGATCCAGTCCTCAAAACCACAGAACGAGCATTGCGTCACATAGAAAGCGGTGCCCATAGATGATGTACAAGGCATATCAGACCTTTGCTAATTTACATAATCCGGTCCGGATGTTTGCAAAAGCGTCAGAGCGCGTCTCTACTAATTGGTTTGGAAATTACTCTCTAAACCCTATGCAACGATTGGCTGCGCACTATGAGCAAATTTCTTTGCTTGGATTTACGCATTCAAGACCTGATTTTAAAATTCAATCCATCATTGATTCATTTGGGGTAGAGCAACAAGTGGTCGAGGAGCTGATTTACTCAACCCATTTTTGCAACTTGATTCGCTTCTCAAAGGACAATATTTCAGGTCAGCCCAAAATCCTCTTGGTGGCTCCAATGTCAGGACATTTTGCTACGCTACTGACAGGAACCATCAAAACACTGCTAACCGATCATGAGGTTTACGTGACGGATTGGTTAAACATTCGCGACATTCCATTAAGTTGTGGTGACTTTGACTTTGATGCTTATGTTGAGCACATCATTAGCTTCTTGCAATTTATCGGACCACAAACTCACTTGATGGCGGTATGTCAGCCAACCGTGGCTTGCTTAGCGGCTACAGCCATCATGTCAGAAGATAAGAGTCCTTATGCCCCTGCAAGTTTGACCTTAATGGCTGGGCCGATTGATGTAAGCCAAAGCCCCACTAAGGTAAATGAGTTAGCCACTAGCAAACCCATGTCCTGGTTTGAAGAGAAGCTCATTGGCATCATCCCGAGCCAGTTTAATGGCACTGGGCGCAAAGTCTATCCGGGCTTTTTACAACTCATGGCATTTATGAGCATGAATCCCGATCGCCATGCCGAGTCCTTCAGAAAGCTGTATGAGTATCGCGTGAATGGTGAAGATGAGAAAGCAGATGTGATTCATGATTTTTATGAAGAGTATTTTGCAATCATGGATTTGTCAGGACCCTTCTATTTAGAAACCATTAAAAAAGTATTTATGGATCGCGATCTAGCCAATGGAGCTTTGACATACCAAGGCAGGCTAGTGAACCCAAAACTGATTAAGAAAACATTCCTACTTACAGTTGAAGGTGAGCGAGATGATATCTGTGGTATTGGACAAACTTTAGCAGCGCAAGATCTCTGTTCTGGCCTACCTGGATACAGGAAGTCACATCATCTGCAGGCAGGCGTTGGCCATTACGGGGTGTTTAATGGCAAGCGCTGGGAAAGTCAGATTTATCCAGTTGTCCGTAACCACATTCAGTCAGCACTTTAATCAGGGGGAAATATGGTCGTCTATATCACTCGAAATATCATTGCCAGAATGCGTCGTAATGATGGCACCGATAATGGCTGCATGCCTCTGAATCCTGGAAAGTACGAGGCTAACAAGACCAATGATGGGGCACTGGAAATTCTTCAGGATGCTGGTGAGCCAGTCTATCTTTTACCCTTTATCTGGTGGGAGAAGATGGAGTTAGGTGACATATTGATTGCAGCTTAGAAAGCGATTCAGAGACGTCATTAGCTGCGTAATCAATACTTCAGGGAGTCATTTAAAATAGCAAGCTCTAGGCAGTAGTTTATGGAGCTTTATGAAAGTCAATTCAGAAGGAGTATCAGCATCGCGGGTTTATTTGCCTGCTGATCAGACTCATCTGAATTTACTGGCATTCTTTATTGCCCAGTTTCCGCATATTACCGAAGTAGAGTGGATCGATCGCTTTAATGAAGGTCTTGTTCTCGACCAAGAGGGCCATGCTCTTAGGGCAAGTGATGCGTATATGCCCAATATGCACTTGTTGTACTTCAGGCGGCTTGCTCGTGAGCCAGAAATTCCATTTGAAGAGCACATCATCTATCAAGATGAGCACATCCTGGTCGCAGATAAACCCCATTTTTTGCCAGTGACGCCTAGCGGACTATATCTGCATCAAACACTGCTAAACCGACTCAAGAAAAAAACAGGGATACAAACGCTCAGTCCCATTCATCGAATTGATCGTGATACAGCAGGGCTAGTCATTTTTTCAGTTAACCCAAGTGAGAGAGCTCAATACCAAAATTTATTTAGAGATAGGGCGGTCACAAAAGTGTATGAAGCGATAGCACGATACTCTGAAGAATTGGAGAAGCAACTTCCAATGACTTATCAAAGTCGAATTCAGGAATCGGAACATTTCTTGCAGATGAAAGAAGTTGAAGGGGCTCCAAACTCGGATACCTTAATTGAGCTCATGGAAACAAAAAAGCCATGGGCTAAATACCGATTAACACCAGGTAGCGGCAAAAAGCATCAACTGCGTTGCCATCTTAACGCTATCAGCATCCCCATAAAGCATGATCAGATCTATCCAATTCTTACGCCTTATCAAGAATATGACTTAGATTTTTCAAAGCCATTACAGTTGCTCGCAAAAGAAATTGCCTTTATTGACCCTATTGATGGCTCAAAGAGAGTCTTTAGTAGCCCTCAAAACTTAGTGCTTTAGTTCTACGCCCCTTGATTTCAAGGCCTAGAGCCTACTTTGCACTAAAAATAGGCACAAAAGATAGTACGACATTAGCTCTTAAGCTAGTATTTTTGCTATGACGTCCAAACCCCGCTACCGTTGGCTATTGAATCGCTTGAGGCACCAATCAACGGGTTTGGAGGAATGCAGCCCCGATCTGATTGTGGAATATGCAAAAGCAACTGGAGCAAAAGTCTTTTACTGCTCCAATGAATATCCGCGCTGCCCGCAATTAAGTCGTGACTTTAGTAAGCTCGTAAAACATAAATTAGTGGCGCGCAAGAGGTCGTTTTTGTATGACCTCAATGGATTTATGGTGAGGCCGCAGGCGACCTACGTTTATCGCTTAACGCCTATTGCTGCAAATTCTCTGATTTGGGTTGATAGGGAGTGATGCAAGTGAACAGTATCGATAGCCTATTTGGAATAAAACCAAAAATAGCAGTGCTGCTTGGATTTGGTTTATTGCTTGCGATTTTATTGCTCGATATCGTATCGCCTGATGACTACCGATTTGTCTTGTTTTACTTATTTCCCGCGGCAATCATCACATTAAACGCAAAGTCAATGAAGGTGGTTATCGCCGCTCTGATTATCTCCACCTTATTTGAAAACTATTTTCTCTTTAGGGATGGTTATTTCCCCCTCTACTTTACGAAGATAGAAGTATTCAATATCTCAATTCGTTTTCTTTCAACCCTGCTAATAGTATGGCTCGCCCGATCTCTGCGTCGGAGCCAACTTCGTGTGAATCTCCTAGCGAATACTGATTCGTTAACGGGTTTATGGAATAGGCGATGGGCTCGCATCATGATTGAGCAAGCGATTGCAAAGCTAGCAGAGGACCGGGAGGTATTTTCTGTTGCGCTGATTGATGTAAATGACTTTAAAAAAATTAATGATATTCATGGGCATTTGGTAGGCGATCAGGTTCTGACAAAAATTGCGCATACCCTGATGACGTTTTCTTCCGAAAATACTATTTTTTTCCGGTTGGGTGGCGATGAGTTTTTGATTGTTGCATCCAAGGTAAATGAGCAGCAAATGAATCAGATGTGCAGCGACATTGTTCAAACAGTCAATCGAGCGATGAATGACTCTGGGTACCCGGCTACCTTAAGTATTGGTATGGCAACATACAGCGAGGCACCAAGAACTGTCTCAGAAATTTTGCATGAAGTAGATCTAGAGATGTATCGCCATAAAACTGAAGGCAAGAACACTCAATAAGGCTCTTCTATTGAAGGGGTTTAGATTTACGCCTTCAAAGCAGAAAAGCTTTGGGCTTGGGAGCGGTGCCAATACAGCTCAAATACTCTGGGCAGATTTAGGCTTGGATCTATGTGTTCCGCCTTGAGTAATAGGCCAGCAGGCATCTCCGGAAGCAAGAAGGACAGAAGGCGCACTTCATGCTTACTAATGCGTCGAATGATATGAGGGGCGTCAATTTCACCGGGGTGATTTAAGCCGGCTGCCTCGACGAGCTCCTTTAAGGTCTTGAGTGTTTCATTGTGGAAGTTGTATACACGCTCAGCTTTATTGGGGACCACCAAGGCTTTCTGGCGCAATGGATTCTGAGTGGTTACACCGGTGGGACAATTGCCGGTATTGCAAACCTGAGCCTGAATACAGCCAATCGAGAACATAAAGCCACGTGCACTATTGCACCAATCGGCCCCTAAGGCAAAAGCAACAGCCATATCAAAAGCGCTAATGATTTTTCCGGCGCAGCCGATCTTAATTTGGTCTCGTAGATTTACACCCACTAGGGTGTTATGAACAAGACGAAGGCCTTCTTGCAGCGGTGTGCCTACGTGATTCGAAAATTCTACTGGGGATGCGCCAGTTCCACCTTCAGAGCCATCAACTACGATGAAGTCTGGATGAATACCAGTCTCCAGCATGGCTTTGACAATGCCAAACCATTCCCAAGGATGACCAACGCAGAACTTAAAGCCAACTGGCTTACCACCCGATAGATCACGTAACTTCTGCACAAAGTGAATGAGTTCAAGCGGTGTAGAGAAGGCGCTGTGCGAAGCAGGGGAGATGCAGGCTTCACCTTCTTTGACGCCACGCGCTGCAGCTATCTCAGCAGTTACCTTGGAGCCAGGTAGGATGCCGCCATGACCAGGCTTAGCCCCTTGGCTCAATTTGATCTCGATCATCTTCACTTGAGGATCTAAAGCATTCTCTTCATACTTTTTCTCATTAAAGCTACCATCGGTATTGCGACAACCAAAGTAGCCAGAGCCAATCTCCCAGATGAGATCACCACCATGTACGCGATGGTATTGAGAGATGGAGCCTTCACCGGTGTCATGAGCAAAGCCACCCTTCTTGGCACCAAGATTCAAAGCTAGTATGGCGTTAGCACTGAGAGACCCGAAGCTCATGGCCGAAATATTGAAAATACTGGCTGAATATTTCTGTTTGCAATCCATCCCGCCAATCTCAACCCGGAAATCATGGCTAGGTAGACGGGTGGGGGCTAATGATTGATTAATCCATTGGTAGCCAGGAGCCATGACATCCAGAGTAGTGCCAAATGGAATTTGATCGGGAACAGCCTTAGCGCGTGAATAGACTAACGTGCGCTGCTCCTTTGAAAAAGGGGTTTCATCATTGTCGCCTTCGATAAAGTACTGGCGTATTTCAGGGCGAATAAATTCAAGCATGAAACGCAAATGGCCAATCACTGGGTAGTTGCGCAGAATGGCTATTTTGGTTTGAGAGACGTCATACATACCCACAAATGACAAGAAGCCAAATACCAGGAACATATTCCAAGCCTGTGGGTGCAGTTGTAAAGAAGCAAAACTAACGATAGCACCCGCAATGCAAATTCCAAAAGGGATGTAGCGAATAGGCAGGTATTTATTGGGGGACATGGTCATAATGAGCTTAAATGAGGGTGGTCTGAGTATACGAATTTATTACTTATGCAAACAATTTGACTTAAATCAAGTCAAATAGCACTTCATCAGGGGGTTTCCGATGATTCTTAGGCTTTGCAGGAGTATTCTTAAAGTGTAGTTAATACTAAAGATAGGAAGAATATGTCACTAAATCACGCGGTAATTTGGATTGACCACAAAGAAGCTCACGTCATGTTTTTGAGCGAAGAGGCTAGCGAAGCAGAGGTGATTCGCAGCAAAAGCACCCATACCCATCTGCATCACAAGGCCAATGAAGTCGGTAGCGGTAAAGTTGCTTTGGATTCCAAATATCTGCATTCAGTCATTAATGCCGTGAATGAATCTAAAGAAATTTTAATTCTGGGACCTGGATCTGCAAAATTAGAGCTTATCAAGCATGCGCATAAACATGATGCCAGTATTGCCGAAAAAATTGTTGGCGTAGAAACGGTTGACCATCCTACTGATAAAGAAATTCTTGCCTATGCACGTAAGTTCTTTTATAAGATTGATCAAATTCTATGAAGATTGAATTTATCGGACCTGCTAGCTTGTCTGTGGATGACGGCGTGGTTTATTTAGCTAAAGTAGACGGCAAAGAGGTTGAGTGCTGTTTTACCTATGAAGCGCTAGAGGATGTTGATCCTGATGCTGTATTTGGCAATGCTTTAGAGCATTTTACAAAGCATCAGCTTTTACTGTTATCTGCGGCAGAAAGAAAATTGCTTAAAGGATTGGCGCACAGTGGAAAGCTGCTGATTAACAGCAGCGATCTCAAGCTTGAGCAATAAAACCAGTAAGCGATGAAAGGGGAGTAAATGATAAGAGAGCCATTAGATTCAAACGGATTACCGGGGCATGACTACTTCTTAGAAGCGGTAGAGCATATCGATGAGGCGGTGGCCAATAAGGCGATTGCTGAAGGTGCCGCCAAAGGAATCATCTACAGTCTCATTGAAACACTGGGCTCTATGGTTGGAGATCCAAACTTGCCAAGTCATTTGCGTTCTGGGTACGAGGGCGCTTTGCAGTTAGCAAGAGAGTTGCAGGCTAAGTTATAAGAAGTATCTAGTAAGTAGGTTATAAAATCTACGGATTGTTAAAAGGGTGATTCGTCACCCTTTTTAACGTCATATCAAGAGTGCGACTTTCGATCTATAGGGCTGGAAAGGCCCCTATGCGCATGCTTAGCCATTGATCTCATGATTGGTATTCGGTGCCTCTTGAGGATATTTCGAGATCGTGGTCAGCTTCATCTTCTTCATAATGCCTTTGCAATAAAAACCTTCTTTTTTGTACATAGCAGGGGTAATATTGGAATGTATGTTTTGACGCTTTCTGATACTGCGATATGACAATAGATTCCAATAGTTTCCAGCAGGCATTTGAAGAAATGGAAGATCCAGCCTTCTTCCACGACTCCCAATTTAGATTGATGCTTGCCAATGCAGCTTACTATCGTAAGGCTGGTATTTCTGAGTCTGAGGGCCTAGGAAGGCCCTATTGGGAGGTTTTTCCTAAGGGCGATGGCCCATTGACCGATTGCAATGCCAGTATTGTTGATGGTAAGCACGCATCGAATGCGGATGAGTTTTTCGTGGATGGTAGGGGGTATATATCTAGAGGATATGCCATTCGCAATAACCTAGGCGAACCCGTTTATTCACTTCATATTATTAGCGACATCACGGATAAATTAGCTTCGGAAAAAAAGCTGGCAAAAATTGCCTCTCAGTTCAAGGTTCTTTTTGACTCTTCACCGGACGCTATTATGTTGCTCGATGAAAAGGGTTACTTTGATTGCAATCCCGCAGCTTTATCTATATTTGGCTGTAAAGACCGTAGTGATTTTATCGGGCGGCATCCCTCTGAGTTTTCTCCGCCCTTACAGCCAAATGGCATTGATTCGATCACTTCTGCTGGAGATCGAATTGCAGAGGCATTTAGGAATGGCAGCGCAATTTTTGAGTGGACACATTCAAAGCTTGATGGCACCCCCTTTCCAGCAGAGGTTTTACTGGTTGTTTTTGAGCGTGAAGGAAAACAGGTTCTGCAGGCAACGGTGAGGGATATTACCGCCCGTAAAAACTATGAGCAAAATCTCGCCAATGAGGCTGTAAAGTTAAATAAGGCACTGGCCGGGACCGTGACCACAATGTCCAAGGCAATGGAATTAAGGGATCCTTATACAGCAGGCCATCAAGCTAGGGTTGCAGAGATTGCTTGCGCTATTGCAAAAGAGTTAGGTTGGGATGATTATCGAATCACTGGATTACGTATGGCTGGATTAGTGCATGATATTGGCAAGATAGGGATTCCTTCTGAAATCCTAACAAAGCCTTCATCACTATCTGAGTTTGAAGAAAAGTTAGTGCAACTTCATCCTGAACATGGGTATGGACTGCTAAAGGATATTGAATTTCCTTGGGCAATAGCGGATATGGTGCGCCAGCATCATGAGCGAATGGATGGCTCAGGCTATCCATTGGGGTTGAAGGGTGAGGATATCCTGCCTGAGGCAAGAGTGTTGGCGGTGGCTGATATGTTGGAGGCGCTATCGACTCACCGTCCTTATAGGGCTGCTCGTGGATTACCTTTTGCCTTAGATCTCATTAAAAGCGAATCCGGTAAGCAGTTAGATTCTGAGGTGGTTGCTGCCGCAGTGAGGTTGTTTGAGGGTAAGGAGAGTTTGATTGTTGAGAATGCCGATACTTAAGGCATCCATTCGCGTTCAAGTGGTTAGAGCTTTTCCCTGCCCGGATTTCTACTAATAAAGGCTTTTGAATATTTTGAGTAATACAAAAAACTATGTTTACCGTACTAGAGCTAACAGCAATCACAAGGAAGAGCTTTCAAGGATATCGGTAGGCGTCATGATTGTGAGGGGATTGGAGCCCGAATTTTCTCCTGCGGTGCATGAACAGTTAAAAACAATCAATAACCCTGCTCAAGAGGGAGATCCCTCTATTCGTGATCTGCGTGATCTTCCTTGGTGCTCTATTGATAATGACGACTCCAGGGATTTAGATCAGCTGACAGTCACTCGAAAAGCGGATGGTGATAACTACTGTTTATTGGTTGCTATCGCCGATGTGGATGCGCTGGTTAAGAAGGGTAGTGCAATTGATATGCATGCCTTTATTAACACGAGGTCGGTATACACCTCTGCACGTATTTTTCCGATGCTCCCATTGAAGTTATCCACCAATCTGAGCTCCCTGAATCCCGACGAGGATCGCCTCGCCATGGTTTGTGAGATGCATTTTTCAGGGGATGGCCTCCTCAAGTCATCCTCCATTTATAGAGCCCTGGTACGCAATCATGCTCAGCTTGCCTATGACGCTATATCTGACTGGTTTGATGGTCGTAGCGAGCTTCCTGCTGCAGCTAGGAGCATTCCAGGACTCGATTTACAGCTGCGAATTCAGGATGGTTTGGCTCAAAAGTTAAGGGTTGCACGTCATGAGAATGGCTCTTTAGAGTTTGATATTTTTCAACCCAGGGCTAGCTTCGTTAATAACGAGATCTCAGAAATTAAACAGCAGCCCCATAATCGTGCCCGGCAATTAATCGAAGAATTTATGATTGCCACTAATGGTTGCACTTCGAGGTTTCTTGCTCATGCTGGGATTTATTCAATGCGCAGAGTAGTGAGATCTCCTGAGCGGTGGTTACGCATTGTCAAAGTGGCTCTCGAGCATAGCTACATATTGCCAAATGAGCCAGATGCTCAAGCGCTCGAAGTGTTTTTAGCAAAACAACATCAAGAGGATCCGATCCGATTCCCAGATCTTTCGCTATTAATTGTGAAGTTAATGGGCTCCGGAGAATACATTGTTGAGAAACCCTCAAATCACCCCATCGGGCACTTTGGGCTTGCAGTGAGCGACTACATGCATTCAACCGCACCCAATCGCCGTTATCCAGACCTCATCACCATGAGGTTAATCAAGGCTGTACTGGCCGGGGAACCACCGCCGTATTCTCATGAAGAATTAAAGTCGCTTGCGCTACATTGCACGCTACAAGAAGACTCATCAAAAAAGGTGGAGCGACAGTTACGTAAATCAGAAGCTGCGCTATTACTTCGCTCCAGGATTGGCCAGTACTTTAATGGAATCATTTCCGGGATAAATGAAAAGGGAACATGGGTCCGAATTTTTGACCCACCGGTAGAGGGACGCTTAATCGGCGATTTTGAGGAATACCCCGTTGGTCATTTACTGCGCGTAAAACTAACTTCAACCCATGTTGAGCGTGGATTTATTGATTTTGCAGCGGTATCAGGGGAGCATTAGTAGATTGTGCTGTCAATTCAATATTGCTTTATGAGAGTGCCAGGGTCTTATAGAGAGTAGCGATCTCGTCCCGCTTGTTTAGCCCTATACATCGCTTGGTCAGCTCTATCAACCAGATTATTTTCTGGTAATGGTTGGTGCTGGTGTGCACAGGCAATGCCGATGCTGACGGTAATGTGGATGGGCGGATGGCCGTTTATTTCTATGGGTGTAGTTCTGACGGTATCTAAAATTTGTTGTGCGACATTGGAGGCGCCTGCTTCGTTGGTATCGGGTAGCAGCGCAACAAGCTCTTCCCCGCCCCAGCGACAGCAAAAATCAAATGGCCTACGCATGCACGATTGAAGAATCTCTGCTAGACGCTTGAGAACTATATCTCCATTCTCATGGCCATAGTCATCATTGCAGTTTTTAAATTTATCAATATCAATGAATAGAATGCTAATGTCGGAACGACTGCGGATGGAGTCTTTTAAAAAGAGTTCATATCGTTCATCAAATGCTCGGCGATTGGGTAGTTGGGTTAGCTGATCGGTTGATGAGAGGATTCTGGCATTTTCGGCCTGAATGAATTGTCGATAAATAAACCACATTAAGTAGGTAAAGATAGTGTAACTAATTCCAGCTAGAAAAAATACTTTTGCATTTGAATTTAAGAAATCAGCAAATAATTCCGCTATGGATTCTGTGGAAATGAATTTAATCTGTAATTCTGGGGAATTCAGGTTGGCAACGATGGTGTTGTTATTTCTCACCCAAGAGTCATCAGAGTTGATCTTTAGACCCTGAAATGCATCGGCAGAATTTAAGGCGATATTTGAGTTTGGATGAATTTCATTGGTTAGAGTGGAAAAAATAATCTCGTTATTTTCTGTAAGAGCGGTAATTACTTCATCAGGGTTTTTGGTGATTTGTCGAATGGATCTCACAACGGAGTCTTCGCTGATTTGGAGTACCAGAGCACCATTAAATTGCCCATGAGTATCTCTGATAGGTACCGCCAAATGGAAGACGCGTTTTTGAGTTGTTCGCGCGAGTAATAGGGGGCCAATTACAAAGGACTTTTCAGGATGATTCTTTAGTGTTTGAAAGTAGTACCTGTCGCTAAAATTAATGCCAGATATTGGAGCGTCATCTGATCGGGCAATAAGGAGTCCGTCTTTATTGGTTACTGCCAAAATTCCATAATTTTTTACTTCGTTATCGAGACTGAAAATGGAGGCAGCGCCGGAGATTGCCTTTTGAATGGCCTTTGCTTCATATTTATTGGTTGCAATGAGTTGGTGTAGATCTCGGTTAGTGATATCCAGCAATTTAGAGGCATTTAAAAGAATATTTCTGGTTGTGCCAGAGGCAATATCCAGATCTTTTTGGGCAATGACGCCTGCATTTTCTATGGAATCATTCCACTGGTCATTCAAAAGAACTCCAGAGCCCATCAAAACCATCGCTGTTGACACTAGGTAGACAAACAACAACTTACCTATGAATTTTTTGCGAATTTCCATTCGGGTTCCAGTTAGTAGGTAATATCGCTAACGAGTAGTTTCTCAAATTCATTGGCGGGCAATGGTTTTGAGAAGAGGTAACCTTGGCCTTCCTCACAATGGTGCTGTGAGAGAAATTGTCGTTGACCATCGATTTCAACGCCTTCAGCAACAATTAAAAACTGAAGTTCTTTAGCCATGGCAATAATGGCACTCGTGATGGCGGCAGCATGTTTATCGGTAGTAACGCCCTGAACAAAGGAAATATCAATCTTGAGAATATCAATTGGAAATTTCTCTAAGTAGGCGAGGGAGGAGTAACCGGTGCCAAAGTCATCAATCGCAATGAGAATACCGAGTTCTTGTATTTGATTGAGAAGATTGGCGGTTCTTTCGGGATTCTGCATGGCTGCAGATTCTGTGAGTTCCACTTCTAGATATTTGGATGCCAAACCATTTTTCTCTAATGTTTGCTTCAGTTGGGTAATGATGTGGTCGTCTTGAAACTGTTCGGCGACTAGGTTCACTGATACTGGAACAGCGGCAATTCCCTGATCGAGCCATACTTTTTGTTGGTGACACACTTGATCTAGTGCCCAAAGAGTAATAGGGCCGATAAGCCCAATTTCTTCTGCTAGCGGAATGAAGTCTTTAGGAGGGATGATTCCCTTGATGGGATCTCGCCACCGAATTAAGGCTTCTGCGCCAGATATTTTTCCAGACCTCAAGTCCACTCGCGGCTGAAAAAACATCTCCAGCTGTCCTTTAGCAAATGCAGTTCGTAATTCATTTTCTTTGCGTACGAGATTTTCAATTTGCTCGTTAAGCTCTGGTGAGGCTAAAACAATGGCTTTGCGATTGCCTTGCTTTGCCTTGAATAGGGCAGCCTCAGCTGACTGAAGCAGCGACTCTGCATCTTGGGCATCTTTCGGGTAGACGCTGATGCCTATAAAGGGCTCAAATTCTAGGCTTGACCCCTCCCACTCAAAGGGTGTGCTGGTTGCCTTGGTAATGCGATTTAGCAGCTCGGTTAACGGACTAGGATCAATCGAACCATCCACCATAAACATAAAGTCTTGATTGTGAACTCTAGCGATCATCCCTGCTTTAGGTTGAATTGCTCTGAGACGTTCAGCCAATTCCACCTGAATGGCCTCGGCTGCTGGGTGGCCCAGGCTAGCCGTAATGGTATTGAGGCGACCCAAATCAATTGCGCAAAGGGTGATCGTGCTTTTATTGCGATCGGCAATGTGGATTGTTTGAGTCAATGTTTCTAGAAGCAGGGCCTTGCTTGGAAGATCGGTAATAAAGTCATGCGTTGCTTTATGCTCAAGCTCACGTTCCATTTTTCTAGCGCGATTGATATCTGAAATATCGCGAAAAATACAGTTCAGTAATTTGCGACCATCAAATTCAACCTGTCTTGTACGTACATCCACCTCTAGTGGCACTCCATCCCTGGAAAGCAGATTCATAGTGAAACTGGATTGGGGGTATAGCAAGGCTTGACTGAGATGCTCCATCAATACTTCTTTTTCGCTTGGTGCAACCAAATCTAAGAGTGATAAATTTTCGAATTCATTGCGTAGGTAGCCAAGTTGGCCGCAGGTTACGTCATTGAATTCAATAAATTTCCAGGTTTCTGTATTGAGAAGCCCAACTCCCTCGGGAAGAAGTGCGAAGAGGGTGCGATAACGCGCTTCTGCATTGCGAGCACGTTTCTCTTCTAGTATAAGGTCAGCAGTTCGTTGGACAACTTTATTTTCGAGCTCTTGATTTAATGAATGAAGATCTTCTTCTAGCTTGCGCAGTAATTGATTTTGATGTGCCGCATTGTCATAGGTTGAAACCAACATTTGCAGAATCTGTTCTCGATCTGCTTTTACGCTGTAATGTGTTTGATTAATTTCTACATCTAATGGGGGAACACCGTTTCCACTAATTTCTCTTTTCGGGGCATCTAAGAGGCGATGAACCTGCAATAAGAGACGTTCATTATCATAAGGTTTTGTAAGGTAAGCTTCTGCCCCTGCATTTAAGCCTCGGATCACATCAACGGGATCGGATAAACCAGTTAGCAATATGACTGGAATTGTTCGCAATGATACATCTGCTTTAATGCGTTCACACATCTGATAGCCATCTAAAACAGGCATCTGAATGTCGCTGATAACTAAATCTGGGCGGCTGCTTTTAATTGCAAGAAGTCCAGCTTCACCATCAGTTGCGACAGTGCACTTAAATCCATGGCTAGCAATGAATCGACGGAGTAGCTCTGCCTGTATGGGGCTATCTTCGACAATCAATATATTGGTTACATTGAATTCTTTTTCCATATCCTTAAAGCATACCTCTAATTCAAGCTATTGCCTTCAGGGCTTCTGCTAAATCGAGGGCCTCCCAGCTGAAATTGACATCTTTACGCCCAAAGTGACCATACTTGGCTGTTTGCCTGTAAATTGGCTTTAAAAGATCTAGTTTTTGAATAATCATTTTGGGTCGCCAATCAAATACTCGGGCAAGCATTTCCCCTAATTTGTCATCGGACAAAATACCCGTGCCAAAGGTTTCCACCATTAAAGAGGTGGGTTGTGCGACCCCAATCGAATAAGAGACCTGGAGTAAGCATCTTTTTGCCAAACCGGCAGCCACTACGTTTTTAGCAACGTAACGAGCAGCATAAGTAGCTGATCGATCTACTTTGGAGGGGTCTTTTCCTGAAAAGGCGCCGCCTCCATGAGGGGCTGATGAGCCATAGGTATCAACCATCAGTTTTTTTCCTGTGAGACCCGTGTCGCCTTGGGGTCCTCCTGTGATAAATCTACCCGTAGGATTGACGAGGTAGCGAATATTCTCCTTAGACAAATCGGGTGGGAGGATTGGTTTAATGCACTCCTCAATAATGGCTTCCCGAAGTTTCTCCAGCGAGACGTCAGGAGAGTGTTGAGTGGAAATAATGACAGTTTCTATAGCAACCGGTTTGTTGTCCTTGTATCGCAGGGTAACCTGGGATTTGCCATCAGGCCTGATCCAATCAAAATGACCGCTACGACGCAATTTCGCCTGCTGTTGAACTAGTTGATGTGCCAAGGCGATGGGCATAGGCATCAGCTCCGTTGTTTCATCCACCGCATAGCCAAACATCATGCCTTGATCTCCAGCGCCTTGGTCCAATGGGTCATCCTGCGCTTGATCAACGCCTTGAGCAATATCTGGGCTTTGTTTCTCAAAATTCATGAGAACGGCACAGCCTTTATAGTCCATGCCTAATTCCGTGTTGTTATATCCAATCTCCTGCAAAGTGCTTCTAGCAATTTGGGGGTAATCTGAAGTTGCCGTAGTAGTAATTTGCCCTGTCAATAGCACTAGACCTGCGCTACAGACGGTGTTGGCGGCAACCCTAGCATTGGGATCTTGTTCTAGGATGGAATCCAGAATCGCATCTGAAATTTGATCGCATACTTTATCGGGGTGACCTTCGGTAACCGATTCAGAGGTGAAGAGATATTCGCCAGTCATAACCAACCTTTGCAGAGAGGTGCTTCCATTTGTTACTATAAACCTAGAAAGTGGCATTGTTAAGTGGCTAAGGCTCGACTAAGCAGCCCTAAAAAACGTATTCAAATCCAAATGAATTCCCTAATATCCATTGAGTTGATCCAAAAGATCCGAGACCTAACGGGTTTGCGTGTCACTGAATTTGATCATGAAAAATTAAGCTTGTGGGTTGGTAAGCGTTTAGGCGAACTGCTGTTGAAGAATGCTGGCGACTATCTCAATTACTTGGGTAGCTCAAACGACTTATCCCTAGATCGGCAAATGTTGAGTGAGCTGCTCACAACGGGTGAGACATTTTTTATGCGCGACCCAGGTCAAATGAGCTTAATTAGGCGTGAAATTCTGCCGCGCATGATTGCTAAAAAGGCTGGGCAAAAAAAGATCCGAATTTGGGCCCCAGCCTGCGCTACAGGTGAGGAGGTCTACTCGCTCATCATTTTGCTCGAAGAGGTTCTAGGCAATGATGCCGGCTGGGATATTGATGTCATCGGCAGTGATATTAATCCGGAATTCATTAGACAAGCAAAGCTGGCTGTATATAGGGAATGGGCGTTTCGGGGATGTGATCAGAATTTCAAAAAAAGATATTTTGATAAGACAGATGAAGGCTGGAGATTGATGGATCGCATTCGGTCACGAGTTCGATTTCTGGTGTTGGATTTGGTAAGCGGGCAATTGCCCGATTCCTCAAAAAAACTATTTGATATTGATTTCATACTCTGCAGAAATCTATTCATTTATATGAATCTAGATGCCATTAATCTAGTGACAGATAAATTGTCATCCTGTTTACTCGTTGGTGGCGTCATGATTACTGCCCATGGAGAGCTTCATGCGTACAGGCAAAGCGGACTTCGAGTCAAAATTTATCCTGAGTCCCTAGTTTATGAAAAAGCAGGGGAGTTAAATCCCCCTGACCCAATCAAGATTGATGAACCTTGGATTTTTAAATCGGTAACGTTTGGGCAAGTTGAGGATCGGACTAACAAGACGCCGGAAGTGGCAGCGAAAGCATCTTTAAAGCCTATTCAGGAATTAATGGAAGATGCCTGGTATTTGGCAGACCGAGCTCGATTTAATGAGGCTTTGGATATATGTCGGGAAATCTTAGCGCGAGACTCTATGCTGGCCGAGTTGCACTATCTACATGCGGTCATTTCGATCGAAATGGGCGATGTCGATCGTGCTAAGGAGGAATTAAGGAAAACCCTGTATTTGGATGCTAATTTCATAGCAGCCTATTTAGAGCTGATTACGCTGCAGATCCAAGAGGGTAAAAATTCAGTGGCCGCAAAGTACTGTGAGCAAGCCCTCAGATCCTTGGAGCTCTTGCCTAGAGATATTGCCCTGCCAGGCCTAAGAAATAGCAGTCCAGTAGTTGTCAAGGAATACTTGAGTAACCTTCAAAAGAGTTTGACTTCACCCCTTTAATAACCTACATTGAAATATACAGTTCAATAAGAAAAATATGCCTAGTTTTTTGGTATTTGAGTCTGAGTCAGTGCAATACGCTATTCCCGCAGAGAGCGTGGAGAGTATCTCTTGGTTGCCTGAGTTATCTCCTATTGAAGCTGCGCCCCCATGGTTTATTGGTCTAGCAAATTGGCATGGCGAAGTTGTACACGTTCTTGATTTGGGGTTGCGTTTCAAACATCAGCCTAGGGCGTACTCAACTACAACCAATATTATTTTGGTCAGTACGCCGCAAATGCGCTGCGGATTAATTGCCGATAGTGTTAGAGGTTTGGCTGAGGTATCCAGCGAGGCCATTGTTAAACGCGAACTCACAGTGCCAAGCGATTTTAATGTTGCCTATTCAGATCTCATAGAGGGTGAAATTAAGCAGGGGGATGACATCATCCTAATGCTTAATTTGCAAAAGTTATTGACGGTGCAAATTGGTCACGAGCGTATCAGTGATGGTGACGAGCCCCCATATGAGCCGGTTAACTTAATAGCAAAGCATGATGAAGTTATTTTTCGCGCCAGGATGCATCACTTAGCCCTGCCCATGATTGATCATAAAAATGAGAATCAAGATGGTTTTGCTCTTGTTATGATTGGTGGTATTCGATATGCGATTGAAATTTCCTACATCACAGAGTTTACGCATCTGAAGCAATGTGTGTCGCTACCCTGTTGCCCATCCTATATTTTAGGAGTAATTAATTTGAGGGGCGAGATCTTATCGGTTATTGATATGACCTCCTTATTAAATATTCAGAATATTGTAGATAAGCAAGACATTGTTATTTTGCAGTTTGAATCCAAAAGAATTGCCTTAGCTGTACAAAAAGTAGAGGACTTGCGTTATTTTGATCGCCATTTGATTTCTACTTTGCAGGATGCTGAAGAAAATCATGCGCGCTGTAAGTCGCTGCTAAGGGTTGATGAAGGTGTAGCTGGAATACTGGATATAGAAGCAATATTGCTTGGAAGTCTACTTGAAGTTGATGAGCAAGTTTAAGTAATTAGATTAAGGAGAAATTCATGCTAAATAAACTAACGTTACGGTGGCGCATGCTATTGAGTTATTTAATTCCATTGCTGGTGCTATTAGCGATTGTTGGAGTGAATCAATCCAAGATGAATGCCGCCATTGAAAAGTCGAATTTACTCAATGCAACGGCGAATCTAGCGCCTGATGTTTTAAGAATTAATGAAAATATTACGCGTATGCAAAGGGCTTCCTATGCTTATATCCTTGCCGGCGGGAGCCAAAGCCAGGAACTTAGCTACTCTAGAAAAATTTATCAAGAATCATCTGCCAATATCGATGCTATTTTTGCGAAATTAGATCAAGGTACTTATTCTCCAGAATTTACCACCAATCTTAATAAGCTGAGGGGCGTATTTAAATCCGTAAAAGAGGCCAACGGACAGTTGGTGAAATTGGCTGATGAGGGCAGGATTAAGGAGGCTGCTGACGCCTTTAAATCCGGAGGTAGTGCCCGAATTGCCGGTGAGAGCGATTTTATTGCCGACGAGACCGCTAAGTATGACTTAGCTACAAGAGATCAGTTGCGGGAACTGGTGACGCAAAATATAGAAAGCGCTAAAAGCATTGTCTTGTATGGAACGATTGCCGCCATTCTGGTGCTGATGGGCTTTGGCATCTTGGTCTCCCTTATCTTAAGTCGCGATATTTTTACAAATTCAAGCCAAGTTTCCGCTACTGCGGCTGCTATTGCGACCACCTTAGCGCAACATGAAAAGGCCGTTGCTCAACAAGGATCTTCTGTCTCTGAAACTACTAGCACTGTAGAGGAGTTGGTCTCATCGGCACGACTGTCTTCCGAGCAAGCGGACTCTGCAGCAACTGCCGCCAAATCTGCCCAAGATACTACGATGAAAGGGCTTGAGTTGGTTAGTCGAAACCAAGCTGATATGAGCGGCCTCGAGGCTAAGATGGCTGCGATTGCTAAGCAAATTTTGAGCTTATCGGACCAGGCTGGTCAGATTGGAAATATTTCTAAATTGGTTGGTGAGTTGGCTGGAGAAACCAATATGCTGGCACTGAATGCCGCTGTAGAGGCAGCGCGCGCCGGTGAGCATGGCAAAGGCTTTGCTGTAGTGGCGAGCGAAATTCGTAAGCTGGCCGATCAAAGTAAGCAATCGGCTGAAATGGCCAGTCAAATTGTGGCAGATATCCAGAAATCAACTAATACGATGGTGATGACTGCTGAGGACGGTTCTAAAACTACCCATCAAGTATCTGAAAGCGTAGAGCAAGCTGCTAAAGCATTCGAAACTTTACGGCAATTATCAGAAGGGGTATTTCAAAATGCTCAACAGGTGCTTCTCAATAGTAAGCAACAGGCTGCAGCCTTGGTGCAAATTAATGAGGCTATGCAAAACATTAATAATGGTTCACGAGAAATGATTGCTGGGACTTCGCAAGCGAGAACTGGAGTTGAAGAGTTAACTAAAGTAGCCAATCATCTGCGCAACATGGTCTAACTTTTACACATGCCAAAGATCGAGGATCTAGAACTCTGCAATCTCTTTAGAATAGAGAGTGCGGAGCATTTGCAAAAACTAGATGCGGGTTTGCTTCAGCTTGAAAAGACGCCGGGGGACCAGTCTTTAGTCCAGGAGATCTTTCGTGAGGCTCATAGCTTGAAGGGTTCGGCAAGAATGCTTGGACTCATTGATATTCAGGGCTTAGCTAATACTGTCGAGGATATGCTCGGTGAGGTGAGAAGCGGTAAATTAAATGTCACTGTCGACGTTATTAAGCCTCAGCTCGTTACACTGGACCGCATTCGGCAACTGGTAGCTGAGGCAGTTGGCGATTCTCCCGCTACAACTGAAATGGCTCAGGCTGTACCCCCAAATAAAGCTGTTGAAGTCCCATCCTCATCATTCAACCCCGTTCCGCCAGCTCCATCTTTTATTCAGACGTCTGATGTCTCTCAAGTCGATTCGATTAATAAGGGGCGCCAGATACCCGCAGAATTTCATATTGATACCTTGCGGGTGGATGCTAAAAAGCTAGACTTTTTATTAAGTCAGACGGGTGAGTTGGTAGTTAGTCGAAGTCGTATTGTGCGTTGGCAGGATGAATTTAATCGATTTATTGGTCGATTGGATAGCCGGGAGATTTCCGCTGATGAATGGGTTAAAGAGGCCCAGTTGATGCGCGCTAAGTTAGATGAAGATGCCAGTAGGTTAAGTGTTATTGCCGAGGCGATAGAAGGGGGTATTCGTGGATTGCGCTTATTGCCTATCTCCACATTATTGGAGCAATTTCCTCGCATGGTTCACGATCTTGCGGCGGAAGAGAAAAAAGAAGTTGAGCTAGTTTTTGAGGGTGAAAGTACGGTTGCTGATAAACGAATTATTGAGGAAATGAAGTCACCCTTAATGCATATGTTGCGAAATGCAATTGATCATGGCATTGAGGTTCCGGAGGAGCGGCTCAGGGCTGGTAAACCAGAAGTGGGAAAAATACTGGTGAAAGTTAGCCAGGATGCGGATCATGTTCGGCTTGATGTAATAGACGACGGTCGAGGATTGGATCTTGAGGCCATACGTCAGCAAGCTGTTAAGCGACATCTCTATACGGAAGATCAGGCTTTAGGCTTGGATGATGCTCAGCTCAAAAGTGTATTGATGACTCCCGGGTTTTCAACTAACAAAATGATTACCGACATTTCTGGACGAGGGGTAGGCTTGGACGTTGTGCGATCAACAGTCGAGCGCATGCGCGGAACCCTAGAAATTGACTCCCGCCCAGGCCTAGGAATGACTTTCACGCTTAATCTGCCAGTCTCGTTAACCTCTACTCGCGTGATGATCCTACGCGAATGGGGTGAAAGTTATGCATTGCCTTGCGATGCTATTTATTTCTCAAAGATATTGCAACCTGGCGAATTATTAATACGTGAGGATAGGCAGTGCTTCTATCACGACGATGAAGTGATCACGGTCAATCGTTTAGGTTCTTTGCTGGATAAACCATTGCATCTTGTGGATGCTCAAGCTGCAGTAATTTGCGTGGTTGTCCGTGTGGGCGAATTTAGCTTTGGCTTAATCGTGGATGAATTGCGTGATGAAGAGGAGATCGTTTTAAAGGCACCTCCTGCGCCTATTAAAAGATTGCGTAATGTTTCAGGGCTTACCATCTTGGACTCTGGCATGGTTTGTGCTGTTCTCAATGCAGGCGATCTTGCCAAGAGTGTTCGTCATACACACCAAAAATCAGCCGGTGCTGGGGATGCTGTTCCGGCTATAGAACCTTCAACCAAAAAATCTTTACTGCTAGTTGAAGATAGCATTGTGACGCGGATACAAGAGAAGAGAATTTTAGAGGCTGCTGGTTATGAAGTCGTAACCGCAGTGGATGGTGTGAATGCCTGGAATATATTGGCCTCACGGTCTTTTGATGCCATTGTCTCTGACATCATGATGCCCAATATGGATGGCTTAGAGTTGGCAGCCAAAATTAGAGCCAACAGAAAGTTTTCCGATATTCCTATTATTCTGGTGACTTCATTAGCATCGGAAGATGATCGTCGTAGAGGTCTAGAGGCTGGTGCGGATGCCTACATTTCAAAATCAGACTTTGATCAAACGGTATTGTTAGATTCCATTGCCAGACTTATATAAAGAATAAAGAGCCTATTTCAATGCCAAATAATGGTGAAGCCGCCCCGATTCGAGTTCTGCTAGTTGAGGATTCACCATTACAGCTGCATATCATCAAATCTGTTTTAGATGCTGATGCTCATATAGAGGTGGTTGGTACTGCAATGAATGGTGCAGAGGCACTCAATTTACTTCCAGTTGTAAGGCCGGATGTGATTTGCACGGACTACCATATGCCTGTGATGGATGGGCTTGAGTTTATTCAAAAAGCGGTCAAGATTTATCCGTGCCCCATTTTGGTATTAAGCATTTCTGTCCAACCTGATCAGGTGGATAACATCTTTAAGTTGCTCTCGGCAGGGGCTATTGATGTGATGCCGAAACCGCGAGCGACAGGCGGCATTATTGGTAAGGAGGATGGGTTAAAGCTGGTTGAAAGAATTCGTATTATTAATGGTGTTAAATACATACCAAGGAAAAAAGGGCAGCCCATACCTCCCCCAAGTGCAAAATGCCTTATTCCCAGACTTGTCTTGCCTAAAATCATTGTCATGGGTGCCTCTACGGGTGGCCCTCAGGCCTTTGAAGTAATTTTATCGGGACTCAAGAATCACTTTTCGATTCCGATTGTATGTATTCAACATATTAGCCATGGATTCTTGGCGGGGATGTTAACCTGGTTGAGGGGGATCTGTCCTTTAATCATTGAGACTGCAACTGAGGGTGGATTCCCGATGCCGGGGCATATCTATTTTCCGCCCGATGGTATGCACCTTACTTTTTCTAACAATGGTGCCTTTGTAATATGCCCTCCAAATTTAGATGATATGTATTGCCCAAGTATCGACAAGTTGTTTCATTCAACTGCGGAGGTGTATGGGAATAGTGCAGTGGCTGTCATTCTCAGTGGCATGGGAAGGGATGGGGCAAATGGCATGAAAACTATTTTTGATGCTGGCGGTGATACCGTTGCCCAAGATGAGGATTCCAGCATTATTTTTGGCATGCCAGCTGTAGCAATTAATTTGGGCGTCATCTGCAATGTCTTATCTGCCAATGAGATAGCCCCTTATTTAAATGACTTGCCGGGAAATATATCACCATAGATATCGTGCGGCACTCACATTTGAGTTTAAAAAATACTCCTTCAGTTGTTGTGTTGCACCTTAAAAAGAGTAGAGTGAATTGAGTGGACCGAACATAATTTAACGCTCTATTTTTATTTTGGTCGGTGCAGTTTCTATTTTCAGGGAGCAGTCTAGTGATCTTGATCGGCCATTCTGAGAGGCATCGGATTCATCGCATAGGATGGCTACGTGCGGCAGTCCTTGGCGCAAATGATGGGATTATTTCCATAGCCAGTCTTATCTTGGGTATTGCTGCTGCAGGCGCTAGCCATAATGCAGTTGTTATCTCTGGGGTTGCTGGCCTACTAGCTGGCGCGATGTCCATGGCTTCGGGAGAGTATGTCTCCGTTAGCTCACAACTAGATACCGAAACTGCGGATTTAGATAAGGAAAGGCTTGAGTTAATTCAGAATCCAGAGCTCGAGCAAGAAGAGCTTATCCAGATATATATCAAGCGAGGGTTAAGCATTCAATTGGCCAGGCAAGTAGCGATTGAATTAATGAGTCAAGACGGCTTAAAAGCGCATGCAAGGGATGAGTTAGGAATTACCGAGGTCAGTAGTACTAGCCCACTATTTGCAGCATTAAGCTCGGCACTGGCATTTTCTGTTGGAGGTTTTGCGCCATTAATGATCGGATCGCTAGTAAGTATGGATAAGCTGGTATTGATCGTAAGTCTTGCGGTTGCAGTATTGCTTGCATTCTTAGGAGGTATTTCTGCTTATTTGGGTGGTGCAAGAATACCGATAGCCATAGCCCGAGTCGTTTTTTGGGGGCTGCTGTCTATGGGTGTGACCAGTGCTATTGGTGGTTTGGTGGGTGGCGCCGGATAATTTTGGCAATCATCTTTGACTGCGATCCAACTGGGATTGCGCGGTCATTGTATTAATGACCTTACTTAGTTGGGATGGAATATATTTGGATTTATCTGCAGATGCTGATAAGGTTATGTAGCTATTCCATTAGGGAGTAGGCGCTCATATTCGTGTTTAACGATTCCATAGCACTCACAAGTGCGGCGCTCTAAGCCTGCTCGGTCGAGAATAGTAATGTGCCCACGAGAATATTTAATTAAGCCATCCTTTTGGAGCTTCAGGGCGGCTTCCGTTACCCCCTCCCTGCGAACACCCAACAGGCTGGCGATCAGTTCTTGAGTCATCGCTATCTCATTGCCTGGCAGCCTATCAAGATTAACAAGCAAAGCACGGCAAAGTTGTTGCTCCATCAAGTGATGGCGATTGCAAACTGCCGTTTGAGTCATCTGAGTCATTAGGGCTTGGGTGAAGCGTAAAAGTAAATGCATGAGTGGTGCGCATTGACTAAATTCGCGTAACAAGATTTCAGATTTAATCCGGTAGCCCATTCCTGCGCTTTTAACCATAGCGGTGCTGGTGGTAGTGCCCCCATCCATAAAAATAGATATTCCTACTAGGCCCTCATTGCCTATTACAGCAACCTCAGTTGAGGCGCCATCTTCAAATTCATAGAGAATGGAAATAATCGCGGTGACGGGGAAGTAGGCGTGGCTTAATTTCATGCCTGGATTGCACAGTACTTTACCCAGAGGTAAATCAACCGGCTCAATATGGGGTACGAGTCGCTCCCATTCCCCTGGGGGGATTGAGTGAAATAGGTGATTTTGATCCTTCAGGGTTTCTACTGACAAGGCAAGCTCCAGCAACTATTACTTCAATATACATTATGCAAATATATCTAAGAGTCAGTTTATATGTGCGGTATCGAACGTACGGCTAGTATGACATATGTAAATATATCAACGTTCCTTTAACTCAAGCTACGGTAACTAATGATGAATGAGTCCGATTTAGTCGAACTAAGATATCAAAGTCAGGCGGTGCATGACATGGGCATATTGGGCTTAACCAGAATACTTGATGTGGCGATCCCTAGAAATGCACGCCTTGGAATTACTGGCATCCTCTTTTTTGACAAAGGCTATTTTGGTCAAATTCTAGAGGGCAATAGGGCTGATATTGAGGTGCTTTGGGCCAGCATTCAAAAAGACCAAAGGCATCACAAAATTGAATTGCTAGGAATTTCTACGATTACAAAACGCCGCTTTCCAAAGTGGGCAATGAAATTATTTGACGTGCAGGAATTTTCATCGGCTTTCCCTAAATTTTCTGAAGTCATTGACAGCATGACTGACCAGGATTTAAAAGCTCTGGATTCGATGAGCTCTCTCTGGTTTCCGGCATAAGCGCTTTTTAGCTTATGCATCAAATAGCACCAAAGCTGTCGAGATATGGGGTGGCTAGTCTAAAGATATTTCGTCCCCCGCACATAGCTATCAATTACAGCGGGACACGTAAATGAACGCCGATAATAGATGATCCAGTTGATTGCAATTGAGGTAATGCAATCGCACAAATCCATTCATAACAAAATTCTGGAAATATCATGGGCATCAAGCCCCAGCCGTTATATCCAGTCACAGCCCCAATGCCAACGCCTAAATCCCAGCCATCTTTGCGATAGTAAGAGTAGCGACCATAAGCATATGCACTTCCGCGATAGTCGCTGTTGTAATACCACCCACCGGCTATATTCCAATTTTCAGAAATTGCTCTTTCAATACCTAGACCTGGATTAAAGCCATTATTTCCGGGTCTTGAATGAATGCTAACCCCATTTATCTGTAAATATGTTTCCTCTGTATAGCCAGAAATACTGGGCAAAACTAGGGTGATAAAGGCTAGCAGTTTGATTAATTGCGTGTAAGTAGACATTCCCCCGCATCCTTCTTTGTGGTACCCACATGATTTTGAAGGTAGAGGTTAAATCTAATGCATCACCTGCAAATTAAAATGTTCGGTATCGAACGCATTGGTAGCACGCAAACATGGCGAGGCTTTTTAGTTTGGTGGAGTGGGGTATCTAAGCGACAGCATAAAACAAGCTGCCGATCTTCTTTATGGTCTTTGTACTGATGATTGAATGTTAGCGTGCTCATTGATCGCATCCTCGCTATGACGAAGTGCGGCAAGGGCGTGAGCGTGGGCGGTTAGCGCATGAGAAGCAGAAGCTTCACGGATCCCTAATTCATTCAATCTTGCTGCTTCTAAGTGGCTCTTCATAGCTTGTTCATGATGATTTGCTGCATGCTTGTGATAATGCTCTGCAGTATTTTGATGCTGAACATGATTTTTATCTTGCGCATGTGAATGATTGGGGTGTAGATTTTGCATAGAATGCTCCTTGAAAAGAAATTATCAAAACATCACAGCGGAATATGGATTGCTAAGAACTAGCTTCGGCCATTACTGTGTCCTTAGCATCAATATTTTGTATCCACTGCGTGTAAATCTTAAGGAATGCGCCTTCGGATTTCCGTCTGATAGCGCACACTTCGTGATCGGCAGAATTAAATACTGATGTAATCAAACGGCCCTGAAGTCATGCCTTTGCTGATAAGAAAATTACTAGCTCTTTTTTAATCGATGTCTTTTGAGAGGATGTTGACCAATCTATCTTTGGAGATAAATTATTTATTCCATATGTTTGATAGCGAACATGAAATTTGAATCGCTACTACTTCTATAGACACTTTCTAGCCTAATATTTAGTCTATTAGGAGGTGTGTCATGAGTACAAGAAGACGGTTTACTGAAGAGTTCAAGTTAGAGGCAGTCAAACAGGTAGTTGA
>NZ_JACVPB010000010.1 GCF_018882085.1 Polynucleobacter sp. AP-Reno-20A-A9 | reverse complement strand
CGGTAAATCCTTCTTTACCTGACAGATAGTGATGAATGACTTCTAGCTTAAAGTCTTTGCTGTATTTGGACATGAGACTGACCCTTTTGAGTTGGATTGGATGTCCAACTTTTGTGGGTCAGTTCATAGGAGTCCTTTTTCACAGGAAAGCATTGCTCTTTCACTGAACGACAATCTTTGCATCTTTTGCAATCTGGCCCAAGAACTCATATTGCTTTCTTTGCGTCATGCCGGCGCGAATAGCCGCCTTAGCTTGCTCGAATGCTGGTGGCTTGCTCGATTTTTTATCTTCTAACTTGATTAAATACCAACCTTGCTGCATCTGAATTGGCGCTGGAGAAACCTGGCCTTTAGAAAGAGTCATCAACACAGAAGCCAATTGTGGTGCTACTTGACCAGGCTGAATCCAACCTACAGCACCGCCCTGCACCTTATTTGGCGCTAATGAAACGCTCTTTGCAACCTTATCAAATGGCTCACCTTTTTTAATACGCGCTAATGCTGCTTGAGCATCAGCCTCAGTGGCGACAGCGATATCGCTCACTTTGTATTCATTAATCATCCCTTGAGGACCTAAGGAAGCAATCTCTTTGTTGTATTCAGCCTGAACATCAGCATCAGCAATTGGATTTTTAGCCATATATGTAGACAACTCAAGATCTGCTAAATAATTTTGGCGAATCATCATCAGCTGTGTATTGGCTTTTTCTGAATTTGCTAAACCATCTTTCTCTGCTTGCTGTGAAAGCAAGAGCACTTCAATATACTTCTCAATCACGACTTTGCGTAACTCTGGAGAATCTTTTTGCCCCTGAGAAAGGGCAACCTTAATTCCCTGCTCCACCATGTCATTGGTAATGATGGTTCCATTAACAGAAGCTGCGGCATTAATGGGTAATCCGCTCTGTTGCGCATAAGTGCCGCTAACAAGCGCGCTCGTCAATACACCTGCGGCAATCAAGCGCACTAACATTGGATTGAATACAGAGGAAAAAGGTTTCATAAGGGAGATATCTTTCTAAAATTTAGCCTCAATAGTACCAGTAGGCATGGGTCAAACCTGAATAAGCCACAGTAAAATGTACCTATGTGCGTTCAATATCTCACTACCGTAAATGTTGATTGGGTAAAAACCCACTTTGACCTCGATTTACCGACATCAACCGCTCACGATGTATTTCCGACCTACCCAGGCCCCATCATCCTCAAAAGTCACAATACCGACCGTACCGCGATTGGCTTGGCACGCTTTGGCTTATTGCCATCCTGGGCCAAAGAAGAAACCTTCGGCAGAAAAACCTATAACGCCAGAGTTGAAACGGTAGCCGAAAAGCCTTCTTATAAATTCGCCTGGACTAAGCGGCATTTCGCCTTAGCCTTGGCGGACGCTTTTTATGAGCCTTGTTATGAATCTGGTAAACCAGTCCGAACTGCTATCAAGCAAGCTAATCACGAACCGATGGCCATTGCCTCTATCTGGGACACCTGGACTGAATCGGAAACTGGTGAACTGATCGTTTCATTTTCTATGCTCACAATTGATGCCAGCAATCACCCAGTGATGCAGCGTATGCATAAACCCGAAGATGAGAAACGTACCGTAGTGCCCTTGCGACCTGAACTCTTTGATGCATGGCTCAACGCCACAACAGAGGAAGCGCAAGCGCTATTGCAAATAGACTCTATTCCTGAGCTAACGCTAGCCTAGAAAGTAATAACAGGCTTTGTTGCTTGATAAGGATCGGCTGATTGTGTTTCGATTGCCTCAGCCTCCTCTTCACCCTGTGGTTGTTTATAAAGTTTCGCATCCAATGCGCGCTCTTTAGCAATACGAGCATCTTCTGCTCTTGGATCTACCGGGCCAAACGGCCCTTCAACCGGAGACAAGGACTGCCTATTGAACTCCTGAACCTGCCCAGGAGTATATGGGGAATAAGTCGTTGACCCAGGGGGCAAGGGAGGGGTTTGAGAACAGGCCAAAACACCCATCAACAACAGGATTGAGCTTAACCTCGAGAAGAATGTATTCATGGGACTCATTGTATGGCAGCAGTCATTACTTCATCTAAGCAACTTACTTCGGCAACTCTGGAGAATATTTCTGACTGCTGGGATACGACTCATCAGTAATAGAAAAATAACTGCCGCATAAATCGAGACTGTTCCTAAATCATTTTTACCCGCCTTATGCCACCAATAGTGAACTATCGCAGTACATGCGATCAAGTACACCAGCTTATGCAATAAAGTCCAACGCTTGCCCAATTGGCGCACAGCCCACTGATTCGATGTCAACGCTAAGGGCACTAGCAATACCAAAGTCAGAAAGCCCATCGTAATAAAAGGGCGCTTTACAACATCGCTCCACATTGACCGAATATCTAAGTTCTGGTCCAACCAGAACCATATCGAAAAGTGGATGCAAGCATAGAAGAAACAAAAGAGCCCCAACATGCGGCGTAACTTGATCCAAGCAGTCAAACCTGTGATTAAGCGTAACGGAGTCATCGCCAGCGTAATACATAAAAAGACCAGCGCCCAAGTACCGGTAGAGCGGGTAATGAATTCGATTGGATTGGCACCCAAACCTTCGTGATCGCCAAGCCAAACTAAGCGAGCTAAGGGCAGCAAAGAAAGCAAGAAGACCGATGTCTTAATCAAATTCATAAGCCATATTAAACGACCCCATTGATTCAGAATCAATGGGGTCGTTTAATTAATTGCAATACGATTAAAACTTAAGCTAAAACTAAGCCAAACTCAGACCTTCCTTGCTCAGCGGGAAGTTTCGAACCGGTCTACCAATCGCAGCAGAAATGGCATTCGCAACGGCGGGGCCAACTACGCAGATCGTTGGCTCACCCACTCCACCCCAAAAATCAAAACTCGGCACTAAAACTGTTTCAATTCTTGGTGTGGCCGATAACTTCAATATTGGGTAGGTATCCAGATTCTGCTGTTTGATGCGGCCTTTTTCTACCGAGATCTCTGGTAAGAAGATTGCGCCCAATGCCATCGCCACAGAACCTTCAATTTGCTCTCGAGTTAAGTAGGGGTTAACGACATGCCCAGAATTTAAGGCAAATACCAAGCGCGTAACCTTCACTACATTATTCTGTACAGTCACTTCAGCAACGCAAGCAGAGTAGCTGGCATAGCCCATAAACTGAGCAACGCCACGATAGGTTCCTGCTGGTAAAGGCTTATCCCAATCCGCCTTCTTCGCAGCAGCATTGAGCACTCCCAAATGCTTTGGATGACTTTGCATAAGCGCCTGCCTAAATTTCACAGGATCCTTACCTGCCGCCTTAGCGCACTCATCCATAAAACATTCCATGAAGATGCCGTTTTGGTTGGTGTTTACGCCACGCCATGGGCCAACTGGCACATGGGTATTCTTCATTACATACTCTGTTAAGAGTGTCGGGAAAGTATAGCCAAGCTGCGCATCAGGACCCTTCTCATAGAAGCCCTGGAGCTGACGCTCATCTTTTCCATTTTTGATGGCCTGTGGCGCCAATGTGGCATTAATCGATTGACCGGCAACTTTAATATGCATGCCTGTCAAATTGCCAGAACTATCTACCCCAGCAGTCATTTTTGCCATCGCTATCGGATGGTAGTAATCATGAGTCATATCCTCTTCTCGACTCCAAATTACTTTGACCGGCACCCCTGGAAACTTTTGCGCCACTTTGGCGGCAAAGGTTGTGAAGTCTTGTGTAGATCCACGACGACCCAAGCCACAACCAGAATCCAATTTATATACTTCGCAATTCGCGAGCGGTAATCCAGTAGCTTCAGATAAAGCTGCATGCGAACCTTCGCCATTTTGAGTTGGCACCCATGCTTCTGCACGGTCACCCGTGATTTTGACGGTGGCATTCATAGGCTCCATCGTGACGTGTGCACGATAAGGCGTGTAATAGATGGCTTCTACTTTCTTAGCAGCACTATTGATGGCGGCAGGTGCATCACCTTCCTTACGCTGCCAAAAGTCACCCTCTTCATCCAAACCATCGCGCAACATCTTATTAATGCCATCTTGTGAGACGTTGGCAGCCTTACCCTCGTCCCAAACAATGGGCATTGCATTGAGTGCTGTATTCGCATGCCACCAGGTATCAGCTACCACCGCTACAGTACTGTCATCAATCTTGACAACACCCTTCACACCGCGCATTTCTTTAATTTTGGCTTCGTCATAACTCACTAATTTGCCGCCAAAGACAGGGCAAGCTTTTACAGAAGCGCAGAGCATGCCTGGAAGCTGTAAATCAACACCATATACTTTTGATCCATTAACCTTATTGGCAGTATCTAAACGCGCATAAGGTTGTCCAGCAATCTTCCAATCCCTAGGGTCCCTCAAGGTGATCGACTTGGGATCAGGCGGAGTTAAGGTAGATGCCAGCTCGGCCACTTTGCCATAGGTCGTTTTTCGACCTGTTGCTTTATGTGTGATCACACCCTTATCTACAGTCAACTCTGCAACGGGCACATTCCATTGATTGGCAGCTGCCTGCATCAACATGATGCGAGCTGCTGCTGCGCCACGGCGCACATAATCTTCAGAGATTCGAATGCCACGGCTACCACCAGTACCGTGCTCACCCCACACGCGCTTGCGCGCCAAACTTTGTCCTGGCGTAGCTGACTGAGTTTTAACCTTTTTCCAATTGCACTCGAGCTCCTCAGCAACCAATTGAGCCAGCCCCGTACGAGTGCCCTGCCCCATCTCTGATCGAGCAATTCTGATGTAGACAGTATCGTCTGGCTTAATGCTGACCCAAGCATTGACTTCAGCATCACCTGCTTGAGTTGGCGTATTCGGGTCATATTTCGCGCTAGCCTGAGCGAATGCGGCATCGGGTAAAGCGCCTATCCCCAGCATAAGCCCACCACCCAGCATGGTGCCCTTGATGATGAAATCACGACGAGAAGAATTTTCTAAATCAGGAGTTTGTTTTTGTGTTGTCATGTTCTTCTCCTTAACCACGTGTCGCAGGAGTGGCGTTGTACTGCGCTAAAACATCCGCCAACTTCTTTTGACCGGAGGCAACATGAATTCCATCCCGAATTTTTTGGTACGTTCCACAACGACATAAATTACCCATTGCATTATCGATGTCTGTATCCGTAGGCTTTGGATTCCTCTTTAAAAGAGCGGCTGCTGCCATGATTTGGCCTGATTGGCAATAACCGCACTGAGGCACATCGAGTGCAACCCATGCTTGCTGTACTGGATGCGTATTGTTTTTAGAGAGTGCTTCAATGGTGGTAATTTTGGCTTTACCAACGGCAGATACTGGAATTGAACAAGAACGTACTGGCTCACCATTGAGGTAGACAGTACAGGCTCCGCATTGCGCAACTCCACAGCCATACTTCGTACCAGTGAGTCCTACCACTTCCCGAATAGCCCACAATAAGGGCATATTTGGCTCTACATCAATACTCTGCACCTGACCATTAATGTCTAATTGCATGTTGTCTCCTATGGTTTTGTTTTCAAAAGACTATAAATCATTCTGAACTTTTTGCGCTCGCACATAAATGTCTCGGTCTAGGGCAAAACCCTATCGAATTAGGCTGTAATTTGCTATCCTGAAAGCTCAATTAAGGATAAATATGACTGAAGAGAACCAAACCCAGAATGACGAAGATTTTGACTATGGGTGCGAGTGTGCAATGACCTTGCTCAACGAGCCAACCGAAGACCGTCTGAACGACTTAATTGATGAACTAGATGAAGATGGCATGATCTCCACCGAAGTAGTCTATGGCTTGCTAGCTACCATCCTCATGAGCATGAATGAGGAAGAGCACGAAGGCGACGAACACTAATCAGTGTTGATTTACTTGGGAAGCAAAGGCATCCATTGCCTTTGCCAACTGAATATCTAGTTTAGTTAAAGCGCCGACTGAGTGCGTACTCAATTCCACAGTCACTTTATTCCAAGTATTTGACCAATCTGGATGATGGTCAATTTCTTCCGCATACTGCGCACAGAGCGTCATAAATTCAAAAGCTTTTTTGAAGTCTACAAAAGTAAACCCCCTCGATATCTTTTTGCCACAGGCCTGCAAAGACCACAACGGAATTTCTTTTTTCAAATCGATGCCATCAACCAACACAGAATCTCCTTTAAACAGCAACACTTTGCGAGAGCTGCTTTAAGTCTTCTGGATAGAGCCAGCGCCATTCACCTTCTGCCAAATCTGTAGGCATTCGGTATGCCCCAATTTCAGTACGGTGCAATTTGGCGACATGATTTCCAACAGCTGCCATCATACGCTTTACCTGGTGATAGCGCCCTTCAACTATCGTCATTGCTAGGACATGTTCAGATACTTGCTTGCATGCTGTGGCATAGCAAGGTTTTGGGTCATCATCAAGCACAACGCCACTCATCAAATGATCAATTTGTTTTTGCGTAATCGGCTCTGGTGTTGTGATTTCATAGACCTTACCAATATTTTTCTTTGGGGTCGTCATCTTATGAATAAACTGACCATCATCCGAGATCAAGAGCAATCCGGTGGTGTCATAATCCAGGCGCCCAACGCATTGGAGTCCCCGCTCAACAAAAGGACTAGGTAGCAAGCTATAAACACTGGGATGGTGTGTCGTTTTATGCGAGCACTCGTAATTCGCTGGCTTATTAAAAGCAAGATAAGCTTTCTCGTGATACTCCCAGTCTTTACCCTCTACGTTCAGCATCAGATTGTCGGTGGCAATTCTTTCTTCCGGGTCATCAGCCAACGCGCCGTTCACTTTAACTAGGTCGGCATATACCAAATCACTGCAATAGCGACGGGTACCAAAGCCTTGGCTAAAAAGAATTTTTTCTAGGGAAATAGGTTTTGCCATATGCTGCAGAGCATACTACAGAGCAGGCCCCCATTGAGTTGAGCATTCATATGCTGCAATTCATTATCATTAGATAACCCTCAATTAAATAGTCCCATCACCATGCTATCCACCCCAAAACCACGCTCCCTATTACATACCCGAGAAATTACTTTTCAGGGTTATGCAAGGGAAGATGGTTTATGGGATATCGAGGGTCATCTCAAAGATTTCAAGACAAACCCTTTTCAAACAAGTGCAAAAACCTGGCAGCCGGGCGAAGCCTTTCATGATATGTGGGTACGAGTCACGCTTGATAAAGAGTTTGTCATCAAAGGGATTGAAGCAGTCATGGATGGGCAACCCCATGCAGAATGCACAGCAGCTATTCCGCCGATGGATTCCCTCATTGGAGAGCGGCTAGGTAAGGGCTGGCGAAAAACGATTGATAACCACCTTGGTGGAATTAAAGGCTGCACGCATTTGCGCGAACTTCTCTTCAACCTTGCCACCGCAGCTTATCAATCCATTCCAGGGGCATTCTTTGATCCGAATGGCGATAAGCCACCGCTTTACTTGGGCACCTGCAAGTCATGGGACTTTGATGGCCCCGTAGTCATGCGCGTGTACCCCAAGTTTTATCACTGGAAGCCTTAGACCTTATAAGGCGCCTCGATGCAAGGTTGTGCCAGCAAATGATTGCTGAACCGGCATCACTTCAAGGGCATTGATATTCATATGCGCAGGTAAAGTAGCAGTCCAATAAATTGCTTCCGCAATATCATCCGCACTTAAGGCGTGAACACCTTCATAGACTTTATCTGCTTTTTCATCATCACCCTTAAAGCGAACATTCGAATACTCGGTACCCGAACTTAAGCCTGGTTCAACACAGGTGACGCGCAAGGGCGTTCCCAATAAGTCAGCGCGCAAATTTAAACTAAATTGCTTAACAAATGCTTTCGTAGAACCATATACATTACTGCCGGGGTAGGGATACAGACCTGCTACCGATCCTATATTAATAACGTGACCGCATTTACGCTCAACCATTCCAGGTAAAAAGGCCCTAGTCATGTGAACTAAACCTTTAATATTGGTATCAATCATTTGATCCCAATCGGAAATCTTTGCTTGGTAAGCTGGCTCAAGACCTAAAGCAAGACCGGCGTTGTTAACTAAAACAGTCACTTTAGAAAACTCTGCCGGCAAAGTACTGGCCAGAGTGTCTACATGAGTGCTGTCACAAACATCCAGTACCAAGGTGTGAAGTTTTTTCTGCTGCTCAGCAGGTAAGGAGCTCTTTAGGGCCTCTAAACGATCCAACCTCCTGCCAACCGCAACCACTTTGTGACCATGAGCTAAAAAGCGTCGGGCAGTTGCCTCTCCAAATCCTGCGGTAGCGCCAGTAACCAATACAGTGTGTTCCATGCTTCCTCTTTAAATCTTTAGTAAATAGTGTTTTGTAATTTAATATTAATGCCTATATGGTATTCCTGCGTGCGCTCACTTTTTCATTGCTATGCATTCCTGCCGCTCTAGCGTGCGCAACGGAGCAACCCTCTCCCACACCTATTTTAGGGCTCGTTAATGCATCTCAAGAAAGATCTCAAGATCACATTCTAGAGTTTTGGGGCTATCATGCCGCCCAGGGTGCCGATAACTATGCTGACACGCTTAAATTACGCTATTACAACCCCTTAAATCTTGGTAGCTGGCATGGAACCATGAGATTGGACACTGCTTATACGGCCGCCTATGGACCAACACTTGCCGCACAATCCACCGGCACCTACTCACCCAACAATGCAATGCTCACAATTTGGGGTGGTCAAGCCGATTGGTTTGCAAATATTGGGGCCAGAATATTAGCCCCACTCGGTAGCACAGGCCAGTGGCTAGCAGGACCTCAGGTGAGCACCTCCTTTAGGCCTGCAGGTAGCAGCCAAAATATCCTTGCGGATATTTCACCTCTCGCCAGATACATGATGGGCTTTAATCGCAAGGCACCCACAGCCTCCGGTTTACCCCCCGTAGATAATCACCTCGAGCTTTATCCAACGGTCGGCCTCAATCTGACCTCCAGCACTCAGCTCCGCTTCTGGGATGAAAATGGCGCCGTTTATAACTCGGCAGGTGGCGGCTGGTTTGTACCAATCGATGCTATGGTGACTCAGCGCATTAATAAAAATCTTTTAATCGCCATCGGTGGAGCCAAGCAAGTTGTGCAGACTTATCAACTTTACAACTGGACCGTATACGGAAAAATTTCACTTAGCTTTTAAGCCAAGCGATAAAAAAGATCAGCCAAGATCAACCAAGATCTCATTCTCTAGTTTTGCTGCGCCTGATTTCACCAAAGCTTTTGGTAGCCACTGCGTAAATTCATCCATACTCATATTGAGTTGTCTTGCTGCGCTAATTAATGCTGGCGTATGCGCAATCCATGCATTCACTTGCGCAAGATCACGACTGCGCCACTCTAAGAGACGATATTTCAGCAACACTTTAGCGCCGTGGCGTGCATTGCGATCTGGATCAGAGGCTAAGTAATCCAATCTTGATCTTGCTGTGGCAAGAGATTTGGAAACATCTACAAAAGGTGCGCCATGCCCAGGAATCACCAGGTTCACTGGCAGAGTCTCAATCAGATCCAGGGTTTGCGCCACCTCCTCAAAACCTGACTCACCCCAGAGCTCAGGGAAAATTACCCCAAAGCCCTCTTCCCATAGGGCATCAGCCGAAATCAAGATGCAATGATCTGGCTGGTACAACATGACAGAATGTGGATCATGCCCTGGCGCTGTCAATATCCTCCAAATATATCTTCCTAACAATATTTCTTCGCCCGGAACTAATACGCCGTGATGGGGAAACTGAGGGCACTCCTGACCGAGGTTGTCGTAACTTAATAAAGCGCTATCCCAGTTTTTAACCGCCATTGCTTCTGCAGCTGGAATATATACCTCGCAATGAAAAGCCTCTACCAAAGCCGCATTGCCACCACAGTGATCCGAATGTAGATGGGTATTGACCATCTTATTTAATTTCAATAGGTGATGCTTTTGTAAAGCGCTCTGAACTAAGGTGATAGTCAGGTCTTGGTGAGCGCAATATCCAGAATCCACCAAGGAGACATCATGTTCACCAAAGTGAAAAATATTATTAGCGGACAGCCAGCCTCTTTCAAAGACTTCAATCCCTGGGGGCAGCAAATGCATAGTCATAGCTTGGTTACTTTGTGCTTACTTGGCGCTTGCTTGTGGTGTTAACTCTAACTTACGTACATCAAACTGTTGTGCCTGTATGCGCACCAAGGTGTCTTCATAGACTTTTTTATCTAACTGCGGGGTTCTGGACAGAATCCAAAGATATTCACGGCGAGGGTCACTCACGACAGCCACTTGATACTGAGCATCCAGGTCAATCACCCAATAATCACCCCATACCAAAGGTATGAAGGCCAACCATGCGGGTGCAAATCGCACTTCAAGCTTGGGAGAGTCTTTTGCCCCAATCTGCCTTGCTGTGCCCTCAGCCTCTGAAACATCACTTTCAGCAGTTTTGCAGCTATTTAATACTTTTAGCGTGCCATCAGTCCTAGCCGAATAGACCGCTTTGGTATTACTAATGCACTTCTTCTGAAACCAATTAGGATATTTGGCAATCTCATACCAAGTACCTAAATAACGCTGCACATCTAGAGATGGAATCGTCTTTACCGGTACATCGCTTCCCTGCCCATACGCAGAAAAGTTAAACAAAAAAATGCAGGTACTAAAAAATACTGAATAAATTTTGTTCATTACTAATAGTACTTCTTCAGATCCATACCCGTGTACATACTGGCTACTTGGTCACCATAGCCATTAAACATTTGGGTTTTAATCTTTGGCGCAAACATTCCTTTGGGATCGCCAATACGACGCTCAACTGCCTGACTCCAACGTGGGTGATCCACCTGAGGATTCACATTGGAATAGAAGCCATACTCACGTGCATCAAACTGATTCCAACTGGTCTTAGGCATCTCTTCAGTAAAACGAATTTTGACAATGGACTTGGCACTCTTAAAGCCATACTTCCAGGGAACCACTATGCGGACTGGGGCGCCATTTTGCTTGGGCAAGACCTCACCATATAGACCAAAAGTCAGCAACGTTAGTGGATTCATGGCCTCATCCATGCGCAGACCCTCACGATAAGGCCAATCAATAATATTGCTCTTCACTCCCGGCATTTGCTTTCGATCAGCCAAGGAAATAAATTCCACATACTTTGCAGATCCCAGTGGCTCTACTTTATTAATAAGTTTAGAGAGTGAATAACCATCCCAAGGAATGACCATAGACCAACCCTCAACGCAACGCATCCGATAAATTCGCTCCTCCATGGGAGCCAGCTTCAGGAGCGCATCGATATCCAGCGTCATTGGCTTTTTGACCAAGCCCTCGATTGAGATAGTCCATGGCCTTGTCTGTAAAGTATCTGCATACGCTGCTGGGTCCGCCTTATCGGTGCCAAACTCATAAAAATTGTTGTAACTGGTGACGTACTTCAGGGCCGTCAAATCCTCTTTATTTGCGTATGCGGGATTGAGCGTAGCGGCTAGCTTTTCTGGGTTAGCAGCAAGCGCGTCCCTGGAGAACCAGGGCGCCAGGGCCATGCCAAAACCCCCAGCAGCCGCAGTCTTAATAATATTGCGGCGGTTTTCAAATACAGCTTTTGGAGTGATATCACTCGTAAGAATGGTCTTATCAGTAAAACGCATGTTGCGCCCTCCCGGGGATGGAATAAACCTATTTTGCTACCGATGGCAATTTTTTGCTTAAGAGAGGCTCGCGCGCATTTTGTTCATTAACGCCAGGCTATGCTTATCCATACCCCCAACCATATCAGCTAGCTCTGGATAGTCTCGGGTGAGGGTCTCCCCACCATAAAAGCGTAACAACCAATCTGGAAAGCTACGTTCAGTAATTTCAGCAATTTCTAAAAGCTCAACACGATGATGGCGTCTGTCTTCCTGAATGCGTTTCCAAACCTTCATGACACTAGCGCGCTCGCCCTCTATGATTTGACCAAACTGCTGGTTGTCATAAAAGAGAATGCCCGTAACACCATTTTTTTGATTAAATACTCGCGCGGACTCGAGCAATCGCATTAAGCCAAGAAAAGACATATCCGAGATAGCTTCACTCAGATAACTCAATTCAACCAGGTCTTTTGGTTTAGACATAACTTAAAAAATAGGTGGGGCAAATAAAAAAGGCAAACTCGAAAGTTTGCCTTTTAATGCTAAACCTAATCTAAAAAATTAGGTACTTATCGCTTACACCTATTACGCGTTGGCCGCCTTTAAAGCTGCATTCAATGTAGCGCTAGGACGCATTACTGCTTCAAACTTCTCCGAATCAGGCATGAAGTAACCGCCAATATCCGCTGGCTTACCTTGAACTGCCTTGAGTTCATCCGCAATCTTTTGCTCATTCTCAATCAAAGATTTTGCCAAAGGAGCGAAGTGCGCTTGCAATTCTTTATCTTCTGTTTGAGCAGCCAATGCTTCAGCCCAGTACATAGCAAGGTAGAACTGGCTGCCACGGTTATCTAACTCACCAGTGCGCGGTGAAGGCGATTTATTGTTATCTAGCAACTTACCAGTTGCTTCATCCAAAGTGCGGGCCAAGATTTTCACCTTATTGTTGCCAGTCTTATCACCGATATCCTCAAGAGATACAGCTAAAGCCATGAACTCACCAAGTGAATCCCAACGGAGGTGGTTTTCTTCTACCAACTGTTGAACGTGCTTAGGGGCTGAACCACCAGCGCCCGTTTCGAACAGGCCGCCGCCAGCCATCAAAGGCACGATGGATAACATCTTTGCGCTTGTACCTAATTCCATAATTGGGAATAAGTCAGTGAGATAGTCACGCAAAATATTACCGGTCACAGAAATAGTGTCCTTGCCACGAATCACACGCTCCAAGGTGTAACGCATTGCTCGTGTCTGGGACATGATTTGAATATCTACACCCTTCAGATCGTAGTCCTTGAGGTAGGTATGCACCTTCTTAATTAATTCAGCTTCGTGCGGACGGTACTCGTCGAGCCAGAATACTGCTGGGGTGTTGGAGAGGCGCGCGCGATTCACGGCCAACTTCACCCAATCACGAATTGGCGCATCTTTAACCTGACACATACGCCAGATATCGCCCTCTTCCACATGTTGCTCAAGCAATACGGTGCCATCATCAGCAACGATACGGGCTACACCCGCTTCAGGAATCTCAAAAGTCTTGTCGTGTGAACCATACTCTTCAGCCTGTTGAGCCATCAGACCGACGTTAGGTACTGTACCCATTGTCGTTGGATCAAAGTTACCGTGTGTCTTACAGAAATTAATCATTTCTTGATAGATTCGGGCAAAGGTGCTTTCAGGAATGACTGCCTTCGTGTCATGCAAACGACCATCAGCACCCCACATTTTTCCGCCAGCACGAATCATTGCTGGCATGGAAGCATCCACGATCACATCGCTTGGAGAATGGAGGTTGGTAATACCCTTAGCAGAGTCCACCATCGCCAATGCTGGACGATGCTCGTGGCAGGCATGCAAATCTTGAATGATTTCTTCGCGCTTAGATTCTGGCAAAGTTTGAATCTTTTCGTACAGGCTACTCATACCATTATTGGCATTCACACCCAACTCTTCAAATAGCTTAGAGTGTTTTGCAAAAGCATCCTTGTAGAAAATCTTTACTGCGTGACCAAACACGATTGGATGAGAAACTTTCATCATGGTTGCCTTGACGTGCAAGGACAACATCATGCCGGTCTTATAAGCGTCTTCGATTTCTTTTTCATAAAAATCACAAAGGGCTTTTTTACTCATATACATGCTGTCGATAATTTCGCCAGCCAATAAAGAGACTTTTGGTTTAAGAACGATAGTCTTACCGCTCTTGGTTACCAAGTCCATCTTCACGTCGCAAGCCTTAGTCAACGTCATAGACTTCTCACCAGCGTAAAAATCGCCGCCATGCATATGAGAAACGTGAGTACGAGATGCCTGACTCCACTCCCCCATCGAGTGTGGATTCTTACGAGCGTAACGCTTCACAGCAGGAGGAGCGCGGCGATCAGAGTTACCCTCGCGCAATACAGGATTTACTGAACTACCTAGGCATTTGGAATAACGAGTGCGAATGGATTTTTCTTCATCCGTTTTTGGATCTTCAGGAAAATCAGGAATCTTGTAACCTTTGTTTTGCAACTCTTTAATGGCTGCGAGTAGCTGAGGTACGGAAGCACTAATATTTGGCAACTTAATGATGTTGGTATCAGGCAATAAAGTCATTTTGCCTAACTCAGCCAAGTTATTGGGAACTTGCTGCTCAGGGGTCAGGCATTCAGGAAACTCAGCCAAGATACGAGCAGCAACTGAAATATCACTCGTCACGATCTCCACGCCAGCAGGAGCTGCAAAAGTACGAATAATTGGCAGAAATGCGCGAGTGGCCAAAAGTGGCGCCTCATCTGTCAGCGTATAAATAATCTTTGATTTCTCTGAAGCCATGAATGTTTCCTCAATATTGAAAAAATTACAGAGTCAGGTTTTTACCCTGTCGCCCTCAAATCCACATTTTGCAAGTCGCTTTTAGCGCATCTTTTGCCAATGAGGCGAGATTTCCATTTTAAATCATCGGACCTAGCAAAAATGGTGGTTTTGCACCTTAAAGCGCCTGATAAAGGGCAATTTAAGGGAATCCCCCGAGACAACTTCCACTGCAAATTCACCGTACACTGCAAGCCATGACCAGCAAACATCCTTTACTTAACAAAAACCTGGTGCTGCTGATCATTTGTCAGGGGCTATTCCTCACCAATAACGTCACTTTTATCGCCATCAATGGGCTAGTAGGGCTTAGCTTGGCACCAGCCAGCTGGATGGCCACCCTACCCGTCATGGGCTATGTTGTCGGGGGCGCCTTTTCCACCTCCATTGTGGCCAAATCTCAAAACTACTTTGGGCGCAGAGTCTCTTTCCAGCTAGGCTTGCTAGTAGCAATGCTCTCAGCACTTCTATGCGCGTACGCCGCCATTACAAGAAACTTTTGGCTTTTAGTCTTGGGGACCTTTATTGCAGGTTATTACAGCGCCAATGGGCAGCTCTACCGCTTTGCTGCAGCAGAACTGACAGACCAGAGTCAACGCGATAAGGCGATCTCTTGGGTGCTTGCTGGTGGCATTCTTGGTGCAGTCATTGGACCCAATCTAGCCTCCTGGACGCGAGATCTATTTGATACCGCCTTTCTGGGGGCATATCTCACTCTATCCATTGCCGGGTTCATTGGCATCTTCGTGATGCAGTTCATTCGCTTTCCACAAGAACTCAAGGCGCAGCATGCACTTACTGATGGACGCCCTTTAAAAGTCATCCTCCAGCAACCCGTCTTTATGGTTGCCATCATTGGTGCAGCATTAGGGTATGGGGTTATGAATCTACTCATGGCCGCCACACCTTTAGCGATGCAAATATGTGGATTACCATTCTCGGACACCGCTTTAGTTCTGGAGTGGCATGTGATTGGCATGTTTGCTCCCGGATTTTTTACAGGCTCACTCATCCAACGATTTGGGGTATTGAAAGTGATGGGGACCGGGGTGTTTCTGAACTTCATCTGCATTGCAATCGCACTGACTGGAACCGATCTCCATCAATTCTTTATCGCCTTATTTTTGCTCGGCGTTGGCTGGAACTTTTTATTTACTGGCGCTACTTCTTTAGCAATGACTGCATATCAACCCAATGAGCGTGACAAAGCACAGGCTGCCATTAACTTCTGTGTTTTCGGAACTATGGCCTTCACTTCCTTTGGATCGGGTGCCCTAGTCACTTCACATGGTTGGAGCATCCTGAACTGGGGATCCCTCATCCCCGTTGTAGTGAGCGGTCTGGCGATTTTCTGGCTTGCTGAGCAGCGTAGAAAATCGCGAGTGCAGGCTTAAGAAGTTTTTGCTAGCGGCAGGTTAAACAATAGGTTTTGAGGCTTTAACTTCAGCTGCTGCTGGTCGTTCATGGCAATGGCCATATATACCGGCTTACCAGCCTGCGCCTTAGCAACAGCAGCCTCATCAATAAAGTCTAGGCGAAATAAACAAATCACTTTCTGCAACTCATCTGCCTCAACCAATTCTTTGTTGTAAAGCTTATTAAGTATTTCTGTAGCGGCTGCATCTAAGCCGACATGCCATGACCACTTAGGATCAGTAATTTGCTGCATCGGCGTAATGCGTACGCCAATACCTAGAAAATGTTTTATCCATTTCTCCAAGACGCGACAAAAATGATTAATGGGCTCATGCCCAAAATTTAACTGAACCGCCAAATCAAAATCTTCGTTTCGCGTCCAGTAGATGTCGGCATTGTCTTCGTGCAGAACATCCAGATCGGCTGAACGCATTGTCATTGACTTACCTTTAAGTAAATCCATGATGTTGCCGGTATCACTAGCCTGGGCATTACGAGCAACTACCTCATCATCTGCGCCCATCACAATGCCATCATCAATAATGGTAATCTTTTGAGTTCTGAAAAAAAGCTCACCCATTCGCGCTTCTAATGGATGCGCATCCTTACCAAGAATATGTCTTATGAAAATCTGGGCAAGCTGAGCAATAAATAATGGCGGCACGTCTACTCCCTCACCCTTAAATAAACTCATATAAAAATTCTCTAGGGAGCTTGCCGCCAATAAACGCTTCCGATAACGCAGCCAAACACGATAGTTCTCCTGAATATCCTCATCAGCCATCGCCGAGATTTCATCATCAGCGAGTTCTGTGCGAGGGTTTTCAGTCAGACGCTGATGCAGCGAGCGCTCGATAGGACAGGATTCAGGAACCAGCTTGAGCTCCGGCCTCTGCATATAAGTACGCAAAAAGTCGTCTGTCACCAACAACTGATCATCGGAACTAATTGTCAGGGTGCTATATGCAGAATTTGGCCAATAATTTGTCATACATTTTTGCTAAAGCATTATTACCGAAAGAATTTACAGAGCTCAGAATATACTAGCCAATCAATTTGTGTGAAATAGGAAAACATCATGAGTGAACTCAAAAAAATCGATACCGTTGTAGGCGAAGGCAAAGAAGCTACAAAAGGCAATCATGTGGACGTGCATTACACCGGCTGGCTCTATGATGAAAAAGCGGCTGACCACAAAGGTCAAAAGTTTGACAGTTCTTTAGATCGTGGCCAGCTCTTTAGCTTCCCTCTGGGCGCTGGACATGTCATCAAGGGCTGGGATGAAGGCGTGGCTGGCATGAAAATTGGTGGCAAACGCACCCTGATCATTCCCTCTGAGATGGGCTATGGCCCTCGCGGTGCAGGCGGCGTCATTCCTCCAAATGCTACCCTCATATTTGATGTTGAGCTCCACGGCGTTAACTAAGCCATCAGCAAAAGGCAGCAAAACAAAAGCCACCCTCGGGTGGCTTTTTATAGTCTTCTGTCCATTCAAGAGCTGAAAACTTAAGAGCGTAGATCCTTGCCGTTCAGTGTCAAGCGATTAGATGAACGGTTTTGACACAAACCAATCAGGCGATTTCTTTCAGCCATCACTTTGTCCGCATAGCCGCCATCATCCTCAGCATTCGCAGCACCAACGTAATACTTCAGGCCATTACGCAATGAACCAGCCGTGGCAATCAGGTATTTCAAAATATAGGCGCCAACACGGATATTGACTTCAGGCTTAGCAGCCTCAGAAGTTCCGCCAAAGATTGCATACTTATCCTTGTGTACCGAGGTCATTACCTGCATGAGACCTTCAGCACCAGCATGACTCTTGGTGTTTGGGTTGAAGTTAGATTCCACTGAAATCACTGCCAACAAAAGTACCGGGTCGATGTTGACCTCTTTTGCAATCAAGATCGTATTTGAAACGTACTCTTCAATCTTGGCGCGGTCGAGACTGTATTTCTTCTCAAAGAAGTCAGCCACAGCACGTTGATTCTGAATCGAGCCCATTAAGTTGCTATCCAAAGCCTGGGGATCAATCTTGGACGTTGGAATGCGATCAGACAGATGAGAAATTGACTTCACCTGCATTTGCGCCACAGAAGGCATCAACAAAGCTACAGTCTGCTGCTTGGCGCTAGTTAAACCAGATGCAATAGGAGTTTTTGACTTGCTATAGATCACCGCCGCGATCTCGGTATCAGCGGTTTGAGCAGCCGCTGCTGCATTGGACTCTTTGTATTGATTGAGCATCCCAAAACCGTTGCTCCAAACCAGATGGCGCGCTTCTTCAGGAACCAGAATACGAGCCAGATCAAAAGGGCCGGCATTGGTACCGTTGCCTGAAAGCCAAAGCCCAACCACCATAAATACAGTTAAGACAAGTAAGCCATTTATGACTCGATAGGCAGGAGCCATGGCGTGCGCTAGCAGCTCTTTAGCAGTCAAAACACTTGACTGCGCATTCTTCATATCGCTCAAATTGTTAGCTAAACATTTACTCATTCATTGTTTGCAAGACCTCAAAAAACTAGATTACCGTTTTATGCTGCATTGCAATATCTTAAAAACATGGGTCATCCTAAGAAGTTTCTTATATCAAGTCAAGAATAAAGAACTAAAAATCAATAACTTATTGATCTAGGAATCCGGGAGATCCCGTATATAGATCTCCGAAAGCATATATAAGTTAATAAAATCAATAGCTTATACAAGTTAGGGAGCGCTAATTTCACTCTATAAAAAATTGCCTTAAAGAGGACTTTTTTGTGTTTTTGGCCAAAAATTCAGCCACCAAAACCATATATTTAGTGCTTTGACTCCTGCAATTTTCTAGGGATAGTAGCAAGATACTACTTATTACAATTCGCCATTTCAATAGCACTCTTTAAGAAAAAATGCATTTTGATAGGCAGAAAGTTATCAAGAGAGCCCTGATTCTTATTAGCTCTGGAGCTAGCTCAAGATAAAAAGATGGGTGCTCGGAAAGCGAAGCTCATACACTAAGAACCCATGAAATTCCTTCGTCACCTTCTTGCCCTTATAGCGGTTTCAGCCTCATTAAATGCACTGGCGGCTTTTGAGGAATGCAAAGATCTGTTTCCGGCTCAGCAAATACCAATGAGTCCGCAAATGGGGCGCGACCTTTGCTTTGATAGTTTTGCCATCTACTACTCCCCCAAGGATAAGAAGCCAATCTATGCCGTTGAGAAGCTCAATCGAGAGCAGCTCTCCGCCCCACACCCTCGGAGAAGCAATCAGTTTTATGAAGAAGCCAGGCTACCCTTCTCTGAACGAGCCTTGCTCTCGGATTACCGTGGCAGCGGCTATGACCGTGGTCATAACGCCCCAGCCGGTGACATGAGTAATGAACGCTCAATGGCTCAGTCTTTCTCATTGGCCAATATGATGCCCCAGGCAAGGCAAAACAATCAGGGTATCTGGGCCAAGAATGTCGAGGAGCCGACTAGAGCTTATGTCAAAAGATCTGTTGGCGATATTTACGTATACACAGGCTCCATTGGTAATAGCGGCAGTATTGGCAGAGGTCGCGTAACGATTCCGAGTCATTTATACAAGTTGGTATACGACTCCAATAAAAATATTGCTTGGGCATATTGGATTGAAAACACCAATGAAGCAAGTATGACTCCACCCATCTCCTATCAAGAGTTGGTGCAAAAGACGGGAATTGACTTTCATTTACCCGTAGGTGAAGGCAATACGGCAAGTAATGCATCAGCGGAAACCCATGACATCAAGAGGCAAAAGACTCTGGTAGGTGGTTGGTATCCCATTTTTTTTGACGATTACTCCCAAAATAAACTCAATGATGTCGTTAACAACATCAAGTCAGGCAAGGTGGCGAGCATTCAAATTCAATATGACCGCAATGAAAATCTTGCAAAGCAGATCGCCTCTCACATTGAGTCTCAGACCAATTTAAAAATCAGCCCAGTTCAAAGCAGCCCACCAGAATCGTCAACAGTGACTTACGAACGAAATCGCGTTACGCTGATTGTTCGCTCAAAGTAATTTAGATTTTGCTTGTAGGCCGTGTGCCCGCTGGATTGGCGCCAAGAGTCCACGCAAACCATTGTGGTCTAAGGTGTGCATTAACTCCAATAACTCACCAAGCTCACCTTTAGGAAAACCTTCGCGAGCAAACCACGCCAAATAATTCCCCGGCAAGTCAGCCAATGCGCGCCCTGCATGCTTACCAAAAGGCATCTTCATCAAAACCAGTTTTTCCAGGGACTCAGCATTCATTTGGGGAAATCTTACAAGCAAAAAAGAATAGGCCTATAGATTCCGCCACTTCTTGGGTAATGGTTATTTTATTTAGTTGAGAATCATTCTCATCTAATGCTATATTGAGAACCATTCTCATTTAGATTAATAACCACCAACCTCAAGGGACCATGAAATTGACCATTAATAGACTTCTTGCCTTTAGCCTCTTCTTAGTTGCCACACTTCACTTTTCTTTGGCCCATGCAGGCGAGGGAGTGTTTGGCTGGATTTACACCTTAGATTTGCAGCCCAAAGGCAAGCTGGAATTTGAGCAGCGTCTGCAGCTCAATCAGCAGCAAGCCGCAGGAACGTACGATGCATTGACTGCGAGGACTGAACTGGAATATGGCTTAACTAACGACTTGCAAGTGGCCGGCTATATCAACTCTTACTACACTAGTGCAAATCAAAATTACACCAATCCAGAAGCATGCGGAGATACACCAACCTGTACAGGGGGTTATGGCGTCCCTTCTTCGCACGATCCATCTACAGCTTATAAGAAAAGTGGTATTGAAGGTGGTTCATTAGAGGCGATTTATCGCATCACAAATCCAGTAACTTCACCTGTGGGCGTAGGGCTTTATTTAGAGCCGACATGGGGAAGAAATAAAGATGAGCTCGAAGCGAGACTTTTACTGCAATCGAACTTTATTGATGACCGATTGATATTGGCAGGCAACGTTGTAGCCGCGAATGAGCGCTTAAAGTTTATTGAAAATGGCAATGTTCCTGAATCGATGCTCGATTTCCTGGTGGGCGCTAGTTATCGCTTTGCTCCCAAATGGTCGGCAGGTGTAGAGGCTCGCTTTCACAATGATTATTCAGAGTTGAATTTACGCAATCAAGTTCAAAGAGCTACTTTTGTAGGCCCCAATATGCATTACGCAGCCAAAGACTGGTGGGTTACTGGTGCCTGGCGCTATCAACTTGCAGGCGGCACTTGCATGGGTGGCGGAGAAGCTGAATGCTCAAATGCTCGCGTCTGGGATAGCCACTCAGTAAATGAATTCATAGTCAAAGTTGGCTTCCCGCTCAATTAACCGAAAGTATTTATGGAAATTCAGAACCTATTAGTTGCAGCTTTAACTCACTTAGTGAAGTTTCAATCCACCCAATGTCAAACTGCCAAGGAAAGAGCGCTGATGATGTTTGAAAAATTATCTACCCTCGAAGATATCAACCCAGAAATTCAAGCGCTTTGTAATGAGGTAAATGATTTACTCGCAGCCTAAGTATTCATTCATTGCCCCCCTAACTAGCCCATGAACTGGAAACCCAACCCATTAGCAATCCTTGGTTTGGCCATGATGAGTGCGCCCATCATGGCCCATGCAAAAATTTATGTTTCTGCAGAGCAAGCACAGAAAATTCTTTTTCCCAACAAAACACTGACGAAGAATCCCATCATCATTACAGATGATCTTCAGGAAAAGATGCGTATAGCCTCTAGCATTCGCTACCCTTTTCAGGGGGAGCGTATCTGGAAGGCAGCTGACGGCTCCTGGTTTGTTGTTGACGAAGTCATTGGCAAACATGAAATGATTACTTATGCCGTTGCCATTCACTCAAATGGCAGCATCGCTGGCATCGAAGTTTTGGAATATGTTGAGTCTTATGGCTATGAAGTAGCAGAAGCAGAATGGCGTAAACAGTTTGTCGGCAAGACTGCAAGCGACCCAATTAAGCTCAATCAAGATATTCAGAATATTGGTGGCGCAACGCTTTCCTGCAAGCATCTCACTGATGGGGTGAAGCGGTTAACGGTTTTATATGACCTGGCCCTGAAGAGCCCTCATTCAAAACCAAGCCCTGAAAAGCAATAATGTTTCGCTGCAAACCGCTTCTTGGAACCTTTGTAGAGATCTCTATAGATCAAGACGATGGTCAAGCTGCAATAGATCATGCTTTTGAGACTATTCAGATGGTCCAAAATCTCATGGGATTCCACGACCCTAAAAGTGAACTAAGCCAAATTAATCAATGCGCCCACTTAGCAGCAGTAGAAATTCATCCATGGACTGCGCAAGTCATCCGCATTGCGAAAGAGGTTCACCTTGAGTCTGATGGCTTATTCAATTGTGGCATTGGTCATCGCCTGGTTGCTGCGGGATTATTACCGCGTCACATCACTTTCTCTAATCATGAGCTTGGTGGCGTTGAAGATATGCACTTCTTGGCGCCCGACTTGATTCAGTCTTCCCGTCCAGTCTGCCTGGATCTGGGCGGAATCGCGAAGGGGTTTGCAGTAGATATGGCGGTTAGAGTCTTAATATCTGAGGGCATCACATCTGGCTCAGTAAATGCTGGTGGTGACCTACGGGTTTTTGGGAATACGTCCCTCCCAATTCAACTTCGCCACCCTGAGACCCCTGAGGAGTTAATTGAAATCGGCTCTTTGAAAGATGGGGCTATAGCCACAAGCAGTCTTTACTTTGCAAAAAGAGATCGTCAGAAGAGTCACATCATTAATCCTTTGGCTCAGAATTTATCGGAGGTTCATGTGGAAATTTCTGGATCTTTCTCCATCCTTGCAAAAGAGTGTGTTTATGCAGATGCACTCACGAAGGTTCTAGCTTTATCCAATAATGAGTATCACCCTTGCTTTAGCCGTTTCTCAGCACAAGCCCTGAGGATTGCCGCATGAGTCGCCTTGGGAAGATGCCAGGCTGGCAAAGAACGTTTGTCATCTGCAGCATGATGACTTGTTCTATCACTGGTCTTATGTATCTTCTGGGCCATCAATTTCTGATACAAAAATCTACCCTTGGTACCTACAGCGTTCTCGCTGCCCACGGCGTTGCTGCACTGCTGGCCACCTTAGCGCTTGGCTCAGTGTTACCTTTTCACATCAAAGCGGGCTATAAGTCGAAAAAACAGTTATGGAGCGGATTCAGTCAGCTAGGCTTTCTTGCTGCGCTGCTGGTTTCTGGCGCTCTACTCTATTACGGCCCCGAGGAGATACGAGATGGCGTAATAGAAACCCACTGGGTAGTGGGCCTCCTATTTTTTGCTATTTTTATATTGCATGCATTTACCAAACTTCGTAGCGCAATTAATGTGGATGTGTAACCGGCATCGGCGCGTCGGTTGCATGAGTGCTAGCTTGGTAGCCAAGCAAGCCCGGATCAAGCATGCCACTAATCATTGCAACGTGTCCAAAAACCAAGAAGAGCGCTACACAGATTGCATGAATCTTGAGCTTGCCCTCTTGGTTTAGGCTCCTATTAACAAAACCTAATTCTTGCAGAGCGATCCATATCAATGGTAGACCTCCAATTAAATAAGACCCAACCGCTACTACGTCAATCACCGTTCTCCACTCACCCGCTTGCGTAATTGGAATAACGGCAGTAAAGACGAGATACCCAATCACACCAATGAAGTAAATACCAACTGCAGCACCAGATATGCGGTTAATGCGCCAAACAAGGCCATGAAATTTTCTGGTAAATAAAATATAGAATTCGGTAATCGCCAAAGTTTCGGCAAGCACAATTGGAATAGCCATAAAAATCATAAGATTCCATGGCTGATTGTCTGCTAATAGCTGCATGTAGTGGGTCATATTCATACGTAGATTCCAAAAATATTAAAAAATTACTTACAGCACGAGTCTTTGCCAGAAGAAGCTCCACATGAGCTAATACCCAACAAAGGATAGGCAGGACAAAAACGGAATAAGCCTGTTGCAAGTGGAATGAAGCCAAGCCAGCCCCACCAACCCACTACGCCATTTGCAGCTAGGCCCACTAATAGTGCGCCTATAGCAATTCTGAGGATCCGATCAATACCGCCGACATTGCAATTCATGTTGAACTCCTTTTGATAAAAAATGACTTGAATAATGATGTTTGAACAACTATCTTTTGCAATAGTATTTATAGAGCAAGCCCATTACCGCTACAGCAACCTCGCTAGCCAGGGAATAGTAAATCTGCTTTCCTTCTCTGCGCGTCTTTACCAGCTTTTCCTTGCGAAGAACGGTTAATTGCTGAGATAGGGTAGGTTGATGCAAGTCCAAAGCAAGCTCTAGCTCGCTGACACATTTTTCACCTTGGCCAATCTCACATAACAGCATCATGCGATCGCTATTGGATAAGACCTTCATTAATTTGCAAGCATCCGCAGCCGATGCCTGCATTTTCTTTAGCTCAGATTTAGTAATAGTCATATTAAAGAGTGTTCAAGGGGATTCTTAAGTAAGACTTGCCATTAGCTTCTGGGGTCGGCAGGTGGCCAGCTTGGATATTGACCTGGATAGATGGCAATATGAGATTAGGCATATCTAAAGTGGCGTCACGTTTATTGCGCATTTGCACGAATTCACTCTCGCTAATGCCCTCGTGCACATGAATATTAGACCGCTTCTCCTCGCCAACAGTTGTGCAATAAGCCACAGGACGATCTGTAGGCGGATAGTCATGGCACATATATAGCGTGGTCTCATCAGGATAGGACAGCACCTTCTGAATGGATCGATATAAGGTCTGGGCGCTACCCCCAGGAAAATCACAACGCGCCGTACCAACATCAGGCATAAATAGAGTATCCCCAACAAATAGAGCATCTCCAATTTCATAAGCCATACATGCAGGCGTATGGCCAGGGACATAAAGCGCTTTTAGCGAGAGGGCTCCAAATGACAAGGATTCACCATCCTTCAATAGTCGATCAAACTGAGATCCATCAACCGAAAATTGCTCACCCAGATTAAAAACATTCTTAAAAACGTTTTGTACATTAGTGATGTGATCTCCAATGACAATCTTCCCACCCGACTTACTTTGGATATAGGGAGCTGCTGTGAGGTGGTCAGCATGCGCATGGGTTTCCAGAATCCAATCTAACTGCAACTGCTCATTTTGCATAAAGCCAATGACTTCGTCAGCACATCGAGTAGAAGTTCTACCTGATTTGGAGTCATAGTTCAGGACCGAGTCTATTACTGTGCAGGGGCTTTTCTTGCCCGCATAAACAACATAGGTAAAAGTCCCGGTTTCTGGATCAAAAAACGCCTTAACATCAGCACGAGAGCTTGGATTCACAAAGACCTTTCTTGGCAACATCGTATTTATTCTCGAAAAGAGTAAATGATATATATATTTATATATTATCTTAATATAAAATTAATTGCAATGGACTACTCAATCTTCATCAGCCCCTGCTTGGGTCTTATTGTGGGCTTATTAATGGGTCTTACAGGTGCTGGTGGCGGCATTCTTTCTGTCCCACTTTTAGTCTTTGCCCTCCACCTGACCGTTGCAGAGGCTGCACCCATCTCGCTTGCAGCAATCTGTCTTGCGGCAGGGGTTGGCGCATTACTGGGACTGAAAAACAAGATTCTTCGTTACAAAGCTGCAGGATTCATGGCATTCTTCGGCCTAATACTTTCCCCAATCGGATTGTGGGTATCTCAGCGCCTCCCTAACGCGCCACTATTAATTCTTTTTAGCTGCACCCTGTTCTATGTCTCCATTCGTCTATATCGGCAAGCTCACAAAGAAATTCATGGCATACCTGACTTTGAAGGTAAATCACCGCCACCATGCTTGCTGGATTCCTCCAGAGGTAAGCTATCTTGGAATGTTCCCTGTGCCAGAGCATTAATGCTGTCAGGTGGATTAGCAGGCTTTCTATCGGGGCTCTTGGGTGTAGGCGGAGGCTTTGTTATTGTTCCTGCCTTGAAGCGCTATACCGATTTACCCGTCAACTCAATCGTCGCGACATCATTGGGTGTGCTTGCCATTATTGCTGGGGGCGGCACTTTTTTCTCTGCTATGTCCGGCAATCTCAATATCATCATTGCAGCACCTTTTGCAATGGGGGCATTACTTGGATTACTGACGGGCCAAGAATTAGGCAAAAAATTAAGCGGTCCAAGATTGCAGCAAATCTTTTCTGTTTTAACATTTTGTGTAGCTGTCAGCCTGATTGTTAAGGGATTTTCAAGCTAATGAAAAGACCTTTGGCGTCCTTTACCTTTATTCTTATATTCAGCCTTTTGGGAGTCCTGCTGATGTCTATTACAAAGCCAAGCACTTTTTTATCGACCTCTATTAGCATCGTCTCTGGCACAGTCAGCAATCTCAATAATGAGCTGCTGGAATACGTAAATCCCGAAAAGCCCACTCACGACCATTCGTCACAATATTACAAACGTTTCTTTATTTCTAAATTTAATTTAGGTGATAAAGCAGTCGAAGCAAAGTTTTCATCTCCCATGAAGATTGCCGAAGGTGATCAGATTACCGTGTCAGGATACCCAAAAGGTGACAGCTTCCAGGTTCTTGCCTATAACAACCAAACCCAACGAGTGATCAGCAATGAAAATTGGGTTGTATTGGGCTTGGGCGCTCTCTTCTTCCTTGCAGTAGCCGTAGGCCTACTCAATGGCGAGCTAGTAGCTGAAGGCGCACTGATTCCTAAGCTCTTTCTATTTGGATTTACGCTAGTAGCAATTTATATGGGATACAGAGCCCTCTTGATACGCGAGGCAATTAAACTAATATCAAACTGAGGTCACCCAAATAAAGAAAAAGCCCTTATTGCTAAGGGCTTTTTTATTACTTTCAGATGGGACAACAACTTAGTGGCCACCTGCGCCGCCTAAGTAAGCCGCTTTCACAGCAGGATCGTCCTTGAGCTTTGCAGCAGGTCCATGAGTAGCAATCTTGCCATTCTCTAGAACATAACCGTAATCAGCTACGTTTAAAGCGGCAGCAGCAAACTGCTCAACCAACAACATGGTTACGCCCTGTGACTTGAGGTTAGAGATGATCTTAAATACTTCCTCAACCAAGATTGGCGCGAGTCCCATGGATGGCTCATCCAAAAGAATGATCTCTGGGTTCAACATCACAGCACGAGCCATTGCTAACATCTGCTGCTCACCACCAGATAGCGTTCCAGCTAATTGATTGCGACGCTCTTTGAGGCGCGGGAACATTTCAAGAGACTTTTCCAAGTCATGCTTGATGTCGCCTTTTGGACGACTGCCTGTGAATCGCGGAAATGCGCCAAGCAACAAGTTGTCTGTTACAGACATCGTTGTAAACACACGGCGACCTTCAGGACTGTGAGCCAAACCTAAACGGGCGATTTTATGAGAGTCATAACCGTCAATTTTCTCGCCGCCTAATGTGACTTCGCCAGCCGTTGGTTTGATCATGCCTGTAATAGCGCGCATGGTCGTCGTTTTGCCAGCACCGTTTGAGCCAATCAAAGTAATCACTTGCCCTTTAGGAACATCAATATTGATGCCGTGGAGGACTTTTACTTTGCCGTAGCCTGCTTCAAGATTCTTAATAGATAACATGGTATTTACCGATTCAATATGTTCTAGTGATTAAGTACCCAAGTAGGCATGAATCACCTTCTCGTCTGCCTGAACTTCAGCTGGCTTACCTTCTGCAATCTTCTGACCGAAGTCCAATACAGAAACGGTATCGCAAACTGACATCACCACATCCATATGATGCTCAATCAGGATGAAGGTAATACCGCTATCGCGGATCTTACGAATAATGCGCAAGAGCTCTTTAATATCGGGAGCCGTCAAACCTGCAGCTGGCTCATCCAAGAGGAGCAACTCAGGATCCAACGCCAAGGCACGGGCAATCTCGAGTAAACGCTGCTTGCCGTATGGCAAGTTACGCGCCTCTTCATTCGCTAAATCATCTAGGCCGACGAATTTGAGTAAGGCCATTGCACGAGCATATGCTTCAGCTTCTTCTTTCTTATAACGTGGCAGATGTAATGCAATTTCCACCATGTTTGATTTGAAAGTGTGATGCAAACCAACCAAAATGTTTTGGATAGCAGTCATCTCGCCGAAGAGCTGAACGTTTTGGAAAGTACGTGCGATACCTGATAGCGCAATGTCAGAAGAAGTCTTACCAACAACACTTTCGCCAGAGTAAAGAACGTTACCAGCCGTAGGTACGTAAATACCAGTCAATACGTTCATCATCGTGCTCTTACCAGATCCGTTAGGACCGATCAGACCATGAATAGTGCCGCGCTTGATGCTGAGATCAACATTGTTCAATGCCTTTAAGCCACCGAACTGCATTAATACAGAGTCGACTTTCAGGAGCTCAGCGCCTGTATTTTGGTTGGCAACAGTACTAATGAAGCTAACGGAATCATCCACCGCTTCAGCGTCACCGCCACGAGTAGTTTTTGCCTTACCAGCAATAGATTGGTAGAAGCTCTTTGCAAAACCAACAATACCGTTTTGCAAGTAGTACACCACCAACAAAATCATGAAGCCGAAAATACTGAGACGCCAGTCGGAGATGCTATTTAACCAGAATGAAAATGCTGCCAAACCGACTACACCAGCAATAGGAACGGCTACCCGTCTTGGAGTAGTTACTTGCTTTGACAAGGCCATGCCAGCACCCACTACCACCACGATTGCAATAATGGAAGCAACGATACGGAATAGATTGATGTCATCCAAGAGTTTTGGCAACAAGACGATGATGGCAGCACCAAGCAATGCGCCCAAGCGAGACTTACGTCCGCCCATGATGATGCCGAGTAAGAAGAGAACAGCCAATTCATTGTTATAGGTGTTTGGTGAAATGTATTGCTCTGAGTAGGCATATAAGCAACCAGCCAAACCTGCAAAGCCAGCACTAATCACAAATGCGATCACCTTAAAGCGATATACAGATACGCCCATACAGTCACAAGCAATTGGGCTATCACGCAATGCTTCGAATGCGCGGCCAATTTGGGACTTCACAAAACGATCAACTACGATCAGTGAAATGATCAAAACTGCGGAAACTAGCCAGAAGTACTCCGCCTTAGTCATTGGTACACCCATTAACTCTGGCTTTGGAATCTTGATGCCCAAAGGACCTTCAGTCAACCAAGTCATCTCATTAATCAGAATCTGCGCAATCGTACCGAACGCCAAAGTCACCATCGCCAAATAAGGGCCAATGACTTTCAAGGCTGGTAACGCTAGGATTCCACCAAAGATCGCGGTAACAACAATAGCAGCCGGAATATTGACCCAAATTGGCATGCCAAAGTGGAAATACAAAACACCAGCGGTATACGATCCAATTCCGAATAAGGCTGCATGCCCCAATGAAACCTGACCAACATAACCTACGACGATATCCAAACCATATAACAAAATGGTGTAGATCAGAATCGTTTCAACTAAGTGAATGTAGTAAGGGTTGTGAATAAAGAGGGGCAAACAAATCAGGCCCGCAATCGCAATCAATATAGGTAATAGAGACTTCAATTTCATCATTAAACTTTCTTAATCGCAGATTTGCCGAAGAGACCAGATGGTTTGTACGCCAACACGAGCAATAACAAGATCAAACCAGGCACATCTTTGTAACCAGTAGAGATATAAAAACCGGTTGCTGTTTCTACGATTCCGAGAATCAAGCCACCAACAATAATGCCAAGGCCGCTAGATAAGCCGCCAATAATCGCTACAGCGAAAGCCTTCAAGCCTAGAGCACCACCCATGGTTGCGCCAGTCAAGGTTAACGGCGCAATCAATACACCTGCAAACGCTGCAGTTAAAGAAGAAAGTGCATAAGAGAAGGTAATGACTACGCTAGTATTAATGCCCATCAAGCCAGCAGCATCACGGTCGTTTGCTGTAGCAACAACCGCCTTGCCGTAAATAGTTTTGCGGTTAAAGAACTCCACCAACAACATCATCACTAACGCGCCAACGACTACCAAGATTTCCATTGGGAGAATATTTGCACCCAAGAAACTCATTGGCTCCATTGGTAACGGTGATGGAAATGGCAATGCATCACGACCCCAAATATTTTCAGCTACGTTCTTGAAAATAATACCGAGCGCGATGGTAGACATAATCCAACCAAACTCAGATTTAATCTTGATAGCAGGGCGAACGCCGATCAGCTCAACGAAGCTACCTTGAATCATTCCGAACAAGCAAACCACTGGAATCATCACCCAGTAGTTCATGCCAAAAGTATCTACGCAAGTTAAACCTACAAGAGCACCTAACATCAGCGCCTCACCCTGACCGAAGTTCAAGGTGCCAGATGTGGCAAATGTGAGCTGAAAGCCGAAAGCGATGACCGCGTAGATCATCCCCACTGCTATGCCGCTCGAGAGGATTTGTGCAAACATGTCCATGTTATTGGCCTAAATATTCAAAAAACTGTTTTATTAACGAATCCGACATTGTAAGCAAAACGCCGCTTGTAGGCGGCGTTTTGCTTTATCTAATGCTGCAGTGCAAAATAATTATTTAGATTGCCTGCCCTAGAGCTTAAATTACTTCTTTTTCGCTGTTGCGTCTTCAGCATTCAAGAACTGAACACGGCCGCTTTCAACCACACCCATAACCACGTCTTTTGACTTGATGGCCTCATGGTCAGTTGCAGTGAATGGCTTGTTATAGGTAATCACAACGCCTTCAACAGGAGCCTTCAGGTCTTGCAATGCTGCCAAAATCTTTGGTCCTTCTGTGCTATTTGCCTGCTTGATAGCGGCAGCTAACAAGTAAACAGAGTCATATCCCTGAGCAGCAGAAACTGGGGATGCAATGATGCCGTTCTTAGGCTTAAAGTCTTTCAGGTAAGCCTCAACGAAAGCTTTGCGCTTTGGAGTTGTTGCAGGCTGCTGAATGAAAGTCTCAGGCATAGTTGCGCCATCACCATTTTTACCGGCTGTATCAATAAAGCTAGCCATTGACAAAGTCCAGCTACCAATCATTGGTTTTTTCCAACCCAACTTCGCCATACCGTTAGCAATTTGTGCCAACTCAGGTCCAATTGCGTAAGTCAAAACAACATCAGCACCAGCATTTTTTGCTTTGAGCAACTGTGAAGTCATATCAACGTCACCAATGTTGAACTTCTCAACAGCAACTGGAGTTACGCCGTAACCCTTCAATGCCTTCTCCAAGTCCTCACGACCTAACTGACCGTAGTTAGTTGAGTCAGCCAAAATGGCTACTTTCTTCAAGCCACGCTTCTCAACCGCTTCTTTAGCGATCATTGGTGCTTGAATGTTGTCAGCTGCAGCATTACGGAAAATATAGTTTTCAGCAGCATTTGGGAACTGGTGCGTAATTAAAGAACCAGTAGCAACGTTATTAAATACTGGAATCTTTGCATCTTGATAGAAACGCTGTGAAGCCAATGCAACACCAGTGTTGATATAACCCAAAGTAGCAACTACTTTTTCGTTGTTAATCAATTCTTGTGCAATTTGTACGCCACGCTCGTTTTTCGCTTCATCATCGCGCTCAACCAAAACAATTTTGTTGCCGTTGATACCACCAGCAGCATTAATTTCTTTTGCAGCAAGGCGAACACCGTCACGCATACTGACACCCATTGAGGATGAACCACCAGTAAACGGTCCTGCAACACCAAGTTTGATATCGGCAGCATAAGCGCCGGTTGTAAGCATTGCAGCAGCTGCTACTGCAAAAATGTGATGACGAATGTTCATAAAGTCTCCATGACTAAAAATTGCTAATTAATAAATACTTTTTTATAGGTAAAACCGAAACGAACAGTTATCTTACTGTTAATACAAAGGCAAAAAAAGGGCTTTGTATTAGGGTTTTACATTAGCCCCAAAAGCTCAAGAAAGGCGCCGCTTAAGGCTAAGTTCAATGTTTGGCCAAAAAAGGTTAATGATTAGTCCAACAATCACCAAGCCTGCTGCCAAGATCTTCCAGACAGGCAAAGACTCCCCCAGGAAATACGCTGCAGCCCCCATGCCAAATATCGGCACCAGCAAAGGCGCAGGGGCAACCACCGCTGCTGGATGCTTAGAGAGAAGCCAGGCCCATGCGGAATAGCCAAAGATGGTGTTTCCCCAAGACTGCCAAAGGACACCGGCCCATGCCCCTACTGGGGCTGAGGTTAAAGATGCATTCATATGCTCCCACCCACCCTCAAAAAAGAAGGAAATCGCAAATAAGGGGGGAATAGCGAAAGCACTTGCCCAAACCACGTAAGCCAGCATATTGATGGAGCCAGCCCTACGGCTAACCGTATTGGCAACCCCCCAAGAAAAGCCAGTAAATACCACCAAGGCAAGCCCCAAGAAGGTGGTTGTGGCATCTGTATGCAGGGCAATAATCCCTAATCCGGTCATAGCAACCAATACCGCCAGCATTTGGTAAGTACGCAAACGCTCTTTGGCAAAAAACATTGCAAAGCCGATAGTAAAAAATACCTGAGTTTGGATCACCAGAGAAGCTAGACCCGGGGAGATTCGGCCATCGATCGCAAAGTACAGAACTCCGAACTGTCCTACACCTACTGCCAAACCATAAATACAAAGATTGACCCAAGATGTTTTGGGTCTTGGCACAAAGAAGACCAAAGGAAGAAATGCAAAGGTATACCTCAGTGCAGCGAACAAAAATGGCGGAAAAGCTGCGAGTGACAATTTAATGACTACAAAGTTCGTGCCCCATACCGCCACAATAGCCAACGCTAGCAATAAATGACTAGCGGGTAATGAATAGCTTTTCTGTGAAGTCTTAGGCACGCGTCAGTAATTCCGCCACACGCTCAGCGATCATCATTGTAGGAGCGGCAGTATTGCCAGAGGTAATCGTAGGCATGGCCGAAGCGTCAACCACACGCAGATGATGAATGCCTCTCACGCGTAATTCAGAATCGAGCACTGCCATCGGATCGTTATCGCGCCCCATCTTGCATGTACCCACTGGATGGAAGATGGTAGTGCCAATATCTCCCGCCGCTTTAACCAACTCATCATCCGTTTGATATTGCATACCTGGTTTGTATTCTTCTGGAGCGTAAGGACCCAGGGCAGCCTGCTCAACAATCTTCCGAGTTAACCGTAAAGACTCTGCCGCAACCTTGCGATCTTCATCCGTCGACAAATAATTGGGACTAATCACTGGTGGCGCCTCGGGATCGGTCGAGTTGATGTGAACACTTCCCCGCGAGGTAGGGCGTACATTACAAACACTTGCTGTGAAGGCGTTAAATGAATGCAAATCTTCACCAAATTTTTCGAGAGACAAAGGTTGCACGTGATATTCAACGTTGGCACTCTTTTGCTCTGGCGAGCTATACGCAAATGCACCCAACTGTGATGGTGCCATCGACATTGGGCCAGATCGCTTGAAGAGATATTCCAAGCCGATCATCATCTTTCCCAAAAGGGTATTGGCTTTGGTGTTCAAGGTCTTAATGCCATTCACCTTGTAAACCATGCGCAGTTGTAAGTGATCTTGTAAGTTCTCGCCAACACCTGGAAGATCGGCAATAACAGAGATACCTAATTGGTTTAAATGTGCAGCAGCGCCAACACCGGAGCGCTCCAATATTTGCACACTACCAATTGCACCCGCACTCAATAACACTTCGCCACCCTGCTCGATGGCACATAAGGCTTCGCGGGATTTGCCATCCTCGATGTATTCAACCCCAAGGCAATTTTTAGTAGCGGGATCAATGTTGAGTTTGGTCACAATAGCTTGAGTTAATACTGTGAGATTAGGACGCTTTGCAGCATCCCTTAAAAAAGCTTTGGAAGTATTCAAGCGCCAACCAGCGCGCTGACTGACATCGAAGTAACCCACGCCAAAGTTATCGCCGCAATTGAAGTCCTCTGAAGCCGGAATGCCCGCCTCAACTGCAGCCTCTTTAAATCGATCCATGATGGGCCAACGTAAGCGCTGCTTTGAAACAGTCCACTCACCACCCTTACCATGCCACTCATTTGCGGCGCCGTGGTAATCCTCAAATGCCTTGTAGCGCTTGAGTGCATTTTCCCAAGACCAAGAATCATCCCCAGTTGCCTGCACCCAAGACTCATAGTCACCCGCTTGACCACGCATATAAATCATGCCGTTAATGGATGAGCATCCGCCCAAAACACGGCCACGCGGATACAACAAAGATCGTCCGTTTAAGCCTTTTTCAGAAGCTGTTTTAAAACGCCAATCCGCCCTTGGGTTATCAATGCAATATAAGTAGCCAACTGGAATATGGATCCAGATGTAGTTGTCATTCTTACCTGCCTCAATCAGCAAAACCTTCTTATTGGGGTTTTCAGTCAAGCGCTTAGCCAACATGCAGCCGGCACTACCGGCTCCGATGATGATGTAATCGTAGAGATTATTTCGATTGATTTCAGTCATAACTATTTCTCAAAGCAAATCTTTTATTGGCACCCATTATTCCTCAAACACAGAAAATGGGTTCATACTTATTCCAATAAAGGGTTTGCTGCTTAGATAACCACAATATATGCGACTTCACGGAAACATCAATCCAGCAAACTAAAGCTCTCTTCAGCCCTCTAATTGCCGCCCGCCCAAATGTCCTCGTTAAAAATTTTTGTTGTTTTTCATCAAACATTAGATCAGCGCTTAATTTTTCCCCATTTTACTAATGCGGAAGTAGCTAAATGGTTTTTGTTTTATGGGGTGAATATTGAAAAAACGAATAAGAAAATGATAGGCAAAGATGGTGCTGAAAATACAGATTTAGCAAATACCCCCGGAGTCACATTAGAGTACCAACTAGATTCTTACAGTCCAGAACTACAACAACAAGGCTACATGGAGACATCGTGCTTTCTCCATATCCTCTCCAATAATCTATTTCCAAATTCAGATCTCATAGGTGTCACGCAATACGATATGCGATGGACCGAAAAATCCACGGGCTTGCTCAGAAAAATAGCCAAGGGGGAGTCTCAAGAGGGGCTCTTCAACAAAATAAAACGGCTTGTCAGAAGGGCAATCAACCCAGCATTTGTTTCTCCACAAATTGCTTATGCGCAAGTTGGAGGAAAGATCATGGATAGCGCTGGACAACTAAGCCCCATGACTGCATCTTATGCATTTAACTGGCCCTATCTCATTGAAAGCTATAACGACTTCTTTGGCACTCATTGGTCAATCAATGATCTTCGCAACCAACCCCTGACTCTATGGCAAACCTATCTGCTGCCAAGAGCGGTTTTTACCAGGCTAGCAAGTTGGCTCAAAACATTCGTCGATGAGGTCACCCCCTGGGCAAACAAAGCTCCCTATGAAACGCATTGGGGTGTCCTTGGGGGTTATACAGAGAGGGCAGAGGCCTTATTCATTGCACTACAAGTGAAAAGTGGGGCTCTAATAGTCCACCCACTCATGCTCGAACATGATGAAAATATCCCAATAAATTTGCAGGTAAGCAAAGAGCACTATGCTGAAGGCACAAGTTAACTAGCCTCAAATACAAACGAAATATAGCCCCCTTCTCTATACCCATCTAAAATAGCAATATGCATATTAACGAGAAGAATCGCACTCCCAAGCTAGTTGACCCTGATGATGGGCCCAGCAAGTCAGAACTAAAGCGCCAAATGACCGAACGCCAGAAGTTGGCTGAAGTTTTGGCAGCTTTGAGCAGTGATGCCTTAAAAACGATTCCCATGGATGAGGCTATTAAGGCTGCGGTTGCAGAGACCAATAAAATTAAAAGCTTTGAAGCGATTCGCCGTCATAAGCAATATCTTGGAAAACTCATGCGCTTCTTAGATGCAGAAGAATTAGATGCGATTCAGAAGCGTTTAGATGCGATTCAAGGCGTGAGTAAAGCAGAGACCGCCAAGCTTCATTTCTTAGAAAGCTATCGCGATCGACTGATTGCAAATGATGAGGCCTTCACTAAGATGATTGAACAATATCCTGATATGGATATTCAGAATATGCGCACCTTAATTCGGAATGCGCGTCGCGAGAAGGAACAAAACAAACCGCCTAAGGCCTACCGCGAAATTTTTCGCGTTCTAAAGGATATGGGTCTTTAAAGTTTGATCTTACGAGCCGGTACCTCTACCCAGCGATAGAGGTAAGTTGCTGTCACCCAGCTAGCCACTACAGCAACCAACATCAAGGCAAGCGCCATGAAACCATCATGAAAGCCGCTCATCCCCCAAGCGATATACAGCGTATTTGCTAGCAAGACAAACGAGAAATGAATTAGGAACGCGCAGTATGATCTTCTACTTCCCCAGAGAATGCCATTGACCAGTTTGTGTTTTCTGGACTGATGTTGAGGGCGCTTCTGATCTTGCTTCTGATCTTTGTAAGCCGAGTCTCCCCAAAGAATGAGGGCAATGGCGACTAAATAGGCCAATATGTTTCTGAGCCAAATTTGGTGAAAGCTTGAAACAACAATAACTACACCAATCCCTACAAACATGATTTTGGCAAAGCGATTTACTTTAGGGTCAGGATAGTTCTTGCAAAGCTGCGCCAGCACCCCAAGTCCATAAGCCCCCATAAAGTAAATGAAGTAGTTTTCATAAGCGCCAGAGCGATTAAAAAATAGCAAGGATGCTACGCAGAGCACCAACAACATCCATATCAGAGAACGAAAACTGGGAAACATCCCCAACATGATTGCCAGAATGGCATAAAGCTGCCAATCAATCGCCACATACCAAACGCCAGCAGAAATCGAATCTAAACCTAAGATCCCTTGCAGAAAAAATAAATGGGCTAAGAACTGCATAAGGGTTTCTGATTCACCAACAAACTCATCCTGAACCCAAAAACGAGCAACCCAAGCGCACAAAATCGTGAGAATGAGCGCCACTACATAGGGTGCAAATAATCGCAAGTAACGATTAAAGATTACTTTCAATACATTGCGGACATTCTTCAGATCAGTGGAACGAGTCAGTGATTGGGCTGCCAAATAGCCACCCATCACTAAAAAGATTTGCACTGCGTAACGACCGTACTCAAACAACCACGTCATTACCTCTGGTAGTAGCAGCCGTGTATCTTCTGCAATTTGCCCATAACTCGAGAAATGATGCAGGATGATGATTAAGGCTGCAAAGGTCTTTAAAAAATCGACAAGAAGAAAATGGTTTTTGGACTGCAATGAGAATATTGAATAAAAGGTTGATTAGGGGCTACGGAACTACTTCAGAGAAGCAGCATATGCAGCCAAGGCATCAATATCATCATCGCTAAGGCCACGTGCCGCACTACCCATTGTGCCATCCATATCAATTCGCACACCAGATCGAATATTCTTCAGTTGAGTAATGAGATATTCCTTAGATTGCCCGGCCAATCTCGCAATGTGTTTCTGACCTTGAAGCTGGGGGCCATGACAGGAATTGCAATACTGGGTACCAGAGATTTGTTGCCCTTTGGCAATTTGATCGGCGTTACCTGATTTTGCAGGCGGTGCAGGCAAGCTAGCAAAGTAAGCGGCAATGTCGCGCATATCTTGATCACTGAGTGGTGCAGCAAGTGCTTCCATTGCGCCACCCCTACGCTGCTGGCCTCTGAACTGAATCAACTGAAAAGTGATAGATAGTGGTGGCTGCGCAGCAAGATTAGGGATATCTGGCGATATAGAAATACCATCCTCACCATGACAAGCAAAGCAAGTTTGTGCTTTTACTTTTCCAGCTAGCGCATCGGGAGGTGCAGCATAGACAACTGACGATACACAAAGGGCAGTAAAAAAGGCCACCCCGAGGATGGCCTTAGTGCTAATTACAAATTTCATTTACCGTAAGACACACGGAAGATTGCACCAGTCTCATCATCAGATACCAACATCGATCCATCTTTGAGAACTTGTACATCCACTGGGCGACCCCAGAAGTTTTCACCCTCAACCCAGCCAGTAATAAATGGCTCTAGCTTGACAGGTTTGTTCTTGCCATCCAAAACTACGCGCACCACTTGATAACCAGATTTCTTCGTTTTATTCCAAGAGCCATGCTCAGCAATAAAGATGTTGCCTTTGTATTCTGCTGGGAACATATTGCCGTTATAAAAACGCATACCCAAAGCAGCAACGTGAGCACCTAGTTTCATTTCTGGCTTATCAAACTCATCGCATGATCGGCCCTTACCGAATTCAGGATCCAAGAAGTCGCCTTGATGACAGAATGGATAGCCGAAGTTCATGCCTTTATGAGCCAAGCGATTTAAGGTGTCGTTTGGTAGATTCTCATCTGCCCAATCACGGCCATTATTGGTAAACCAAAGTTCTTTCGTACCTTTTTGGAAATCCATGCCAACACTATTACGAACACCAGTAGCTACGTATTCCAAAATATTAGTTTTCAAGCTCAAGCGCACTATCGCAGCGTGAGTAGATGGCGGTACAACAATATTGGCTGGGGTACCGATCTGGAAATACAAATACTGTCCATCAGGACTTAATGTCATGAACTTCCAACCATGCGGCTCATCTTTAGGGAGTGCATCGAATACCACTACTGGTGCCGGTGGATTATCTAAATTCTTTTCAATATTATCGTAGCGAATAATGCGTGAAAGCTCGGCGACATAAAGTGAGCCGTTTGCAAATGCAACACCATTAGGGCGATGCAAGCCTTTAGCAATCGTCTTTACTTCACGCTTGCCATCTTTTGTTACCACTGCATAAACGTTGCCAGTAAAGCGTGTGCCAACATAAACCGTACCACTTGGAGATTCTGTCATTGAGCGGCCATTAGGCATACCAGACGCCCAGAGCTCAACCTTAAAACCAGCCGGTACCTTGAGCTTGCTTACAGGAATTTCATCCGCAGGCATTGCAGAAATACCAGGAGGATTGGGGGCCAAAGAGGGGTTCATACCGTCAGGCGCCCTACCTTGTGCCCAGGTTGGCGGAATACCGCTAGCTGGTGGAGCAGCAGGAGCTTGTGCGCCAGCAACACTAACGACTGCCATGCCGGCAGCAAACATTAGCGCGTGAAGAGCGCTGTTATTCATGTTGTACTTCATTCTGAATCTCCTATGATTTTGTTATTTTTATCAATAAAGCGATGCTATAGCATTTTTGTGAATCTAATTTACACCATTCAATCTACTGCAGCGCAACAAATTAATTACCTAAAACTGAAGGCGCGCCCCCACGGTAATTGCTTGCGGCATTCCCGCCTGATAAGCCGAGGCCTGAGAGGCAATGTTGAAGGTAACGTACTGACGATTAAATAAGTTCACTACCGAAGCAAAAACAGAAGCCTGCGGTGTCAGTTCATAGCTCGCCTTGAGGCCAACGAGTGCATAAGCCGGCACCGGCAATGATCCAGTAGACATCCAAGAATTACCAACATACCGAACCGTCGTAGTCAAACTTGCTCGAGGAACCGGGTAATACGTTAGGCCAGCATTAGCCATATTTCTTGGTACACCACCCACCTGCGTATTAATTGGATCGGTTGTTGCAGTCCAAGTCAGCATGGTATTTGTATAGCTGTAACCCCCATCAAGAGCCCATTGCGTATTTATATCTTGGTGATATTGCAGCTCAATACCTCTACTTAAGAGATTTTGCTGGTTAGTGTAGTAGCTAACGTTTGTGTAGCCACCAGTGCTTGTACTACAACCCGAAATACCCGCAGCAGCACAAAGGCTATTAGCAAAAGCAGCATTCGCATTGGTGATTCTGTAGCTCGCAATGGCATTCTGAATGTAATTATTAAAAGCCGTTAGTTGCGCAAAACCACCCCTCCATCGATAGTCCGTTCCAACCTCATACCCCGTCATCGTCTCAGGCGTTAAATTGGGATTTGCTAAAGAATAGCCGCTCACTGAATTTCCATAACTACGTAGAGTGTTATTCATGCTTGGCGCATGAAAGGCTTGGTAAGCTGCGCTACGTAAGTCCCAGTTTCGCGTTGCCTTATAAAGCAATCCCAAAGATGGGCTCAGCTGTGTCTTGCTTTGATTGGGGATGGCTTGGTACAAAGGATTTACTCCATTCGCGCCTGCATTATAGGATGTTGGTGTTTGGCTATTCCATGCATCGATTCGCGCACCCACTGTTGCCTCCAAAGGTATAACGCTAGCACTCGATTTGATTTGCCCCAGGAGGCCATAAAAATTTTGCTGACCCTGCGCGTAATTGACAGAACTTACTGCGCCAGTAGTGCCCAAGTTATTAGTTTGATTCGATGCGGAGATATTTCTGGCGTCTACCCCAAGAATATATTGATCAATTCCTACTGCTTTTAGATCATGAGTGTATTGCGCCGAGGCACCTACAGTTGAATAAGGATCGGTGTAGTTCGCATTGATATAAGGTTTATAAGGTGCCGCGCTCAAATTGTTTGCCGTCTGCTTATAAAAATTAGCAGCCTGGTAGTACACATTCACTTGGGCTTTTTTATCGACATCCAAATTGGTGGTTGACCCAGCAGCCACATCTGCCGTCTGTATTAAGTTAGGGGCGATGGAATAGTTGTTACTTAAGTCTGCCATCGTGCTATAGCCCAATCTCAAGAAGGCATTCGTGTCTTGCGTAGGCTTAAAGTAATTTTGGAGGCGAACATTAGAATTCTTAATGGCATCAGTACCCATGCCATTTTTAATATTGCCAGGTGAACCCGGGGATATCGTCGCGTAGTTCTGAAAGCCTTCACTAGAGAAGTAGTCTGCCGAGAAACGCATCTGCATCGCATCCGAAACAATTAAGTCTTTTGAAGCTGCAACATTGCCTGTAGCAAATGATCCATAACTAGCAGAAACATCTTGACCGCTATTTTTAGGCGTCTTAGTGTTGATGTTAATCACGCCGCCCATGCCATAGTTTCCCCACAAGCTAGAGACTCCCCCGCGCACAAACTCAACCGACTCTATCGACGACATGGGAACCAAATTCCACTGCACCGTTCCATAGAAGGCATCATTCGCTGGTAAGCCATCAATTAACACCAGAGTGCGGCCATAACCCAAGCCACGCACGTTAATACTCTGACCCGTGGGATCTTTTTGGTAATACGGTACGTCGTTTAAGAAAACCCCAGGCACATTCTTTAAGACCTGATCAATGGTTTGATCAGGTGAAGACTCTAGAACCTCTTTAGTCAGAATCGTTGTATTCAAAGACATCTGATCAAGCTGTGTACCAGAGCGAGTTGCACTTACTACAACATCGCTGAGTTTTTGATCGTAATCTGGCGGGGGTGCAATTTGCGCAATGACTGTGCTGAATGTAGCAAGCAAAATCAGCGTCGACACGCAAGATTTGAGGTATATCCTCTGACGCATATCTAATGCCTATCTGCGTCTAATTAGATAACTACTTAGATTTAGTCTTATCCATTAAAGAAGCTAGCAAGGGATTGGCATTTGCTAGTTCTTTTTTGGATTTAGCCTTCTCAGCAACGCCGAGTTTAGGAGACTTGGCAGCATTTTTCATTCCCTGCGCAGTTTTCAAAGCGAGATTCTTATAGAGATCCGTTTTTTTCATGGTCATGATGCAGCTCTCTACTCTAGCGAACGAATTTCAATTACTTAATCAATGAACGAGCGGCTAAGCCCATGAACAGCATTGACCAGCCCTGTAGCAGCAACTCAATAGCGATCAACATACCAGGGAGCCAAAGGCTAGACTCTGGATAACCATTCATGATCAATACGCCCATCAAGATAGAGATTGCTGAAGATAGTACCAACCAGAACCATTCACGGAAGTGGCGATGCTGAAATGCAGAGACCAGGCGCAATGCGCCGGTTATAAAAAAGATTGCGGCAAGCCACAATGTTATTGCCTCAAGTGCTGGAATCGGAAAGGCCCAAGTAAAGATTGCGGCCACAATGTAAAGGGCTGCTAAAACGAGCTGTACTCCAACACTCTTCCATCCTTGTGATTTCAAAGCATGAGCGCCTTGCAAGATGCCGCCAGCAAATAAGAAGATCCCTAGAATATTTACCGAGATAAAAGAAAACAATGTCTGACCTGCGATACCAATCATGCCAAGCACGATAAATAAAATTCCGAGGCCAATTAAAGCGCTAGGCACTTTGGCTGCCGCGCCCAATACTTTGGTACGAATTTCATTAATCTGTGCGGTGTTGAGTTCGGCCATATTGATGCTTTCTATTGGAGTAATTACAAAAGTAGCCTCTACTGTATCAACAAACCCAGTTTGAGCACGAATATTGCAAATTTGATCGCCGAAGTCAGGGCCTGGCGGGGTGAAAAACAAAAAAGGGTATTCTTGATCCTTTTACAGCCCCAGCAATGGGGATTGTTAGCAAAGAAAGTTATCCCTCATGAATAACACCCTCACCGTTATATTAGGCATCGTTGCCATACTTCTGCCTCTAGTCGTAGGCCGCCTTTTCTGGAAGCGCTTTGACCATTACTTTGGCCGAAATGATGAGGCTTATATGGATACCCTAGAGTACTTCCTAAAGAAAATCGGCTCCACTGTCTTAGTTGCCTTTGTTATCCTTTGGATTGGGATGAGCCTGGTATTTAACGGTAGTGCCTCATAAAAATGGGCGTCCAATTGAAAGAAGTCTTAGTTAAAGCGCAATTGAACTTTGCAATCTTGGCTTCTATTCTGATCATTGCAGTCTTGGGGAAATTTATCCACCCAGAACTTACCAATAGTATTTTTGTAACTGCTGATCAGTTGGTATCCGAGCTCTACCTAGTGTTTGTCGCCATTACCTTGGGCGCCTTTATTCCCAATTTCAGACTGGTGGCTTTTGGCTCGATTGCCGCCTTTATAGGCGCGGCCATCTTGATTCACCTGGGCATCTTTACCTACCTCACAACTGAATATTTATTTGCTGTACTGATTGTGGTGCTTGGTTTTGCATCTATCGCCAATCTTTACAGACACTATCGAGAATACGGGCTTTAAACCTGCTATTTAAGGGGTGACTGACTTTTCTTGATTTTTCATGAAATTTCAAGAATAATCTTGAAAAGCGAGGAAAATCCCATGGGAAACCTAAATTTAAGCAAATTCTCATCTCAGGCCAGCCCAGATGTATTAAATGGCCTGCACCAAATAGCTGATTCCGAGGGCCGCAAGTTTCATGCTGTCTTAGATGAGGCCTTCCGCGACTACCTTAATAAAAAAGGTTTTTCCATCAACAGCCGCATAGCGATGTCGCACTTTGCTCAAAGCCTTCAAGAATTCGAAGATCTCTACAAAGAGCTTGCTAAGTAGTGCTTTATCTTTCAACCAAAGAGGTCATGTTGGTGCATGGCGTCTTGATACATCAATTCGGCGGTTCACCAGGCATAAGAGATATCGCCGCACTTGAGTCCGCCCTAAATCGTCCGCAATCTGGGTATTACACAGATGTCATTACTCAAGCAGCTGCGCTGTTCGAAAGTCTTGCCATTAACCACCCTTTTGTTGATGGAAACAAAAGAATTGCATTTGCTGTCATGGATACTTTTTTACGATTAAACGGCTTTCGTATCCATGCTACATCCAAGACATTGCATAACAAAATTATCTCAATGTTTGAAAAGGGGGAATTAAAATTCGACTTTATTGATGCGTGGTTGCGCACAATATGTCAGCCGATTTAATCCCCCAAAAATTACCTGACTGCCGGCATTACCACCATGACCAATTAGCATCATGTCTATGGCGGACCTCAAAAATCGGATCTGCCAAACCCTTAAGCCATAGCCTCATTACCCTGTTATTTCTTGTGCGGCGCCGATGCTCAAATGCCCTCCGATACCAACGAGGTGCCGCACTTGCCATGGTGACCTGTGCATCTGAGTGAAAAACTGCGATTGCTTTACGTCCAGCAGGTGATTTCGGGCTATGGTGAACGGTACGCACCCCCTTAAAAAAGGTATCCCAATCTTTTAACACCCAAATATATTCATGTTTTTGATTTTTACGTCTAAATGTTCTCGACATAACAAACTCCTCTTACTTTTATTTACTAGTTACATCATGTCGATCTCCTTCGAAAAAATTTAAACAATAAAAAACGCAGTCATATTTAGTGACTGCGTTTATTTTAAAGAGCGGAAAAACCATACTCAAATAATGGTACCTAGATGCATTACTTCTCTAGCGCTCCATAAATGACTGCGTTAAGTTGCTCACGATGTACCTTACGAATTTCTCCTGGTGCAACGCCCATCATCACTACAACCATCTGCTCTTTGGGGTCAGCCCAGAAGATGGTTCCGTAAGCGCCGTTCCAAGTAAAGTCGCCAACGTTACCGTTAATGGCTGATAAGCCTCTATCAGTACGAACCGCTACACCCAAACCAAACCCATAACCCATACGTCCTGGCTCAGTACCACTCACATTGTTCTTAATATCTTTATTGAGATGGTTTGATGTCATGAACGCAACAGTCTGTGGGCCAAGCACGCGCTTACCCTCTAAGCTGCCACCATTCAGCAACATTTGTCCAAAACGAATGTAATCACCCGCAGTGGAATAAGCACAGGAACCACCACAATCAAACTTCACTTTCTGCGTATGAATATCCACCTTCTGTGGTTTGCCAGTCAATGGATCAATTGGAAGCGGCTGCGCTAAACGCGGACGATCTTTTTCGGCAAGATCAAAGGTAGTGTTCGGCATGCCAACCTTATTCCAAATGCGCTCTTGCATGATCGCGCCCAATGATTTGCTGGCAATTTTTTCTTCAATAATGCCAAGCACATCGATACCAAAACCATAATCCCAAGCAGTGCCAGGCTCATACAACAATGGATTACTCGCTAACTTATCAATAAATTCTGCTGCTGTGTATTGCACTGCTGCTGGTGCAGAGCCAGCAGGGTAGGTCTTATGCACTGGTGTAGCGCCACGACCGCCATACGTTAAGCCATTGGTATGACGCATGAGATCTTGGACGGTAATCGGATTTTTAGCTGGCACTAAATTGAGCTTTCCATCGCTATCAACTTGGCCAACTTTCATATCCTTAAATTGCGGTAGCCAATTGGAGATCGACGCATTCAAAGGAAGTTTGCCTTCCTCATAAAAAGTTAAGGCGCTCACTGAGGACATTACCTTGGTCATCGATGCCAAATTGAAAATGGCATCCGTAGTCATTGGCTTATTGTTTGCTTTATCTAAATACCCATAAGGTTTAAAGATCGTGAGCTTGCCATTTTTAGAGACCGCTAGAACAGCACCAGCCATGTTATTGGCGGCAATTTGATCGGCAAAGAACGCATCGATTCTCTTGAGACCTTCTTGGCTAAATCCTTGCCCTGGGGTGGCGCTTAAAGGCAATGGTGCTTTTGAGGTATCCGCTGCAAACAGGGTTGTACTGGCTAATAAACCAGCAATAAGGCTGATCGCCCTTAATTTCTTCATCTTTTGTCTCCGCTATTGTTTATTTAATGCAATTCTTGGGGCTTTTTATCCCTCTGAGCCTATTGAAGCAGACTTTTTAAATAACGATCAAATTCAGCATCTTTATATGAATTTAAATATATAGGATCAACTTTTAATTATTTGTAGAAATATCTGTCAAATATGACAATAGCCTTCTTATGTATAAATACGATGCCATTGACCAAACCCTTGTAGATCAACGGGTTGCCCAATTTCGCGACCAGGTTGCGAGGCGCCTAGACGGCACCCTTGCCGAAGAAGAATTCCGTCCGCTACGACTCCAAAATGGTTTGTATCACCAACGGCACGCTTACATGCTGCGCGTTGCCATTCCTTACGGTTTGTTTAGTGCAAAGCAATTACGCACGCTGGCACTCATCTCAGAAAAGTATGACCGTGGTTATGGTCATTTCACTACACGTCAAAATATTCAGTACAACTGGGTAACGTTAGAAGACACTCCGGATATTTTGGCTGAGCTTGCTAAAGTAGAAATGCATGCAATCCAAACTTCTGGAAACTGCATCCGCAACATCACAAGCGATGCCTTTGCTGGAGTTGCCGCTGATGAATATGTCGACACTCGTCCTATTTGTGAGCTCTTACGTCAGTGGTCAACCCTGCATCCTGAGTTCGCTCACTTACCGCGTAAATTTAAGTTCGCAGTCAATGGTGCCAAAGAAGATCGCACTGTATTGCTTTGCCACGATGTTGGTATCGAGCTCAAGAAAAATACTGCTGGAGAATTAACTGCTGACATCTATGCTGGTGGCGGCATGGGTCGCACCCCGATCCTTGGATCCCTGATTAAACAAGGACTTCCTTGGAATGTACTACCAAGCTATCTCACCGCTCTGCTGCGTGTTTACAACCGCTTCGGCAGAAGAGATAACCTCTACAAAGCCCGTATCAAGATCTTAGTCAAAGCCTTAGGCCCAGAAGAATTCGCTCGTCAAGTCGAGGGTGAGTGGACTCATATTAAAAATGGTGATGATAACTTTACTCAAGCTGAGTGGGATCGTATTGCTCAGCATTTCACAAAGCCGGCATACAAGAGCTTGCCCGCATTGAGCGCTGACCAAGTTTTAGCTGGCGCCCCAGATGCAGAGCGTGCTGCATTTGCTCGTTGGATTGAACGTAATGTGAAGCCACATCAGATCCCAGGTTATGCCAGCGTTATTCTGTCACTCAAACCACATGGCACAGTAGCACCTGGTGATGCTACTACTGCGCAGATGAATGCCATTGCCGATCTTGCCGATCAATATAGTTTTGGAGAGTTACGTGTGACTCATGAGCAAAACTTAGTATTAGCCGATGTTGAGCAAGCCAAGTTATTTGAACTCTGGCAAGAAGCCAAGAAGCAGAAAGTTGCCTTGCCAAACATTGGCCTGTTGACTGACATCATTGCTTGTCCTGGCGGCGACTTCTGCTCCCTCGCCAACGCTAAATCTCTTCCGATTGCTAAAGCGATTCAAGAGCGCTTTGATGATTTAGATTATTTATTTGATTTGGGCGATATCAACCTGAACATCTCCGGCTGCATTAACTCCTGTGGCCACCACCACGTGGGCAATATCGGGGTGCTCGGCGTTGATAAAGACGGTGAAGAGTGGTATCAGATCACACTGGGTGGTGAGCAAGGCAGTGCCGCCTCAATTGGCAAAGTCATTGGCCCTTCTTTCTACGCCGATGAAATTCCAGATGTCATCACCAATGTAATCAACACTTATGTAGGTGAGCGCAGTGGCGATGAGCCATTCATTGAGACTTATCGTCGCGTTGGGGTAGCACCCTTTAAAGAAGCGGCCTATAGAGATAAAGGTGAGAACGCTAAGAAAAAAGAGAGCGTGATTGAAGGGGGTGTTGCATGAGTCAACTCAATATCACCTCCCATCAAGAGATTTTGCATTTCCCCAAAGGCGATAAACCCACCCTCGCCCCAAATGAATGGCAAGTATGGAGCGGCAGCCAAGATGAAGGTGGTTTACCTGACTTAGAGCATGGCGCCCACAAAGTATTGGTACCGTTTACATGGTGGCTTGAGCATCATCATGAAGCAGACGTGATTGCCAAAACCCAGAATGGTCAGATTGGCGTTTGGCTTGCCACTGATGATGACATTCTGAAGCACGCCGATATGATTGATGCAGGCAAACAGGCTTGGCCTTTAGTGGCTGCACACTTCCCCATCTTTAGAGATGGTCGCAGCTTTAGCACTGCCGCCTTATTGCGTAATCGTTTTGCTTGGCAAGGTGAGATCCGCGCCATTGGTGATGTGTTGATTGACCAGCTCCTGCAGGGCGCTCGTGTTGGCTTTGATAGCTTTGCTTTGCGCCCCGATCAAAACCTAGATGTCGCCTTAAAACAATTTGATTTGTATACGGTCACCACCCAAAATAGCTGGCGTGATAAGCGTTCAACATTAAGCGCCTAGGAAGTCGATTCTGCAACTATGACAACAATATCTACCAATAACAACAATACACTTGGGAAAGTATATTTAGTAGGTGCCGGACCGGGTGCTGTGGATCTGATTACAGTACGTGGCGCCAAACTATTGGCACAAGCGGACATTGTTTTCTACGATGCTTTGGTTGACCCTGAGATGCTGAAGCTTTGCCCCAAAGCCATTCAAATCGAAGTGGGTAAACGTTGCGGCAAGCTATCCTCAGCACAGCAGTTTATTAATAAGCGCTTAGTGGATGCCGCACAAAAGCATCAAGTGATTGTGCGCCTCAAAGGTGGCGACCCGATGCTATTTGGTCGTGCCGATGAAGAAATCCAGGCTCTCAAAGCTGCTGGGATTGAAGTTCAGGTGGTGCCGGGAATTACTGCCGCCCTGGCTGGCGCAGCAAGCATTCAGCAGTCACTGACATTGCGTGGAGTATCCCGTAGCGTGGCGTTTATCACCTTAGCTCAGGGCGCTGAGAATGTCGCTCCAGGGCAGCCTATTTCAAATCCTTCAGCCGACACCCTGGTGTATTACATGGGTCGCAAAGATGCGGCGCGTATTGCACAACAACTGATTGAACAAAGCCCCAATCAACATAGCAACACGCCAGTGCAAATCTTGGAAGCAGTGAGCACTCCACGCGAGCGTTTATGGACGAGCACCTTACAAGAGTTGGCTGCTGGCAAAGCAGATCAGTGGTTTGATAGCGCCTCACCTGCACTTATTATGATTGGTGAGGCTCTGAGATCCCCTAGCACATTAGCCTCAGATACCGCTGAGGAAAAAATTGATGAATGCCTGCAGAAAGCAGGCTAAAAGGGTTACCCTAAAGTTGCAATCATCTCAATCTTGGGCGCAACTGTTTGAACCATCTTTTCGATACCATGCCCTGGGTTACTAATCTTTTGTGACACCAAAAGGCCAATCTTTTCTAACATCCCAATATCTTTATTGATAGCAGAGCGATCACGGTGCAATTTATGACTTAATTGCGTAATAGTTTTGGGCTCATTCATCACCTCCAGCATTAGACGTCTACGCGCCTCGGATAGCACCATAAACATCTCTTGCGGGTCTTCAAACGAAAAGGTGGCCGATTTCTTGAGCGCCTCTCCACGATCACTTTTTTGGGCGGCCTTTTTAGCGCGATCAAAGAAGCCTTCAACGGTATCGGTACGAATTATCATCTTTGTCATTTTTTACCCTTTTTTACTTCCTTGATAATTTCTTGCCACTCTTTTTCAAAACGTTCTAATGTTTTTTCATAACTTACAAAAGATACTGGGGTCACCTTACCCATGTAGTGCTTGTGGTGATAGTCATGAGCATTGTCAAATCCAAGCACTCTGCCATTATCTTTTTGGCAAATCAACCGATTGATATATGCCAGGTTATAGCGAGTCACTACTGTTTTACCCTCACTGATATAACCCCAAACTTCAAAGCTCAAAACACCGCCACCGCTACCTGCCTTTAACTTAAATGTTTCTCGTTCAATTAAGGATTCAAGCTTAGGCCTAACTTTTTTTGTCATGGCTCATTGTAATACAGGTATGTAATTATATTACATACCTGTATTACAAGTATGGCTAATGATTACAACCCTATTTTTCGACTCCCAAAATCGACAATCGCTTGCAAGACAGCCAAATCCTCACCAACAGCAGGCGTCGCGCTTAATTGAACGTTGGGGAATTTACCCCGGCACTCTTCTAGTAACACTGGGAAGTCATTTCGTAAGTGGCCGCCCTGCCCAAAGAAAACTGGCACGATAGTCAATTCAGTGGCGCCTTTAGCGCTCAGGCTAGCAACCGCCTCCTCTAGTGAAGGCTGCATCATTTCCAAGAAAGCCAACTCTACAGGTATGCTGGGATGCTGCTCTTGCCATAAAGCAGCCAAACGATCAAAAGGCTCACGCCAGCGGCTATCACGGGCACCGTGCCCAAATAAGATCATGGCTTTCATGGATGGCTATACACTCTCTTTAATATGACTCAACTGTTATACGATTTACCGATAGCTTAACCTTATTTTGAAGATCAAATCAGACAGCCTATGACTAACTTACTCAGCCAAACTTGGTTCATCGCGCTCATGAGCGTCACGCTGATTGGAGCAGTTCTCTCAGCCGTTCACCATGCTGAAGTGATTGCACATAAAACTGGTGAGCCATTTGGCACCTTGATACTGTCTATTAGCGTCACTATTATTGAAGTATCTCTCATCATTTCGATGATGCTCACTGGTCATGAAGGATCTGAGTTCATTGCCAGAGATGCAGTATTTGCCACAGTCATGATTGTGATTAATGGTGTGATTGGTCTCTGTATCTTTATGGGTGGCTTAACCCATCATGAGATGACTTTCCGCAATGAAGGCACCAATTCAGCATTAGCGGTATTAACTGCATTGGCTACTTTTATTTTGGTCATGCCAATTGTTACTGTCAGCACACCTGGTCCTGACTTCACAAAGAGCCAGCTTGCTTTTGCAGGCATAGCTTCATTTGCGCTCTACATTGCATTTTTATTCTTCCAAACCGTTAGTCATCGCGACTACTACTTGCCGAAGAGGGTAGATAAGAAAACGGATAGTAATGTTCATGCTCCAAAGCCCAGTGGACTGAAGACGGCAGTTAGTGGCGCTCTTTTATTGCTATCCCTGATTACAGTAGTTGGGCTTGCAGAGCTTCTTAGTCCAGCCATTGAGCGCGGTGTTGCAGCTGCAGGCGCACCTAAAACGATTGTGGGCATAGCCATTGCTCTACTAGTATTAATGCCGGAGGGCTTTGCGGCTGTTAGGGCAGCTAAGGCTAATCGCCTACAGAGCAGTTTGAACTTGGCTTTGGGTTCGGCTTTAGCCAGTATTGGCTTAACCATTCCGACAGTTGCAGCCATTGCGATCTTTTTTAATCTCCCGCTAAGTCTGGGTATTAGTGATCTCAATATGACATTGATGTATTTGTCATTCTTTATTGGCGCACTCACTCTAGCGATTGGTAGAACTACCCTCTTGCAAGGTGTAGTTCATATCATCATCTTCTTAGAGTATCTGTTCTTAAGCTTAGTTCCTTAAATAGGCAATCAAGCGAAGCGCTACTAATTATTAGTTCTTGCCTAAGGTAACACCATCCCTTAAGACCTCATAATGTAAGTGGGGACCAGTCGATCTTCCAGTTGAGCCCACCTTAGCAATCGCCTGGGATTGTCTTACAAAGTCACCCTGCTTTACCAGGATCTCTTGGGCGTGGGCATATCTTGTTACCACTGCGTTCTTATGCTGCACATCGACTACATATCCATACTCCTGATCCCAGGCTGCACGAATCACGACACCCTCTGCTGTTGCTAGAATTGGTGTGCCATAAGCTGCCGGGAAGTCTGTGCCCTCATGCCAAGCAGTTTGCTGGGTAATCGGATCGATACGATAGCCTAGGCCACTGGATGCTTGAGGCATGAGTGGCAATGGTGAAGCCGTAGGAATCGAGCTCGATACATCCCAACTTTGTGTCAGAGACTTTTGCACTTCTTGCACACGATTGCTCAGTGCAATGGAGTCTTGTACGGTGCGATCTAAGCGAGCACCATATTGCTCACCTTGATTACCTAAGTTAATTACCGCATTTGCTGGGCTCAATGGCCCGCCTTGTGCATTGCCAAGGTTCACTACATTGTCGCCGTAGTTGATTGAGTTGCTTGAGTTGCTAGCTAAATTCACACCATTGGTTTTTGCTAACTGCATACGCAAGTCGTCTAGCTGAGCTAGGTTACGCTGCGCTTCATCTAATCTAGCTTGCAACTCCATGAGCTTAGTCTCATAGTCATCTTCTGAGTTGGCAATAAAGCGCTTCTCTAAGAGATCTTTTTTCTCCATCGCATGCAAGATATCTTTAGTCTCATTGGTAACGTCGTTAATAGCAACATTTGCACCTACGAGCAAGGCCAAACTGAGTGCTCCACCGAAAACCAAATGGCGCGCCGTGAGAGAAATCTCTCTCACTTTGCTGTGCGGTCCAGTCATGATTAATATTTGCATTTTTATTACCTTACCCCTGAATTCATTTCTAAGATTGGTTGCATCACTGCCATTACGATTCCCAAAACCATTAAGCCCATAGCCAATATTAATAAAGGTTCGAGCAAACTGGTAAATATTTTGGTTTTTTGCTCAGATTCGAGCTCAGCGTTCTCTGCTCCGTACTTCAGCATCTCGTCTAACTTGCCCGATGCCTCACCTGAACGAATCAAGTGGATCAAGATTGGTGAGAACACCCCTTGGCTACCCAAGGCTCTAGAAAGACTAGTGCCCTCACGTAATCTGACTTCTGTTGAATCAATCGCTGCACGCAAGACTGAGTTACCTAAAGTGCTACGAGCACTGTGTAGGGCCGTCAGGATGGGCACATTAGCAGAAACTAACATAGCCATCGTATTGGCAAAGCGGGCTGTCTCAAAACCCAAAAGTAGCGGACCTAATAAGGGTGCATTCAGTAAGGCACGATCCACCTTTAAACGAATGTCTTCTTTAGCGAGAGCACGACGCCCATAAAAAATAGCGGCGGCAATGAATATCACTAACAACCAACCCCAGTTCACAATGAACTCGGATAAACCCAAGATGAAGCGAGTGGAAAAAGGTAAAGCCTGCTTAGTACTCTGAAACACGCGCGCAATTTGCGGAACAACATACGTCATCAAGAACAAGACAATCATGAATGCCACACCCGTCAGCATGGCCGGGTATGCCAGGGCACCCATTGCCTTGTTTTTGAGGGCTTGACGCTTCTCCAAGAACTCAGCTAACTGTGTAAGCACTTGCCCCATCTTGCCAGACTGCTCTGCTGCTCCTACCACCCCTTGATACAAAGGATCGAATGAAAGTGGTTGGCCTGCAATTGCTTTAGATAAAGGTAACCCGGCACGAAGCTCAGCAACCACTGCCTGTAAAACTGTTTTGACATGGGCTTGGCTTGCTTCTTCAGCGAGCACAGAGAGTGCTTCATCAATCTGCACGCCCGATCGCACCAAGATCGCCACTTGCCTGGTAAAGATCGCGAGATCTGCACGACTAAGCGGCTTGTTCTCTGAAAACCATTTATTCCAAAAACGCTGTTTGCCCCATTCGGTTTCGAGATCAATCGTGACAGGCACTAATTGCTTAGCCATCAGGGCCTGACGCACTGCACGCACGCTCTCGCCTTCAACGCTACCGCGCTCGCTCTTACCTGCGTAAGTTAGGGCTTCAAAGCGATAGCGTGGCATAGCTCATTAATTTGATTGAGTTAGTCGATTGCTTAGTCAACTTCTACTGAGCCAGTAACACGCAGAATTTCTTCTGGAGTCGTTTTACCTTCAGCTACCCAGCGCTTGCCATCATCAGCTAAGGTACGCATGCCACCTACTAAAGCTTGCTTACGAATATCACTCTCAGCCGCATGCTGATGAATCAATTCCCGAATTTTTTCATTCGTGGTCATGAGCTCATAAATTCCGGCGCGACCACTATAGCCAGACTCACCACAGGTAGGGCAACCTTTGCCGCCACAGGCCGAACAGGACATCCGAATCAAGCGTTGACCTAATACACCCAACAAAGTAGATGATAGTAGGAATGGTTCGATACCCATATCAATCAAACGCGTAACTGCTGAAGGGGCATCGTTGGTATGCAAAGTTGCCAATACCAAGTGGCCAGTCAGTGAAGCTTGCACTGCAATCTGTGCCGTCTCCAAGTCACGGATCTCACCAATCATCACAATGTCTGGGTCTTGACGCAAGATGGCGCGCAAGGCTCTGGCAAAGTTCATATCAATGCGGGAGTTGACTTGGGTTTGTCCGATACCATCAAGGTTGTACTCGATCGGGTCTTCCACCGTCATGATGTTATTAATCTTGTTACGCAAGCGCAGTAATGCGCCATATAAGGTGGTGGTCTTACCGCTACCTGTTGGGCCAGTCACCAAAACAATGCCGTGTGGACGATGAATGAGTTGATCAAACTGATTAAAGGTATCTTCGGCCATGCCTAGTGCACGTAGGTCTAGGCGATCGTAATTCTTCTCTAACAGACGCAGCACCACACGCTCACCATGCGATGTAGGTAATGTAGATACACGCACATCAATCGCGCGCCCACCGACGCGCAAAGAGATACGACCATCTTGTGGCATCCGCTTCTCAGCAATATCGAGCGAAGCCATGATCTTGATACGAGAAACTAAAGCGGCATGTAGATCACGACGCATATCAACGATATCGCGCAAATTGCCATCTACCCGAAAGCGCACAACGGACTTGCGCTCAAAAGCCTCTAGGTGAATATCCGATGCCCCATCACGGCTAGCCTGCTTAAGCAAACTATTAATCATCCGAATCACTGGAGCATCATCATTCATCTCCAATAAATCTTCAGAGATAGGCATTTCTTGTAAGAGGCGAGATAGGTCTACAGCCTCTTCTACTTCATCTACTACTTGAGACGCATTGAGATCACCTTCGGAGTACGCAGCATTAAGCGCCTCTAAAACTTCTTCGCTGGTTTGCTCAACACGACGAATGGGGCCCACTAAACGGCAGATCTCTTGTAAGACTGAAAGATCTGTCTCAGGACTATGAATTAAGGTTGGAACACTCTCTTCACCACCCTCATTCACCGCGCCCTTAATCAGCAAAATCTGATTTGCTTTGGCATAGCTAAAGGGAACGCGGGGAAGGTGCTGCATGGCTTCTGTGTAAGTTCTTCTTACTGGATAGTCTTATTGAATCGTCTTATTGAATCGTAATGGGTACTGGCGCACCAAAAGCTGGAACAGACGACGGTCTTACCGGAATTGGCTTAGTTAATCCAGAAGACGGCAGATTATTCGGCGTTTGATTGACTGGTTTACCAGGCGGAATCAATGGCGGCTCAATATCGGACATCTTCGTCAAATCCTCTTTAGGCAAGAGCATTGGCGCTTGCTTAAATGCAGTTTCAGTTTGCTGGACTAAGTTCAAACGGTTGGTAGTGATGTCGGCAGCTTGATCTTTATCACGCAAAATATAAGGACGCATGAAGACGAGCAAATTGGTTTTGGTACGAGTCTTTGCATCAGACCTAAATAGCGCTCCAATAATTGGAATGTCTTTTAAGAATGGCACGCCATTGGAGCCGTCGTTGTACTTATCTTCAATCAAACCACCGAGAACAATAATCTGACCATCATCCACTAGGACATTAGATTCGATATTACGTTTGTTCAAAATAATGCCGGACGCAAAGTTTTGGTTATAGATGGAAGACACTTCTTGATAAATCTGCATCTTCACTACACCGTTATCAGAAACCTGTGGGCGCACTCGTAAAGTCAGGCCAACGTCTTGACGGGTGTAGGTTTGAAATGGCGTAACAGTACTGGTTGAGCCTGTTTGCGCATACGAACCAGTGATGATCGGCACGTTCTGACCCACCACAATACGGGCTTCTTCGTTATCCAAAGTAATGAGGTTTGGTGTTGACAGAATATTCGTGCCTTGCGTTGTCGCCAAAGCAGTAATCAAGGCTGACATGCCATAAGTGCCATTGAATTTGGTAAGTAAGCCCAAGTTCAAACCAGGTGCGGGCGGAACAACAATGCCAGTTGCATTACTTGGATTGAGAATATTGTTGACGTTGGAACCCAGCCCAATAATGTTTGAGCCAGTCTGCCCCGCAGCATTGGTGTAATTGGTGCCACCAAAGCCAACGTTCTGATTACCAGAACCAACCAATCCTTGCCACTGAATTCCCAACTCTTCCGCATTGGTTGAGCTCACTTCAGCAATCAAAGACTCAATATAGACCTGAGTACGACGACGATCTAATTGCTCGATCACATGGCGCAAGTTGCGATACAAAGGCTCACTGGCAGTAATGATGATGGAGTTGGTGGCTGGCTCCGCCTGAATAATGCCGCCGGTAGTGGGGTTGCTTGAGCTCGTTAGAGCAGAAGTAGCAGCAGAAGATCCTGAAGCACCAGGAGCTGTATTGGCTTGCTGATTGGCTGACTGATTGAGGTTGGCCGCAGGATTGACGGCACCTGGCTGCCCTGGAGTACTACCTACTTGCGCAGAAAGAGAAGCATCTGCCGCCACAATTGCCCGTAGAGTAACTGCAAGCTTGGTTGCTTCTGCGTTCTTGAGCGGTACAACCCAAATGTTGCCGTTATTAGCGGTAGGCACATCAAGACGAGCAACCAACACACGAATTTGACGAATACGTTCTGCACTAGCACCGCGTACCAAAATAGAGTTGCTTCGTGGCTCAGCCAAAATCATGGTTTTGAGCGAAGGATCGGCACCACCGGTTGAAGCGGTATCCAATACCTTACTGAGGATGGTGGCCATATCTGAGGCAATGGCGTAGTTGAGTTTGATGCTTTGTACATCGCTTGAAGTCGGTGCATCAATCGATTCGATCAATTGCCCAATACGCTGAATATTGCTAGCGTAATCCGTAATCACAATCGTGTTGTTACCTGGATAGGCATTGATTGTGTTGTTTGGTGATACGAGTGGGCGCAGTACTGGGAGAAGATTATTGGCAGATTCAAAATTGAGTCTGAACACACGCGTAATGATCTGATCACCCTCTTGCTTGCTCTTGCCCGTTGTGACTGAGTTACTAATGAGCTTAGCATCGGCCTCAGGAACTACGCGGTAAACGCCATTCACATCTACCAGCGCAAAGCCTGATGTTCGCAGGGCTGTAGAGAAGGCATCAATTGCCTTAGGCTTGGTGAGCGGTCTATTGCTAATAAGGTTGATCGTGCCTTTGACCTTAGGGTCAACCAAAATCGTTTGGCCAGTTGCCTTCGCTAAAACACTCGCAACAGACTCAATATCAGCATTAGAGAAGGACAAAGTTACAGCGCCCTCATCAGGCACAGTGATATTGGAAGGCGCACTATTTATACGATTAGCTTGTGCGTAAGCCAAAGGCATGACGACACTCTCGCCGACGAAGCAAAGAACAACCAAGATCGCTAAGCGCTTCTTAAAGTTGAGTTGCAGGTTCTTTTGCATTTGACTAATGACTGTTTGCATGCTTTTTTCTTTATTACCACTGTTCTGAACTTGTAAATTCACCTAAAAACTTAAAACTTCAGGCGATACCTATCACCTTCTTTTTTACCCAATAATGACAACAATCCAATTAAGGATTCTTGTGACTCTGGTGAGGCACTTGCTTCACCAGAAAATTGCATTCCTTTACTACCAGCCTTATTACTAAATTCTCCCTGCCCTTTTAGTAAGAGCGGACCACTCGTGGTCGATAGAGTCCAGTTCATCCCCGTATCGGCAATATTGGCTGAAATCTCATAACCGCCTAATGGCTTTACAGGGCTAATTGGGCTAGTTAAGTTACTTATGATAATTCGAATAACTCCTGACGATGGGGTATTTCCAGCCCCGAAACCGGGTAAGTTAGCCATTAAGCCCGCCAAATTGATATCGGTCCAGCGCGCGCCAAGTTCGCCACGAGGGCGTAAGGTGCTCCAGGGGTTGCCTAAACCCTCCAATACATTGGCTGGCAGCTTGATTTCATTAGAAGCAATTTGGGTTTTGCTCAAGCTCCAACTAATTAATTGAGCTTGCTCGAAGGCAGCAAACTGCAGCTCGGTATTGCAGGTCATGGATAAGAGCTTACAGCTAGTAGACCAATGAAAGCGTTCGGTAACGGACATAGGATCGCGGCATCCACCTTCAGCGGCGTTAGGCTCAGAAAATGCCAATGCGGCACTACCTTGCCAAATCGTTCCAATGGGTTGTTGCAACATGACGCGGCAACCTGTTTGGGATGCAAGCGATCCGCTGACCCAACTGATGGGCATTTGGCGAACAATCACCACCAGGCAGATGAACACCAACGCAGCCCAAAATAATTTAGGCAACTTAGGGTGGGTAAAGTCGAGGACGAGTTTCATGAAATAGTCATCTACCTATTCATACCGGCTTGACCACCGTACTGCACTAGGACACCGCTGATATTTACCATACCTGCACCACTAGTAGAGATGACATTGAGTTGCTCTGGATATAAGCGCCAAGTCATACGCAACTCATCTAGCGTATCAAGTAGCACTGAGAACATGGCATCACTAGCTTGAAACTCAATCCGTGGAGGGTTATCGGCAGTTAGGCGAAGAACACTTGGCTTTAAACCACGTGCAGTCAATACACTCCGAATCTTTTGTATCTCCATATCATCCAACAAGGTCACCGTCGCAATCCCGGGACCATAGGATGAGGCTTGCGAGGTAGAGGAGCTTGAGAATTTAGCCAGCTTAATTAAGCTTTGCAACTGAGACCACTGCGCTGGACGCATATCCAATTGATTTTGGACTCGCTGACTGTAAGGGGCAATGGCAAACATATTTATCGGCAATAGCAGCAATGCTATAAATAACAACACAAATGCATTGCGTTGCTCCAGCACAAATCGACGCGCTAGAGCCGATAATTGCTTGATGTCAAACTTTGAGGGTGATGAAGCTAGTGCTGCACTTGTAGATGTTTTACCCAGACTGTTCTGTGCCTCAGAAAACTTCTGCTGCAGTGTTTTAGGTAGAGATTTGAGATTTTTCAAATCTTGCATTGAGTAGTCTTTACTCAACAGCTCCTTTACCTTCCTCAAGAAAGTAAGTAACTTTTCAGCGAACTGATTTAGTGGACTTTGATTCATTGTCCAAGCCCTGAATATGGCTCTAGGCGATAGCGATTGGTGCCCAGTGTTTTAACCATTAAACCTAACGAGCGGGCTTTTTGCATGACTTCAGCGCTGGTCTGCTGATTTGATCCTTTTAGCGCCCCGGGCTTAAATTCAAAATTGATAGCGTAGCCATCGTAATCAAGCTTTTGCAAAACCTCTGGCCCAAAGGCAGTCTTGAGTTGCTGTAGTTTGGCCGCCATTGGCGCAAAGTCTGCATCCGATACCAAGCCTTGGCGTCGCTGGTCTTGGGTCACTTGTTTTGTAAATGCAGTGATTACAGAATTTCCAGACGAGCTGCTTATGCCTATGGCTTTGTCTTGTAATTTGTCTTGCGCCTTTTCTTGATTGAATTTGGTAATAGACACTGGTGTTAATGACTGGGCTGCCAAGACTTCGAGTTGATTTCCCCACCGCCAGTTATCTACTACCAACCAACCTAAGTGCAAGAGATGTCCAGCAACAATGCTGACGATTAAATACTTTGACCACTGTGCAGGCTGACGCCAGATTGCTGGGTCTATCCAAGTTGCGCTTGCACTAACTGCTTGGTTTCCATCTACGCGTTTACGCTTTAGGTAATTAGATAGATTTGATAAACCTTTACCTGCTTCGCGTCTAAATGTTTTAGGTAGCAAATTAAGAGAGTAATTGGCTGACTTAGATGATGCGTTATCTTTTAAGAACTGTTTTGCACTTAATGCCAAACAACTCCAAGAGAGCTCAACCGCTGATGAGTCCTGCAATACTTTGGGAAGAGTAATACTGTCACCATCATGGTCGTCCGCCCTCTCAACCCAGGCCACGCCTAGCTGTAAGCCAGTACGCCGAGTCAGAATTAAGGCTTGCTCAACCTGTTGATAAGCAATGGAAGGGCTATCAGGATTTGCATTCTCTGAATCCGGAAGAGCCAGCAACAAACATTCCGGAATTAAACGAACGCGCTGACTAATTAAGTTTTCCAACTGTTTAGAGAGCCATGTAAACCATGTGCGATCAATGAGCGCAATGACTCTTTGTAATGCAGGCTTGCCTGGCATCGGCGGCAATGCTTGCACTGCAAGTGATTGCGCTCCAGCGAGGACATACTCTTCAATGAGATTAGGAAGAATTTGCTGTAACTTCTTCGCGTTAGCCAAAGGCACTTTGGCTTCGATCAGGCGCACATCGATCGTCGGCAACAGGACCAATACTTCATCTGCATAAGGCATCGATTCGGTAGTGCCCATGCCTGTTTCTAGAGTTGTATCGTCACCCTCAACTAAGCACCATTCAAATCGCTCTGCGCAATTAAGCTCCGACCACTCTCGAGCAGAGTCCCCTGGGGATCCAGAACCAGAAAATGGCTTTAGGGGGCAACGTACTATTAATAGGCTCAAATGCTTCGTTCTTTGATTGGTTCTTTACTTAGTTCTTTACTTAGCTCTCTACTTACTTTGTTTTCACTTGCTTTATCAGTCAGAGATCACTTTGCCAGTCTTACTCCAAATCACTTGCGTGAAATTACCATTAGGCAGTGGTGTTGGGGACCTCTGAATCAGTGCCGAACTAACAAATATACCTCTTCCCATGCGTATTTCTGAGCGTGCGAGCCAAAATTGGGAGCGTACGTCGACCAAGGAGGCATCTAGGGTGATGCCTTGGCTTGCCCCCATCTTATTTAAGAGGGAGGTGATTTCATCAACACTCTTAAGAGGGGTTGCAGCTCTTTGTTGCACAAACGCACCCGCTGCCGACCTTGAAAGCCCCGGTACTGCCGCCATCAACACCTCTGAAGAAGCGGTATTGACGTTAACTGTCGTTAAAATCGGTAAAATCGTTACAAAAGGTCTTATCTGCTCCAAAATAGCTGGACTGTAGGATGGCAGCTTTAATAAGCCCTCTAGGTCATATATCGGCATATCCATCTGCAAAACACCCTGGGCGGTCTGTTGGGCCAAGTTTTTATCTAAACCCAAAGCGTCCAAGAGGCGTCCATATTCCTGCACTCCAGGAGGATTTACTGTTTTAAAGCTTTTATCCCAAAGGTTGGCTAAATTGAACTGACTTTGAGCATCGATGAGTTGCCCCTGTAAAGTGACAGCGGCTATCTCATCCGGTACGTCGGTATTCTTTAAGAAATCCGCTACTTTTCCATCAGCCAGAGGCAAAGCCCAAGCTTCACCCAAATGATCAATTTGGCTATTGCGTTGATCTTCCACTAAGACCAAGCGAGCAAAATCAATTGCGGCGCGTTGCAACCACTGCGCCTGCACTTGATCACGCGCATTCTCAAGAGTCCGAATCTGAATTTGCTGACGCCACATCAAGCCCGCTAGAAGAACGGCAGCAACACCCACCACAATCAATGCAGTGACTGTTGCCGAACCACGCTCACGATGAGATGCATTAAAAGTAGTAAGCAAGGAGCGTATTCTTAAAGATGTCACAGCGCACCTCCCATCAAACATGATCGCGTAATAGGCAAGGCAACATCTTTAATCCACCACTGCATGACGACGCCCTGTTGCTCAGGAAGTAAATTACTGACATTAAGAGTAGTACTAGCAGGAGGATTGGTGGAGGGAGTGGTAGCAGAGATGTTGGCAGTAGCATTAGGGCTACCCGTACCGGAGGCGCTAATGCCACTGGTGCCGGCACCACTAAGCACCGAAGTCTGCCCCTGAAAGGCTTGGCGTATTACTGTAGGTACTTCCAGGCTTAACAGCAAATCACTTGAAGCCAAATCAGGATCACGAGAAATACCAAACCACAATGCGCCAGCATCAGATCTCTGCAATAAAGGCTTGCTGGTCCAGCGTTGCAATCCAGAAGGACCCATGCCATAGCCAGCAATCAACCAAGCGTCAACGTTATCGGCACGATAACGACGCAAGAACCAAATATTTTTAGCGCCAGATGCCACAGCAGAAACAGCGCCACCATTTGCATTAGCGCCCGCTTGAGAATTTGCCAAACTACTAAGCTCATCACGTACTAAAACGGATTGGCAATCTTTTTCAAACTGGCGTACAAGTTGCGAGTAATCCGCATCTTGATTAGCGCGCCGATCAATGACTTCGCGCCCCCGAATCATGGCATCCATGCCGCGCCATGCCATTAAGCCTACTAAAGCCATGATGACGAGCGCAACGATGACTTCCAGTAAAGCGAAGCCATGCTCTTGTGAATTTAGCCCTTGTTTATTCGGCTTTAGATTAATCATATTGCGCAATAAAATAATCTAGCAAGACTGAGTTGATTTGACATAATTTTCACCTCTCTCAAACCTATTTTTCCGGTCTCAATCCTGGCACTATTGAAAACTCTTTTTGATATTAGTGACTAGAGCTTAATCCCTTAAAGCACTCCAAAACAGAGGAAAGTTTTTGATCGGTGATGTAGATACCAAACTTGTATCTAGCAAAATCAAGAGGCAATCTCCGACTGGCCTTGTTGCTCTGGCTGCTCGCGTATTAATTGCAAGCCCGGCTCAAAACCAGCTAAAGAAGCAGAAATAAACGTAAAGAGGCTACTTTTGGGCGAGAGGAGAAGTTCACCGCCAAAATGCTGAGCAGCGACCTCTGATTCAGTTAGGCGATATTCCTTGGAAAAACTTACCGCTTGGCTTTGGCCAGTTTTAAAGATGTGAGCTGCATCCATGATCTACTCCTCTTGATAAATGAATGATATCTTCTTTGATAGGCATGGCGGAATTTCGCAAACTTATTTTTGCTAGCAGTCCTTGATTTAAAAAGCTGATATTTAGAGGCTATGTATATGCTGGCCAATACGATTTAGTAGATCGCCAAAACTTGGCTGCCCTTGGTAATAAAGGCTAGCTACCTTTAGATATTCAGATTCAAATAACTTTCGATCTTGTGAATCACTCAGAAGAAAAGCTGGGTTTTGAGAAATGACTAAGTTATCGGACTTGGGAAAACGCTCTATCTTTCTAGTCTGATACCTATCAGTCTTAAAAAAGCCTAACACTGATGGACAGTCTAAGAGGCAATATAGATCGTAGTAATGTCTTAAGAAATTCTTAGGAAATATCTTCCCTTCTTTGTATTGACGATACTTTGTAGTAATGGTTTGCAGCTTCTCTACAAATGTATATTCTGGCAGGTAGCAAAGGACGTCTTTAGCTCTATTGTCATTAAGCCCTTTGACGTACTTAATCGCATAATCGTATGCCCATGATGAAATATCTACCGCTTGATTTGGTGCTGTATCGTCAAAACCCAATTCCAATAAAACGCCATCCTTTAAACCACTAAGCAATGGTGTTGTAGATAGGTAATTTAAGCGAATCCCACCACTGCGCATTTTTTCTTGATCATCGAATGCATGATCTCGTATAACTTCTTGTATGCCAGAAATCTTAAGCTCACTGGCAACCCAATCGTAATAGTCTGCGCGAGATTTGATGTGCACTTTTTTATCTTGATTTTTTCCAGTCTTAACATCCATGCCTGCTGGCGGCTCAATACGAATATCAATATCTTCGGAAAAGCGATGGATGAGTCCAAACCCTTTGGATAATGAAGTTCCGCCTTTTAATTCAAATGCGAACCCTTGTTGCTGCACTCCCCACAGACAATGCATGATCCAGTAATCTTTTTCAACCAATGTAGGATCAATACCCATAGCATCTGATACTGCTGCAATCAGATCCCTGAATTCCTTGTGGTCATGCAATAGCATTAAGTACTCGCTTTCTGGGGGGCACGCAACCAAGATAAAACCTGCTTCTTAGTTCTGCCTGCACCATAAGTACTAACCATTTTTTGCAATTTAGCAGTTTCAAACTTATTTAATTGTTTCTCTGCCATAGCCAATACGTCGCTTTTATTCTCGGCAAGCGAATCTAGATTATTCAATAGATCTACCAACAGGAATTCTTTATCCACTTTTTTGGGGAAGCGCGGCTTTACTCGAAATTCAAAACTTCTATTGCCTAATTTAAAGATGCCGTGACGCTTATGGTTGTACACCACGGTCTTGTTATAGAGCTGGGTTGTTCCTAGACCTAAAGAGTTATAGCCATTGGGTGAAAGCAATAAAAAGTTCTCATCTTTTAAAAAAGCTTCGACTAAATCTTCGTCCTTTGGAGGCACCCTACCAAACGCTGAGGACTTGGGCGAGTAATACAGTCCTTGGGCAAGCTTTTCTAAATCACCCGCATCAACTAATTGCTTTAAATGGCGATCAACTGCATTAGTGTCACTTAAAAAGTCTTCCCTTCTGTAGACACGACCTCTCTTTAAATGCGAGCGAAGTCTACCCAATGCGCTATCGCGCACCTCAGGTGAGGTACTCAAGAAGGGTTTTACTGGCTCTTTTTGCATGATTTTTTATTGAAATTTCATGCAATTTTAGCGTATCACCTACAAAACTGCAACCAAGATTGTCCCTAGACATATATCACCCAATACCATCTGAGGTCGGCTTTTTAAGACCATAGGGAGGATTTTAGGAAGTAATGCTTCCCTCATCCACAGAAAGCTTTCCCAATAGGGGTGCATCTTATTTGCAACAAGGCAAATTACTGCGCTAGCAGGATTACATCACACCACCAGACGGATTGGAGACTACGGTAGTCAACCAAGCTAGACGAGGTCCGCTGGCTACATCTGTGCTACTCGGGCTAGATAAGTAGACAGTGACTTCAATTCTGCGAAAGGCTGGATTGGGAGTGCTAAGCACTTTACGTTGACAAACAAAAACATAAGTCGCTTGAGGACAACTAAAGGTAGATGTTCCTAGTTCTGGCCAAGCACGACTCATGCGTAAATCCAAGAGCGTATTGTCAGCACTCCACAAAGCCATGGTTCTTTGTGAGACTGCGAGTTGCGTATCTGCACCATTTGCAATCGCACGTAAACCAGCAAGCATGGCAATGCTTAAAACTGCTAAACCCACCAACACTTCAATAAGTGCAAAGCCATTGCGATGGTGCAGAGCTTGCTGAGTGCGATCAGATGCACTCATAACTTCGTCCAACTAAAACGGCCATTACGATTGCGGATCAATATTGCTTGCCTGGTATCTTGAGCGCCACTGCCAGTGACTTGTTTGATCGGGATTTGCAATACTTGCGCTACTTGCTCGCCACCTAAGGTGAGTTGCAAAGGAGCAATCTCCACAGGCTTGTACCAAGATTGAGGACGATAGACATCAGGCATCAGCCCCGAAGGGTTGTTGACTGGACTTACAGCACCGCCACTTCCATTACCAGCAAGTGAAATGGATTGTCCACCTGGTGCGCTAGAGCCCATAGACCCTGCAGATCCCTGAGAACCATAGGCGCCGTTACTATTGGGAACAAAAAATCGCCAGCCCGCTGAATCAATTTGCGCAATCATCGGGGTACCAGACATGGCGCTTTCGTCTTGCGCAAGATTGAGTGATGAAACGAGTTGATCGAGATTGTCTTTCCAATAACGCTCATCATGATTTGGAATAGCTAAAATAGCTACACCCAGCATCACTGCCATGATGGCAATGGCGACGAGTAACTCGATTAGGGTAAAGCCAGCGTCTACAGCTCTTCTCATTTTTGAGGTAGAACTTACCAACATACTCTTAGCCTCTACATTCAACCGAATAAGCTTAGATGCAACTAAAGACTTACTGCCAATTGCCAATATCGGCATCGTTTCCGGTTCCGCCTGGCTTACCATCTGAGCCATAGCTATAGACATCGATTTCGCCATGAGTACCTGGGTTGGCATATTGATATGGATTACCCCATGGATCTTTAGGAATGGAATCTAAATAGCCGCCTGCTTTCCAGTTCTGCGGAACAGGCTCTGAAGTTGGCTTTTCTACTAAGGCTCTAATACCTTGCTCAGTAGTTGGGTAGCGACCAATATCAAGACGATAGAGCTTAAATGCCTGCACCAGGGTGCCTACGTCATGTTTAGCAGCAGTTGCGCGTGCCTCATCAGGGCGTCCCATAATCTTGGGAACAATTAAGGTAGCCAAAATACCAATAATGGCAATGACCACCATGATCTCAATTAGAGTAAATCCAGCATCTCCACCCTTTTTCGGTGCGGACTTAGGAAAACGAGTAGCCCTAGAGGCTTTAGAAGGTGACTTTTGAGTCAAAAAAGCAGACTTACTGGCAGACATGAAGCGAGCTACGAAGTTAGACCTATGGTGAGACATATGGTGGTGCTTTCAATGATTTAAACTGAATTAAATTTTATAGGTATTTTGTCACTTTGAGCGAATTTATCAAACGAATACAGGACAGGCTAAAGAGCTCCAAACAAGCCACAAAGCAAGAACCTAAAGCCGCCTCAAAATCGAGCAAGCCAAACTATGCTCAAGGTGCCCTGGCAATTTCCTTAAACCGATTGAGCCCAGCTAATCTCACCAAGTTCATAACCTATCTCCTAATGCTTGCATGCGCCATCTCAGCAACCTATTGGTTCATGAGAATCCTGCAAATTCCGGGAACCCCAAATCAGCCAAGCAATGGAATTTCTAAAGGTCAAACCTTATATTCGAATCAGGATGCAACTGCTGGCTACGCTTTGTTTGGTAGTAAGCCACTGGTGACCGAGAATATTTATCTGCGCGGTGTTGTTGCTACCTCTAAAAACCCTGATGGCACTCTTGATGGCTTTGCTATTTTTGAGATTGATGGCAAACCAACCAATGCCATTAGTGTTGGTGAAACGATTGGTAAAGGCTTGAGTCTGCAAAGTATTGGCGATGAGTCTGCCACCCTTCTCTATCAGGGTCAGAAGCTGAGTTTCAAGCTCAGCAAGCCCACTAAAGATAAGAGCGATAAAACTAGTAGCTCTAGTAAGAAATAAACCATCCACCCGGTATGAGACCAAACTCATCCTCTCGACCTAATCAAGCAATCCTAATTGTCACCCGCGTAGCTTGCGGACTTCTCACAGCCCAAGTCAATAGACCAGCCCAATCAAACTACTTCAGGATACGTAAAAAGCTTAAAAGTTGCCAGAGCACAATCAAAACTCCAAGAATAGCTAAAATCGGCGGACTCAATTCCAGACGAAAAAGACGTGCTCTTTTATTTATGTATTCAATAGATAACATGCAAACCACCCCTCATTAATTACTTAAGGAGTTAGGGTAAACCAAGCTAAAGATCTGGTTACCAGGCAATTACACATTGATTTGAATGAATTGGATGATTTGCCCATGACAATAAGAAAACAGCCAACCCATCAAGTGGGGCAATAGATTTAATATGTGTTCAATACATTGGGGCATTTACCATCTACTAACCCAGGATGGAATCTAGGGAGGGTGAATTAGATTCCATTCTCAGAAAATGGTTTTGGAACTTATAATTAGCTCATGATTGGTTTACTCTCTGCCCTCTTTGCATCCTTTATTGCAACTTTGCTTATGATTCGTTTTGAGCATCTACATAGCCATATCTCTGCAGATTCTGATTTATCAGGCCCCCAAAAGTTTCATAAAAAAGCTGTACCAAGAATTGGTGGGATTGGCATTGCACTAGGCTTATTGATTGCGATACTTCTAAAGCTTCAAGCACAACCTACTTCTGTCATTGAATCAACAATTCTCATTTGCGCTATTCCAGTCTTTGCCATCGGACTAACAGAAGATCTCACCAAAAAAATTAGTGTACGTATGAGGCTTTTGTTCGTGGCTATTGGCGCACTTTTAGCAATCAATCTTTTAAATATTCAGATCACCAAGCTTGATATACCTGGGGTAGATTACCTCTTAGGATTTTCGCCAATTGCAATTGTATTTGCTGTATTTGCCGTAACTGGACTATCAAATGCCTACAACATCATTGATGGCTTCAATGGTCTTTCAAGCATGGTAGGAATGATCACCCTTATGGCGCTTGGTTACATGAGTTACGTACTTGCTGATCCAATATTGATTTCTTTAAGCTTCATTATGGTGGCCGCCATACTTGGCTTCTTTGTTTGGAATTACCCCAGAGGACTTATCTTTCTCGGTGATGGTGGCGCTTATTTGATAGGTTTTTGGATTGCCATCATTAGCATCATGCTGGTATCGAGACATAGCAACGTATCCCCATGGTTTGCCTTGCTAGTGAACGGCTATCCAATCCTAGAAACCCTATTTACGATCTATCGCAGGAAAATTCACCAAGGTAAGAGCCCTGGTCAGCCTGATGGCATTCATTTTCATTCATTAATTTTTAGACGCGTTCTTAGTTCGGGTAAAAGCGGCATAAAACAAGATGATTGGTTTACAGCAAATGCCAGAACATCACCCTACCTTTGGATGCTAACCACTTTAGCCATTATTCCGGCAATTCTTTGGTGGCAATCAACCCCTATTTTGATTGGATTTTTTGCTCTGTATATCTTTAGTTATGTATGGCTCTATAAGAGAATTGTGTGCTTTAGAACCCCACGATGGATGCATCCAATTAATTAATTCTAACAACTTTTTAATCTAGGAATACTGGTTGCATGCTACATGGCATTAGCGGGCACTTCTCCTGCCAGAACATCAAAAAGCTGGGTAGTTCGTTTTGCAAAATGGGTGTTTAGTCAGCATCAACCAAACACCCATCCTGACTTATTCACTACTACCTGCTACTCAGCTCTCTTTACCTCCATTGACTTGTGACCAGAATCTGGATTTTTGGGTGCAGACTCTTTAGGGGGTGACCTGTCCTGGGATTTTCAGACCAAAAGCTTTTAGAGATAATGACTCCTTCAACCTAAGGAGCAGGTATGAAGAGAGCACGGTTTTCAGACGAACAGATTGTTCGGATATTGCAAGAGGCAGA